>DKPB01000040.1 GCA_002471015.1 Stenotrophomonas sp. UBA7346
TGAGCCCCTCTCCCCTTGCGGGAGAGGGGTTGGGGAGAGGGGGAAAGGGGACGCGCAAAGCGCGCTGTTCAGCGGTGCACATGGCCGTGATGACCTTGCTCATCCGGCCCGTGCGCATGACCTTCATGATCATGGTCGTGGTCACCGCCGCCCGTCTTCTTGTCAGCACAATCATCGCCGCAGTGATCCACTTCAACCTGCACCGTTACATGGTCGATATCAAACCGCTCGTGCAGCATGTCGGCCACTTGCCGGCGCAAGGCATCCGGCGCCTGCCCATCCTGCATCACCACATGCACGGTCAAAGCCGGCGTGCTCGACGCCAAGGCCCACACGTGCAGATCGTGGATGCCGGCCACCCCTGCCTGCTCGCGCAATGCAGCTTCGATGTCCTTCAGCACCACGCCCTTGGGCACGCCCTCCAGCAACACGTTGATCGCATCGCGCAGCAGCACCCAGGTGCGTGGCAGCACCCACAGGCCAATCAGCACCGCCAGGATCGGGTCGACCAGGGTCCAACCGGTGAAGTGGATGATCAGGCCGCCGGCAATCACCGCCACCGAACCAAGCATGTCGCTCCACACTTCAAGATAGGCGCCCTTGACGTTCAGGCTCTCACCACTGCCGGCACTGAGCAGGCGCATCGCGATCAGGTTCACCACCAGGCCGAATGCAGCCACCCACATCATGCCGGTGGAGGCAATCGCCTGCGGCTGCTGGAAGCGCTGTACGGCTTCGAAAAGGATGTAGATGCCCACGCCAAACAGCAGCAGGCCATTGGTTACCGCACCCAGCGCCTCCAGGCGGGCATAGCCATAGGTGCGCTTGGCATCGGGCGGGCGCCGGCTCAGACGGACCGCGGTGAGCGCGATCATCAGGCCGATGGCATCGGTGGCCATATGCGCTGCGTCGGACAACAACGCCAGGCTGTTGGTCCAGAACGCACCGATGACCTCCACCACCAGATAGGACGTGGTCAGCCCCAACGCCCACCACAGGGGCTTCTCGTGGCGGATCTCACTGGGCAGGTGGTTGTGGTCGTGGCTCATGGCTGGCTCCCGGAAACGAAGCCAGCTTAGTCAGCCCGGCGCGGCGGAGACTATTACATCGCCACCACCCGGTTCAGCGATCAGCGGGGGCCGAGCACCGTCTGCATGTCATCGCCCTGCGGCATGCCCGAGCGCATCTGCACGCTGCCATCGGCATCCTTGAAGATGATGCCCGGCGTCCCCTGGAAGCCCAGATCCAGCATCGCCGCCTCGTTGGCGCGCAGCTTGGCCTGTACCGCCGCCGGCACCGTCGCCAGCGGCTTGATGCCGCCCTTGGCGAAGTCACGCTCGTTCTGGATCAAGGCCTGCTCCGGCGATGCCGCGCCGAGGATGGCAGCGGCCTTGTTGGCGCTGTCCTCGCGGATAACGCCCACCAGGATCTGCCGGATCTGCACCTTGCCCGCGGCCACCCACGGCTGCGCAGCTTCCCAGAAACGGTTGCAGTACGGGCAGTTCGGATCGCTGAAAGAGTAGATGATGCGCGGCGCATCGGCCTTGCCGTCGCGCACCCAATGGGTGGCCTCGGCGCGCGCCCAGGCCTGTTGGCCCATCGGCCCGGACACCAGCTCCTTGAGCTTGGCGGCGCTTACGTCCTCACCCTTGGCGTTGACCAGGGTACCAACCACCGCGTATTCGCCATCCTTGGACACGTAGACGCCCAGCGGCCGCTGGCCGGCGACGCCGGCATAGCCGGTCAGGCCAACCGGTGTTTCGAACGTGCCCATGAACTCGACGCCCTGCGAGCGCAGGGTCTTGACCACCGCCGGCTCTTCGGCGGCTGCCGGCGCCTTGCCCGCGGTGGTGGCCGGCGTGCCGGCAGTCTGTGCACATGCAAGGGGCGCCAGGCTCATGGCGGACAACAACAGCAGCATCGTACGGGAACGCATCATCAGGTATCTCTTGCGGTAAAGGGGTTATTGCAGCTCGCGCAGGCGCGCTTCCAGGGTGGCGCGCGACAGCTCGCCCATATGCACGCTGCGCAGCCGTCCATCGGCGGCAAAGAACAGAGTGGTTGGCAGCGCACGGGCACCGGTCTGTTGCATCACCCGGGAATCGGCGTCCAGCAGCACGTTGTGCAACTGCATGTTCTCCACACGCAGGTAGTCGGCGACCTCATCGCTGGTTTCACCCTGGTTGGCAAACACGAACTGCACCTGTGGGTGCGCCTGCTGCGCCTGCGCCAGCACCGGCATTTCGCGCCGGCACGGCCCACACCAGGTCGCCCACAGATTGATCACCGTCGGCTTGCCGGTAAACGCCGCCAGCGGTGCCGACTGGCCCTGCATGTCCACCAGCACCGCGTCAGGCAGCGGAATGGAGGCGCGCTGCATCGCAAACAGCACCATGCCGCCCATCGCCCAGAACGCCGCACCGGCGGCCAGGCCCAGCAGCACCGGCTTGCGCAGCAGGCGTTGGCGGGTCTTCCACAACGCGTAGGCAGCGGCCACCAGCAAGCCCGCCCAGATCGTGTAGCCACCATCACCCAGGCGGATGATGGACAGCGGCTGCGCCAGGTAGTCACGCGCATGCAGGGCCACGTGCGCAAGCCGCGCACCCAGCAAGCCGAGCAGGAAGGCATCCAGCACCACCGCGCCGGCACGGCTGCGCAGACCGTCAGCCGCCGGGCTCAAGGCCCGCGCGAAACCCCAGCCTATCGCCAGCGCCAGCAAGGCCACCACGGCCATCATCGGGAAAGGGCCGGCGCTGATCATCGCGCGCGCCCGGCGCTACCCAGCACAGCAGAACTTGAACAAACAGTGAACACAGCTATCAATACAACATCCTCAAACATCGGTGTTTCCTGCCGATAATGGTCGGCTGCCACTGGCACTCTACCGATTGATCGCATGAATATCGCCCCCTCTTCCATGCCCGACACCAACAGCAGCGCCCTGGCGGCAGCCTGGAGACAAAGCCTTGCTGCCGCTGGTCCGGACGCTGCGCAGGTGTTGGCAAGCCTGGCCGACGACCATGCCGCCGCGCTTGCCGCGCATTTTTACAAGGTGATGATGAACGACGCGCGCGCCTCGCGCTCGATGTCACACGACCAGGTGCGGGTGCGGCTGCAACCGGCCATGCAGCGCTGGGTACGCGACCTGCTGCAGGCCGATGACGGCAATGTCGAGCAATTGATCGCCAACCAGCGCGTCATTGGCGATGTGCATGCACGCGTGGGCATTCCGGTGGATCTGGTCACGCGCGGTACCCGCGTGCTCAAACAGCGTTTGTTCCAGTTGATCGGCGAACAGGCCGGGCACGGTGAAACCGCGCACACCGCCATCGCCAGCCTCACCGCCTCTTTCGATATCGCGCTGGAAGGCATGACCCTGGCCTATTCCAATGCCCGCGAGCGCTCTTCGCGCACCGATGCGGCCTACCGGCTGTTCTCGCTGGTACAGAACGTCAGCACCGAGCGCGAACGCCAACGTGCCCTGCTGCTGGATTGGGAGAACACCCTGCTGTATGCGTTGGCCGCACAGGCCGACCTGAGCAGCTTCAAGAGCCTGGCGCGTTCGGAATTCGGCCTGTGGTTCAACCACAAGGGCATTCCCAGTTTCGGCGAAAGCTCGGAGACCGTGCAGATCAGCAGCCTGATCCGCGAGGTCGACCAGCTGCTGCAGCACACCTTGCAGCAGGACAGTGCACCGGCCGAACGCTCCATCCAACTGCAGGAAGTGCGTTCCAAGGTCAGCCAGGTACGTACCCTGCTGGGCATGCTGTTCGAGCGCATCGGCGAGTTGGATGCCGGCTGTGACGCGCTGACCAACCTGTTGAACCGTCGCTTCCTGCCCACCGTGCTGCGCCGGGAAATCGAGCTGGCGGAAAAATCCTCCGGCAGCTTCGGCGTGCTGCTGCTGGACCTGGACCACTTCAAGACCATCAACGATGAACACGGCCACGAAGCCGGCGACCGTGCCCTGCAGCACGTGGCCGGCATCCTCAGCCAGTTCACCCGCGGCAGCGACTACGTGTTCCGCTACGGCGGCGAGGAGTTCGTGGTGGTGCTGGTGGCGGTGGATGAACGCCAGGCGCTGGTGATTGCCGATGGCTTGTGCCGGCGCATCGCCGAGACCCCCGTCACCCTGGCCGACGGCCAACTGCTGGCGGTGAGTGCCAGCATCGGCGTGGCGCTGTACGACGGCCACCCGGACTACGAACGAGTGATGGCACGCGCTGACGCAGCCATGTACCAGGCCAAGAAGCAGGGCCGCAACCGCATTGTGCTGGGTCACGACACCCTGCCCGATGCCCCGGGCCGTGCTGCATTGCGCCGCGACTGAGCCGCGCCGCGCAGCAAACCGATAGCACATGCGATGGGCGCAGCCGCGCCGTAGGCTGGACGCAGGTGCATCAGGCACCGCGCCCCCGGAAACTGCCATGCCCCTGCTTTGCGCCCTGCTGATCCTGATCCCGCTGCTGTGCAGCGTCCCGTACGCCCAGGCGCGCGAGGTACCGGAGCCGGCTGCGCATGTGCACGCCGACGGCCCCTACGTATTCCGTGACGGCAAACGCCTGCAGGCGCAATGGATCTGCGATGACGAGGTGGTCACCCGCCAGCTTCGTCGCAAGCGCGCTATCGCCCGCGGGTTTGCGCCGGCGTGTGGCTACCCACAGCCACTGTTGATCGGAGCAACGGCCGACCCGGCCAATGCGGTGCTGCCGGCGGCGTCCCGCATCGTCGCCGTCTCCGATATCCACGGCCAGTACGCACTACTGCTGCAGTTGCTGCGCGCCCACCATGTGATCGACCCGCATGACCGCTGGGCATTGGGCCAGGACACACTGGTGATCGCCGGTGATGTCTTTGATCGCGGCCCCCAGGTCACCGAGGCTTTCTGGCTGCTCTACAGCCTGCAGCAGCAGGCCGCCCAGGCCGGTGGCGCCGTGCACTTCGTATTGGGCAACCACGAAACCATGGTGCTGTACGACGACCTGCGCTACGTCAATCCCAAGTACCTGCGAAGTGCACAGCTGCTGGGCCGCAGCTATCCGCAGCTGTATGGCAGCGATTCGGTGATCGGCCAATGGCTGCGCACCCGGCCGGTACTGCTGCGGATCGGCGACACCCTGTTCCTGCATGGCGGCATCTCGCCGGAGGCCTTGCCGCTGGCGCTGGACCCGGCAGCTACCAATGCCGCCTACCAGGCCTCGCTGGGCCGCCCCAAGGCCGAGGTCAAGGCCGACCCGGGCACCGCGCCGCTGTATGACGGCAAGACCAGCCCGATCTGGTACCGCGGCTACTTCGATGGACGCCTGGATACCGCCGGCATGCAGAACGTACTGGACAGCCTCTCCCTCAAGCGTATCGTCGTGGGGCACACTTCGATGCCGCATGTCAGCAGCTTCCATGGTGATCGCATCATCGCCATCGACAGCAGCATCAAGAATGGCGAGAACGGCGAGCTGCTGTTCATCGAGGACGGCAAGCTCAGCCGTGGCCTGCTCGATGGCAGCCGGGTGCCGCTGGCTGAAGGCGTGATCGGCGGCGACGACTGAGGTCCAGCCCTGCGCTTACTACAGCGCAGGAAAATGGGGGGCGCTGCTTCGAGCGCGGCGGCGCGCCGATCCCGCTGCTGGAAAGCCCGTAGAAAAGGCAGCTCGCGCGCTCAGGGCAAACCGGCACTTTTCCTGGCACCGGACAGTCAGATCGGCCGCCGCTGTGCGGCGCCTAACGATGTATTCCTGGCCAAACCGCACGCTGTCCACGCGCAACGCTGGAACAGCTGATGTGCACGTGTGATCAACTCGCTGCAAATCGTTGACAGCGCCCCCCCTGCACCAACATCTTCAGCGCACGCAGTTCATCTGCCGCTGCACGAACACACTGCTGCGCAAACGATGAAGGGAATGCATTCCCTCCATCACGGCAGGGCTTCCTCGCTTGTACCGACCCTGCAGGCGACAGGCACGCCTTCAACGGCCAAGCATGGCGCCCCCGCTGCAACCCTCCAAGGCTGATGCCGCCAAGGGTCACCCAAGAGACTCCTACCGCCACTGACAACCCGAACGTCCTTGCACCGCCACTGCAGCACCTGACTACCGCCGAGGTCCACACCGGCCATCTGTAGTCACCCGCACCTGCGTCCTCTCCCACGCAAGGGCACAAGAACGATTGCCAACACCCTTTCCAGTCCTCGTGGCCAGTCATGACCACGCCGGGCGGCTGCGCGCGCTCGAAAGCCCCACGGGCGTAGCCACGCAGAGGCCGCAACGCCGTAAACCACATGCCGGGATGACATGACCGGCTCCAACGGAGAGCACGATGAAGTACCTGCAAGCCGCCCCACGCCACACCCCGCTCCAGCAACCGCGTCGTACCCGCATGACCCTTGCATTGCTCATTGCGCTGGCAGAAGTGCCCGCCGTCTTCGCGCAACAGGCGGCGCCTGTGGCCGAGCCGGAAGCCAAGAACCTGGACACCGTGATGGTGCGCTCCACCCACCAGGTCAAGCCGCTGCAGAGCACCCCCATCTCGATCAGTGTGGTAACGGCCGAACAGCTCGACCGCACCAACATGAGCAGCATCTCCGATCTGCAGTACGTAGCCCCGGGCGTTTCGTTCTCGGCCACGGCCGGCACCGCCAACGGTGGTGGCTTCCAGGTGCGCGGCATCGGCACGCAGGCCTTCAGCGTTGCCTCCGAGCAGACCGTGGGCACGGTGGTGGACGACGTGGTCATCGGCATACCGCGTGATCCCGGCGTGGCCGGCTTCAGCGACATCGAGCACATCGAAGTCCTGCGTGGGCCGCAAGGCACGCTGTTCGGCAAGAACGCCTCGGCAGGCATCGTGAACATCAGCACGCGTGCCCCGGAGATCGGCACCACCGGCGGCTCGGTCGCGTTGTCGCTGGGCGAGCGCAACGAGCACGTGGCACGCGTAACCGGCAACCTGGGCATCTCGGACACGTCGGCACTGCGTATTTCCGCCTACTACAAGGACCAGGACGGCGCTACCGCCAATGCGTTCCATGACTGGAATGTCGGTGACCAGACCGGGCGCGGCATCCGCGGCAAGTGGCTGTGGTCGCCTAACGACCGACTGGACATCCTGGTTGCAGCCGAACGCCAGACCTTGTTCAACCGCAACATCGCCACGCTCTACAGTCTGGGCACGGACACAAACTACAACGCGAGCCTGGCCGGCTTCGAACGCATCGGCGGCGACAGCTTCACCAGCCAGGCCGACGCCGATGCTTTCGCCTTCCAGGGCGTGACCGGCTTTTCCGCCAAGGCCGACCTGCGTCTTGCCAACGGTGCGCAGCTGACCTCCATCACCGCCTACCGCGCCTCCACCGTCAACCAGATCCATGACGTGGACCAGACGCCCGCGGACTTCCTCAACAAGAACATCACCACGATCCGTGCCCATCAGATCAGCCAGGAATTCCGCCTGGCCGGCACCGCGCAGGACAAACGCCTGGACTACGTGCTTGGTGCCTACTACGCCAACGTCGACAGCACCTACGAGTACTACGCCTACGGCGGCTTCAATTTCAATCCGGCGCCGCCCAGCGTATACCTCTCCCTCACCGGCCCAAGACAGCATATCCACGCCGACACCAAGAGCCATGCGCTCTACGCCAATGTGGGTTACAAGTTGACCGACCGCTGGTCCACCAGCGCTGGGCTGCGCTACACGCATGACAAGGTGGCCGCCTCCATGACGCCCATCGACATGTCCACCGCCGAAGGCAAGCCGGTGATCTACCTGGGCACGATCGTTCCTTCGCAGGCTGGGATCAGCAAGGAAAACGTCTCTGGAAAAGTCGCCCTGCAGTTCCAGCAGAATCCCACGCTGATGTGGTATGCCAACGTCGCCACCGGCTACAAGGGCCCCACCGTCGACCCGATCTGGAACGAGTCCAACCTGATCCAGCCGGAGAAATCCACCGCCTATGAACTGGGCGCCAAGACCCAGTTCTTCGACCGCAGCCTCACCGTCAACGTCAGCCTGTACAAGGCCGATTACAAGGATTTCCAGGCCCAGGTCTACATTCCCGAAACCCTGGGCTGGGCGATGTCGAACGCAGGTGAGATGCGCACCAAGGGCGCCGAGCTGGAAGTGAGCTGGCGTCCCAGCGCCGATTTCTCGCTGATCGCCACCGGCGCGCTGACCGACGCCGAGTTCCGCGACTACTTCACCACCTGCGAGGGCAACCGCGATGCCCCCTGCCGCATCGTCGACGGCGTCCTGCAGGCCGACCTGACGGGATTCACGCCGCCATATGTGTCCAAGTACAGCTACTCGCTCAGCGGCAACTACTACCACGCCCTGGGCAACGGCCTGGCCATCAACGCCAATGCCGGCTGGAGCTACCGCAGCCACTTCTACAACACCGCCTCGCAGTCCTCCACCCGCACGCCGGGCTACGGCGTGGCCAACCTGTCCATCGGTCTGGGGGCCGAAGATGGTCAATGGGAAGTATCGGTATACGCACGCAACCTGCTGGACAAGCACTACCGCAGCTTCATTGACTACAGCCCCACCATCAACAATGGGGGCACCATGCAGTTCCTGTCACCGGACAGCTTCCGCACCGCCGGGGTATCGCTGACCTTGAACTTCTAAGCGCTGCCACACCCACGATGGGCGTAGTGCAGGCCCCTCCACGCGTTGTCGGCTGCCACCGCACAACGCGCCTGCACTGCGCTCTCGAAGGCAGCACCAAGCCGCCGGCCGGCCAAGGCGACCCAGCGGCCTGCGGCTGCACTCATGCCGGCTACAGCTGCGGACAACGGCTCTGCCCCGGCGTTCAGGGAACCTGCCCATTGCGACACCGCGGTGCCGTCGCAGCGTTCACTTTCCGGCCACCGGCAAGCACGATGGCCTCAATCCGCCCGCGTCAGCCTGACCTCGTCCATCCTGGGCACTGCGCCTACAATAGCGGTCCTGTGCCCTCGCCCGGCAAATTGAAGTGGACTGCGCGTGACCGAGAAAAAGCCCGAACACACCCCGTTGATGAAGCAGTTCTTCGCAGCCAAGTCCGAGTACCCGGACCTGCTGCTGTTCTTCCGGATGGGCGATTTCTACGAACTGTTCTATGACGACGCGCGCAAGGCCGCGCGCCTGCTCGACATCACGCTGACCCAGCGCGGCAGCTCCGGCGGTGCGCCGATCCCGATGGCCGGCGTGCCGGTGCATTCCTTCGAAGGCTATCTGGCGCGACTGGTGGCAGTCGGCGAGTCGGTGGCGATCTGCGAGCAGATCGGCGACCCGGCCCTGGCCAAAGGCCTGGTCGAACGCAAGGTGGTGCGCGTGGTCACCCCCGGCACCGTCACCGACGAGGCCCTGCTGGACGAACGCCGCGATACCTTGCTCATGGCGCTGTCACGCAGCAAGGCCGGCTACGGCTTGGCCTGGGCCGATCTGGCCGGCGGCCGCTTCCTGGTCAATGAAGTGGACAACGATGATGCACTGGAAGCCGAACTGGCCCGGCTGGAACCGGCCGAGCTGCTGGTGCCCGACGAGGAAAACTGGCCCGAGTTCCTGCGCCACCGCAGCGGCGTGCGCCGCCGCGCACCGTGGCTGTTCGACGCCGACAGCGGCCGTCGCCACCTGCTCAACTTCTTCAAGCTGCATGACCTGAGCGGCTTTGGCATTGACGACAAGCCACGCGCGACCGGCGCCGCCGGCGCCCTGCTCGGCTATGTCGAGGAAACCCAGAAGCAGCGCCTGCCGCACCTGACCGCCATCGCGATGGAAAACGCCGGTGAGGCAATCGCGATGAATGCCGCTACCCGCCGTCATCTGGAGCTGGATACGCGCGTTGATGGCGACACCCGCAACACCTTGCTCGGCGTGCTCGACAGCACCGTCTCGCCGATGGGCGGGCGCCTGCTGCGGCGCTGGCTGCACCGCCCGCTGCGCCTGCGCAACGTGCTGCAGCAACGTCACCACGCAGTCGCCACGCTGATCGACCGCGGTGCCGATGCCGAACTGCGCGACAGCTTCCGCGCGCTTGGCGATATCGAGCGCATCTTGACCCGCATGGCACTGCGCTCGGCGCGGCCGCGCGATTTCTCCACCCTGCGTGATGGCCTGGGCCTGTTGCCGGCCATCAACACGCAGCTGGACACGCTGGATTCGCCGCGCCTGCAGCAGCTGCGCGCCGAGCTGGGCTCGCACGATGAAAGCGCACACCTGCTGGCCAGCGCCATCGCCGAACAGCCGCCGCTGAAACTGTCCGACGGCGGCGTGATCGCCGAAGGCTACGACGCCGAGCTGGACGAGCTGCGCCGTCTGTCCACCCATGCCGACCAGTTCCTGATCGACCTGGAGGCGCGCGAACGCCAGGCCAGCGGCATCGCCACCTTGAAGGTGGGTTACAACCGCGTGCATGGCTATTACATCGAGATCAGCAAGGGCCAGGCCGACAAGGCGCCGGTGCACTACACCCGCCGCCAGACCCTGACCAATGCCGAGCGCTACATCACCGAGGAGTTGAAGAACTTCGAGGACAAGGTGCTGTCCGCCCGCGAGCGCTCGCTCAGCCGCGAGAAGCTGCTGTATGAAGGCCTGCTCGACATCGTCGGCGAGCAGTTGGAGCCCTTGAAGCGCTGTGCCGGTGCATTGAGCGAGCTGGACGTACTGGCCGCGTTTGCAGAACGCGCGCAGGCATTGGACTGGGCGCAGCCGGAACTGCAGGAAGACGCCTGCCTGCGTATCGAACGCGGCCGCCACCCGGTGGTGGAAGCGGTGCGCGAAGCACCGTTCGAGCCCAATGACCTGGACCTGCACCCGGACCGCCGCATGCTGGTCATCACCGGCCCGAACATGGGCGGTAAGTCGACCTACATGCGGCAGAACGCACTGATCGTGCTGCTGGCGCATATCGGCAGCTTCGTGCCGGCCAGCCGTGCGGTTATCGGCCCGATTGACCGCATCCTGACCCGCATCGGTGCCGGCGACGACCTGGCCAAGGGCCAATCCACCTTCATGGTGGAAATGGCCGAGACCAGTTACATCCTGCACCACGCCAGCGCCCACTCGCTGGTGTTGATGGATGAAATCGGCCGCGGCACCTCCACCTATGACGGCCTGGCCCTGGCCGACGCGGTGGCCCGCCACCTGGCCTACCAGAACCGCTGCTACACCTTGTTCGCCACCCACTACTTCGAGCTGACTGCGCTGGCCGACGAGAGCCACGAAGGCGGCGCCAGCGGCATCGCCAACGTGCACCTGGATGCGGTGGAACACGGCGACACGCTGGTGTTCATGCACGCAGTGAAGGACGGCCCGGCCAACCGCAGCTTTGGTTTGCAGGTAGCCGCACTGGCCGGCCTGCCCAAGTCGACGGTGGCACAGGCGCGCCGCCGTCTGGCCGAGCTGGAACAGCGCGGCGGTGAAACCCAGAGCGCGGCAATGGCTCCGCAGGCCCTGGATGCGCCGCAGCAGTTTGGTCTGTTTGCCGCGCCGAACTCAGCGGCACTGGATGCACTGCAGGCGATCGACCCGGATGAACTGACACCGAAGCAGGCGCTGGAAGCGCTGTACCGGGTCAAGTCGCTGCTCTGAACCCCAGCGCGTAGTGCCGAGCCATGCTCGGCAGAAGCCTTCCCGGCAAACCCACCGGTAGTGCCGAGCCATGCTCGGCAGAAGCCTTCCCGACAAACCCACCCGGTAGTGCCGAGCCATGCTCGGCAGAGGCCTCCCCGGCAAACCCACCCGGTAGTGCCGAGCCATGCTCGGCAGAGGCTGTACCGGTAGAGCCCAATGCCGAGCATGGCTCGGCACTACAGGTTCTACCCCCTCCCTTTGGCCGAAGGCCAAGGGGAGGGTTGGGGAGGGGTTGCCTTTCAGGGCCTTTCCATTGCCCCCAGCCTCGCGGCTTACGCCGCTCCTGCAATCTGGAGCAAGGCATCATCCAGCGCACCGGCACGCAGCGCAGCCGGACGCTGCAGGTGCGGGGCGCAGTACTCCAGCAATGCCGGTTTGGCCTCCAGCTCACCTACGCGGATGTAATAGCTCAGGAACGAGGCCATATACAGATCGGCGACGGTGAAGCCATCACCCACCAGATAGCGCTTGCCGGCCACCGCGGTTTCCAAGGTGTGCAGCAGATCCTCGGCGGTGCCGTAACCGGCCTCCATCGGCGGCGCCAGCGCGCCGTGGCGGCGGTCGGTGATGAAGGCTTCCAACGGCCCCGCCGCGAACAGCACCCAACGGTAGCACTCACCGCGCTCGGCGCTGCCCACCGGCGGCAGCAGTCCCTTCCACGGCGCCAGATCCGCCAGATGCAGGCAGATTGCCGCGTTCTCGGTGATCACCGTCTTGCCCTGCAGCAGGGCCGGCACCTTGCCCATGGGGTTGAGTGCCAGGTATTGCGCGGATTTCATGCTGCTACCGTATTCCAGCATCACCACGTCATAGCGCAGGCCGGTTTCCTCCAGCATCCAACGGGTGATGCGGCCGCGCGATTGCGGATGGGTATAGAAGGCGAGCGTGTCGCTCATGTCAGGCACCTGCGTGGTAAGGAGCCAACAGTGTGGGCACGGGCTGCTGACAGCCGCTGTCAGCAGTGCTGCCTCAGTTGTCGCTCATGCACTGCGCACGCCAACGCTTCAACAATTGGTGGCGCTGTGCCGGATAGCGCTGGGCGGTGTCCTCCAGCGCCAACAGGCGGTCGGCGCGGAAATGGCGAAAGTCGGCGCGCATCTCGCACCACGCCGCCAGCATGCGCACGTCGGCCATGAAGGCCATCGCAAACGGCCAGATCACCCGTTCGCTGGCCCGCCCTTCGCCATCACGGTAGTGGATGCGCACTGCATTGCCCTCGCGGATGGCGCGGCGCAGCGCCGGCAGCCAGGGCTCCGGCGGCACGGCATGCCAATGCGGTGCGAACAGGCCGCTGGTCTCCACCTGCAGCCGCAGGGTTTCCGGCAGTACGCCGACAACGCGCTGCAATGCCGTATCAGCCGCGGCGGCCAGCTCGGGATCGCCATGCGAGGCCACCCAACGTGCGCCCAGCAGGAGCGCCTCCAGCTCCTCGGCCGAAAACATCATCGGCGGCAGCAGGAAGCCGGGCCGCAGCTGATAGCCAATGCCCGGATCGCCCACTATCTCCGCGCCCTGGTCACGCAGTGCGTCGATATCCCGGTAAACGGTGCGCAGGCTTACCTCCAGGCGCTGCGCCAGTTCGGCACCGCGCACCGGCGTGCGCCGGCGCCGCAATTCGTCCAGCAGGTGCAGCAAGCGGGTGGCACGCAGGCTCATTCATCCATCCAGAACGGGGGGCAGACCAAGCCTGCCAGCATAAACAGCCCCTCCTGCTGGCGGAGCACCACAGAGGTTGCATATCCACCATCCTGACTGATAGGCAATCCCTATGGCAACGAGCAGATCATTTGATTACTCATTTCACGGTTCCATGGTTACAGTCGGGTAATGAAGTTCACCAACGCCAGCAGGAGCCAGCCATGAGCAATGACACCAAGCCCACCTGTCCGTACCACACGGCCCCCTCCCCCGAGAAGGCCGCGCAGTCGCAGCGCGATACCAGCACCACGCCTGCACAGAAGCATGGCGACGCGCCGGTAACGCCGATGACCACCGCCTTTGGTGCACCGGTGGTGGACAACCAGAACAGCAAGACCGCCGGCCCGCGTGGCCCGCTGCTGATGGAAGACGTGTGGCTGCTGGAGAAGCTGGCCAACCTCAACCGCGAAGTCATCCCCGAGCGGCGCATGCACGCCAAGGGCTCCGGCGCGTTCGGCACCTTCACCGTCACCCATGACATCAGCAAGTACACCCGCGCCAAGATCTTCTCGGCAGTGGGCAAGCAGACCGAAATGTTCGCCCGCTTCACCACCGTGGCCGGCGAGCGCGGCGCGGCCGATGCCGAGCGCGACATCCGCGGCTTCGCGCTGAAGTTCTACACCGAGGAAGGCAACTGGGACCTGGTGGGCAACAACACGCCGGTGTTCTTCCTGCGTGACCCGCGCAAGTTCGGCGACCTCAACAAGGCGGTCAAGCGCGACCCCCACACCAACCTGCGCAGCGCGCGCAACAACTGGGACTTCTGGACCCTGCTGCCGGAAGCACTGATGCAGGTGACCGTGGTGATGAGCGACCGCGGTATCCCGCGCAGCTTCCGCCACATGAACGGCTTTGGTTCGCACACCTACAGCTTCACCAATGACGGCGGCGAGCGCTTCTGGGTGAAGTTCCATTTCGTCACCCAGCAGGGCGTGCAGGCACTGACCGACGCGCAGGCCGAAGTGCTGGTGGGCAAGGACCGTGAAAGCCACGGCCGCGACCTCTTCCAAGCGATCGAGCGCGGCGAGTTCCCGAAGTGGAAGCTGTTCGTGCAGGTCATGCCGGAGCTGGAAGCAGAGACCTACCGCATCCATCCGTTCGATCTGACCAAGGTCTGGCCGAAGAGCGACTACCCGCTGATCGAGGTCGGCGAGTTCGAGCTCAACCGCAACCCGGTCAACTGGTACCAGGACGTGGAACAGTCGGCCTTCGCGCCGAGCAACATCGTGCCGGGCATCGGGCCGTCGCCGGACAAGATGCTGCAGGCACGCCTGTTTGCCTATTCCGACGCGCAGCGTTACCGCCTGGGCGTGAACCACCACCAGATCCCGGTCAACGCCGCCCGCTGCCCGGTCTTCAGCAACCATCGCGATGGCGCCATGCGCGTGGATGGCAACTACGGCGGCCTGCCGCACTACGAGCCCAACAGCTATGGCCAGTGGCAGGAGCAGCCGCAGTACCGCGAGCCGGCCCTGAAGATCCGTGGCGATGCCGACTTCTGGAACTTCCGCGAAGACGACAACGACTACTTCAGCCAGCCCGGTGCACTGTTCCGCAGCTATAACGCCGAGCAGAAGCAGCGCCTGTTCGAGAACACCGCCCGCGCCCTGGGTGATGCCCCGGACTTCATCAAGCAGCGCCACATCGACAACTGCAACAAAGCCGACCCGGCCTACGGTGCCGGCATCGCCGCGGCGCTGCAGAAACTGGCCGCGGCAACCGCCCCGGCTGATCCGTTCGCACCGCCGCCGCACCCGGGCAGCGATTTCCCGACCGCCACCCCCGGCGCCGAGGACATCGAGCTGTAAGCCCGAGCGACCAGGCCAACCGGCACTGCCCCCCGCCCGCCTAGCGCGGGCGGGACTGTATCTGCCCATTGCCGCTTCCCGTTTGCCCCCGGCGTGGGGTTACCATGCGGCTCGGCAATCACTGCAAGGACCACCCCATGAGCCTGACCGACGATCTTCTCTCCCAGCTGCAAGGCGCACCGCTGCAGCAGGTTTCACAGCAACTGGGCATCGACAGCCAGCAGGCCTCGGGCGCCATCAGCGCCGCGCTGCCGCTGCTGATGGGCGCACTGGGTAACAACGCGGCCAAGCCGCAGGGGGCGGAAGCGCTGTTCGGCGCGCTGCAGAACAACCACAGCGGCCTGGACATCGGCAGCGTGCTGGGCGCGGTGATGGGCGGCGGCAACAGCCCGGCGGCCAACGGCGCCGGCATCCTCGGCCATATCTTCGGCGGCAACCAGAACCGCGCCGAGACCGGCCTGGCCCAGGCCACCGGCCTAAGCCCGAGCAGCTCCAGCCAGTTGCTGAAGATCCTCGCCCCGATCGTGATGGCGTATATCGCCCAGCGCATGAGCAGCGGCGGCCAGGCCAGTGCCGGTGGGCTGGCGCAGATCCTGGGGCAGGAGAAGCAGCAGGTGACGCAGGCCGGCGGTATCGGCGGCGGCCTGCTGGGCAGCGTGATGGACCAGGACGGCGACGGCCAGTTCGGCGTCAGCGACCTGATCAAGCTGGGTAGCGGCTTGCTGGGTAGCGGCAAGCGTTGAGCGGGTAGAGGTTGATTGAAAACGCCACCGCAAGGTGGCGTTTTTGTTTCTGTAGTGCCGAGCCATGCTCGGCAGAGGCCTTACCGGTAGAGCCTCTTGCCGAGCATGGCTCGGCACTACAGGGTTGGCATTACCGGTAACGCCCCTTGCCGAGCATGGCTCGGCACTACAGGTCGTGGTTTGTTTGTAACGCCCCTTGCCGAGCATGGCTCGGCACTACAGGGTTGGCTTTACCGGTAACGCCCCTGCCGAGCATGGCTCGGCACTACAGGTGTCAGAGTGCGTCGAGGTCGCCCAGGGCGCGGATCAGGCGGCGGGCGCGCTTGTCGGGTTTGTGCTCCGGGGCCTGGTAGCCGGTGCGTTCGGCGGCGCGGCGAAGGTGCAGTTCGTGGCGCGCCTGCTTCGAAGCTGCCGACTCTTCGTACATGGCCTGCGCTACCGGCGCCGACCCGCGTTTGTCACTCAGTCCGCGTACCGCGATCTCGAAGATCTCATCGCCACGCTGCACCCGCAGCGCATCGCCCACACGTATGGCGCGGGACGACTTGGGGCGTTGCCCATCCACATCCACCTTGCCGGTCTCCACCGCCTGTTTGGCCAGGCTGCGGGTCTTGAAGAAACGTGCCGCCCACAGCCATACATCAAGACGAATGCTTGCTACCGCTACGACTTCACCACTCATCGCGTTGCCATGACTCCTGTGTAAGCGACCTACCGTTGATACCTGACGCCGGCACCCTCACCTGCAAGATGCTAGTGTGCCTGCCCCGATCCCGACAACGTTGTCCATGTCGAAAACCAAGCAAACCCGCTCGCTGACCGAAGGCCCGATCGGCACCAGCCTGCTCATGTTCGCGCTCCCGATTCTGGCTGGCAACATCGCACAGTCGCTGAATGGGTCGGTCAATGCCATCTGGGTGGGCAAGTTCCTCGGCGAGGCGGCGCTGACCGCCACGGCCAACGCCAACAACATCATGTTCTTCCTGATCGGTTCGGTGTTCGGCATCGGCATGGCCGCGACCATCCTGATCGGCCAGTCCATCGGCGCCAAGGACCTGCCGCAGGCGCGGCGGGTGATGGGCACCAGCGCCACCTTCTTCATCAGTCTGTCTGTGGTGATCGCGGTGCTAGGCTGGTTCCTTTCGCATCGCCTGCTGCTGGCGATGGGCACGCCGGCCGAATCGCTGCCGATGGCCGATGCCTACCTGAAGGTGATCTTCCTGGCGATGCCGCTGCTGTACGCGTTCGCCTTCATTACCGCCGCCCTGCGCGGTGCCGGCGACGCGCGCACGCCGTTCCGCTTCCTGCTGTTGGCGGTGCTGATGGATATCGCCTTCAACCCGTTGCTGATCTTCGGCGTCGGTCCGTTCCCGGAACTCGGCATTGCCGGTGCGGCGTGGGCCACTTTCTTTTCGCAGGGCCTGGCGCTGGCCGGGCTGATGCTTTACCTGCGCAACAAGCGACACATGCTGTGGCTGGGACGCAAGGACATCGGCCTGCTGAAGATCGACACGGTCATCCTCAAGGCGCTGGTGGTCAAGGGCGTGCCGATGGGCCTGCAGATGATCCTGATCTCGCTGGCGATGATCATGATGATCAGCATGGTCAATGGCTACGGCGTGGAAACCGCCTCGGCCTATGGCGCGGCGATGCAGTTGTGGACCTACGTGCAGATGCCGGCGATGGCCATTGGTGCGGCCTGTTCGACGATGGCCGCGCAGAATGTGGGCGCCGGCCTCTGGCCCCGGGTGGAAGCCACGGCGCGTACCGGCGTGCTGTTCAACTTCCTGCTGACCGGGGCCTTGATCGCACCGATCATCCTGTTTGATCGCAGCACCCTGGCCTTGTTCCTGCCCGCTGCCAGCGAGGCGCTGGAGATCGGCCGCCACCTGAACCACATCGCGGTGTGGTCGTTCCTGTTCTTCGGCGTCAACTTCGTGCTGTCCGGCGTGGTCCGCTCCACCGGCGCGGTACTGCCACCGCTGTTGATCCTGGCAATCGGCATGTGGGGCATTCGCGTGCCGTTCGCGTTGTGGCTGCAGCCACGCTTTGGGGCCGATGCGATCTGGTGGAGCTTCCCGGTCAGTGCGCTGTGCTCGATGCTGATGATCATGGCCTATTACCGCTGGGGCAATTGGCGCAGCGCCAGCATCCTCGACAAGCCGGCGCAGGCCACACCGGCGGAAGTGCCGGCCACGCCGCCGTCGCCGGTGGCGGATCCTGACGTGGAACTGGAACGCTAGTCAGCGCTGTGGGAGCGGCTTCAGCCGCGAAGCTGGCATTGCTGGAAAGGCCTAGAAGCTCAACCCCTCCCCAACCCTCCCCTTGGCCTGCGGCCAAAGG
>DKPB01000085.1 GCA_002471015.1 Stenotrophomonas sp. UBA7346
CAGGCTGTGCTCTGCTGCTGACACAAGTTGTGGATAAGGACGTGCAGGCCTTGTGCCGCAAGCGTCTGCAAAGTGTGGCGATATTTTGTCCAGCCGCAACAGCGATCCCTGTAGTGCCGAACCATGCTCGGCAAGGGGCCTTCCCACGCGACCCCAATGCCGAGCATGGCTCGGCACTACGGAATCGTTCCTGCAGCCCTTGTGCCGCAAGCCTTTGCAGAATGTGGCGATTTTTTGTCCAGCCGCAACAGCGATCCCCTGTAGTGCCGAGCCATGCTCGGCAAGGGGCTTTCCGAGCGACCCCAATGCCGAGCATGGCTCGGCACTACCGGGATTGCTTCGGCAGCTATCCACACAGGCTGTGCTCTGCTGCTGATACAAGTTGTGGATAAGGACGTGCAGGCCTTGTGCCGCAAGCCTTTGCAGAGCGTGGTGATATTTTGTCCAGATGCTGTGGATGGGGCGCAGGAACCTGCCGCAGGTTCTGCGTACCATAGGTGGGTTCACCCCCACTGGCTGTGCTTTCATGACCACGTTTCCGCAGGACATCTACACCGAACCCACCCCGGATACTGACACCCTGGCCAACCTCGGGCCGCTGGCGGCGCTGGCCGGTGTGTGGATCGGTGAACGTGGCATGGACGTCAACCCCAAGGCCGATGGCCCGGAACACCAGGCCTACATCGAACATGTGGAAATGCAGCCGATCGACGCGCAGCCCAATGGGCCGCAACTGTTCTATGGCCTGCGCTACCACACCCGCATCGTCAAGCCGGGCGAGGTGGAGACCTTCCACGACCAGGTTGGCTACTGGCTGTGGGAGCCGGCTACCGGCACCATCATCCAGACGCTCTCGATCCCGCGCGGGCAGACCGCGATGGCGGTCGGCAAGGCGGCGCCCGATGCCAAGCGCTTCCAGCTGCGCGCCGAGCGCGGTTCGATGACCAATGGCATCAGCTCCAACCCGTTCCTCGAGCATGCCTTCCGCACCGAGAGCTACGACATCGACGTGACCATCAATGACGATGGCAGCTGGTCCTACCAGCAGCAGACCATGTTGGTGATCCCGGACCGCAGCGAGCCGTTCGCGCACACCGACCGCAACACACTGCGCAAGGTGGGCGAGCCCACGCTCAACCCGACCGCGCGCGAGGCCGCCCTCGCCGGTTGATGCCTGGCCGGTAGTGCAGCAGTGCTCGGCAACAGGCTCCGCCGGGACTGCCACCCTGCCGAGCATGACTAGGCACTGCTGCGGTTATCCCCAACGGCTGTGCCCTGTGGGTTCCACAAGTTGTGGATAAGCCCGCGCAGCCCTTGTGCTGCAATGGTCTGCGAAAGCTGGTGATATTTTGTCCAGCACCTGTGGATGCTTGCGTCGGCTATCCACACAGGCTGTGTCCGGTTGCTGCCACAAGTTGTGGATAAGCCTGCGCAGCCCTTGTTGCACAAGGTTTCCCGTGCGCTGTTGAAATTTTGTCCAAGGGCTGTGCTGCCCGGTCAGCTGCCTGCCAAGGTGGCGACGTTACAATGGCGCACCTTTTTCCAGACTGGAGCTGTCCATGTCCCGCCAGATCATCAACACCGCCAACGCCCCGGCCGCCATTGGCCCGTATTCGCAGGCCGTGCGCGCCGGCAACACCGTGTACTTCTCCGGCCAGATCCCGCTGGACCCGGCCACCGGTGAGATCGTCGCCGGCGACGTCACCGCACAGGCCCGCCGCGCTTTCGACAACCTCAAGGCCGTGGCCGAGGAAGCCGGTGGCTCGCTGGACAAGATGGTGCGCCTGGGCCTGTACCTGACCGACCTGGGCGAGTTCGCCAAGGTCAACGCGGTCATGCAGGAATACTTCCAGGCCCCGTTCCCGGCCCGTTCCACCATCGAAGTGTCGGGCCTGCCGAAGGGCGCCGCGTTTGAAGTCGACGCGATCATGATCATCGACTGATCGCGCCACGCAGCATTGCCTGCAGACAGATGCCCGGCTTATGCCGGGCATCTGCGTTTCAGCCCGGCGGGCGGCGGATATCGCTGGGGGTGTGCCCGGTCCAGCGCTTGAATGCACGGCGGAACTCGCGGGCGTCGTTGAAGCCGAGCTGGTTGCCGATGGCGGCAATGCTCAGCTCCGGCTCCTGCAGCAGTTCCAGTGCCAGTTCGGTGCGCAGGCGGTCGTGGATTTCGCTGAAGCTGGTTTCTTCCTCGGCCAGCTGGCGGCGCAGGCTGCGCTCGCTCAGGTGCAGGGCCTGGGCGAGCTCGCTCATCTGCGGGTTGTCGCGCAGCTGCGCGCGCAGCAGGCGCTCCACCACGGCGGTGGTTTCACCGCGCGAGGCGAGGGTGGCCAGCTGCGCGCGGCATAGCGACAAGGCCTGCTGCGAGGTCACCGGGTTGTAGCTGGCAAACGGCAGTTGCATCCAGGGGCGCCCCACCAGCATGGCGTTGCGGGCCTGGCCGAAGCGCAGCTCGCAGCGGAACAGCGCCTGGTAGGCGGCAATGCTGGGCGGGGCCGGGTAGGCCAGCTCCAGCCGCACCGGGTTGAAGCCGTCACCGGCCAGCTCGCGGCCCAGCATCAGGATGCTGGAGAACATCTCCTCGCACAGGAACGGCAGCAGGTCCTGGGCCTGTTCCGGGGCGGTGGCAACCACCGCCAGGGTATCGGCATCGCTGTCGTCCAGCACAAGGTCCATCAGCGGGCCAAGGTTGCGTTGGTAGTCCAGGCCAATGCGCACGGCCTGGCCGAAGGTGCGGGCGGTTTTCATCGCCAGTCCGAGCAGGCCGAAATTGCCGCCGTTCTGCGCCCCGCCCATGGCCAGCCCGGCGGCGTCGATCGGCAGCATCGGCAGCGCCCGGCGGATCACCTCATAGGCTTGGCGATAGGAGATGCGCGTGCGCGGATCGTTGAGCTGGTCCTGGCTCAGGTGCAGGCCGGCCAGCCAGCTGTCGCTGTCCACGCCCAGCTTCGCGCCGAGCAGCAACAGGCCGCTGAGCATGTTGGTTGGTACATTGGCGATGGCCAGGCGGTCGCCGCCAGCACTCCTGCGATGCATTCAAGCCCCTCCAGCTTGTCCGCTTTGCCCCCCCAAGTATGCCGCTCTTGCCCTTCGCGTGAACACTACCTGAAGGCCAGACTGCGCCCAACATCTGCCGGCGTATGGGAGTGGGTCATGCAGCGCAGCCTTACCTGGGCGGTTTCCGCCACCTTGCTCGTGCTGGCCAGTGGCTGCCAGCAGCAGGCCGAACCGGGCCCGACGGTGGCCGCCGCCGACGGGGCATTTGCGGCCACGCTGCAGGAGCGGTTGCTCGATGCCAAGCCCGGTGATGTGATCCAGATCCCGGCCGGTCGCCACCAGTTCGAGCGCAGCCTGAGCCTGCGCGCCGACGGGGTGACCATCCGCGGGGCCGGCATGGACCGCACCGTGCTCAGCTTCAAGGGGCAGAAGGCCGGCGCCGAGGGGCTGCTGGTCAACGGCGACGACTTCACCATCGAGAACCTCACCATCGAGGACTCCAAGGGCGATGGGCTGAAGATCAGCGAGTCGGAGAACATCACCATCCGTGGCATCAAGGTGCAGTGGACCGGCGGCCCCAGCACCAAGAACGGTGCCTATGGCATCTATCCGGTGCTGACAAAGAACGTGCTGATCGAGAACGCCATTTCCATCGGTGCCTCCGATGCCGGCATCTATGTGGGCCAGTCCGATGGGGTGATCGTGCGAAACAGCCGCGCCGAACAGAACGTGGCCGGCATCGAGGTCGAGAACACCCGCAACGCCGATGTCTACGGCAACGTGGCCACCGGCAATACCGGCGGCATCCTGGTGTTCAACATGCCGGGGCTGTCGCAGCAAGGCGCCAATATCCGCGTGTTCAACAACAAGGTCATCGCCAACAACCACGCCAACTTCGGCGCCAAGGGCACGCCGGTGGCCAGCGTGCCGGCCGGCTCGGGCATCGTCATCAACTCCAACGATGACATCGAGGTGTTCGACAACGAGGTGCGCGACAACGCCACCACCAACATCATCGTTTCCAGCGTGTACTCCACCGGTTACAAGGACAGCAGCGCCTCACCCAACTTCGACCCGTACCCGGAGCGCATCTACATCCACAACAACACCTTGTCCGGCGGCGGTGATTCGCCCGATGGACTGGACCTGAAAGCGCTGAAGGTGGCCTTGTACGGCCTGACCGGCAACTTCCCGGATGTGCTGTGGGATGGTTATTACAACAAGGAGCGCATGGTGGACGGGGTCAAGCTGGGGCCGCAGATCTGCCTGCGCGATGTCAGCGGTGTGGTCAATGCCGACGGGCCGGGCGGCTACAAGAACCCGAGCAAGGATGCCAAGCCGTTCGACTGCGAATTGCCGCGCTTGCCGGCCATCGACCTGAAGCGTGCTTGAGGGCAGGGCATGGGCACGCTGATGGTGCGGGGCATGGTAGTGGCGGCGGCGCTGCTGGCGCTGGCCGGCTGCGGCAAGCCGCCTGCGGTGCATTTCTTCGAGCAGGGCCAGCCGGCCACGCTGGACGAATGGCAGCTGCTGCGGGTGCGCGATGGCCACCTGTCGTTGAACGACGGGGTAGTGCCTTATGACTTGAACACGCCGTTGTTCAGTGATTACGCGCACAAGCTGCGCACGGTGTGGATGCCCAAGGGACAGGCGGCCGGCTACCAGCCCGAGCACGCGTTCGACTTCCCGGTGGGCACCATCCTCAGCAAGACCTTCTACTACCCTTTGCCCGCCACTGGCGACGCAGGCGGCAACGCGGTGGCACGCACGCCGCCATCGCAATCGCTGCTGCACGACGAGCGCCTGGACCTGTCCAAGGTGCGGCTGATCGAGACCCGTTTGCTGATCCACCGCAAGGACGGCTGGGTGGCGCTGCCGTATGTATGGAACCACGCGCAGACTGCGGCCACGCTGCAGCGCATCGGTGCCAGCGTCGAGCTGGAGCTGCTGGCCGCCGATGGCAGCCGTGAAGCGCTGCATTACCAGGTGCCGGACCAGAACCAGTGTGCCGGCTGCCATGTCACCGACAATCGCTCACGCCGCCTGCAACCGATCGGGCCGAAGGCGCGCCATCTCAACCGTGACTTCGACTATGCCGCTGGCCGTGACAACCAGCTGGCGCACCTGGCCGCCATCGGTTACCTGAAACACCTGCCGGCACCGGAACAGGTGCCGCGCATGGCCGATGCCAGCGACCCTGGCGCCGCGCTGGAGGCGCGTGCGCGCGCCTACCTGGACGTGAATTGCGGGCATTGCCACAGCCGTACCGGCCCGGCCATCACCTCGGGCCTGTGGCTGGATGCGCCCACCCAGGATCATCTGAAACTGGGCATGTGCAAGCAGCCGATCGCCGCCGGCAAGGGCACCGGTGATCGCCGCTACGACATCCAGCCCGGCGATGCCGAGGCCTCGATCATTGCCTTCCGCATGGACAGCGACGATCCGGCGGTGATGATGCCCGAGGTCGGGCGGGCGGTCGTGCACAGGGAAGGCGTGGCGCTGATCCGGCAATGGATCGACGCGCTGGAGACAAGCTGCGATACCGGCGGTGAAGGCCAGCCGGGCAATACAGGACCGCCGGCCGTCTGACGCCGGCTTTACACCTCACTGCGTGGGAGAGAGCGCGATGCGAGTGAAGCAACGGAATCTGGTAGTCGGGTTGCAGCGGGCCATGGCCGGGCTGGTGGTGCTGGGCACGGCGGGGACGGCATTGGCACAGTCGGCGACGGAGGATGCTGCCACCACGCTGGACCGCATCACCGTCACCGCGCAGAGCCGCCAGCAGGAAATACAGGATGTGCCGATCGCCCTGCAGGTGGTTGACCAGAACCTGCTCAGCGATGTGGCAGCGGAAAACCTCGGCGACATCGATGCCTTCGTGCCGGGATTGGTGATCAATGCGGTGCAGCCCACCCAGCCCTCGTTCAAGCTGCGGGGGGTTGAGACCGACGACTTCGGTATCGGCACCGATCCGGCGGTGGGCATCTTCGTCGATGGCGTCTACGGTGGCCGCGGCGGCGGTGTGCTGCTGCCGTTTGTCGATGTGGAGCGCATCGAGGTGCTGAAGGGGCCGCAGGGCACCTTGTTCGGCCGCAACACCGCTGCCGGTGCGATCTCGCTGGTGACCCGGCGCCCGCAGGCGGAAACGGAGGCACGTGCCACCGTGCGGGTGGGCATCTACGGCAAGAAGTACGCCGATGCGATGTGGAACATCCCCACCGGTGACAACTCCGCGCTGCGCTTCAATGCACTGATCAATACCAGTGACGGCTGGTTCCAGGACGGTGCCACCGGCAAGGACCTGGGCGGCGAGAACGTCTGGGCCACGCGTGCGGCCTGGCAAAGCCGGTTCGGTGACAACACCACCGCCTACCTCAGCTGGGACCATGAAAGCCTGGACCAGAATGGCCGCGTCACCACCGGCATCGTGCCGCTGCCGGCCTATCCGGCCCGACCCAGCGTGCCGGTAGACCCGGACGACTACCTGGACCCGCGCAGGATCAAGACCTATAGCGATGCCGACAACGCCGAGTGGCGCACCTTCGACGGCGTCAGCCTGATCATCGACCACGCCCTGTCCTGGGGCAATTTCACCTCCACCAGTTCGTGGCGCAAGTACGACTCCACCAACCACACCGAGGAAGACGGCACCAACCGCTACGACCTGTACGTGGACTCCAAGAACACGGAGAGCAATGAAACGCTCTACCAGGAGTTCAAGTTCTCCGGCAGCAACGCGCGTTTCGACTGGGTGGCCGGGGCCAGCTACTTCGACGAGGACGCGCGCCAGACCAGTGAGGTCAACACCAATACCGAGGCGGTGGACAACATCATCCGCAACATGGGCGTGGCCTATCAGCTGGGCATCCCCGACGGCAGCCTGTTCAACTTCACCTCGATGCTGGCGCAGATGAATGGCATTCCGATTTCACTGGTTGGCGAGAAGTGGAACGAGCGCTTCAGCAATACCCTGGGTACGCGTTCCTACGCGGCTTTCGGTGATGTCATCTGGAAGGCCACCGACCGCCTCAACCTCACCTTCGGCCTGCGTTACACCCGCGACGAGAAAGACTTCACCTGGCTCAACACCCCGCGCAACGCGCCGGGGCTGGAGGCCAAGCTGGATACGCTGGAGATGATCGGCTTCTTCCAGGCACTTGCGGACATGGGCATCCCGATCACCCGCGAGCTGCTCACCTTCGACATGGCCTTCATCGACCCGCCGGCGATGGTCAACAAGGGCAAGCAGGTGCGTGACAAGAAGCGCTGGAGCGACTGGAGCCCGCGCTTCGTCATCGACTACCACCTCAATGACGACACCATGGTGTTTGGCTCGCTGGCCAAGGGCTACAAGGCAGGCGGCTTCAATGCCTTGCAGATTGGCCCGGCGTTCGAGAACGAGGACGTGTGGAACCTGGAGATCGGCCTGAAGCAAAGCTTTGATCGCTTCTCCTACAACCTGTCCGCCTTCCACTACCGCTATGACAACCGCCAGGCCATCCGCCTGATCGATCCGGACCCGAACAACCCGGTCGATATCCCCGTCTACGTGTTCGACACCAGCGATCTGGAAGCCACTGGCCTGGATTTCGACATGCGCTGGAAGGTCACCGAAGGTTTTACCCTGGATGCGGCGGCCGAATGGATCGACTCCAAGTACAAGAACTACGTGACGCCGGAAGGCGTTGACCTGGACGGCGCACCGACCGGTGAGCCGCGCTTCACCGCGTCGGCGGGCGCTGTCTACGTGGCCGAGCTGGGCGGCAATGGGCAGCTGCGCTTCTCCTTGCGCCATGCCTATCGTGGCGCCACCCGCTGCAATGCGGGTTCCGATCTGCAGGGCGACTGCGGTATCAGCAAGGTGCTCAACATCGGTGAATCGCAGCAGCGTACCGATGTACGCGTCGGCTGGACCTCGCCGTTGAAGCATTGGACCTGGGCGGTGTACGCCAACAACGTGTTCGACAAGCAGTACGTGCGTGGCCTGAACACCTATGGCCGCGACCCGCTGGGCGTGGTCGGTGCCACCATCACCGAGCCTCGCACCTATGGCTTGGAGATGAGCGTGAAGTTCTGACAGCGTCCTTGCTGCTCAAAGTCCCCCGGGGCACAGGAAACCTGGGGGCGTTCGGTAGAGCCGAGCCATGCTCGGCTGAGGCTCTACCGGGAAGGCCGCTGCCGGGCATGGCTCGGCACTACGGGTTTCCTGAAGGCGCCGATCGACAACATCGCGGTAAATCAGCATTGCCGAAGTAGGAAACCCCGGCGTCAAACCACGCCGGGGTTTCTGTTTGCGGCGCATGACGGCATCCTTACGCCATGTCTGCACGCCGTGACCTTGCCACCCTCGATCTGTCCACCGAACCGCTGAGCCGTCTGGCCGGGGTTGGGCCGCGGGTGGCGGCCAAGCTGGAAGCGCGTGGCCTGACCACCTTGCAGGACCTGTGGCTGCACCTGCCATTGCGCTACGAGGACCGCACCACGCTGTTGCCGATCCGTGCGCTGAAGGCCGGCATGGCCGCACAGGTCGAAGGCAGGGTGGAGGCCGTGGAACGCGGCTTCCGCTACCGCCCGGTATTGCGGGTGGCGATCAGCGATGACTCCGGTGCCACGCTGGTGCTGCGTTTCTTCCATTTCCGTGCCGCGCAGGTAGCGCAGTTCGCGGTGGGGCGGCGGCTGCGCGCCTATGGCACGCCGCGGCCCGGCCAGAACGGGCTGGAGATCGTCCACCCCAGCTATCACGTGCTGGGCGAGGGCGAGGATGCGGCACTGGGACAGGCGCTGGATCCGGTGTATCCCGCCGTTGAAGGCATCGGCCCGGCCAGCCTGCGCAAGTTGATCAGCCAGGCCCTGGATCGGCTGCCCGACGCGGCCACGCTGGAACTGCTGCCTGACAGCTTCCTGGCCGGACTGCGTCTGCCGTCCCTGCGCGATGCGCTGCTGACCATGCACCGCCCGCCACCTGACGCCGATATCGCCGCACTGGCGGCCGGTACCCATCCGGCGCAGCGGCGCCTTGCGATGGAAGAACTGCTGGCGCACCACCTCAGCCTGCGCCGCCAACGCATCGCCCTGCAGCAGCATCGGGCACCGTCCCTGCGCGGCCGCGATGGTCTGGTCAAGGCGCTGCGCGAATCCCTGCCGTTCCAGCTGACTGGTGCGCAGGCGCGGGTCTTCGATGAAATCCGCAAGGACCTTGCGCGTGCCCATCCCATGCTGCGGCTGGTGCAGGGCGACGTGGGCTCCGGCAAGACCGTGGTCGCTGCCCTGGCGGCAATGCTGGCGGTGGAGCGCGGCAAGCAGGTGGCGCTGGCCGCGCCTACCGAACTGCTGGCTGAGCAGCACCTGGCCAATCTGCGCGCCTGGCTGGAACCGCTGGATATCCGCGTTGCCTGGTTGGCCGGCAAGGTCACCGGCAAGGCGCGCAGCAAGGTGCTGGAAGAAGTTGCCTCCGGCCATGCGCAGGTGGTGGTGGGTACGCATGCGCTGATGCAGGACAACGTGGTGTTCAACGACCTGGCGCTGGCCATCGTCGATGAGCAGCACCGTTTCGGCGTGCACCAGCGTCTGGCCCTGCGTGACAAGGGCGCCAGCGCCGGGGTGGTGCCGCACCAGCTGGTGATGACCGCCACACCGATTCCACGCACGCTGGCGATGGCGGCGTACTCGGACCTGGATGTATCGGCCATCGATGAGCTGCCGCCGGGCCGTACCCCCGTGCAGACCATCGCCATCAGCGCCGAGCGGCGCCCGGAACTGGTCGAGCGCATCCGCATCGCCTGCCAGCAGGGCCGGCAGGTGTACTGGGTGTGCACGCTGATCGAGGAAAGCGAGGAAGCCGCCGGCCCGGGCAATGCCCGCATGGATGCGCAGGCCGCGCAGACCACCTTCGAAGCCTTGTCGGCACAGTTGCCGGAACTGCGCATCGGGCTGGTGCACGGGCGCATGAAGGCGGCCGAGAAGCAGGCGGCAATGCGCGCTTTCAAACAGGCGGAAACCGATCTGCTGGTCGCCACCACCGTGATTGAAGTCGGCGTCGATGTGCCCAATGCCTCGTTGATGATCATCGAGAACGCCGAGCGTCTTGGCCTGGCGCAGTTGCATCAGTTGCGCGGGCGGGTAGGGCGCGGCGCCACCGCATCGAGTTGCGTGCTGATGTACCAGGCACCGTTGTCGGCGATGGCACGCGAGCGCCTGGAGACCATGCGCCATACCGCCGACGGTTTCCTGATCGCGGAAAAGGACCTGGAACTGCGCGGCCCGGGCGAATTGCTGGGCACGCGACAGACCGGCCTGGCGGCATTCCGGGTGGCGGACCTGGCCCGCGATGCCGGCCTGCTGCCAACCGTGCACGAACTGGCCGAACGCCTGCTCAACGACGCGCCGACGCTGGCTGATCGCATCGTCAACCGCTGGATTGGTGGCGCGGTGCGCTACGCAGCGGCCTGATTGTGTGCTTCCACTGTCATGGAGGCCGTGACAGACTCCATGGCCAACCAGAAGTGAAGCAGAAGATGAGCAAGAAGATTCCGTTGCTGATTGATACTGATCCGGGCGTGGATGACGCGCTGGCACTGCTGATGGCCTTTGCCGACGAGCGCCACGAGGTGGTCGCATTGACGGTGGCAGCGGGCAACGTAGGCCTGGAGTACACCGTGCGCAATGCGCTGAAGCTGTGCGAAGTGGCCGGCCGCGAGGACGTGCCGGTGTTTGCCGGTACCCCGGACCCGCTGGTGTACCCGGCCGAGGATGCGGCGCATGTACATGGCCGCGATGGCTTTGGCGACGTGGACCTGCCGCTGGCCGCGCGCAAGGTGGAGGCCGAGCATGCAGCGTTGGCGATCCTGCGCCTGTCGCACCAGTACGCTGGCGAGCTGGTGCTGGTGGCCTTGGGCCCGCTGACCAATATCGCGCTGGCGTTGAAGCTGGACCCGAGCCTGCCGCAGCGGGTGAAGCGTTTCCTGGTCATGGGCGGTGCCATCACCGGCCACGGCAACATCACCCCGTGCGCCGAGTTCAACATCGCCTTCGATCCGGAGGCGGCGCACATCGTGTTTTCGCAGTTCCCGCACACCGACGTGGCCGACTGGGAAGCCACTCTGGCCCATGGCCTGCTGCACCGTGACGTGGAGCAGTGGTTGGCGGCCGATACCGGCAAGGCGCGTTTCTACGAACTGATCTCGCGCCAGACCCGGCTGTGGTCGGAGGACAGTCGCGGCGAGCGCTGGTATGCCGCCGATGCGCTGGCCATGGCCTGGGCCTTGCAACCCGAGGGCGCAACCCGGGTGGAGCAGCGTCCGCTGGTCATCGAGCTGACCGGCAAGCACAGCCGCGGTGCCACCATTGTCGACTGGAACCGGCAGACCGGCGCGGCGGACAATACCGCCCTGCTGATCGGCTACGATCAGGCCCGGTTCGAGGCCCAGGTGCAACGCGCGCTGGGTCTGTAGCAGTGCGAGATCGCCCCGGCTTGATTGCCGGGGCAAGCCGTGCTTATAATGGCCGTCTTGACCACCAGCCCACACGGTGCGAGCCCATGAAGGCCGATATCCATCCCGATTACCACAACGTCGTTTTCCACGACGTGACCTCCGACTTCAAGTTCCTGACCCGTTCGACCATGTCCTCCAAGGAGACGGTCAAGTGGGAAGACGGCGAAGAATACCCGCTCGTCAAGGTTGAAATTTCCTCGGCTTCGCACCCGTTCTACACGGGCAAGCACAAGGTCATCGACACCAGCGGCCGCATCGACAAGTTCCAGAAGCGCTACGCGCGCTGATCGGACTGGTTGTTGCTGCCCCGACAACGGCCGCGCCCTGCGCGGCCGTTGTTTTGTTACGTCCGTCGTACGGCTGAACCATTGCGGAATCTGGCGGCTTTGCCAGCGCGACGCTGTGTCGCAGGCAAACCCGGCCCTATAAGACTTTTGTCTTCGCAATCTGCAAATGCTGCTGTGCGATAATCGTCGGAACCGCAGTGGAAAACTGCGGACTTCCTTCACGCGCCTGCCCGCACCCCATTCGTCAGGACAGGCGCCTTCCACTTGAGGAGCGCACACTGTGTCCGATCTTGATCAGGTCACGCTCAACGCCGGCGACAAGTCGGTCGTTCTGCCTGTCGTCAAACCCGTACTGGGCAATAACTGTGTCGATATCTCGAAGCTGACCAAGGAAACCGGTCTCTTCACCTACGACTCGGGCTACACCGCCACCGCCAGCTGCAAGTCGGCCATCACCTACATCGATGGTGACAAGGGTGTGCTGCTGTATCGCGGCTATCCGATCGAGCAGCTGGCCGAGAAGTCCAGCTTCGTCGAAGTGGCCTACCTGCTGATCAATGGCGAGCGTCCGGATGCCGGCCAGCTCAAGGCCTTCGAAGCCGAACTGAGCGCCGAAGCCGGTGTCGATGATTCGATCAACACGCTGATCGGCAGCTTCGCCAAGGACGCCCACCCGATGGCGATCCTGGCTGCCTCGATCGCGCAGCTGTCGGCCAAGTACCACGCCTCGCTGGACCTGGACGACGCCGAGCAGCGCCGCCAGGCTGCCGTGCGTCTGATCGCCAAGGTACCGACCCTGTCGGCGCTGATCTACCGCCATGGCAAGGGCCTGCCGGCCAACAAGCCGGACACCTCGCTGGATTACGTCAGCCGCTTCCTGAAGCAGACCTTCGAGTCGGCCGATGGCAAGTACGATCTGAACAAGGACGTGGTCAAGGCGCTGGACCTGCTGTTCATCCTGCACGCCGACCATGAGCAGAACGCCTCGACCTCGACCGTGCGTCTGGTCGGTTCCACCGGCGCCAACCCGTACGCATCGGTCGCCGCTGGCGTCACCGCGCTGTGGGGGCCGGCACACGGCGGCGCCAACGAAGCCGTGCTGAAGATGCTGGAAGAGATCGGTTCGGCCGACAACGTCGAATCGGCCGTGGTCAAGGCCAAGGACAAGACCTCGGGCTTCCGCCTGATGGGCTTCGGCCACCGCGTGTACAAGAACTTCGACCCGCGCGCCAAGGTGATCGGCGAGATGACCAAGCAGGTGCTGGGTCAGCTGGGCGTGCAGGATCCGCTGCTGGACGTGGCCATCAAGCTGGAACAGGCCGCGCTGCAGGACGAGTACTTCGTTGCCCGCAAGCTGTACCCGAACGTCGACTTCTACAGCGGCATCATCTACAAGGCGCTGAACATCCCGACCGAGATGTTCACGGTCATGTTTGCCCTGGGCCGTACCGCTGGCTGGGTGTCGCATTGGCTGGAACAGCAGGTCGACCCGGAAATGAAGATCGGCCGTCCGCGTCAGGTCTACACCGGCCACGACGTGCGCGACTACAAGTAATGGCCGTGGCGCAGTGATGCGCCCTCCCGTTACGCACAAGGCCCCGCTTCGGCGGGGCTTTTTGTTTGCGCGCTATCCACACAGGCTGTGCGGGGGAGGTGACACAAGTTGTGGATAAGCGGCGGCAGCCCTTGTGCGGCCTGCCTCCACGGTACGTGGTGATATTTTGTCCAGACCGGTAGTGCCGAGCCATGCTCGGCAAAAGCCCAACCAGACCATGTAGTGCCCAGCCATGCTCGGCAAAAGCCCAACCAGACCATGTAGTGCCGAGCCATGCTCGGCAAGAGCCCAGCCAGACCATGTAGTGCCGAGCCATGCTCGGCAAAAGCCCAACCAGACCATGTAGTGCCGAGCCATGCTCGGCAAGAGCCCAGCCAGGCCATGTAGTGCCGAACCATGCTCGGCAAACGCCCAACCAGACCATGTAATGCCGAGCCATGCTCGGCAGAACCCAACCAGGCCAGGTAGTACCGAGCCATGCGCGGCAGAGGCTCTACGGCAAGGCCCATTGCCGAGCATGGCTCGGCACTACCGGACCGGAGCAAACGTTGCAGTTCAAGCCACCCCTGTCGGCGGCGGTGAGGCAGCCAGCAGCAGCTTGAGCTGGGCCAGCGTCGCGCGTGGAAGCGGTTTGCCATCGTCAGGCGATACCGGCGGCTGCCGTAGCGCGTCTTCGGGCAGTACGACCAGCTCGAAAGCAATGCCATCGGCGGCAAACTCCCAGCCGGGGAAATGCTGGCGGCTGGTATGGCCGGCCAACTGCAATACGCAGGTGCGGGCCACGGCGGGGATGCGTTGCTCGTGCAGGAAATGCTGGACGGCATCGGCGTCGTCACAGTGCAGCTGCAGGTTGACCGGGCTGTTGTCGCCCGCCAGCCCGGTCAATACCGCGCCCACCAGGCGGGGCTGGAAAGCATGCAGGAACTGCATGGCCTGCATCGCCGACTCACGGCGCCGGTGCAGGGCGCCGGGTTGCTCGGTGGAGGCGAACAACCGCTGGTGTTCGCGCAGCGCCTGCTCCACGTCGGCCAGCCGTGGCCACAACGCTTCTTCGTGGATGCCGAGCTTGGATGCTGCCTTGCGGCGGGCATGCTCGAAATCGTGGATACCGCTCTCGGCAATCAGGCGCGCCGCTTCCTGTGCGATCAGCAAGCGCTCACGCGGGGCGCGGCGGGTGGACAGCGGGGAGGGCGGCATCTGGCGGTTCCAGTGGGATACGGCCCGATTGTAGGCAGGCGGCGGGCATTGCGTCCCGCCGCCGGTGCGACGATCAGAAAATATCGAAGGCCGCGTCGTTGGTGGCCTGGTCCTGCTGCTGGAAATCGAAGTCCTGCATGCGTTCGAGGTCCTCGGTCTTCACCCACTCGGTGGCTCCATTCAGGGTTGCCTCGACCATGCCCGAGGGCGGGTCGTTGCGGGCGATGGGCGCGTCCTTCAGCGCGGTGCGCATGTAGTCGATCCAGATCGGCAGCGCTGCCTTGCCGCCATACTCGCGGTAGCCCAGCGAGCGGAAGTCGTCGCGGCCAACCCAGACGGTGGTGGCGAATGGACCGCCGAAGCCGGAGAACCAGGCGTCACGGTGATCGTTGGTCGAGCCGGTCTTGCCACCCACGTCTTCGCGGCCAAGTACCTTGGCCGCGGTGCCGGTGCCGCGCTGGACCACGTCACGCATCATCGACACCAGTTGGTAGGCGGTACGCTCGTCGATGGCCCGTGGTGCGGTGCGTGCGTCCGGGTTGGTCGGCTTGGGTGGTTCGGCCGGCGCGTCCGGCTTGCCGGCCGCAGCCGGGGGTTGTGCGGCGGTCGGGCTGGGTTCGGCGCCGAAGTTGAAGCCGTCCACCACCTGGTTGACCGGGGCGGCACCGGCGACGGCCCCGCCGCAGCCGCGGCAGGCCATGGCCGGGTTTTCCTTGAAGATCACCGTGCCGTCGCGATCCTTGATCTGGTCGATGACCCAGGTGTCCACGCGCGAGCCGCCATTGGCGAACACGGCATAGCCGCGGGCCACCGACAACGGGGTCAGCGAGGCGGTGCCCAGCGACATCGACAGGTTGGGCGGCAGTTCCGCTTCCTGGAAGCCGAACTCGCTGATGTACTTGCGTGCGTAGTCGACCCCGACGCTGTCTAGCAGGCGTACCGAGACCAGGTTGCGCGACTGCACCAGTGCTTCGCGCAGGCGCATCGGGCCACGGAAGCCGCCGCCGTCGTTCTGCGGCTGCCAGGTCTTGCCGCGGCGGTCGCGGAACACCACGGGCGCGTCGAGCACGATCGATGCCGGGTTGAAGCCCTTGTCGAAGGCCGAGGCATAGATGAAGGGCTTGAAGCTGGAGCCGGGCTGGCGGCGTGCCTGGGTGGCACGGTTGAACTTGTTGCCGGCAAAGCTGAAGCCGCCGACCAAGGCGCGCAGGGCACCGCTCTCGGCATCCAGCGAGACCAGCGCGGCCTGGCCGCGCGGGATCTGGTCGATCAGCCATTCGCCGTCCTTGTCACCGGCGCTTACGCGGATCATGTCGCCGCGGGTGAGCAGCTTGGCCGGGCTGCGGGTGGTCCAGCGGCTGGACGCCACCGGCAGCACCAGTTCACGGCGGTCGGCCAGCACCACGGTGGCGCTGCCATCGGCCGCGGTGGAGGCGACCACGGCCGGAATCAGCCCGGCCTGGGCGGGGATACCGGCGATGTTGCGCGCCAGGGCGGCGGCATCGGCATCGGCGGCGACGTCGAAATGCTGCTCCACGCCATGCCAGCCGTGGCGGTGGTCGTACAGCATCAGGCCATCGCGTACCGCCAGGTTGGCGGCATCCTGCATCGCCGAGTTGATGGTGGTGGTGACGTGGTAGCCCTTGTTGAGCACGTCCTCACCGTACTTGGCGATCATCTCCTGGCGGACCATCTCGGCCACGTACGGCGCATAGACCTGCACCGGCGGCTCGTGCGGGCTGGCATGCATGGGCACGGCCTTGGCCGCGTCAGCCTCGGCCTGGGTGACGAAGCCCAGTTCGGCCATGCGCTGCAGCACATAGTTGTCGCGGCGCTGGCGCGCGCGCTCGGGGTTGCTCAGCGGGTTGCCGCTGGACGGGAACTTGGGAATGCCGGCCAGCGAGGCCATTTCGTCCAGGTCCAGTTCGGCCAGCTTCTTGCCGTAGTAATACTCGGCGGCGGCACCGATGCCATAGGCGCGGTTGCCGAAGAAGCTCTTGTTCAGATACAGCTCGAAGATCTCGTCCTTGCTGAGCTCGCTCTCGATCTTGCGGGCCAGCAGGATCTCGGCGAATTTGCGGGTGTAGCTGACCTCGCTGCTCAGGAAGAACTGGCGCGCAACCTGCTGGGTGATGGTCGAGCCGCCGGGCACGCCGTCCTTGGAGCCGGTGCGCGCAATCATCCAGATCGCCCTGCCCACGCCCTTGTAGTCGACGCCGTCGTGTTGGTAGAAACGGGCGTCCTCGGTGGCCAGGAAGGCCTGTTTCAGGCGCTCCGGCACGTCCTTCATCTGGATCGGGTAACGGCGGGTCTCGCCGAATACCGCCATTAATTTCCCTTCACTATCATAGACATACATCGGCTCCTGCAACTCGACGTTGCGCAGGGCCTGCACGTCCGGCAGCTTGGAGGAAACAACGTAATAGAGCGAGCCAACGGCGATCGCACCCACCAGGGCGAGGGCGATGAAGAGGGCCAGCAGCCAGCGCAGCCAGCGGCGAAAACGTGGCATCCAGAGGTCCCGATTGCGGATTTCGTAGCCGCAGAGTATAGATTACGCAGGGGAACGGCTGGGGCCGGACTCTGGGGAGAGTAAGGGGATATCACTTCGATGCCGTGATGCAGATCGCGTCTCAGGCCTTGGGTGGTTGCCAATTGCTGTAAATCCGTTATTAATGCGCGGGCGCAACAAGTGCGTCCAAGTGCCCGTCGGCAGGGGAGAATCCGTGGGGCTTATCCCAAAAAGTCAGACGCCCATCATTGGCGTCGACATCAGCTCGACTGCGGTAAAGCTGCTTCAGCTTTCCCGCAGTGGTAACCGTTTCCGCGTGGAACATTACGCCGTGGAACCTCTGCCGCCGAATGCGGTGGTGGAAAAGAACATCGTGGAAGTCGAAGCCGTCGGGGAGGCGATTCGACGGGCTGTGGCGCGTTCAGGCACCCGTGCCAAGAGCGCAGCGGCAGCCGTGGCCGGTTCGGCAGTGATCACCAAGGTGATCCCGATGCCGGCCGACCTGGATGAAAACGACATGGAAGCGCAGGTCGAACTGGAGGCGGTGAATTACATCCCGTACCCCATCGACGAAGTGAACCTCGATTTCGAGGTGCTGGGCATGGTTCCGAACAATCCAGAGATGGTGCAGGTGCTGTTGGCCGCATCGCGCTCGGAGAACGTGGAACTGCGCCAGTCCGCCCTGGAACTGGGCGGCCTGACCGCCAAGGTCATGGACGTGGAAGCCTTTGCCATCGAGAACGCCTTTGCGCTGGTCGCCAGTGAACTGGCCGTGCCCAGTGATGGCGTGGTGGCACTGGTCGATATCGGCGCAACCATGACCACGCTCAACGTATTGCGTGGTGGCCGCAGCCTGTACAGCCGCGAACAGGTGTTCGGTGGCAAGCAGCTCACCGACGAGGTGATGCGCCGCTACGGCCTGAGCTACGAGGAAGCGGGCCTGGCCAAGCGCCAGGGCGGCTTGCCCGAGAGCTATGAGGTTGAAGTGCTGGAGCCGTTCAAGGAAGCCACAGTGCAGCAGATCAGCCGCCTGTTGCAGTTCTTCTATGCCGGCAGCGAATTCAATCGTGTCGACCACATCGTGCTGGCGGGTGGCTGCGCGGCGCTGGTGGGCCTGCCGACCATGGTCGAGGAACAGCTGGGCGTGGCGACCACGGTGGCCAATCCGCTGGCGCAGATGACGCTGGGCCCGAAGGTGCAGGCACATGCCCTGGCCCAGGACGCACCTGCGTTGATGATCGCGACCGGTCTTGCCATGAGGGGGTTTGACTGATGGCACGGATCAATCTATTGCCATGGCGCGCCGAGCGCCGCAAACAGCGCCAGCGCGAGTTCTACGCGATGCTGGGCTTCGCTGCGCTCAGCGGCGTGGTGCTGTCCGGCTTGCTGTGGTTCTTCTACAGCCAGCAGATCAGTGGCCAGCAGGAACGCAATGCCTTCCTTGAGTCCGAGATCGCCAAGGTCAAGGAGCAGAACAAGGAAATCGAACGCCTGGACAAGCAGAAGGATCGTCTGCTGGCCCGCAAGCGGGTGATCGAGGAACTGCAGGGCAAGCGCTCGCAGATGGTGCACCTGTTCGATTCGCTGGTGCGCACCATTCCCGATGGTGTCGTGCTGACCGCGCTCAAGCAGGAAGGCGAGACGCTGACCCTTGAAGGGCGTACCCAGTCCAATGCGCGCGTCAGTGCCTACATGCGCAACCTGGAGAGCTCGGGCTGGATGAGCAATCCGGAACTGACCATCATCGAAGCGCGCGCCCAGGAGGCGGGCAGCAAGGTGGTGGACGTCAAGTCCTTGCCCTACGTATTCACGTTGAAGGTCCAACTGCCGGCACCGGGTGAAACGGCCAATCAGCAGGCGGAAGTGGTTGCAGCGCCTGCCGCGGCAACGGCCCCGGCACCGGCGGAAGTGACGGCACCGGCGGCCGCCCCGGCACCGACCAGCGCCACGCCACCGGCCGCGCCTGCAGCCCCGGCTGCCAAGGTTGAACCTGCGCAGAAGGAGGCTCGCTCGTGAGCAAGAAATTCAACGCCAAGGACCTGGATTTCAACAACATCGGCAATTGGCCGCGCAATGCCAAGATGGTGTTCTGCGTGATCCTGGCCTTGATCATCATGGCCCTGGCTTACCTGCTGGTGATAAGCGGTCAGCGTGACGAGCTCGCAGTACTGGAGGCCAAGGAAGTGACCTTGCGCGAGAGCTTCGAGAAGGAGCAGGCGCGCGCGGTCAACCTGGAGCCCTTGAAGCAGCAGCTGGCCCAGATGGAGCAGGTGCTGCAGCAGATGCTGCGCCAGCTGCCCAGCAAGACCGAGATGCCTGACCTGATCATCGATGTTTCGCAGACCGCGTTGTCCAGCGGCCTGAACAACGAGTTGTTCCAGCCGGGACCGGAGTCGCTGAAGGAGTTCTACGCCGAGAAGCCGATCGCGCTGCGGCTGGTGGGGGGCTATCACCAGTTTGGTGCGTTCGTCAGTGGTGTGGCATCGCTGCCGCGCGTGGTCATCCTGACCATGCATGACATCAACCTGAAGCCTAAGGATCCCAAGGGCGTGATCACCGCAGGCGGGGCTCTGGAGCTGGCCGGTACGGTCAAGACCTATCGTTACTTGGACGACACCGAGTTGGAAGAGCAGGAAAAGCTCGCTGCTGACGCCGCCAAGGCTGCCAAAAAGGGAGGGAAGTAAGCATGCGCAAGACTTCCTCCCTGATCGTGGGCCTGGCCGCCGTGGTGTTGCTGGGGGGCTGCATGCGCGGCGTCACCAGCGGCCCGGGCGATGTGAGCAACCTTGAAAAGTACGTTGAAGATGTACGCAAGCGCCCGGCTGAACCGCTGGAGCCCTTGCCGGTGATGCAGCAGTTCGAAACCTTCGAATATGCAGCGCAGGGCCTGCGTGACCCGTTCAGTGACGCCTGGGTGTCCGATGACGGCAACAACCAGTTGCGTCCGGATCCCAATCGCCGCAAGGAGCCGCTGGAGTCCTTCCCGCTGGATGCCCTGGACATGGTCGGCACCATTGGCAGCGGCGCGGGTGCCGTAGCCCTGGTGATGGGCCCGGACAAGGTGACCTACCGCGTGCGCCCCGGGGTGTACATGGGCCAGAGCGATGGCCGTGTAACGGGTGTGCGCGAAGACGGTATTGAGCTTATTGAACTGGTGCCGGACGGTGCGGGTGGCTGGCTGGAACGCCCAGCCTCGCTTGCACTGGACGATCGTTGATTGATTAGGGGATAGCACGATGACTTTTACCAAAGCCCTGAGCCTGCGTCCCATCCGGCGCCATGCACTGGTCCGCGTCTGCGCCCTGGGAGTGGCGCTGGCAGCGGTGTGCGGCTCTTCCTTCGCAGCGCAGCTGCCGGTGTCGGGTGGCGCAACCACCGGGGCCCAGCAGAGCGTTTCTGCGGTTTCCGTCAGCAAGATCGACTTCAAGCGTGGTGAGGATGGCTCCGGCCGCCTGATCCTGCAGTTCGACGGCCAGGGCGCCAGCCCCGACCTTCGCAGCCAGGGCAACAACGTGGTGGTTGATGTCGGCAATGCGACCCTGCCGGCCGAGCTGCAGCGCCCGCTGAACGTGGTGGACTTCGCCACCCCGGTGCAGCGCATCGATGCCAAGCCGTCCGGTGCCGGTGGTGCACAGCTGGTGCTGAGCAACAGCGGCCCTATCGAGTCGCTGGCCTACCAGACCGGCAACGAGTACGTGGTCGAGATCAGCCCGCGCAAGGAGGCTCCGGCCACCGGCGCGGTGACCTCCAGGACTGTCGCGCAGGCCGCCGCCACGGTGGCGGCACGGGGTTACACCGGGCGTCCGGTGACCTTCAACTTCCAGGACGTGCCGGTGCGCACCGTGCTGCAGTTGATCGCCGAAGAGTCCAACCTCAACGTGGTTGCTTCGGACACGGTGCAGGGCAATGTGACCCTGCGTCTGGTCAACGTGCCATGGGACCAGGCGCTGGACATCGTGCTGCGTGCCAAGGGCCTGGACAAGCGTCGCGATGGCGGTGTGATCTGGGTGGCGCCACAGCCGGAGCTGGCCAAGTTCGAGCAGGACAAGGAAGACGCGCGCATCGCGATCGAGAACCGCGTCGACCTGGTCACCGAGTACATCCAGATCAACTACCACAGCGCGGAAGCCATCTTCAAGGCGGTCACCGAAGCCAAGGGCATCGGTAACTCCAGTGGTGGCGGTGGCAGTGGCGGTAACGGGGGGAGTTCGGAACAGGAAAACGGCTTCCTCTCCGGCCGCGGCCGACTGGTGGCGGACGAGCGCACTAACACCTTGATGATCAGCGACATTCCGAAGAAGGTCGCGCAGATGCGCGAGCTGATCAGCGTGATTGATCGGCCGGTGGACCAGGTGCTGATCGAAGGTCGCATCGTGATCGCCTCGGATACCTTTGCACGCGATCTTGGCGCCAAGTTCGGCATCGGTGGCAAGCGCAGCTACAACAATGGCGACAACACCGCCACCATTGGCAGCGGTGCTGCCGGTGGCGGTACCAATGCCAGCCGTGGTCTCAATGTAAGCCTGCCGGCGGGTACCTTCACCAGCGCTACGGTTACCGGTGCGCCTAGCATCGCTTACACCCTGCTCGGTGCCAACTTCAACCTGGACCTGGAGCTGTCGGCCCTGCAGGAAGAAGGTCGCGGTGAGGTCATCTCCAATCCCCGCATCGTCACCGCCAACCAGCGTGAGGGCGTGATCAAGCAGGGTAAGGAAATCGGCTACGTGACCATTTCAGGTACCGGCGGTCAGGCAACGGCCAACGTGCAGTTCAAGGAAGTGCTGCTGGAGCTGAAGGTCACCCCGACCATCACCAAGGACAACCGCGTCTTCCTCAACATGGTTGTGAAGAAGGATGAGGTGGATGACTATCTGGAGGTTGAGAACTTCGGTGTGGTGCCGATCATCAACCGCCGAGAGGTCAACACCGCCGTGCTGGTGGAGGACGGCCAGACCGTCGTTGTTGGTGGTGTTTATGAGTTCACTGACCGCAGCAGCGTGAGCAAGGTGCCGTTCCTGGGCGATATCCCGTTCCTTGGCAACCTGTTCAAGAAGCGTGGCCGCAGCAAGGACAAGGCCGAGCTGCTGGTGTTTGTCACCCCGAAGATCCTGCGCGTGGCGCAGGCCGCCCAGTAAGGCGGAGCAGTCTTTCCAAAAGGGCCGCGTTCAGCGGCCCTTTTTCGTTGTGGGCAGGCGGTTGGAACCATTTCACGCTGGATCGGTCAAACTGCGCCTATGAACCTGCCTCCCCAGCTTCCCGTACAGAGTGATGCGGCCCCGCCCTTGAGCGGCCTGCATCAGGAATTCACCGCGCTGCGAGATGCCTTGTCGGCCGAGATCGTGGGTCAGTCGCTGTTGGTCGACCGGCTGCTGGTCGCCTTGCTGGCCGATGGTCATCTGTTGGTGGAAGGCGCGCCGGGCCTGGCCAAGACCACCGCGATCCGGGCCCTGGCTTCGCGCATCGATGCCAGTTTCGCGCGCATCCAGTTCACCCCCGACCTGTTGCCCGCCGACCTCACCGGCACCGATATCTGGCGTCCGCAGGAAGGACGCTTTGAATTCCAGGCCGGGCCGATCTTCCACCCCATCCTGCTCGCAGACGAGATCAACCGGGCCCCGGCCAAGGTGCAATCGGCGTTGCTCGAAGCCATGGGGGAGCGCCAGGTTACCGTGGGCCGCACCACCTATCCCTTGCCCGACGTGTTCCTGGTGATGGCCACCCAGAACCCGATCGAGCAGGAAGGCACCTTTCCGCTGCCCGAAGCGCAGCTGGATCGGTTCCTGATGCACGTGCGCATCGGCTACCCCGACGCCGGTGCGGAGACCGAGATCCTGCGGCTGGCACGCGAGCGCGCATTGCGTGCATTGCAACCGCGCGGCACGCTGGTCGAGAAGCTCTCGTTGCAGAAGATAGAGGCGGCGCGCCGCGAGGTGCTCGAGCTGCACATGGCGCCGCAACTGGAGCGCTACCTGGTGGCGCTGGTGCTGGCCTCGCGTGATGCCAGCGCCTACGACCCCGCCTTGGCCAAACGCATCGCCTGGGGCGCAAGCCCGCGCGGTTCCATCGCGCTGGAGCGCTGCGCCCGCGCCCGAGCGTGGTTGGCCGGGCGCGACTACGTCACCCCCGACGATGTGCGCTCGGTGGCTGCCGACGTGCTGCGCCACAGGGTCTTGCCCAGCTATGAAGCAGCGGCCGAGGGTTGGGATGGCGAGCGCCTGGTTGCCGCCTTGCTCGACTGCGTGCCGCTGCCGTGAGCGCATCATGGTGTACGTCTTGAGTGAAAGCTGGGTCCGTCCGCAGGTGCGGCGATGAAGCCCCCCGCATCGGTGGGTGTGGCTGCCGGGCAGGGCGCAGCGGATGGCATTCGCCCGCAACTGTCCGAACTGATCGCATTGCGGCGGCACGCCGTGCGCGGTCCGGCCGCACGTCGCGGCAGTCATGCGCTGCGTGGCCAGGCCGCATCGATGCTGCGTGGGCGTGGCATGGAATACGCCGAGTCACGTGAGTACGTGGCTGGCGACGATGCCCGCCATATCGATTGGAAATTGACCGCGCGCAGCGGCTCCACCCATACCAAGACATTCCAGACCGAGCGCGAGCGGGTCACCTTGCTGGTTGCCGATACCGCTGCGGCGCTGTATTTCGGCACGCGCGTCCGCTTCAAGTCGGTGCAGGCGGCGCGTGCCGGCGCGGTTGCGGCCTGGTCGGCGCTGCGTGATGGCGACCGTGTGGCCGCGCTGCGCGGCAGCCGCCAGCAGGCGCTGGTGCCCCCCGCCGGCGGTACGCGCGGGGTATTGCGTGCGCTGGATGCGCTCAGCCGGTGGTATGCCGAGCGGCCCGCTGACGATGATGGCCTGCAGTACGCATTGGAGCAGGCCGCACGGCTGCTGCATCCAGGCGCGCGGGCGGTGGTGCTGGCCGATCCTGCCAGCGCGCAAGGCGTGCCCGCGGCCACCTGGACGGCCTTGGCAATGCATGTGGAGGTACGTTTGATCCTGCTGGTGGACCCGCTGGAAATGGACCCGCCGCATTGCGTGTTGCCGCTGGCTACGCCGGAGGGACGCATGCAGCTGGACCTGGCTGCGGCGTCGGTACGCGAGGCCTGGCATGCGGCATTGGTCGGTCCCCTGGAAACCCTGCTGCGGCAGCTGCCGGGGCGTCGCATCCAGGTCAGCAGCCTGAGCAGCGATGCTGCCAGCGATGCCTGGCTTGGCAGTGCTGTGACGGGGCAGGGCGGATGAGCGCACAACTGCCACTGCGCGACGTGCATCTGCCCACAGCACCGGGTATCTGGCCGCCGGCGCCAGGCTGGTGGCTGGTGATGGCTGCGGTACTGCTGGTGCTGGGGGGCTGGTTGCTGTGGCGTTGGTTGCAGCGGCGGCGTCGCCAGCGTTGGCTGGCGCTGTTCGACACCCAGTTGCAGGCGGCGGCCGCCGGCCCGGCGCGCCTGGCGGCTGCATCGGAATTGCTGCGACGGGCGGCGCGACGTGTGGATCGACAGGCGGTGTCGTTGCAGGGGCAAGCCTGGTTGCAGTTCCTGGATGGTGCCAAGGGACGAGAGTTCAGTGAGGGTGACGGTCGCCTGCTGCTCGATGGCGGCTTTCGTCCGCAGGTGGATGCAGCGGCGCTGGCGCGGGCATGTGATCTGGCCCGTGCGCGCTTTGTCACACTGATGGCGGGTACGCGGTGATGCAGTCATTGCTTGCGCTGCTGCCGACGTGGGTGCCGGAGTTCGCCTGGCCCTGGTTGTGGTTGGCACTGCCACTGCCCTTGCTGATGTATGCCTGGCCACTGCGTGAGGACGCCAGCCCGGCCTTGCGCGTGCCTTATGAATCCGCCCGCTTGCAACTGCGGGGGAAGCGGCGACGGGGCGGGGCGCTGCTGCGCTCGCTGCTGTTGTGGCTGGCGTGGTTCTGCCTGGTGGCTGCCGCTGCGCGCCCACAGCAACTGGGCGAGCCGATCGAGCCACCCCGGCAGGCGCGTCAGATGATGCTGGCGGTGGACCTGTCCGGCAGCATGAGCGAGCCCGACATGCAACTGGGTGCGCGGGTAGTGGACCGGCTGACCGCGGCGAAAGCCGTGCTGGCCGACTTCCTGGATCGACGCGAGGGTGATCGCATCGGCCTGGTGGTGTTCGGTCAGCAGGCCTATGCCTTGACCCCGTTGACCGCCGACCGTGCCAGCGTGCGCGAGCAGCTGCGTGACAGCGTGGTCGGCCTGGCCGGGCGTGAGACGGCGCTGGGTGATGCCATCGCACTGTCGGTGAAGCGCCTGCGGGAGCAGCCCGAAGGCCAGCGTGTATTGATCCTGCTGACGGATGGTGTCAACACCGCCGGTGTACTGGAGCCGCTGAAGGCGGCTGACCTGGCCAAGGCAGAAGGTGTGCGGGTTTACACCGTGGCGTTCGGCGCCAGCGGCGGAGGCTCGCTGTTCGGCGTGCAGTTGCCCGGGGGCGAGGATCAGGTGGACGAAAAGACGCTGGGGAAGATTGCCAGCGAAACCGGCGGGCGTTTCTTCCGCGCACGCGATACGGATGAACTGGTGGGCATCTATGCCGAACTGGATCGGCTGGAACCGGTGAAGGATGCAGGTCCGGCGGTACGCCCGCGCATAGAACGCTATGCCTGGCCACTGGGTGTTGCCTTGCTGCTGGGGCTCATTGCGTTGGCATGGCGGGGGTGGCGGCGATGAGCCTGTGGCATCAGCTGCACTTTGTGCGACCGGAGTGGTTGTGGGCGTTGCTGCTGCTGCCGGCCGCGCTGCTGGGCAGCGTGTGGTTGCGGCGGCGGCGCCTGCGTTGGCACGCGGCCGTGGATGCCCACCTGCTGCCGCATCTGCTCAGTGGTAGTCACAAGCGTCGCGGGCTGGGGCTGCTGGGGTTGCTGTTGGGCTTGGCGTTGGCTGTGTTGGCAATGGCCGGCCCAAGCTGGCGGCAGGTGCAGCAGCCGTTGTGGCAGTCCAAGGCACCGCTGGTGATCGTGCAGGACCTTTCTTCCAGCATACGTGCCGCCGACCTGCCACCATCGCGCCTGTTGCAGGCGCGGGCCAAGCTGGCCAGCTTGCTGCGTGAACGCAAGGGCGGTGAAGTGGCCTTGATTGCGTTCGCCTGGGAGCCGTTCACGGTGGCACCACTGACCGATGACGCTGCCAATGTGGCCTTGTTCCTGGATGCCCTGGGGCCGGAGGTGATGCCGGTGGACGGGCAGCGGGCTGACAAGGCGCTGGCCTGGGCAGGTGCACTGCTCAAGCAGTCCGGCGCGCGTCAGGGCGATGTGCTGTTGCTGACCGACCATGCAGATGCGGCGGCGGTCGCCGCCGCCACGCAACTGCGCGTGGCAGGCTACCGGGTATCGGTGTTGGGGCTGGGCAGCGTGCAGGGCGCGTCCTACCGCGATGTACGTGGTGGCATCGAGCAGGCGCACCTGGACGAAACCTCGTTGCGTGCACTGGCAACTGCCGGCGGGGGTGGCTACCAGCGCTTGGCCAGGGATTCGTCGGACCTGCAGGCGCTGGGGGTATTGGAGCCGCAGTTGCAGGCGCAGGACAGGGCGACATCCAATGCCGGCAAAAGCTGGCAGGACGAAGGATATTGGCTGCTGCTGCCTTTGCTGTTGCTGGGCATGTTGGCGTTCCGCCGGCCGCGCGGCGCGATGGCGGTGCTGGCACTGTGCCTGGTACTGCCGTTGGCGCAGCCGGCGCATGCTGCCGAGCCGGGCGGTTGGTGGCAACGCGCCGACCAGCGCCAGCACGAGCGTCTGCAGCAGGGCGTGGAAGCCTACCGGCAAGGCGATTTTGCCACCGCGCAGAAGCAGTTCCAGGGCATCGACAGCGCCGAGGGCCTGTACAACCTGGGTAATGCGCTGGCCCGCCAGGGCCGCTATGACGAGGCCATTGCTGCCTACGACCAGGCACTCCAGCGCACACCGGGCATGGCCGATGCGGTGGCCAACCGTGCCGCAGTGGATGCCGCGCGCAAGCGCAAACCACCGAAGGGCCCGCGCAACGGAGGCCAGCAGGGCAAGGACCAACAGGACACGCCGAAGTCGCCGCAGGAGCCGGGCAAGCAGCAACAGCAGGGCCAGCAGAATCCGCAGGACGGCCAACCGCGCAATGCCCAACAAGGTCAGCAGGAGCAGGACGCGGGTCAGCAGGGTCAGCGAGGCCAACAAGGCCAACAAGGCCAACAAGGCCAACAAGGCCAACAAGGCCAACAGCAATCCCCGGCCAATGCTGGCCAGCAGGGTGGGCAGGACACGCCGCAGGCCGAGAATGCCGGTGCGCAGCAACAGGCGGACCAGGCCCAGCGCGAGCGCATGGCCCAAGCCATACGTCAGCAGGCGCAGCAGGACGACGAGGCCGCCGCCCAGGCCAAGGCAGTGGCGGCGATGAGCCCGGAGCAGCGCGAGCAGCGGCAGGCCGTCGAGGCGTGGATGCAGCGTGTGCCGGACGAACCCGGCGCGCTGTTGAAAGCAAAATTCCAGCTCGAATATGAGCGCCGGATGCGGGAACAACGATGACAAGGTTTCAATGGCGCGCGCAGGCGCGATGCGGCGTATTGCTGTGCCTGTTGCTGGTGATGGGCCTGGCGCAGGCACAGACCCGTGCCTGGCTGGACCGTGACAGCATCAACCTGGGCGAAAGCGTCACCCTCAACATCGAAACCGAGCAGTCGGCGGCGCCGGACTACGCGCCCTTGCAGGCCGAGTTCTCGCTCAGCAACCAGACCAGCAGCCGCCAGCTGCAGATGCAGAATGGCGCCATCAGCAACCGCGCGGTTCATACGGTTGCGCTGTCGCCCCGACGCAATGGCGAATTGGCGATACCGGCACTGCGTGTGGGCAGTGCCAGCACCGCGCCGTTACGGCTGGTGGTGGGGCAGGCACCGTTGGCCCCGGCCACTGGTGATGCAGTGGCCTTCATCGAAACCGAGGTGGATGACAGCAACCCCTATGTGCAGCAGAGCGTGGGCGTGGTGGTGCGGCTGTACTTCGCCACCCAGCTGGCGTCGGGCGAACTGGTGCTGGATACGCCGGCGGGGGCATCGCTGCAGCGGGTGGGCGATGACCGCACTTCCGTGCGGGAAGTCGGCGGGCGGCGTTACAACGTGGTCGAACGCCGTTTCCTGCTGATCCCGGAGCGCAGCGGGCCCTTGCAGGTGGTGGGCGCGCGTTTCAGCGGACAGGGAGCTGGCGGTTTCTTTGATGATTTCTTTGGCCGCGACGGTGGGCAGTTGAGTGCACGTGGCCCCGACCAGACGCTGCAGGTGCAGGCGGTCCCTGCCGATGCACCGCAGCCCTGGCTGCCACTGAAGAACCTGCAGCTGCGCTATGTCGCGGCCCCTGCCGGTGGCCGCACCGGCGAGGCGATCACCGTGGAGGTGGAAGCGACCGCCACCGGTGCCACCAAGGCGCAGTTCCCTGAGCTGCCGGTGCCGTCGCTGGGCGATGCGGCACAGGTATTCGCCGAGCCGCCGCAGTATGACGAAACCTTTGCCGGCGGCAGCCCGCAACTGAAGCTGACCCGGCGCTATTCCATCGTGCCCCAGCAGGCCGGCACCCTGAGCTTGCCGGGCATCCAGATGCCCTGGTGGGACGTGGCCACCGGGCAGGCACGGACGGCCGCCCTGCCTGCGCTGACACTGCAGGTGGCACAAGGGACGGCCGGGCTGGCGGCACCACCGCTACCGCAGGGCCAAGTGGCCGCGGCCGCTGCCACGGCGCTGCCCAGTACGGTGACGATGGGGACAACTGCCGGCAGTGCAGCGTGGCTGTGGCCAGCGCTGGCGGCGGGTTTCGCCCTGCTGTGGCTGGTCACCCTGGTATGGGCGGTAAGTCGCCGCCGGCCGCCGGCCACACAGACGCTGCAGGCACACGTGGGGGACCGCCCCAGCTCGCGTTACAGCGCTGCCGATCTGCGGCGGGCGCTGGACAGCGGTGGCCTGGACGAGGTGGCGCGAATCCTGATGGCGATGGCTGCGGCGCCTGATCTGGACGCGGTGATCCAGCGGCTGGAGCCGGCCGAGCAGCGTGAGGCGGTGCAACGCATGCAGCGTGCCCGCTGGGGCGGCGAGGGCGACGTCAGCCAGGCGCGGGCGCGGTTGCGCGAGGTGTTCAAGGCAGGCCCGCGTTGGCGTGGTGGCCCAGCGGTGGCGGAAAAACCGCTGCTGGCCCCTCTCTATCCGGAACAAAGCTGAAAAGGACGGCCACAAACCGTCTGCTAAGCTGAACCATTCTCGAGGGAAAACCAACGATGGCCCATGCAGCAAAGAGTCCCGCCAAGATGCCGTTCCACTGGAAAATCGGGATAGGGTTTGGCGTTGGCCTGCTGCTGGGCCTGATCGTGCACTTGCTCAGCCCCGGCGCGGACTGGGTGCACGTTGTTACCACTTACATCACCACGCCAGTATCGGGTCTCTTCCTCAACCTGATCTTCATGTTGATCGTGCCGCTGATCTTCTCGGCACTGGTCATGGGCGTCTCGGAGATGGGCGATATCCGCGCCTTGGGACGGATCGGCTGGAAGTCGCTGGCCTATACCGTGGTGCTGTCGGGTGTGGCGGTGCTGATCGGCCTGGTGCTGGTCAATGTGCTCAAGCCGGGCGCCGGCGTGGACCCCAACGTGGCCGCGCAGCTGCTGGCCGAGAATGCCGAGCGCAGCAAGGAAATCGTGGCTGGTATCGGTTCCGAGCCCAAGGGCATGGAGATGCTGCTGTCGATCGTGCCGAACAATGTTCTGGAGGCCGCCTCGGACAACGGCAAGATCTTGTCGCTGATGTTCTTTGCGCTGATGCTGGGCATCGGCATGGTGCTGTCGCCGGCCGAGAAGGTCGCCACCCTGCGCAAGGCCATCGAGGGACTGTTCGAGATCTCGATGACCCTGATCAATCTGGTCATCCGGCTGGCCCCGTATGCGGTGGCCTGCTTCATGTTCAACCTCGCGGCCATCTTCGGTTTCAGCCTGCTGGTCAAGCTCGGCGCGTATGTGGGCGTGGTGGTGCTGGCACTGGGCGTGCACATGTTTGTCAGTTATGGCATCGCGGTGAAGCTGGCCGGGCGCTCGCCACTGCAGTTCTTCCGTGAGACGCAGGAAGCGACGCTGATGGCGTTCTCCACCGCCTCCTCGAACGCGACCTTGCCGACCGCGATGCGGGTGGCCGATGAAATGGGCTTCCCGCACAAGGTCTCGCGCTTCGTGTTGACCGTGGGCGCCACCGCCAACCAGAACGGCACTGCGCTGTTTGAAGGCGTGACGGTGATCTTCCTGGCGCAGTTCTTCGGTGTGGACCTGAGTATCGGCCAGCAGTTCATGGTGATGGTGGTGTGCATCCTTGGCGGCATTGGCACGGCCGGCGTCCCGTCCGGCTCACTGCCGGTGGTGGCGCTGATCTGCGGCATGGTCGGGGTCAACCCGGTGGGTATCGGCCTGATCCTGGGCGTGAACCACTTCCTGGATATGTGCCGCACCGCACTGAACGTCACGGGGGACCTGGCCCTGACCACCCTGGTGGCCCGCGGCGAGAGTGAGGACGAGGTGGGGCGCCACCATCCGCAGGCCTGATAATTCCCCGGTGCTGCGTCTGAGACGGCCATCCTGAACAGGGTGGCCGTTTTTCTTTGGGGGGAGAGCGATGTGGCTCGCCGCGCCCCCTCCCAACCCTCACGCCTTAACGCGGCCCTTGCGCCGGTGCAAAGGTCGATCGTGCTGGCCCCTTTGGGAGAGTGGTTGTGCTCATCAGCCATTGGGCTTGCAGGAAAGTGAGCCCCTCTCCCCTCGCGGGAGAGGGGTTGGGGAGAGGGGGAGAGGGGTTGGGGAGAGGGGAAGAGGAGTTGAGGAGAGGGGAAAAGGAGTTGAGGAGAGGGGAAAAGGGCGGGCACAGCGCAGAATCCGCTGCAATGTGAAACGGGCCTGCCCGCGGTAGGTCTTTACGCACTGCCCCGGGCATGGGCTTGTGGGACAATAGGCCGCCCGCAGTTTCGCGGGAGCCTCCTGATTCTGACGACCCATGACGCAGCCCACCCGCCGCCAGTTGGCGAACGCCATCCGTTTCCTTGCCGCTGATGCGGTAGAAGCCGCCAAGTCCGGTCATCCCGGCATGCCGATGGGCATGGCCGATATCGCCGAAGTGCTCTGGAACGACTATCTCCGTCACAACCCGAACAACCCGAAGTGGTTCAACCGTGACCGTTTCGTGCTGTCCAACGGTCACGGCTCGATGCTGCACTACGCGCTGCTGCACCTGAGCGGCTACGACCTGCCGATCGAAGAACTGAAGGCTTTCCGCCAGCTGGGCAGCCGCACCGCCGGCCACCCGGAGCGTCATGAAACCCCGGGCGTGGAAACCACCACTGGCCCGCTGGGTCAGGGCCTGGCCAATGCCGTGGGCTTCGCGCTGGCGGAAAAGCTGCTGTCGCAGCGCTACAACCGCCCGGAATTCGAAGTCGTCGACCACCGCACCTGGGTGTTCATGGGCGACGGCTGCCTGATGGAAGGCATCTCGCACGAAGCTGCATCGCTGGCTGGCACCTGGGGCCTGAACAAACTGGTCTGCTTCTGGGACGACAACAACATCTCCATCGACGGTGAAGTGGAAGGCTGGTTCACCGACGACACCCCGGCACGCTTCGAGTCCTACGGCTGGAACGTGGTGCGCGGCGTTGACGGCCACGATCCGGAAAGCATCAAGGCTGGCATCGAACAGGCGCTGTCGCAGTTCGACAAGCCGACCCTGATCTGCTGCAAGACCACCATTGGTTTTGGCTCGCCGAACAAGGCCGGCCAGGAATCCAGCCACGGCGCACCGCTGGGCAAGGACGAGCTGGAAGCGACCCGCAAGGCGCTGAACTGGGCCTACGGCCCGTTCGAGATCCCGGAAGAGATCTATGCCGGCTGGCGCGCTGGCGGCACCGGCACCCTGCGTCAGGCCGAGTGGGAGCAGCTGTTCGACAAGTACGCCGCACAGTTCCCGGCCGATGCCGAAGAGCTGACCCGCCGGTCGCACGGCGAGCTGCCGGCCGACTTCATTGCCCAGGCCGATGCCTACATCGCCCAGGTGCAGGCCGAAGCGCCGAACATCGCCTCGCGCAAGGCCTCGCAGAACGCCATCCAGGCCTTCGCACCGCTGCTGCCGGAAATCATCGGTGGTTCGGCTGACCTGGCCGGTTCCAACCTGACCCTGTGGAAGGGTGCTCAGACCGTGGTCGGCGAAGACCCGCATGCCAACTACGTGCACTACGGCGTGCGTGAGTTCGGCATGAGCGCGATTGCCAATGGCCTGGCCCTGCACGGCGGCTTCCTGCCGTTCGACGCCACCTTCCTGGTGTTCAGTGACTACGCCCGCAACGCGCTGCGCATGAGCGCGCTGATCCCGGCGCACGTCATCCACGTGTTCACCCACGACTCGATCGGCCTGGGCGAAGACGGCCCGACCCACCAGCCGGTGGAGCACGTGTCCTCGCTGCGCTACATCCCCAACAACGATGTGTGGCGTCCCTGCGATGCGGCCGAATCGGCGGTCAGCTGGAAGGCCGCCATCGTCCGCAAGGACGGCCCGAGCTGCCTGATCTTCAGCCGCCAGAACCTGGCCCCGCAGCCGCGTACGGCCGAGCAGGTGCAGCAGATCGAACGCGGTGGTTACGTGCTGGCTGACGCCGCCGGTACCCCGGACGTGATCCTGATCGGCACCGGTTCGGAAGTAGGTCTGGCCGTGGCCGCCAAGGCCGAGCTGGACGCTGCCGGCATCAAGACCCGCGTGGTGTCGATGCCGTGCACCGACGTGTTCGATCGCCAGGACGCCGCTTACCGCGAGTCGGTGCTGCCGAATGCCGTGCGCAAACGCGTTGCCGTCGAAGCCGGCGTCACCGGTTTCTGGCGCCAGTACGTGGGCCTGGACGGCGCGGTTGTCGGTCTGGACACTTTCGGCGCATCGGCCCCGGCCGACAAGCTGTACAAGCACTTCGGCATCACCACCGAAGCGGTTGTGGCAGCAGCCAAGGCGCAGGTCGCGGGCTGATAGCCCTACATCGCGAGATTGGACAAAGGCCGGGGAAACCCGGCCTTTGTTTTGGTTTCGCCCCAACTGTAGTGCCCAGCCATGCTCGGCAGGGGTTTTACCCGCAAAAGCCATCCCTTCCCAGATACTCCCCTTCGCTACGCGAAAGGGAGGGCGGAAGGCACAGTTAGTGCCGAGCCATGCCCGGCAGGGGCTTTACCGGCGAAATCTGACCGCGCGCACTTGGCTACGCGAAAGGACGGGCGCAATCGTGCCCGCGGTCATCCACCGCGCACGGTCCGCGCCAGGGCAAGACGCAACAGGCCTGCATTGAGCCGCTCCCCGAGGCTTGCCGGTTGCTGCAACTCCATCCGTTGCAGATACAGCGCATCGCTGTCGGCCGCTGGTTGGCGCAGTGCTGCCACCACGGTGCGCAGCTTGCCCATCGGCGTCGCAGTCGCCGACTTCAACCAGCCCAACGCCCGCAGCAGATCCTGTTCAACCGCATCGAAGTCACTGCCCAACGGATAATCCGGCAGGCTGCCATCGGCACGGAACGGGGCAAGCTTGGCGCGCAACACCTCGGCGCGGTTCTGTTGCCAGTGCGCTGGAAGGGCGAAGTTCGCGGCAAGCTTCTTCGCGGCCTTGGCTTGATCCAGCAAGGCGGGTTGGAATGCCGCATCGGTGATGCCAGTCATCGCAATCACGCAATGCTCGTCGGTCAGGCCGCGCAGGTCGGCGATGCCGTATTCGTTGACGAACACATCGCGCAGGTGGCGCGGGATGGTGGTGTTGCCGTAGTTCCAGCGCACATTGGATTGCGCTTTGCCAGCTTCCTCGCGTAGTGCGCGGAACATCAGCACGCTGCGCGCATCGGGCAGGGCATGGGCCATCGCCACGAAGTTGTACTGGCCACCCACACCGGACACCACGCGGCCGTCTTCCAGTGCATCGGACGCGGCCGCCCCCAGCGCGCTGGCGATCATGCAGGAGTTGAAGAAGCGCGCATCGCGCCGCTGCAGGCGTTCCAGCGCTTCATTGCCGCCATAGAGCTGGTTGATCTCGCTGATGCGGCGCATGCCGATGGCGCTGCATTCGGCCTCGGGCAGGTTGCGCAGCCAGTCATAGAACTCGGGTGAGCCAAGGTAGAAGGCACCGTGCAGGTACTCGCCCTCGCGCGCCAGGCGGCCATGGTCACCCTTGCTGGCGGTGCCGTCGGCAAGGCGCTGCATCAATCCCGGATCGTCATGAACCTTGCGCCAGATGACGCCGGTCTGCACCAGCTTGCGGAAACCCTCGTTGAGCATTTCGCTGCAGCCGTACAGCCCGATCTCGAACGGTTCCAGTCCGCCGATTTCGCGCACCAGCGGGCTTTCGGCAAGCTGCGGGTCCAGCGCGTGCAGGATCTGCCGGTAGCGTGCGTTGTCGGTATGCCGCAGCACCAATGCGTGGCTGAGTGCATCGGCCAGCGTGCCAATGCCGATCTGCAGGGTGCCGCCATCGCGTACCAGGGTGCTGGCGTACAGACCGATCGCATGGTCGGCATCGCTTACAGGCTGCCGGGGCAGGCCGAACAGTTGTGGGTAGGGGCCGGGCGGGCTGATGACCAGGTCGAAGAAGTCGACGTCGACCGTCGCGCTGCCACCCAGCCAGGGCAGCTGCGGGTCGATCTCGGCAATCAGCAGCGGCTTGGGCAGGCCGCGCGCGGCAATGGCGTCCAGGGTGTCCTGGGTGATGTCGTTGTTGCAGGACAGGGACAGCCGCGGGTTGCCATCGCGACAGGCCACCTTCTGCACGATGGCATGCGGCGCGCGCTGCGCCACCGCATCGGCGGCATGGGTGTAGTTGAGGCTGGTGTAACTGCGCTGCGCCTGCGATGAGCGCAACAGCGCACCGGACTGCATGTAGAACTCTTCCACCTGCACATGCGCTGGCAGCGCGTCGCGGGCAATGGCATCGGCATAGGCCAGGCGCGGGTAGTCCGCGCCGAAGTGGCGCTCGACGAAAGGCCGCATGAATCGTGCTTCCAGGCCGTCGCCTTTGGCCCGCGGTGGATTGAGCGACAGCGCGGTGTAGAGCTGCAGCGGCCGGCTTGGATCCTGTTCGATGCGCGCATACAAGGCATTGAGCAGGCGATGGGGTTTGCCCAATGCCAGCGGTGCGCCGATGCGCAGCGGTCCCTGGGTATTGCCCAGCAGCCAATCCACGGCTGCGTCAAGGTCGGTCACGTAGTGGGGCATGGTGTCCGCTGTCTGCGAGGGTCCCGGCATTACAGCATGGGCTTGCTGAATCACCTGAAGAGGCCTTGACAGGGGGTTCGTTTACTCGTGTAATCGGTAAAAATTTACAGGCGTAAACGATGATCAGGATCAGCGAGGCCGAAGCGGTGGTGATGGAGGTGCTGTGGAGTGCGCACCCGCTGTCCGCCGATGAAGTGATGGCGCGTTTGCCCGGCGGCAATGAATGGGCCGAGGCAACCGTCAAAACCCTGCTCAACCGACTTCTCAACAAGGCGGCGATCACTGCCACCAAGGAGGGTAGGCGGTTCCTGTATACGCCGCTGGTCCAGCGCGATGCCTGGCTGCTGGAGGAGAGCAGCAGCCTGATCGAGCGTCTGTTCGATGGCCGGGTCGCGCCGTTGGTGGCGCATTTCAGCCAGCACCAGCGGCTTAGCCGCGACGACGTGGCCGAGCTGCGCAAACTGCTGGAGGAACTTGACGATGACCAGCACTGAACTGCTTACGGTGCTGCTGGAAACCAGTGCTGCCAGCAGCGTGGCGATCGTGCTGTTGCTGTTGCTGCGTGGGCCGGTGCGTGCCCGGCTGGGCGCAAGCGCAGCCTATCTGCTGTGGCTGATGGTGCCATCGGCATTGCTGGCGGTGCTGTTGCCGGGACCGCAGCTGGTGGCGGTGCCGATGCTGGCTGTGGGGACTCCAATGCCAGCAGTGGCGCCGGTCGCGGTTGGCGCCAACCTCGCTACCACCTGGCCGCAGTGGGTGCTGTGCGGGTGGTTTGCCGGCGTGTTTTTGATGGCGCTGCGCTTGTCCGGCCAACAGCGGCGCTTCCGCAAGGCGCTGGGTGTGCTGCAACAACGCAGCGATGGCCTGTGGCAGGCAAGCAGCAGTGCCGGGCTGCCTGCGGCGATGGGCCTGCTGCGCCCGATGATCGTGCTGCCAGCGGGTTTCGAACAGCGCTACTCACCGCTGGAGCAGCAACTGGTGCTGCTGCATGAGCGCATCCACCTGCAGCGTGGCGATATCGCCATCAACGCCTTGTTGGCCTTGCTGCAGTGTCTGTACTGGTTCAACCCGCTGCTGCTGTTGGCACAACGCCGCTGCCGCGAGGACCAGGAGTTGTCCTGCGACGAGCGCGTCATCGCGCGGATGGCCGGTGCCCGTCGCAGCTATGGCGACGCCATGCTCAAGACCGGGCTGGCGCAGTCTGCATTGCCGGTGGGGTGCCACTGGCAGAACCATCATCCATTGAAGGAGCGAATTGCCATGTTGAAGCGACCCGTACCCGGCAGGCAGCAGTGGGCGGCAAGTTTGTTGTTGGCGGCAGGGCTGAGCCTTGGCGTGGGCTATGCGGCGTGGGCGGCGCAGCCGGCCTCGGCGGCACCTGCCGGACAGACCAGTGCGCAGGTCTATGCCACCTTCATCGAGGCCACGCTCGATGGCACTACCCAGCGTTTCGAGCTGCGCCAGCCCAGCGGCAAGCCCTTCTCCTTCAGCGCCAGCTCCGATGCTGGCGTGCAATGGGCGGCGGAGTTCAGCCTCGAGCCCATGGCCGATGGTCTGTTGAAGCTGCAGGGCACGCTGAAGGCCGATGGCGCACTGGTGTCGTCGCCGACCTTGTTGGTGGCACCCGACAAAATGGCGGGCATCGAAGTCTCCACTGCGGATGGGCGTTCGACCTGGAAGCTGCAGTTGCGCTCGGCACCCCAGGTTGCTGTAGCCCATGCTGCCACCCGCATCATGGTCGAGCCGGCTGCGGCCGATGGTGAACCACAGGTGGACCGCATGCCGCCGCCGCGTTACCCGGCAACCGCGGTGGACAACCGCATCGAAGGCAAGGTGATGCTGCGCATCGAGGTGGGCGCTGATGGCCGGCCTACCGACGTCAAGGTGACCCAGTCCCAGCCGCAGGGCGTATTTGATGCGGCGGCGGTGGAGTCGGCATGGAAGTGGACGTTTGTTCCCGCACGCCGGAATGGCCAGGCAGTGGCGGCATCCTTGCAGGTGCCGGTGCAGTTCGCCATGGATGAAGAAACCACGTACAGCGAGAGCAGCGGGAGTTGAGCATGCGCCGTGCTGCGTTGCTTGTCGCGCTGCTGCTGGTGACCGGCTGCGCAACACGGCTGCCGCCGCAGTCACCGGCCGCCAGCTATGACGTCAACCAACACCGGCAGCTGCTGCAGCCAGAGGGCAGTACCGCGACGGGCGGACAGGTGCAGGCGTACCAGCTGGCGGCGAGCGAGCGCTTCCGCATGCCTATGGCTGTACAGGCGGCGGAGCCGGTACTGCCGGAGGAGTTCGTGCGGCGGTCGTTGCCACCCACCACGGTGTGCGTGCGGGTGATCGTCGATGGGCAGGGGCAGGTCCAGCGGACCGAGCCGCTGCTGGCGCACTCGCAGTGTGGCAGTGGTGGGGTGCAGGCCAACGCCGCGTTGCTGCAGGCCGCGTTGGCGGCGACTGCGGGCTGGGTGTTCCAGCCTGCGGCGCTGTGTCACTTTGCTGCCGGAGTCACGCCGGCCAGCGACGACGTTTGTGCAGGGGCGACCCGCGTGGAAGCGGTGCCGGTGACCCTGTCCTATGCCTTTACCTTTGAAGTGGTGGAGGGCAGGGCGCAGGTCCGCAGCCAGGGCGGGCTGCGCTGAGCGTTGGGGCGCGCGTCGTCAGCCGCGCGCCTGCGGCTCAAGGATTGTCCAGCAACTGGTTGAGCAGCATTGCCAGTTGTTCACCACCCAGCCGCAGCTGGGCTTCGGCGACGGGTAGCCAGGTGGCGGTGTAGCGCTCGCCGATCTTGTGGCCGGACGGGTACAGGCCCTTGCGGGTGGCAATGCGGCAGGTCTGTTCGGCCCAGCGTGCCGCGTCCTGCCGCAGGTCCGGAGCGTGCAGGCCGGTTGGCGCCGGCAGTGCCTGCAGACGTTGCAGGAACTGGTCGTCATTGAGCTGCAGCGGGTAGAACATGCCGCTGTCCCAGACCGAGTGCAGGTTGGTGCCGCGGCCGTTGTACTGCAGCTGGTAGTTGTTGCCGCCACGGTCGTTGCCGTAACCGGCGTGCAGCGGCTGGTGCAGGTCGCCGACCAGGTGCACCACGAACTTCAGTGCCTGCAGGCGCTCGGCACCGCTGCGGCTATGATCGGCCAGGATCGCCGACTGCTCCTTCAGTGCCTCCACCACGCAGTTGCCGTCGGGGCAATGCCGGGGCTGCTGGTAGATGCAGCCGTCCTCGGCCATGTTGATGTAGTGCCAGCTGGCAGAACGGCGGCCCAGGTCAGGGTCCTCCTTGCGCAGCTGATCAGCCCAGGGCGCGATGCTGGCCAGGGTGGCGCCAGCCTCCTGCGCCAACAGTTGGTCAATTTCGGCCCGGGCCTGCGGATCCAGACGGGTTTCTGCCACGCGGGCAACCAGACGGTGGCCTTGTGCCCCCCAGGCCAGGGCGTCACCGGCAAGCAGTGACAATGCCAGCGTAAAGCCGACGGAAAGGAAAGCGGTGTTCTTCATTGCCGCTATGTTAGCGAGGCGGCGGCGTGTCCGCTTGGCGGAATGCGGCCGGCTTGGATTCAGATTTCGTTCTCCTCCGACGGAGCGGCAGCCGGTTGCCTGTCACCGCACTGTCCAGTGCCCCTGGCCATGTAAAGCGCTGGATGCAAGACGCCGGACCAGGGTCCCGCGCCAGCCCGAGCAGGCGCCATCACCCGCGTTGGCTGGCGCGCCAAAAAAAGCCCCGGCACAAGGCCGGGGCAAGCATACTGCGGAACGTGGGGTCACCCGGTGGGGTGCTTAGAACTTGAAAACGTAGGCAACGCCGTAGACCAGCGGATCGATCTTGGCCGTGCCCAGGTTGTTGCCGTTGACTTTGACCTTGGTGTCGATGTCGGCCCAGCGCAGGTCCACGCGCAGCGCACCCTTGTCGCTGACCGCGAAGTCCAGGCCGGCGTGGGCGGCCAGGCCCCAGGAGTCTTCCAGCTTCAGCTTGGTGCCCGCCAGCGCGCCCTTGCTGTCGGTGCTGAAGAACTTGGTGTAGTTCACGCCCAGGCCGACGAACGGGGTGACCTTGCTGCTGTTGGCAAAGTGGTACTGCAGCGAGACCACCGGCGGCAGCTGCTTGGTTTCGCCCACCTTGCCAACGCCGTCGATGCTGACCTCGTGCTTGAACGGCAGGGCAGCCAGCACTTCGATACCGACGTTGTCGGCGACGAAGTATTCAAAGGTCACGGTCGGCTTGACGTCGCTGTCGACCTTGGTGGACAGGGCGCCCAGGCCCAGCGCAGCGCCGTTGAGATCGCCGGCATCGGACTTGGGGTCAACGGCGTGCACGCCGACGCCCAGGGTCCAGTCACCCTTGGACTGGGCCATCGTCGGGGCGGCGGCCAGGGACATGGCGGCAGCGAGGCCGGAGAGCAGCAGGGCGGAGGTCTTGCGCATGTGGAATTCCATTGCTTGTGGAGGTGGCGCCAGTGTTCCCGGCCGCCGCCAGGGCCGCCTTGATCCTGATCAAACACGCGTTTGCACTCAGCCGCCGCTCAGCTGGCGTGGCGGCTGGGGGGGCTGGCGACAACCGCGCCGGGCCCGAAAGCTGGCCTGCGCGGCCCCGGGGGCGGCATCGCTCCTGTTAGAATGACGCCCCCTTCCACCCCCCGCCGCAACGGGTTTGCGGCTGCAGGAGCTTGTGAACATGGCAATCAAGGTCGGCATCAACGGTTTCGGTCGCATCGGACGCAATGTGCTGCGTTCGGCAGTGTTGAACTTCGGCAACGACATCGAGATCGTGGCCATCAATGATCTGCTGGAGCCGGATTACCTGGCCTACATGCTCAAGTACGACTCCGTGCATGGCCGTTTCAAGGCCGACGTGGAAGTGTCGGGCAGCGACCTGCTGGTCAACGGCAAGAAGATCCGGCTCACCCAGGAGCGCGACCCGGCCAACCTGAAGTGGGACGAAGTGGGCGTGGACGTGGTGATCGAGTCCACCGGTCTGTTTCTGACCAAGGAAACCGCGCAGAAGCACCTGGACGCGGGCGCCAAGAAGGTGATCCTGTCGGCACCGTCCAAGGACGACACGCCGATGTTCGTGTTCGGCGTGAACCACAAGACCTACGCTGGCCAGAGCATCGTCTCCAACGCCTCGTGCACCACCAACTGCCTGGCCCCGTTGGCCAAGGTCATCAACGACAAGTGGGGCATCAAGCGTGGCTTGATGACCACCGTGCACGCTGCCACCGCTACCCAGAAGACCGTTGACGGCCCGTCCAACAAGGATTGGCGCGGCGGCCGCGGTATCCTGGAAAACATCATTCCGTCCTCCACCGGCGCGGCCAAGGCCGTTGGCGTGGTGATCCCGGAATTGAACAAGAAGCTGACGGGCATGAGCTTCCGCGTGCCGACCTCGGACGTGTCGGTGGTCGACCTGACCGTCGAGCTGGAGAAGGAAGCCACCTACGCTGAAATCTGCGCCGAAGTGAAGGCACAGAGCGAAGGCGCGCTGAAGGGTATCCTCGGTTACACCGAAGACAAGGTGGTTGCCACCGACTTCCGCGGCGAGACCCACACCTCGGTATTCGACGCTGAAGCCGGCATCGCCCTGGACGGCACCTTCGTCAAGCTGGTCAGCTGGTACGACAACGAGTGGGGCTACTCCAACAAGTGCCTGGAAATGGTGCGCGTCGTCGCCGCCTGATCCATGCAACAGCTGCAAACCGAACGGGCGCCGAAAGGCGCCCGTTCTGCTTTCAAAGCCCTCCCTTTCACCGAAGGCGAAGGGGGGGCTCTGGCTCAACGCTCCGTAGCCCGGGTAAGCGCAGCGCACCCGGGATGCGAGAGGCTTGCAGAGCCTGCGGCAATGATCTGCACGGAATGCCCCGGCTGCGCTGCGCTTACCCGGGCTACATGGCGCTGCAGGCCGCGCAATCGCTGCTCTGCCTTACTTCACCGGCGGCAACTCAATCGCATCCTTGCCCGGGTGCTTGGCAAACCTTCCCTGTCCGGCCGGATGCACGGGGCCATGGCTGGACCACGGCCAGCCACCGAACTGGGTGCGGCCGTAATCCCGCCGCGCCTGCTCGATCTCCTCGGCGGTGTTCATCACGAACGGGCCATAGGCCACCACCGGCGCGCCGATCGGCACGCCCTGCAACAACAGGATCTGCACCACGTCATCGCCGCTGTTGCGCAGCGGCAAGGCACTGCCGGCAGCCACTTCCAGCAAGCGTGGCCCAGTGATCTCATCACCATCCAACTGCAGTTGCTTGCCGTCGTGGAAATACAGCGTGCGGCGCGCACCTTGCACGTTCGCCGGCGGCAGTGTCACCGAGGCACCGGGTTGCAGGGTGATCTGCCAGACCGCGACATCGGCCTGTGGATTGGCCGCCCAGGAACTGCGCCCAGGCGCCAGCGGCAGCAGCTCGGCGTGGCCGGGTTCCTGCGGGACATAGCGCCCGGCGATTACTTTCACCTCGGCACCGTCGATGCGGTAGCTGGGGATGTTCTCGCCCCACAGCATCACGAATTCGGGATCAGCCATCTTGCTCTGCGGCGGCAGGTTCAGCCAGATCTGGTACAGGTCCAGCGGATTGCCGTGTTCACGCGAACGCAGCGGGAACATTTCCGAATGCTGGGTGCCGCCACCGGCAGTAAGCCACTGCACGTCGCCATCGCCGTAGCGTGCGGTGGCGCCCAGCGAGTCGGCATGGTCCACCAGCCCCTGCGGCACGATGGTGATGGTTTCAAAGCCGCGGTGCGGGTGGGCGGGGAAGCCCGGCACGGTGACACCGTGGTACATGCTGAAGCCGTCCTTGCCGCTGAAATCATGACCAAGTTCGCGGCCGCCCAGCTGGCGCATGTCCACGCCCTGTTCGGCGGTGGCCTGCGGGTACTGGTCCAGATGATGGGCGCAGAACAGGAACGGATCGGTGCCCGGCCACGGGCGGCCCAGCGGTTCGTTGCGAAGGATCAGAGCGGACATCGGGAACTCCTTTGGGGCTTGGGGGACGCGCCGGGCTGGCGCCGGGCTGCGTGGACATGCTCTATTGATGGGTGCGCGGTTCCAGGCCACAAGGAGGCACGTCGATGGCAGCAACTCACACCGGTGATACCGGGCTGATTGCAGGTGAAGGGGCTGCACAATGCCAGCAGATGCGTGCGGTGCTGGACCGCGTAGGCGAGAAATGGAGCCTGCTGGCGGTGCTGGCCCTGCGTGCACAGGCGCGCCGCTTCAACCAGCTGCGGCGCGATCTTCATGGTGTGTCGCCGCGCATGCTGGCGCGCACCCTGCGCGGTCTGGAGCGTGATGGGCTGGTCAGTCGGCAGGTCTACCCGACCGTACCGCCGCAGGTGGACTATGCGTTGACCGAGCTGGGCCAATCGATGCTGGCACCGGTAGACGCCTTGTTGCAGTGGGGCTTGCAACAGCAGCAGCCGATGGACGCGGCGCGGGCGGCCTTTGATGCGCGTAATCACGATGAGGATGAATCGCCAGCCTGAACCGGCACCGCCAGCTTTGCGTTTGCAGGCAGCCCGGCTAAGGTGTGGCGGCACCCTGCGGGGGACAAGGACGACGGATGGACGACACGCTGGTGATGTTGGGATTGGTTGCGGTACTGGCCGTGCTTGCGGTGCCGGTGCTGCTGGTGATCACTTGGGTGTCGCTGGCGTCGTTGAAACGGCGCGTGGCCACGCTGGAGGCGTGTCTGGCTGAACAGGCGGGCGGGAGGGCTGCGGCGGCGCCACCACCGGCTGCGGCAGCAGCGGGACGGACCGATGCCGAGCTGCAGGCAGCAGCGCCGGAGCCAGTGCACCCCGTGCAGCCCGCGCCGCCCGTGGTGCCGCCGTTACCACCGTTGCCCGAGCGGGTTGCCGCGCCGGTTGCACCGCCGATTGTCGAGCCCGTGCTCGAGGCGCCACGGCCAGCAACCCGGCCTTGGGTGGCACCGCCGCCGCCCAAGCCCAATTTCATCGAGCGCGGCATCGCCCGCGCCAAGCAATGGCTGACCAGCGGCAATGTGCCGGTCAAGGTCGGCATGCTGGTGTTGCTGGCCGGTGTGGCTGCCCTGCTCAAGTATGCAAGCGACCAGGGTTGGTTCGTGGTGCCGCCCAGTCTGCGACTGGCGGGCATCAGTGCCGCGGCGCTGGCCGGGCTGGTGTTCGCATGGCGCAAACGCGAGAGCCACCGCAGCTTTGCATTGGCCATGCAGGGCGGCATGATCGGCATCCTGCTGCTGGTGGTGTTCGCCGCCTGCAAGAACTACGGCATGATCGGCAGCGCGCCGGCTTTTGCCTTGAGCGTGGTGCTGATTGCCGGCTTGTCGGTCATGGCCGTGCTGCAGGAAAGCCGGACGTTGGCCATCCTCGGTGTATTGGCCGGCTTCATGGCGCCGATCTGGCTATCGGACGGCAGTGGCAACCATGTCGCGCTGTTTGCGTATTACGCGCTGCTCAATGCCGGCATTTTCGCCATTGCCTGGGTGCGGCCGTGGCGCATCCTCAACTTGCTCGGGTTTGTCTTCACCTGGGGCATCGGCACGATCTGGGGCGTGCTGGATTACGCACCGGGCAAGTTCAACAGCACCGAGCCGTTCCTGTTGCTGTTCTTCGTGTTCTACCTGCTGCTGCCGCTGCTGTATGCGCGCAAGGCGGCCAGCGCCGGCAGCGCCCGCATCGATGGCTGCCTGCTGTTTGGCACGCCGCTGATCGCCTTCTCGCTGCAGGCCGGCTTGTTGCAGGGGGAGCGCATGCCGCTGGCGCTGTGCGCGTTGGGCGTGGCGGTGCTGTATGCAGTGCTGGCACGCGCGCTGATCCACAAGCCGCGGCTGGATGTGCTGGCCCGGGGCTATGCCATTCTGGCGGTGGGTTTTGCCACGCTGGCGGTGCCGCTGGCCTTGTCGGCCAAGGCGACCGCGTCGGTGTTTGCGCTGGAAGGTGCCGGGCTGGTCTGGCTGGGCCTGACCCAGCAACGGCGCCTGGCACGCTGGACCGGCATCGGCCTGCAGTTGGCGGCCGCCGCTGCGCTGCTCATTGGCGTATCCAATACAAGCGCGCTGCCGGCGACGGCCATTGCCAATGCCACGTTCATGGGCGCCTTGCTGATCGCTGTTGCCGGCTTTGCCTGCGCATGGTGGTACCGCGCTGCGGGCAAGCTGCAGCTGGCGACACTTGCCTATGTGTGGGCCTTGGCCTGGTGGCTGGGCAATGTGGTCACCGAGGTTGCTGATTTTGTCGAGGTGGGCAGCCGCCTGCATGCGCTGTTGCTGCTGCTGGGGGTGACTGCGTGGGTGGCCGCCGAGGTGCAGCGGCGCGCACCGGCAGTGGCGTTGTCGCTGACCACGCTGGGCGGATTTGTCCTGGCCTTCCCGCTGGCTTTCCTGCAGGTATCCGAGTACGGGCAACCGTTCGCTGGCCATGGCGCATGGGCCTGGGCGGTGTTCGCGGCGCTGGGTGTACGCAGCCTGATCTGTCTGCGCGCCGGCAGCGGCAGGGTTGCTGGGCTGGCACAGCTGGCCTGGTGGCTGCTGTGGCCGACCGTGGTGTCGTTGCTGGCCTGGCATGTGGGCGCTCGCTTCACCTTGGCCGAAGGCTGGGTGGGCATGTTGCTGGCGCTGCCCTGGCTGTTGCTGGCAGTGTTGTCGATGTACCGCTGGGCATGGCTGTCGCGGCCGCTGGGTGCGGCATTTGATCGCTATCGCACGGCCTTGCAGTTGGCTGTTTTCGCGGTACTTGGGCTGTGGTGGCTGACTTCGTTGTCCAGCGCCGGTTCCGCCGCGCCGTTGCCGTGGATCGTGGTGCTCAACCCGCTTGAGCTGGCCGAAATCGCGGTGCTGGCCCTGCTCGCGATGCGTCTGCGGCAGAACCGTGGCGCAGCGGTGCTGCCGGCGCAGTTGGTGGGCACGGCGTTGGCGGCGCTGGTGCTGGTCACGGTGATGACCTTGCGCGCCGTGCATCATTGGGGTGACGTGCCGTGGAACGAGAGCCTGCTCGGCAGCAAGCTGGCGCAGACCAGCTTGACCGTGGTCTGGAGCCTGCTGGGCGTGATCGGTTGGATCAGTGGGTCGCGTCGCGGGCAGTGGGGCCTGTGGCTGGCCGGTGCCATCCTGATGAGCGTGGTGCTGGCCAAGTTGCTGCTGGTGGACCGCGGCAACCTGGGTGACCTGCTCGGCATCGGTGCCTTCATCGCCTATGGCTTGCTGTGCACGCTGGTGGGCTGGCTGGCGCCGGCACCGCCGCGCCGCGCGCTGGCCGACAACAACGAGGAAACAACGGCATGATCAAACGTCTGCTTGTGCTGGCCCTGCTGCCGCTGAGTGCGCAGGCCAGCACCGATTTCGCCCAGCAATGGCCGCTGCAGCTGCAGCAGGCCGATGCCGGTGCCTATCGCGTGCCCTTGGATGCTGCCGTCTACCAGGCCGCGCATTGGCGTGACCTGCGCGATGTGCGGGTGATTGATGCGGACGGCACGCCGGTGGCCAGTACCGTGTATGCCGCGACCACGCCGCTTGGCGGCGCGGTACGCACCGCGCCGCTGCAATGGTTTGCGCTGCCGGCCGGCAGCGCCGCCGGGGATGACGATCTGAGCGTGGTGGTGCAGCGCGATGCCGGCGGCAAGGTCGTGTCGATCCGCAATTCGGTGGCGCCGCGTGCGGACGCGGGTGCGCCTGATCCGATCTGGCTGATCGATCTGGGCGAGGAGGCCGGCAAGCTGCGGCGGCTGCTGGTGGACTGGAGTGATACGGCGGCAACGCTGGACCTGGGCTATCGCCTGGAAGGCAGTGATGACCTGCGCGGGTGGCAGGTGCTCGATCCACAGGTGCGGCTGGTGCAGCTGCGCAATCAGGGCAATGAGCTGCGAAGCAACAGCATCAAGGTCGAATCCGGCCTGCGCTACCTGCGCCTGGTGCCGCTGCAGCGCAGCGGAGCGCCGCAGCTGCTGGGCCTGCGCGGTGAGTTTGCCGACGCGGTGGAGATCAGTGATTGGCAGTGGCAGCAGTTGCAGGCTGCTGCCGGTGGCAATGGCAAGGACGGTTATCTGTACCGTCTGCACGGGCGCTTCCCGGTGCAGCGGCTGGACGTGGTGATGCCGCCCAACAGCGCGGTGAGCTGGACCGTGTCCAGCCGCGACCAGGACCGGGTGCGTGCCGACGATGGTGAGCCGGCATGGCAGGTGCTGACCAGCGGATGGAATGCCTGGAACCTGAGCGAAGCCGGCAAGCAGCAGCGCTCGCCGCCGCTGGAAACCTCCGGCATCGTCGACGACCGCCAGTGGCGGCTGCAGGCCGAGCCGGGTGCGATACCGGCGGCAGCGCCGGTGCTGCGGCTGGGCTACCGGCCGGGCAGCATCGTGTTCCTGGCGCAGGGCAGGGCACCGTATCTGCTGGTCGCAGGCAGCGCCGACGAGGGCAAGGCGCAGGCGGCGCTGGACCCGATGCTGGCAGCGTTGCGCGCGCGCAATGGCGCGCAGTGGCAGCCGGCGGCCGCCAGCCTGGGGGCGATGGCGCAGCGTGCCGGTGACGCGGCCTACCAGCCTGCACCCGAGCCACGGGATTGGAAGAACATCGTGCTGTGGGTGGTGTTGGTGTTCGGCGCCTTGGCGGTCACCGGCTTTGCGTTGAGCCTGATGCGCAGCAGCCGCGATAAGAGCGGCACATGAGATCGCTTCCCGGCTGGGCGCGGTGCTGATCCGGTTGCGGGAGGAGGTGGCTCCCGCAACAGGGATAGGCGGCCAGCTGCCGGCGGTGGCGCGTTGCCGAAGGTGTGGCGCGGCTTGAAGTGCGCTCGCATACATCGGATCAGAAGCGCAGCGATCTGAACGCAGTGGTGTGTGGCGGGTTGCTGGACAGGTTTTGCGATGTAGGGTGCTGCATTGCCAAGGCCGCTGCCGAGCATGGCTCGGCCCTACGGATTGAAATCCTGGCGTAGCAGCCCGTACATGGCGCTGTCGCAGATCTCGTCGTTTACGTCCCAGCGTTGCCGGAACAGGCCTTCGCGGACGAAGCCCAGCCTTTCCACCAGGCGGCAGGAAGGCAGGTTGCGTGGGTCGATGTCGGCCTCGATCCGGCGCAGTCCATGTTGCTTGAACAGATAGTCCAGGATCAGCCTGAGCGCTTCGCTGGCCAGGCCCCGGCCCTGCCAGTCCGGATGCAGGCTGTAGCCGATTTCGGCGCGGGCCTGTTCCGGGTCGATATGGAACACCGCGCTGCTGCCGATCAGCCGGTCGCTGTCGGCATCGGCAATGGCATAGATCAGGATGTCCAGTTCGCGGCGCTGACGCTGGATGTCGGCGATCTGCTGTTCGGCCTGTGCCAGTTCGGTCCAGGCCGGATAGCTCCAGTAGCGCATCACCTGGGGGTGGCTGTGGATGGCGAACAGTGCCGGCGCGTCGTTGGCATGCACCTCGCGCAGGCGCAGGCGGGGGCTGGACAGCTCGGGTTGCGGCAGGCGTGGCGACATCCGGTGCACCTTGGGTTTGCCCCTGCAGGCAGGGCGGGCGAGAATTGCGGTTTGCCCACACTCTGCGGAGCTGATCCTGCCATGTCCATCGTTCGCATGACCGACCTCGACCTTTCCGGCAAGCGCGTACTGATCCGTCAGGATCTGAACGTGCCGATCGACGAGAACGGCCGGATCACCTCCGAGCAGCGCATCACCGCCTCGCTGCCGACCCTGAAGCTGGCACTGGAGAAGGGCGCCGCTGTACTGGTGACCTCGCACCTGGGCCGTCCCAAGGAAGGCGTGTGGAGCGAAGCCGATTCGCTGGCGCCGGTGGCCAAGCGCCTGTCCGAGCTGCTGGGCGTGGACGTGCCGCTGGTCAAGGACTGGGTGGACGGCGTGGACGTGGCCCCGGGCCAGATCGTGCTGCTGGAAAACTGCCGCATGAACGTGGGCGAGGGCAAGGACGATGAGGCGCTGTCGCAGAAGTACGCCGCGCTGTGCGACGTGTTCGTGATGGACGCCTTCGGTACCGCACACCGCGCACAGGCCTCGACCCATGGCGTGATTCGTTTTGCTCCGGTTGCTGCTGGCGGTCCGCTGCTGATGGCCGAGCTGGATGCGCTGGACAAGGCGCTGGCCAACCCGGCACGCCCGCTGCTGGCGATCGTGGCTGGTTCCAAGGTGTCGACCAAGCTGGAGCTGCTGTCCAGCCTGGTCGGCAAGGTGGATCAGCTGATCGTCGGTGGCGGCATCGCCAACACCTTCATCGCGGCCGAAGGCCATGGCGTGGGCAAGTCGCTGGTCGAGAACGACCTGCTCGACACTGCGTGCAAGATCGATGCCGATGCCAAGGCCCGCGGCGCCGAAATCCCGCTGCCGACCGACGTGGTGGTGGCGCCGGCATTTGCCGCTGACGCCCCGGCCACGATCAAGGCCGTGGACGCCGTGGGTGCCGACGACATGATCCTGGATATCGGCCCGCAGACCGCCGCACAGTACGCCGAACTGATCGCCAAGGCCGGCACCGTGGTCTGGAACGGCCCGGTCGGCGTGTTCGAGTTCGACGCCTTCGGCAAGGGTACTGAAGCGCTGGCCCGTGCCATCGCCGGCTCCAAGGCATTTTCGATTGCCGGCGGTGGTGACACCCTGGCAGCCGTGGACAAGTACGGCATCGCCAAGGAAGTGAGCTATATCTCCACCGGTGGTGGCGCGTTCCTGGAGTTCCTGGAGGGCAAGACCTTGCCGGCGGTGGCAGCGCTGGAGGCCCGCGGCGCGTGAGCCGCGATGTGTTCTTCTTCGATCTCGACGGCACGCTGATTGACTCGGCCGTCGGCATCACCCGCTGCGTGGCCTATGCGCTGGAGAAGATGGACCAGCCGGTGCCGGGCGACGCCGAACTGCGCAAGTGGATCGGCCCGGCGCTGCGTACCAGCTTCAGCCCGGTATTCGGCGACGCCGAGCGGGTGGAGCGGGCCGTTGAGCTGTACCGCGAGCGCTTTGACGTGCTGGGCTGGCAGGAGCATGCGATCTACGCCGGTATCGGCGAGGTCGTGCAGGGCCTGCATGCGGCCGGCCATAGGCTGGCGGTGGTCACCGCCAAGAATGAGCCGCATGCCCGCCGCATCGTCGAGCACCTGCCGTTCGGCAGCTGTTTCGAGGACATCATCGGCGCCACTCCGGACGGCTCGCGCAGCCACAAACCGGAACTGATCGCCGAGGCCCTGCAGCGCCTGCAACTGCAGCCGGCAGCGTGCTGGATGATCGGCGACCGGCGCATGGATATCGAAGGTGCGCGTCACCACGGCATGCGCAATGTGGGTGTGCTGTGGGGCTTTGGTGGTCGTGAGGAATTGCAGGCTGCCGGGGCTGGAGCGGTGGTGGCTACGCCCGATGAGTTGGCAGCGGTATTGCGCGGTTGATTGTTGGGGCGGGTGTTTTGAGGCTTTGGTAACCGGAGCCTCCATGCTTTCACTGCACAGAAAAATTGATCCGTCATTCCCGCCTGCGCGGGAATGACGATCTGGGAGGTTTCAGGGGGAAGCCCCTTTCGCAGCAGTCGCGCGCCCGCTTGTCATCCGATGTCCTCGGCATGTCTCTGCTGCCAATCTTTTCTGCTGCAAAGCAGCACGGCTTGCCCTCGGGCCAACACGCAACAGCAACCTTCACGTGCTGAGCTATGCCCAGCGCTTATTGACCTATGCAAGCCAGTGATAGGTCCCGCGTTGTCATGCCGTACGGTATGTCCAGACAGCCTGTCTGGCCTGTCTTTGGGACAGTGCAGAAAGTGTCTTATGAAATCGTATGCGACATCGTTGTCATGCAACGGATGTGCTACTTTCGGCGGTCTATTAGGGAGAGCAAGTACCATGATTGAACGTCAGCGCCGCACCAAGATCCTCGCCACCCTCGGGCCGGCAACCGATGCACCCGGGGTGCTGGATGATCTGTTCCGCGCGGGCGTCAACGTGGTGCGACTGAACTTCTCCCACGGCGATCCGTCCGGCCAGGCCAAGCGTGCTGCCGATGTGCGTGCCGCGGCCCAGCGCGTGGGTGTGGAAGTGGGCATCCTGGCCGACCTGCCGGGCCCGAAGATCCGCATCGAGCGCTTTGCCGAAGGCAAGGTCACGCTCAAGGCCGGTGATCGTTTTGATCTGATCGCCAGTACCGATGCACCGGCCGGCGATGCCAGCCAGGTGGGCGTGAGCTACCTCGGCCTGCCGCAGGACGTGGGCCCGGGTGACGTGCTGTTGCTCGACGACGGCCTGATGCAGCTGCAGGTGGTTGAGGTGCAGGGTGAGCGCATCATCAACACCGTGCTCAACGACGGCGTGCTGTCCGACCGCAAGGGCTTGAACAAGCAGGGCGGTGGCCTGTCGCTGGGCGCGCTGACCGAGCGTGACAAGGAACTGATCGGTATCGTCGCCAAGATCGGCGTGGACTTCATTGCCGTCTCGTTCTGCCGCAACGCGCAGGACATGAACGATGCACGTGCCATCGCCCAGCAGCACGGCTGCGACGCGGCGCTGGTGTCCAAGATCGAGCGCACCGAAGCCATCGAGAACCTGGAAGAGATCGTCGACGCCAGTGATGTGGTGATGGTGGCGCGCGGTGACCTGGGCGTGGAAATCGGCGACGCCGAGCTGCCGGGCCTGCAGAAGAAGATCATCAAGGCCTCGCTGGCGCAGAACAAGGTGGTCATCACCGCCACGCAGATGCTGCAGTCGATGGTCGAAAGCCCGATCCCGACCCGCGCCGAAGTGCTGGACGTGGCCAACTCGGTCATCGACGGCACCGATGCGGTGATGCTGTCGGCCGAAACCGCGGCCGGTGCCTACCCGGTCAAGGCGGTCGAGGCGATGGCCCGCATCTGCCTGGGTGCAGAGCGCCAGTTCCAGACCGAGACCGACTTCAATGCCTCGCCGCGCAACCTGGAGCGCGCCGACCAGGCCATCGCCATGGCCACCATGTTCCTGTCGCAGCACGTCGGCGTGCGCGCCATCGTGGCGATGACCGAATCCGGTGGCACCGCGCGTTACCTGTCGCGTTTCCGCGCCAAGGCGCCGATCTATGCGGTTACCCGCCATGACGGCGCACGCCGGCAGATGGCGCTGATGCGCGACGTGTTCCCGATCAACTTCGACAGCCGTGGCTTTACCCCGCGTGAAGCGGCGCGCGGCAGCATCCGTCTGCTGGTCGAGGCCAACCTGCTGGAAGCGGGTGATCGGGTGGTGTTCACCAGCGGCGAGCACATGGAAACCCATGGCGCCACCAACACCTTGCGTCTGCTGGAAGTGGGCAATGACGGTCGCGCCAGCGGCTTGGGCGACCTGTAAGCGACGTCAGCAACACGCCACCGCTCCGGTCAGCAACTGATCGGAGCGGACAGGTTTTGTCCTGACCTGACAGCCTGAAACCGATTCCAGACCTTGCGGGCAGCCAGCCGGTGAGCGTGCCGGGCTATAATCCGGGTTTTCCCGCACGCTGTCACAGGAACCTCATGAGCATCGAACTGCTGGCTGAAACCGCCCAGGCCATGGTTGCCCCGGGCAAGGGCATCATCGCCATTGACGAATCCACCGGCACGATTGCCAAGCGCTTCGCAAGCGTCGGCATCGAGAACACGGAAGAAAACCGTCGTGCCTACCGCGAACTGCTGCTGACCACGCCGAAGCTCAACGAGCACATCTCCGGCGCCATCCTGTACGACGAAACCATCCGCCAGTCGACCAAGGACGGCGTGCCGTTCGCCAAGTACATGGCCGACAACGGCATGATCCCGGGCATCAAGGTCGACAAGGGTGCGCACCCGCTGGCCGGCTGCCCCGGTGAGCTGGTGACCGAAGGCCTGGACGGCCTGCGCGAGCGTCTGCAGGAGTACTACAAGCTGGGCGCCCGTTTCGCCAAGTGGCGTGCGGTGATCAACATCGGCGAAAGCATGCCGTCGGGTACCTGCATCGAGTCCAACGCCCACGCGCTGGCACGTTATGCTGCCCTGTGCCAGGAATGCGGCCTGGTGCCGATGGTTGAGCCGGAAGTGATCATGGACGGCGACCACGACATCGAGACCTGCTACGAAGTCACCGAAGCCACCCTGCGTTCGCTGTTCGACGCCCTGTACCAGCAGAACGTGGTGCTGGAAGGCACCATCCTGAAGGCCTCGATGGTCATTCCGGGCAAGACCTGCGACGAGCAGGTGGATGTCGAGGAAGTGGCCGAGTCCACCGTGATGTGCCTGAAGTCGACCGTGCCGGCGATCCTGCCGGGTGTGGTGTTCCTGTCCGGTGGCCAGAGCGACGAGCAGTCCACCGCGCACCTCAACGCCATGAACCAGCTGGGCAACCTGCCGTGGCCGCTGAGCTTCTCCTATGGCCGCGCCATGCAGCAGGCGGCACTGAAGCTGTGGGCCAAGGATATGAAGGGCAACTACGCTGCCGCACAGAAGACCGTGTTCGAGCGTGCCAAGGAAAACGGCCTGGCTGCACAGGGCAAGTGGGAAGGCTGATAGGCCAACCTGCGTGAGTTGAACAAAACGCCGGCCATAAGCCGGCGTTTTGTTTTGCTTTGCTTTTGCAGGTGCGGCGTTAGCCGCTGGTGCCAACACAACAGTCGAGGTGGCTGCATTGCAGTCATTCCAGGCAGCCTGATCATTTTCAGCTGCGTGGCTAACGCGGCTCCTGCAAGCTCGGCGCCCTACAATCGGGTTTTTTCCTCAGAGGTGATCCGATGCACCGCAGAATCGCGCTGGGACTGTTGGTGTCGACCATGACTGCATCCGCGTTTGCCGCGGAGCCACGCGATTTCGATATCCAGCACTACGCAACCAGCCTGGATCTGGATATCGCCACCGGTCAGCTGCAGGGGGAGACCCTGGTGCGCTTCGACGCCACGGCCCCACTGCATCAGCTGGTCCTGGACAGTGGTGAACTGGTCGTCGATTCGGTCACGCACGATGACAAGCCCCTCAACTTCCAGCAGGCCGATGGAACGCTGACCATCAGCCTTGCAGCGACGTTGACCGCGGGTCAGCAAGGCAGCGTACGCGTGCACTACCGCGGCAAGCCGCGCTTTGGCCTGGAGTTCGCCGCCGCACGCAACGAGGTCTACACGATATTCTCCACCAGCCAATGGATGCCTTCGGTGGATGCGCCGGACGAGCGCGCTACGTTGCAGTTGGCACTACGCCTTCCTCGCGACCTGCATGCGACGGCGGTTGGCGATGAACTGCCATCGCGCCTGCTCGGTGATGGTCGCATCGAACACCGATGGCAGCTGCGCAAACCAACGCCGGCGTTCGTCTATGGCTTTGCTGCAGGGCCTTATCAGCACGCGCGGCAGGGGCGCTTGCAGTTCTACTCGAAGGACCGTTCCGAGGCCGAGCTGCGGCAGGTGTTCGCCGCCACTGACGACATGCTCGACTTCTTCGCTGCACGCGCAGGCCTGGCCTATGAAGGCGACTATCGGCAGGCGCTGGTCGCCAACACAATCGGCCAGGAAATGGCTGGTTTGTCGGTGATGTCGGAGGCCTATGGCAAAGGCGTGCTGGATGATCCCACCCAGACTGGCTTGATCGCCCACGAAGCCGCGCATCAATGGTGGGGCGTACGCGTGACCTGCGCCAGCTGGGAGCACTTCTGGCTCAACGAAGGTTTCGCCAACTTCATGACCGCGGCGTGGTTGCAGCAGGCGCAGGGCGAGGCCGCCTACCAGGCGATGGTGCAGGGCTGGGAGCAGCGGGTGCGGGCGCTGCGTGAGAAGGGCGCTGATCGGCCGTTGGTGTATCCGGATTGGAACAAACCCAGCGCCGATGATCGTGCGGTGGTCTACAGGAAGGGCGCGTACGTGCTGCACCGCTTGCGCATGGAATTGGGCGAAGAGCAGTTCTGGCGCGGGTTGCGCGAGTACACACAGGCCAATGATGGGCGCTCGGTGGTGACGGCGGATTTCCAGAAGGCGATGGAGCGTGCGGCCGGGCGCTCACTGCAGGGGTTTTTTGATGCCTGGGTTTATGGGGTGGGGGGTGAAGTCGGGTGATTGGTTTGCGACAAAGAGCTACCCCTCCCCAACCCTCCCCTTGCCTGCGGCAAAGGGAGGGGGCTGTTCATGCAGGGCGGATAGATCGCGGGCAGCCGCTCTTGCCCCCTCCCTTTCGCGCAGCGAAGGGAGGGCTGGGGAGGGGTAGCTTTTGCTTTTGCTTGGCCGTTAAACAACCAAACCTCAATGCGCAGGCGCAAACCCACCCGCAAACGACGCCAGTACAGAACCCGTTTGCTCCTGCGCCGGCGCAGCGCTGGCCAGGGCCTGCTGGTAGATCTTGAATGCCGCAGCGTTGTAAGCCACCAGCACGATCCGCGAAGGCCGCGCATGGCTCTTCTGCCAGGTCATGGTCTCGGTGGCGGCTATGACCGCCGCCTGATGCAGCGGGTAGCCATACACGCCGCAACTGATCGCCGGGAATGCAATTGATTCCAACCCCATCTGCTCAGCCAGGCGCAGCGATTGCCAGTAGCAATTGGCCAGCAACGCTGCTTCATCATGGCGACCATCGCGCCACACCGGGCCAACGGTATGGAATACATGTTTGGCCGGCAGATTGTGTCCGCCGGTGGCGCGCACCTCGCCGGTGGGGCAGCGCACCCCGGTGCGCAGTTCGGGCAACTGCTCGCATTCGCGCAGCAGGCCGGGGCCTGCGGCCCGATGGATTGCGCCGTCCACGCCCCCGCCGCCAAGCAGGCTTTCGTTGGCCGCGTTGACGATGACGTCAACGGCCAGTTCGGTGATGTCGCCCTGCCAGACTTCAATGTTCATGGCCGTGATCTTCCCTTGCGATGTATGAGAAAGATGTGACGGCTACCGCCACGCCGGACACAGCGGCAGTCTGCGCCCATGGCGTCTCATCTGGTGCGATTCACGGACCCGGAAAAGCACGAAGGCCGCATGGGCGGCCTTCGCGTTGCTGACGGGTTAAGTAACGACAGTTACGGAAGGCCAGCCAGCCAGTCGTCGTCCGAGCCGTCGTTGACGTCGGCGAACAGCGGGGTGGAGAAGTAGCGCTCGCCGGTATCGGGCAGCATCGCCAGGATCACCGAGCCGGCCTCGGCCTTGGCGGCGACATCCAGCGCTGTGGCGACGGTGGCACCGGCCGAGATGCCGACGAAGATGCCTTCCTCGGCGGCCAGCCGGCGCGAGGTATCAATCGCACGATCGTCCTGGATCGACAGCAACTGGTCGTAGACCTCGCGGTTGAGCACTTCCGGGACGAAGTCCGGGGTCCAGCCCTGGATCTTGTGCGGGCTGAACTCCTTGCCGGCGAGCAGGGCGGCACCGGCCGGTTCGGTGGCGATGATGCGGGTGTCCGGGCGGGCCAGCTTCAGCACCTCGCCCACGCCGGTGAGGGTGCCGCCGGTGCCCCAGCCGCTGACGAAGTAATCCAGCCGCTTGCCAGCGAAGTCGCGCAGGATTTCGGCGGCGGTGGTCTGGCGGTGGAAGGCCGGGTTGGCCGGATTGGCAAACTGGCTGGCCAGGAACCAGCCATGCTGTTGAGCCAGTTCCTTGGCCTTGCGCACCATGCCGGTACCGCGTTCGGCGGCCGGGGTCAGGATCACCTTGGCGCCGTAGGCGCGCATCAGCTTGCGACGCTCCACCGAGAAGGTTTCCACCATGGTGGCGACGAACTTGTAGCCGCGCGCGGCGGCCACCATGGCCAGGGCCACGCCGGTATTGCCGGAGGTGGCTTCGACGATGGTGTCGCCGGGCTTGATCAGGCCCTTCTTCTCCGCGTCCAGGATGATGGCCAGGGCCAAGCGGTCCTTGACCGAGCCGGCCGGGTTGAACGACTCCACCTTGACGTAGATATCCACGCCGGCCGGGGCCAGGCGGTTGAGCTTGACCACCGGTGTATTGCCGATGGTGTCCAGGATGCTGTTGTAGATAGCCATTGAATTCTCCGGGGAGGTGGTCAGGCGGCGTCGGCCAGTGTGGGCGCAGCCGTCTTTGCGGAAAGTGAGGAAGCAGGAGGCGTTGCGAGCAGCGGCGGCGTGCCGAACCAATGCAGCTCGTCGGCCAGTGCCGCTACGTCGCCCAGGATCAGCAAGGCTGGCGACTGCACCTGGTGCTGGGCGGCGGTATCGGGCAATTGCTGCAGCGGCCCTCGGACCACACGTTGGTTGGCACGTGAGCCGTTCTCGATCAGCGCGAACGGCGTGTTGGCGGGCAGCCCCGCGCCCAGCAGGCGCTTGCGGATCTGCGCCAGCGCGGCAACGCCCATGTAGAACACCAGGGTCTGCCGCGGCTGCGCCAGTTCCGGCCAATCCAGTGTGTCCAATGAATCCTTGCAGTGCGCGGTGACCAGGCGCAGCTGCTGGGCATGGTTGCGATGGGTCAGCGGTATGCCGGCGTAGGCGGCGCAAGCCAGCGCGGCGGTGATGCCGGGCACCACCTCATAGGGCACGCCGTGGGTGCGCAGGAACTGCAGTTCCTCGCCGCCGCGACCAAACACGAAGGCATCGCCGCCCTTGAGCCGCACCACGCGCTTGCCGGCGCGGGCATGCGCCAGCATCAGCGCATGGATGTGGTCCTGCGCGGTGCTGTGGCCCTGCGCGGACTTGCCGACCTCGATGTAGTCGGCATCGCGGCGGGCCAGTTGCAGCACCTCGGCGCTGACCAGGCGGTCGTGCAGGATGACATCGGCCTGGTTGAGCGCGCGCAGGGCATTGAGAGTCAGCAGGCCGGGGTCGCCGGAGCCGGCGCCCACCAGCACCACCGAACCGATGGGGGTGGCGGCTTCCTCGCGCAGGTCCTGCAGCAGCTGGCACTGTGCGTCCACGCTCTGGCGGCGACGCAACAGGCCCAGCATCGGGCCCTCGACCAAGCGGTCAAAGAAACGGCGGCGCGCGGCCAGGTCAGGCAGCTGCGCGCGGATCAGGCTGCGCTTGCGGGTAACCAGGTCAGCCAGGTCGCCCCAAGCCTGATCGAACAGGGATTCAATGCGACCGCGTACATGGCGGGCCACCATCGGCGCACCGCCGCCACTGGAAATGGCAATCTGCAGCGGCCCGCGTTCCACCACGGCCGGAACATGGAAGGCGGACAGCTGCGCATCGTCCACTACGTTGGCGAACAGGCGCCTGGCCTGGGCGGCGGCGGCCACGTCACGGTTGATGGCAGGGTCGTCGGTGGCGGCGATCACCAGCCAGATATCGGTGTCCAGCCATTGCGCATCGAATTCGCCCTGCAGCCACTGCAGCTGGCCGGCCTCCAGCCGCGCCAGCAGGCCTGCACTCAGCCGCGGTGCGCCTACGCGGGGCAGGGCACCGGCGTGCAGCAGGGCCTCGGTCTTGCGCTCGGCGACCGCTCCGCCCCCCACCACCAGCACAGCCCGTCCCTTGAGGTCGGCAAACAGCGGAAACAGAGGGGCGTCCAAGGCGTTAATGTCAGCGGTATGAGGAGGCCCGTGAACGTAACCCCCGGCCGTCGGGGTCGGAAATGACTTGCCCAGCGGGGTAAATTACTTTCAGTTATAAGCTCGAACGACGAATTGGCCTACATTCTTCACACACCCTTACTGAAGTTCACACTTACCCACTGCGATGACCCTTACCCAACTGCGTTACCTCGTAGCCATTGCCGATGCCGAGCTGAACATCACGCTCGCCGCGACACGGGTGCATGCCACCCAGCCGGGGTTGTCCAAACAGCTCAAACAGCTTGAGGACGAGTTGGGCTTTCTGTTGTTCGTGCGCAAGGGACGCAGCCTGGAGTCGGTGACGCCCGCAGGCGAGGAAGTGATCAGCCGCGCCCGTGCGGTACTGGCCGAGGCCAACAACATCCGCACCTATGCCGCCAACCAGCGCCGCGAGAGCCACGGCCAGCTGGTGCTGACCACCACCCACACGCAGGCGCGCTTCGTGCTGCCACCGGCGGTCGCACGTATCAAACAGGCCTATCCGCAGGTCAGCGTGCACCTGCAGCAGGCCGCCGAAAGCGACGCGCTGGACCTGCTCAGCCAAGGCGACGCCGACATCGCCATCATCAGTACCGCGGGCGGTGAACCCACCACCGGCATTGCCGTGCCGTTGTACCGCTGGCGGCGGCTGGTGCTGGTGCCCAAGGGCCATCCCTTCGATCGCCCGGGCAATGTGCCTGACATGGCCGCATTGGCAAGCCAGCCGCTGATCAGCTACGAATCCTCCACCCGCACCAGTTCGTCATTGCGGCGCGCTTTTGCCGCACTGGATCTGGAGCCGGACCTGACCTTGACCGCACTGGATGCGGACCTGATCAAGACCTATGTACGTACTGGCCTGGGGGTCGGGCTGCTGGCGGAGATGGCAGTCAACAGCTACGACACCGATCTGCGTGCCTGGCCGGCACCGGCATCAATTCCCGAATGCATCGCCTGGGCGGTGTTGCCGCGCGACCGGGTGCTGCGCGACTACGCGCTGGAACTGGTGCACGTGCTGGCACCGCAGATCGACAAACGTGACCTGCGGCGCGTGCTGGACGGCAACCAGGCCGCCGACTGGCCGGTGCCGCCCACCTGGGAATCGCTCACCCAGACCATCACCGTCTGACCACGATGGGCAGGAAGGCGGCTCTGCTTGTCCTGCCCGGCCTGGATGGCACTGCGGGCTTGCACGCACCTTTCATCGCGGCGCTTGGTACCGCCTGGCACGCGATCACGGTAGTGCGCTATCCGCACGACCAGCAACTGGATTACCCGGCGCTGGAGGCACTGGTACGTGCAGCCCTGCCCACCGATGTTCCCTTCGTACTGCTGGGGGAGTCGTTCTCCGGTCCGATTGCGGTATCGATAGCCGCCAATCCCCCTGCGAACCTGATCGGTCTGGTACTGAGCACCACCTTCGCACGGGCACCGTTGCCGTTGCTGTCACCGTTTGCCGCCATCGGCCAGCGCATGCCGGTAAGCACGCTGCCGATGCCACTGCTGCGCTGGCTGCTGTTTGACCGCTGGGCCAGCGCCGCTCTGCTTGCGCAGATGAAGTCGGCATTGCAGCAGATTGAGCCGGCCGTACTGCGGCATCGTGCGGCACTGACGCTGCAGGTGGATGCAACGTCGCAGCTGTCCCGCATCGCTGTACCGGTGCTTTATCTGCGCGCCCTGCATGACCGTCTGATCCGTGCGGCGTCGGCACGGCAGATTTTGGCCAGGGTCGATGATGCCCGTCTGGTTGAACTGGCCGGCCCGCATATGTTGCTGCAGGCCTGTCCGCAGACGGCGGCAGCGGCAGTCTTGTCCTTTGCAGCGCAATTGCAGGGCAGCAACGAATAGGCGGGACGGCCAGTGGATGCTCATCCGCTTCTGCTACTGCCAAAGCAGTGCAAACCCTACTTCCATGCGCTTCCGGGGTGTGCATGCTCGTCGAGCAGTGATTGTGGAGCGTATCCGCATGCGACGCCCGGACAACGATGGCAGCGAGCCGCTGCTGGTGGAATGCCATCTGCACGGCCGGCAGGTCTCGGCCGTGGTCTGTCGGCATATGCTGCAGTTGCCGTCGCCGCGCCTGGGTGTCATCGAGAACAGCAACGACCCCTACGACCTGCAGGCCTGGTGTCATCTGTGCGAAGACATGTACCAGCAGCAAGGTGGCTTGACCGAGGTGTTTGATGCCTTCAACGACATGAGCATCGTCTGCGTGCTGTGCTACGCACAGCTCAAGCAGCGTCACCACATCGCGCTGAATTGAGAGACGCGTATTCATCATCTGCAGGCTGCGGCAAACGGTCGCACCTGCGCCGGACAATGGATGCGGCGGGCACCGATAGAATGCCGGGGCCATGCGCCTGACCCGTATCCACCGCTTCCTGCTGCAGCTTGCACTGTTGGCCGCCGTGCTGATGGCGGTGGCGCCGGTGATCAGCCGTTGGCAGCAGTCACACCAGGCCGGACATGCGCAGATGAGGGTCGGCATGGCGATGCCGGCCGCGACGCAGCCCGCAGACCCGCACGCGGCACATCACGGCATGCATGCCGCGCATCAACATCCTGCCAGCGGAGCGATGGCGCCGGCAGCCAGGCCCACGTCGCCAGCCGATCCGCATGCCGCCCACGGCGAGGCCTGCGACTACTGCAGCATGGCCTCGCGCCTGCTGCCCTGGTTGGCCTTGCTGCTGGTGCTGCCGCCGTTGCTGTACCGGCTTTCGCCGTGGGTGCCGCGCAGCACGGCATTGCCGCCCAGCCTGCGCTGGCCTGCCCATCCCGCGCGCGGGCCGCCGCCGCTCTCCTGACACAACCACCACCTTTCCTGTGTGCCGCGCGCTGCCGATAGGGCAGGGCGTGGCTGTGTCGTATTGGAGAATTGCATGTACCTCTCTTCCCGTATGCCGGGTGTTCCGGCATGCCTGCCTGTCTGCGTCTGCCTGGCGCTGTTTGCTCCGCTTGCGGTTGCCGCCGAATCCGGTGATGCCAAAACCCTGGATACCCTGGTGGTGACCGCAGCTGCGCCTTCATCGCCGCTGCAATGGGTGACCGACCCGCGGCTGCCCCGGCAACCGGTGCCGGCCAGTGATGGCGCCGACTACCTCAAGACCGTGCCGGGCTTTGCCGCCATCCGCAACGGCGGCACCAATGGCGATCCGGTGCTGCGCGGCATGGGCGGCTCGCGCCTGAACATCCTCAGCAACGATGGCACGCTGATCGGCGCCTGCCCGTCGCGGATGGACAATCCGCTGTCCTATATAGCCCCGGAGACCTTTGATCGCCTGACGGTGATCAAGGGCCCGCAAAGCGTGCGCTGGGGCGCGGGTGCCTCGGCCGGCACCGTGCGTTTCGAGCGCGACACCCCGCGTTTCGATGCGCCGGGCATGCGGCTCAACGCCAATGCATTGGCCGGCTCCAACAACCGCAACGACCAGGTGCTGGACGCCAGCTTCGGCAGCCGGCCCGGCTATGTCCGGGTCAATGGCAACCGCTCGGAAGCCGATGACTACAAGGACGGCAATGGTGACGTCGTGCCCTCGCGCTGGCGCAAGTGGAATGCCGATGCCGCCATTGGTTGGACGCCCGATGCCGATACCGTGCTGGAACTCAGTGCCGGCACCGGCGACGCGATCGCCCGTTACGCCGGCCGTGGCATGGACGGTGCCGCGTTCAAGCGCGACAGCTATGGGCTGCGTTTTGAACGCGGCAACCTGCCCGGTGCATGGGACAAGCTGCAGGCCAATCTGTACTACAACAACGCCGATCACCTGATGGACAACTACACGCTGCGCACGCCCAACCCGGCCAGCAGCATGCCGATGCCGATGGCCTCGAACGTGGAACGTCGTACCACCGGCGGCCGCGTCAGCAGCGAGTGGCGCTGGCAGGACGTGGCCATCGTCGCTGGCGTGGATGCGCAGGACAGCCGCCATCGCAGCCGCAATGGCATGGGCCGCAACACCTGGCAGCAATCGCCGTGGAAGCGCGATGCCGACTTCAGCAACCTGGGCGTATTCACTGAGCTGACCCTGGGCGAAGGAACCGCACAGCGCTGGATCAGTGGCCTGCGCCTGGACCGCGCGCAGGTGAAGGACCGGCGTGCGACCGCCGGCATGATGAACATGCCCAACCCGACCGCTGGGCAGCAGCGGCAGCAGGATCTGGGCAGCGGTTTCCTGCGTTATGAGCGCGACCACGGGCAGGCCTGGACCTGGTACGCCGGTATCGGCCACAGCGAGCGCATGCCGGATTACTGGGAGCTGTTCTCGGCCAATGCAGGGCCGGCCGGCAGCATCAATGCGTTCTCCGCGGTGAAGCCGGAGCAGACCACGCAGCTGGATCTGGGCCTGCAGTTCCGCAGCCAGCAAGTGGATGTCTGGGTCTCGGCCTACGCGGGGCGGCTGCAGGACTACATCCTGTTCCGCTATCGCGGTGGCGGCATGATGGGCAGCACCACCCAGGCCGACAATGTGGATGCGCGTATTGCCGGTGCCGAGGCGGGGGTGGAGTGGCGCCTGGCGCCAGCCTGGAAGCTGGGTGGCACCCTGGCCTATGCCTGGGGCGAGAATCGCAGTGAGGGCAGGGCACTGCCACAGATTCCGCCGCTGGAAGCCCGCCTCAGTGCCAGCTACGAGCATCAGCGCTGGTCGGCGGGTGCGCTGTTGCGCGCGGCCACCCACCAGCACCGGGTAGCCGAGGATGAAGGCAATGTGGTTGCGCGTGACCTGGGAGCCACCGCAGGCTTCGCCACCTTGTCGCTGAACGCGGCCTACCGCGTCAATGATGCGCTGCGCGCCAGCGTGGGTGTGGACAACGTGTTCGACCGCGCCTATGCGGAGCATCTGAACCTGGCCGGCAGTACCGATTTCGGGTTTCCGGCCGACCCGGTACGGATCAACGAGCCGGGGCGCAATGTCTGGCTGAAGCTGGATTACCGGTACTGACGTCGCGTTTGCCGCCGCTGCCTGCGCACAGGTGGCGGCGGCATGGCATGCTGGGGGCCTTTTATAGAACAGCAAGGAGCGGTATGAGTCTGCGCGCAGTCGCCTACGTGAGCACCGCGGTGGCCGGCCTGGGTACCACCGACCTTGATCACCTGCTGGTTGATGCGCGTGCGCACAACCAGTTGGCAGGCGTCACGGGTGTGCTGCTGTTTGATGGGCAGCAGTTCTTCCAGTACTTCGAAGGCCCGGAAGAAGGCGTGGCACGCGCCTACGAGCGCATCCGCAATTCGCATATGCATGTTGATCTGCGCGAACTGTACAGCGCACCGGTGGATAATCTGCACTTCAGTCAGTGGCATATGGGCTGCACCCACACCGAGGGCAGCGTGCTGCAGCAGTTGAGTACCCAGCAATGGCAGCGTGAGGCCGAGTTCCTGCAGGACGATATTGCCCAGTCCGGTGCATCACCGGCACTGCGTGAGCTGCTGGCATTCTGGACGCAGCAAAACCCTTAGTGCCGAGCCATGTTCGGCAGGGGCATTACCCGTAGCGTGTCCGTCCAAAATCGCTCGCGGCCAGCATTCCGCGTCGACAGCACCCCTCCCCAACCCTCCCCTTCGCTGCGCGAAAGGGAGGGGGCAGAAGCGTAGTGCCGAGCCATGCTCGGCAGAGGCATTACCCGTAACCTGTCCGTTCAAGATCGGCCAGCGCCCCGAATTGCGCGCCGACACCCCCCCTCCCCAACCCTCCCCTTCGCTGTGCGAAAGGGAGGGGACAGCAGCGTAGTGCCGAGCCATGCTCGGCAGAGGCCTTACCCGTAGCGTGTCCGTCCAAGATCGGCCAGCGCCCCGAAATCCGCGTCGACAGCACCCCTCCCCAACCCTACCCTTCGCTGCGCGAAAGGGAGGGGGCAGCAGCGTAGTGCCGAGCCATGCTCGGCAAGAGCTTTCCTGGGCAAGCTCCAGCCGAGCATGGCTCGGCTCTACAGAGCGAATCGAGGGCTCAGATCTCCTCGTGCAGGCCGCACTCGCGCTTCAGGCCGAAGAAGCGGGTGTCTTCCTCGCGCATGCCCGGCTCCCAGCGGCGGGTGGTGTGGAAATCACCGATCGACACATAGCCCTGCTCCCACAGCGGGTGGTAGGGCAGCTGGTGTTCCTGCAGGTACTTCCACACGTCGCGGTCGCTCCAATCGGCGATCGGGTTGACCTTGTAGCGCTCGCCACGGCGCTGCAGCACCGGCGTGTTGGCGCGGCTGGCCGACTGGCTGCGGCGCAGGCCGGTGAACCAGGTGCCAACCTGCAGCTCGTCCAGGGCGCGCTTCATCGGTTCGACCTTGCGCAGATTGTTGTACTGCTCGATGCCAACCACGCCCTGTTCCCACAGGCGGCCATGGCGCGCTTCCATCCAGGCGCGGCTGACCTGTGGGCGGTAGACCTTGAGGTTGAGCTTGAGCCGCTCGGTGAGCTCGTCGGCAAAGCGGTAGGTTTCCGGGAACAGATAGCCGGTATCGACCAGGATCACCGGAATGTCCGGGCGCTGGCTGCTCAGCAGGTGCAGGGTGACTGCCGACTGCGCGCCAAAGCTCGATGACAGCACATGCGCGCCGGGCGCGTTCTGCAGGGCCCAATGCACGCGCTGCTGCGCGTTCAGGGCGTCGAGTTCGGCATTGAGCGGGCCCAGGTCATCCGGCAGGACAACCGGCGTGGTGGTGGGGGATTTGGGCAGGGCGCTCATGGGTGCAGTTCCACGGGGATTTCGCGGTGGGTGGGGTAGGGCGGCAGGGCGACGATACCGGCGCGGTGCAGGAAATCCCCGAAGCCTTCTTCGCCGTTGCGTTCACCGGCATAGCGGGCAAATAGAGGTTCCAGCGCGGCCAGAATCTCCGGCTCGGCGATGTTCTCGCGGTACAGGGTGTTCAGGCGCTGGCCGCGGTGATCGGCACCCAGCATCAGGTTGTAACGGCCCGGTGCCTTGCCGACCAGGGCGATCTCACCCAGATAGGGCCGTGAGCAGCCATTCGGGCAGCCGGAGATGCGCAGCAGGATGGGGGCGTCGCTCAGGCCGTGCTGGGCCAGCAGCGGCTGCAGCTTGGCACTGAACGTGGGCAGGTAGCGCTCGGCTTCGGCCATCGCCAAGCCGCAGGTTGGCAGCGCCACGCAGGCCATGGCGGCGCGTGCCAGCGCGGTCGGTGCGCGGTTGCCCAGGTCCAGCCCGGCGCTTTCGACGATGGCGTCGATCTGCGCGCGCTGGTCGGCGGCGACGCCGGCAATGATCAGGCTCTGGTTGCCGGTCATGCGGAATTCGCCCTGGTGGATGCGGGCGATCTCGCGCAGCGCGGTCAGCTGCGGTGCGCCGGGCAGGTCGGCGATGCGGCCGGCTTGCAGGGACAGGGTCAGGTGCCAGCGGCCATCGGCGCCTTCCACCCAGCCGTAGCGGTCGCCGTTGTGGGCGAAGGACTGCGCACGCGGAGCGGCGAAGCCGATGCCGGCACGGCGTTCGATCTCGGCCACCACCGTGTCCAGGCCATGGTCGTCGATGGTGTACTTGAAGCGGGCGCGCTTGCGCAGCTCGCGGTTGCCGAGGTCGCGCTGGGTGGTGACCACGGCGGTGGCCACGTCCAGCAGCGCATCGCGCGGGATGAAGCCGACGTTGTTGGCAATGCGCGGGTAGGTTTCGGCATCGCCGTGGGTGGCGCCCATGCCGCCGCCGATGGTCACGTCATAGCCCAGCAGTTCGCCGGCAGCATCGAGCACGCCGATGAAGCCCAGGTCGTTGGCGTACACGTCCACGTCGTTGAGCGGCGGCAGTGCGAAGCCGATCTTGAACTTGCGCGGCAGGTAACGCTCGCCGTAGATCGGCTCGTCCTCGGCACCGCTGCCGGCCACGCGCTCCTCGTCCAGCCAGATTTCGTAGTAGGCGCGGGTATTGGGCAGCAGGTGCTCGGAGGTGCGCGCGGCATCGGCGTACAGCGTGGCATGCGCGCTGGACAGCAGCGGGTTGGCGGCAACCAGCACATTGCGGTTGACGTCGCCGCAGGCGGCCAGGGTGTCGATCAGCGCGGCGTTGATCGCCTGCATGGTGGCCTTCAGCTCGCGCTTGATCACGCCATGGAACTGGAAGGCCTGGCGGGTGGTGATGCGCAGCGAGTGGTTGCCGTAGCGGGTGGCGATGCTGTCCAGCTTCAGCCACTGCTCGGGACTGATCACGCCGCCCGGGGTGCGGGTGCGGATCATGAACTGGTAGGCCGGTTCCAGCTTCTGTCGGCGGCGCTCCTCGCGCACGTCGCGGTCGTCCTGCTGGTAGCTGCCGTGGTACTTGATCAGGGTCTGGTCGTCTTCGCGCAGGGCGCCAGTGACCGGGTCGGCCAGGCTTTCCAGCAGGGAGCCACGCAGGCGGTTGCTGTCGGCCTTGATGTTCTCAACGGAGTGGTTGCTCATTGCGTTCGCTATATCGGGAGTCGGAGGTTGAAGGAGCGGCGGGTGCCGCCAAGCCGGTGCTGGATCAGGGCCCAGCGTTCAAGCCTCAGTACACATCCCGTCCATAGCGCCCCTCCGTGTGCAGTCGAGTCAGGTAGTCGCGGGCAGCGTCTTCATCCAGCCCGCCGTGTTCGCGCAGTACATCCAGCAGCGCGGCATGCACGTCCTTGCCCATGGCGATGGCGCCGCAGACATACAGGTGTGCACCGTTCTGCAGCCAGTCGTACAGATCGCGGCCGCGGGTGCGCAGGCGCTGCTGCACGTAGACCTTGTCGGCCTGGTCGCGCGAGAAGGCCAGGTCCAGGCGTTGCAGTTCCTTGCGGCGCAGGGCGTCCTGCCATTCGCTCTGGTACAGGAAATCGGTGTTGAAGTGGCGTGCGCCGAAGAACAGCCAGTTGCGGCCGGCTGCGCCGGTCTCGGCACGTTCCTGCACGAAGCCACGGAACGGGGCGACGCCGGTGCCGGGGCCGATCATGATGATGTCGCGGCTGTTGTCGGCCGGCACGCGGAAGCGCTCGTTGGCTTCCACGTAAACCGGCAGCTGCGCGCCTTCTTCCAGGGCCGCGAGGAAACCGCTGGCTGCGCCCAGGTGGGTGCTGCCGTGGGCGTGGTAGCGCAGTTCGTCGACGGTGAGGTGGACTTCCTCGCCCACCCGCTTGCGGCTGGAAGCGATGGAGTACAGGCGCTGCGCGGCCGGGCGCAGGGTGCTCAGCAGAGCCTCGGGGCTCCATTCGGCCGGCCAGCGGCGCAGCACGTCGACCAACTGGTGGTCTTCGAATACTGCCGCCAGTTCGCTCTTCTGTGCCGGGTCCAGCAGGCGGGCCAGTTCCGGGTGCGCGCTGCGCTCGGCCACGGCGGCCAGCAGCGGACGCGAGATGCGGGTCAGCTCGCGGTGCTCGGCCAGCCATTGGCCCAGCGGGCGGCCATGACCGTCATGTTCGACCGACTGGCTGCCGTCCAGGCCGGTGACATCCAGTACCGCCTCGACCAGCTCGGCCGGATTGCGGTGCACGATGCCCAGCGCGTCGCCGGGTTCGTAATGCAGGTTGCTGCCTTCCAGCGACAACTCGAGATGGTGCACATGCTTGGCGGCAGTGCCGTACTGCGCGTAGGCCGGGCCCTTGAAGTCGCGGCCGCTGATCACCTGCCGCGACAGCAGCTCGGCATTGAACGGGTGCTGGGCGCTGTAGACGGTGCCATGTCGCAGCGGGGTGACATTGCTGGTGGTCGGGGCTGCGGTCTCGCTGATGTTGGCGCGGGCATCGCGCAGGGCCTGCGCGCGCCACGGATCGACCACGCTGTCGATGTCCAGGTCCGCCTCGCCCACGGCCTGCAGGCGGGTGGCGCCCAACTCGGCCAGGCGGCTGTCCAGCTTGCGCGCAATGCCGCAGAACTCCACATAGCTGGAGTCACCCAGGCCGAGCACGGCGTACTTCAGCTCCGGCAGCTTGGGCGCGCGCTTGCCGGCAATGAACTCGACCAGACCGATGGCATCGTCCGGCGGGTCGCCTTCGCCCTGGGTGCTGATGACGATGTAGAGCAGGCGCTCATTGGCCAGCTCGCGGGTGGCATAGGCGTCGGCGCGCAGCAGCCGCACCGGCAGGCCGGCGGCCTCGGCCTCGGTGGCCAGCTGTTCGGCGGCGCGGCGGGCGTTGCCGGTCTGGCTGCCATAGATCACGGTCAGCCGGTTCTGTGCCGGCTGGTTGCCGGCCTGGCCGCCGGGGATGACGGCAAGGGAAGGGGGAGGGGTTCCCTGCGCCAACCCGGCGGCGAAACCGGAAAGCCACCACAGGCTGTTTCCGTCCAGACCGTCCACCAGACGTGTCAGCAGGACCCTGCGGTCTTCAGGCAAGGGGCTGGGGGGCACGGTGGCGGCGGCAGTCATTTCCGGTCCGGTCTGGTTTGGGGATGACTGATCCTAGGTACGGCGCAGTGCCAGCGGAAAGGACAAGCGGTTATCGCTTCATGCCTTGGGTTTATTTCGCCCTGTGCCAGCGCAGGCCCACACTTGCCATCCAATCCCGACCCTTACCGGGTACTGTGTGGCCCATATCGGGCCTGGCCTCTGCGACTGTGCTGATGACTGAAACCACTTTGTCCCACCTCGATCGGCTGGAAGCCGAGAGCATCCATATCCTGCGTGAAGTCGCCGCGGCCTTTGACAACCCGGTGCTGCTGTACTCGGTGGGCAAGGACAGCTCGGTGCTGCTGCACCTGCTGATGAAGGCCTTCGCCCCGGGCGTGCCGCCAATCCCGCTGCTGCACGTGGATACCCGCTGGAAGTTCCGCGAGATGATCGCCTTCCGTGACCGCCGCGTGGCCGAAACCGGCACCGAGCTGCGGGTACACATCAACCCCGATGGCATTGCCCGCGATATCGGCCCGGTCAGCCACGGCGCCAGCGTGCATACCGACGTGATGAAGACCCAGGGCTTGAAGCAGGCGCTGGACAAGTGGAAGTTCGATGCGGCCATTGGTGGCGCGCGCCGCGACGAGGAAAAGTCGCGGGCCAAGGAGCGCGTGTTCTCGTTCCGCAACGACCGCCACCGCTGGGACCCCAAGAACCAGCGGCCCGAGCTGTGGAACCTGTACAACGCGCGCATTCATCAAGGCGAGAGCGTGCGCGTGTTCCCGCTGTCCAACTGGACCGAGCTGGATATCTGGCTCTACATCTACCGCGAGAAGATCCCGGTAGTGCCCTTGTACCTGGCTGCCGAGCGGCCGGTAGTGGAGCGCGACGGCAGCCTGATCCTGGTTGATGACGAGCGTCTGCCGCTGCGGCCGGGCGAGCAGCCACAACTGCGCAAGGTGCGCTTCCGCACGCTGGGCTGCTATCCGCTGACCGGCGCGATCGAATCCGAGGCCGACACGCTGGAGAAGATCATCGCCGAGATGCTGGTATCCACCAGCTCCGAGCGGCAGGGGCGGCTGATCGACCATGACCAGTCCGCATCGATGGAGAAGAAGAAGTTGGAGGGGTATTTCTGATGGGGCCGGGAATCGGGAGTCGAAAATTGGGAATAGGTACTGCAAAGGCGGAAGCAGACAATCAGGTGGTGGTCGAGGAGCTGGGGCTTGCCATTCCCGATTCCCAACTCCCGATTCCCTGCTCCATCGCTGCCTACCTCAAGACCCACGAAGACAAGCCGCTGCTGCGCTTCATCACCTGCGGCAGCGTGGACGACGGCAAGAGCACCCTGATCGGGCGCTTGCTGTACGAAAGCAAGCGCCTGTTCGATGACCAGCTGTCCGCGCTGGAGGCTGACAGCCGCCGCCACGGCACCCAGGGCGAGCGCATCGACTATGCGCTGCTGCTGGACGGCCTGGCCGCCGAGCGCGAGCAGGGCATCACCATCGACGTGGCCTACCGCTATTTCGATACCGACCGCCGCAAGTACATCGTCGCCGACTGCCCTGGCCATGAGCAGTACACCCGCAACATGGCCACCGGCGCTTCCACTGCCGACGTGGCGGTGGTGCTGGTGGACGCGCGCAAGGGCCTGCTGACCCAGACCCACCGGCACAGCTACATCATCTCCCTGCTGGGCATCGGCCAGGTGGTGCTGGCGGTCAACAAGATGGATCTGGTGGATTACGACCAGGCGGTGTTCGAGCGCATCGTGGCCGAGTACCGGGCGCTGGCCGCGCAGCTGGGCATCGCCAACGTGCAGGCCATTCCGTTGTCGGCGCTGGAAGGGCAGAACCTGTCCACGCGTTCGGCGGCCACGCCGTGGTACAGCGGCCCCAGCCTGATCGAGCACCTGGACACGGTCGAGCTGCGCGAGCACGACGCCGCCAGCGGCCTGCGCCTGCCGGTGCAGTGGGTCAATCGGCCCAACCAGGATTTCCGCGGCTTTGCCGGCACCATTGCCGCCGGCCAGGTGCGCGTCGGCGACGAGGTGGTGGTGCTGCCGTCGGCGCGCCGCTCCACGGTCAAACAGGTGCTGGGCCCGGATGGCCCGTTGGCGGTCGCCTCGACCGGGCAGGCGGTGACCCTGACCCTGGCGGACGAAATCGACGTCAGCCGCGGCGACGTGATCGCCGCTGCCGGTGATCCGCCGGAAGTGGCCGACCAGTTCGCCGCCCATGTGTTGTGGATGGACGATGCGGCGTTGTTGCCGGGCCGTCCGTATTGGTTGCAGATCGGCAGCCGCACGGTGGCTGCCAATATCAGCGAGATCAAGCACCGGGTGGATGTGAATACCCAGGAGCGGCTGGCTGCCAAGCGCCTGGAGTTGAACGAGGTTGGCTACTGCAACCTGTCGCTGGACGAGCCGGTGGCCTTCGCCCCGTATGCGCAGAACCGCGCATTGGGCGGCTTCATCCTGATCGACCGGCAGACCAATGCCACTGTCGCCGCCGGTACCCTGGACTTCGCCCTGCGCCGTGCCGGCAACGTGCACTGGCAACACCTGGACGTAGACAAGGCCGCACGGGCGCGGATCAAGGGCCAGCAGCCGCGCGTGCTGTGGTTCACTGGTTTGTCCGGCGCCGGCAAATCCACCGTCGCCAACCAGGTGGAGAAGCGTCTGCATGCGCAGGGCGTGCATACCTTCCTGCTGGACGGCGACAACGTCCGCCATGGCCTGAACCGCGACCTCGGCTTCACCGACGAGGACCGCGTGGAGAACATCCGCCGCGTTGCCGAAGTGGCGCGGCTGATGGCCGATGCCGGGCTGGTGGTGCTGGTCAGCTTCATCTCGCCGTTCCGTGCCGAGCGGCAGATGGCGCGCGAACGCTTCGAGGATGGCGAGTTCATCGAGGTATTCGTCGATGTGCCACTGGAAGTAGCCGAGGCCCGCGATGTGAAGGGCCTGTACCGCAAGGCACGCGCCGGGCAGATCCCCAACTTCACCGGCATCGACTCGCCGTATGAGGCCCCTGAGGCACCGGAGCTGCATCTGCACGCGGATACCGACAGCGTGCCGGCGATGGTGGAGCAGGTGTTGCAGGCGCTGCGCTGATAGGAGGCACTGCAGCGCCGTAGGCGGAGGGGAGGGCGGAGACGTGCCCCGGACATGGCCGAAACTGCAGCTTTCGCCCCCTCCCTTGCGCCGAGGGCGGAGGGGAGGGCTGGGGAGGGGTAAGCGCTTTGGCGCTTTCGCCCTTGAATAACCCGGTGCAGGCCCTTGCCGAGCATGGCTCGGCACTACAAGGGTCGCGCAAGGTTGCATTCCCCCCCTAACGGCACATCCGGGCGTCATCTGACACCGCTAGACTGCTTGATCGTGTATCAGATGGGACTGTGTATGTTCGGGCGATTTGCCGCCACCGTTGCCGGTGGCACTGTCTTGGCGCTGGCGTTGGCCGGATGCAACCGCAAGAACCCCGAGGCGCCGCGGCAAGCCGCCGGCGCGGTGCTGGTCACCACCCAGGTCGTCAAAGCCGCGCCGTGGAGCGATACCCTGCAGGCCAATGGCACCGCCAAGGCCCGCGAATCCATCATCGTCACCGCCAAGGTCAGCGAGATCATCGACAAGGTGCATTTCGAAAGCGGCCAGCAGGTCGCGGCCGGTGCGCCGCTGGTGACCCTGCGTGGCCAGGCCCAGCAGGCCGCCCTGGCCCAGGCCCAGGCCACCTTCTCCGAGGCCGACCGGCTCTACAAGCGCCAGCGTGAACTGGCCGCGCAGCAGCTGGTGGCCCATTCCACCCTGGACACCCAGCAGTCCATCCGCGATGCCGCCGAGGCCCGCGTGCAGCAGATGCGCGCCGATATCGTCGATCGCCAGGTACGCGCGCCATTCGCTGGCGTACTGGGCATCCGCCAGGTCAGCCCCGGCTCGCTGGTCACGCCGACCACTGCCATCGCCACCCTGGACGACATCTCGCGCATGCACGTGGACTTCCAGGTGCCGGAAGCGCAGCTGTCCTCGCTGCAGATCGGCGACAAGGTCAGCGGCAGCAGCATTGCCTACCCGGGCCGCAATTTCGAAGGTGCGGTCAGCACCATCGATGCCCGTGTCGACCCGGGCAGCCGCGCCATCACCGTGCGTGCCGATTTCGACAATGGCGACCACGCGCTGCGCCCGGGCATGTTGCTGGACGTGCGCCTGTACCGCCCCGAGCGCGATGCGCTGGTGATTCCGGAAATCGCCGTGGTCCAGGTGGGCCGCGATTCCTATGTGTTCCGGGTCAAGGACGATGAAAGCGTGGAGCGCGCCGACGTCAAGACCGGCACGCGCCGGGCGGGCGTGGTGGAGATCGTCGAGGGCCTGAAGGCCGGCGAGCGCATCGTGGTGGACGGCACTGGCAAGCTGCGCCCGGGCATCCGCATCCAGGATGAGAAGCCGGCCAAGGCCACCGAGGCTGCAGCTGTCGAGAAGGCAGCGGAAGCGCCGGCCCCGGCCAAGACGGCGAGCGCCGGATGAAGCTGTCCGATCTTTCCATCAAGCGGCCGGTACTGGCCGTGGTGATGAGCCTGTTGCTGCTGGTACTGGGCATCATGTCGTTCAACCGCCTGACCCTGCGTGAGCTGCCGGCCATCGATCCGCCCATCGTCTCGGTGTCGGTGGATTACACCGGTGCCTCGGCGGCGGTGATCGAAAGCCGCGTCACCCAGGTGCTGGAAGATGCGCTGGCCGGTATCGAAGGCATCGACACCATCAATGCGCGCAGCACCAACGGCCGCGCCTCGGTCAGCATCGAGTTCACCGCCAACCGCGATATCGAAGCGGCCGCCAATGACGTGCGCGACGCGGTCAGCCGCGTTGCCGACCGCATGCCGGAGGAGGCGCGGCCGCCGGAAATCGCCAAGGTCGAGAGCGATGCCGACCCCATCATCTGGTTCAACATGGCGTCCTCGTCGATGGACACGCTGGAGCTCAGCGACTACGCCGACCGCTATGTGGTGGACCGTTTCTCCAGCATCGACGGCGTGGCCCAGGTACGCATCGGCGGCCGCCAGCGCTACGCCATGCGGGTATGGCTGGACCGCGACCAGCTGGCTGCGCGCGGGCTGACTGTCAACGAGGTGGAAACCGCGCTGCGCAACGAGAACGTGGAATTGCCGGCCGGCCGCATCGAATCGGCCGACCGTGATTTCACCCTGCGCGTGGAGCGCAGCTACGTGGCCCCGGCCGACTTTGCCAGCATTCCGCTGGGCAAGGGCAATGACGGCTATGTGGTGCGCTTGGGCGATGTGGCCAAGGTGGAACTGGCCTCGTCCGAACGCCGTGCCTATTACCGCAGCAACGGCGAGCCGGGCATCGGCCTGGGCATCGTCAAGACCTCCACCGCCAATGCCCTGGACGTGGCGCGCGACACCCGCGCCGAGGCCGAGCGCATTGCCCAGACCCTGCCCAAGGGCACGCAGATCTTCGTCGCCTTCGACAACACCACCTTCATCGAGGCGGCAGTGGAGCGCGTCTACGCCACCCTGGTCGAAGCGATGATCCTGGTGCTGGTGGTGATCTGGCTGTTCCTGGGCAGCCTGCGCGCGGCACTGATTCCGGCGGTGACGGTACCGGTGTGCCTGGTCGCGGCCTTCATCGCGCTGTTTGCGTTTGGTTTCTCGATCAACCTGTTCACCCTGCTGGCGCTGGTGCTGTGTATCGGCCTGGTGGTGGATGACGCCATCGTCGTGGTCGAGAACGTGCAGCGCCGCATCGATCTGGGCGAGCCACCGCTGGTGGCCGCCAAGCGTGGCACCGCGCAGGTGGCGTTCGCGGTGATCGCGACCACCGCGGTGCTGGTGGCGGTGTTCCTGCCGGTGGGTTTCCTGGAAGGCAATACCGGCCGGTTGTTCCGCGAGCTGGCGGTAGCGCTGGCGGCGGCGGTGGCCTTGTCGGCCTTCGTTGCGCTGACGCTGACGCCGATGATGGCGTCCAAGCTGCTCAAGCCGCACAGCGAGCAGAAGGTCAGCCGCCTGCATGGCTTCATCAACCGCCAGCTGGAACGCTTGTCGGGTGCGTATGGGCGGGTGCTGGACCGGCATGTGCAGCGCAGCTGGGTGTTCGGGCTGGTGATGCTGGCCGCGCTGGGCACCAGCTGGGGCCTGTTCAAGCTGATTCCGTCGGAACTGGCGCCGGCCGAGGACCGTGGCTCGTTCCAGATCATGATTGACGGTCCGGAGGGTGCGGGCTTCGATTACACCGTCGGCCAGGTACAGCAGGTGGAGAAGATCGTCTCCGCCTTTGTCGGGCCGGAGGAACCGATTGTCCGCGCCAACCCGCGCGTGCCGGGCGGTTGGGGCAACAGCGAGGAAATGCATACCGGCCGCATCAGCGTGTTCCTGCAGCCCTGGCGTGAGCGTAGCGAGGCCACCAGCGACGTGGCCACCGCGCTGCAGAAGGAGTTGAACGACCTCAGCGGCGTGCGCGTGCGCACCATGGTCGGTGGCGGCCTGGTCCGCAGCATGGGCCAGCCGTTCCAGATCGTGCTCGGGGGCCCGGAATACGCCGAGATCGCGCAGTGGCGTGACCGCCTGCTGGCACGCATGGCCGATTACCCCGGCCTGGTGGGCGCTGATTCGGACTACAAGGAAACCCGGCCGCAGATGCGGGTCAACATCGACCGCCAGCGTGCGGCCGACCTTGGCATCTCGGTCACCGACATCGGCCGCGCGCTGGAAACCATGATGGGCTCGCGCCGCGTCACCACCTTCGTCGACAACGGCGAGGAGTACGACGTACTGGTGCAGGCCGGCCGTGAAGGCCGCGCCTCGCCGGCCGACCTGTCGGCCATCCAGGTGCGCGCGCGCTCGGGTGAACTGGTGCCGCTGTCCAACCTGGTCACGCTCAGCGAAGTGGCCGAGGCCGGCAGCCTCAACCGCTTCAACCGCCTGCGCTCGATCACCATCAGCGCCAATGTCGCGCCCGGCCACACTCTGGGCGAAACCATTGCCTGGGCGCAGCAGGTGGCCGCCGAAGAGCTGCCCGAGTACGCGCAGATCGACTGGAAGGGCGAATCGCGCGAGTACCAGAGCGCCGGTGGTGCGGTGCTGCTGACCTTCGCGATGGCGCTGCTGGTGGTCTATCTGGTGCTGGCCGCGCAGTTCGAGAGCTTCATCCATCCGCTGGTGATCATGCTGACCGTGCCGCTGGGCGTGCTCGGCGCCTTTGTCGGTCTGTACCTGAGCGGTGGCACGCTCAACCTGTTCAGCCAGATCGGCATCGTCATGCTGGTGGGCCTGGCGGCGAAGAACGGCATCCTGATCGTCGAGTTCGCCAACCAGCTGCGCGATGAAGGGCGCAGCGTGCACCAGGCCATCGTCGAATCGTCGATGGTGCGCCTGCGGCCGATCCTGATGACTTCGATCGCCACCGTGGTGGGCGCCATCCCGCTGGTGGTCGCTGGCGGTCCCGGTTCGGCCAGCCGCGCCACCATCGGCATCGTGGTGATCTTCGGCGTCAGCGTGTCTACCTTCCTGTCGCTGTTCGTGGTGCCGGCGTTCTATGCGCTGTTGGCACCGTACACCAAGTCACCGGAAACCGTGGCCAATGAGTTGAACCGGCTTGAGGCGGAAACTCCGTCGGTGGGCGGCCATGCGTGAGTTGCTGGCCGGCGGCCGTGTCCAGTTGCGTCCCTGGCAGCCCGGGGACGTGGACACGCTGCTGGCCCACGCCAACGATGCGGCGGTATCGCGGGGGCTGAGCACGCGCTTTCCCTATCCCTATACCCGCGCCGATGCGCTGGCCTTCCTGGCCGGCGAAGTGATCGAACTGGATCGCAGCATGTTCGCCCTGGTCATCGACGGTCAGGCCTGCGGTGGCATCGGCGTCAGTCAGGGCCGCAACGAGCGCCGCTATTCGGCGGCGCTGGGCTATTGGCTGGGGCAGCGCCATTGGGGCCAGGGCCTGATGACCGAGGTGGTTGCCGCCTATGCCCCCTGGGTGATGGAAGAACTCGGCCTGGCGCGGCTGTCCGCGCAGGTGATGGCCAGCAACCCGCGCTCGGCGCGGGTGCTGTTGAAGAACGGATTCAGCGAGGAAGGCACCGAGCGGCAATCGGTGTTCAAGGACGGCCAGCTGCACGACATGCGTTGCTTCGCGCGGCTTAGGACTTTGCCGCCTTTGGCGTGACGGCCCTGCACAACCGGGCCTAATCGTGGAAAAATCGGCCAGCCCCGGGATTCCGGGCTTTGGCTACCTTTCAGCTTTCCGGGGAATTACGTGGAATCCATCGTCGAATACGTAAACGGCATCATCTGGAGCAATGCGCTCATTTTCATGTGTCTGGGCGCCGGCCTGTGGTTCAGCCTGCGCACGCGTTTCATGCAGATCCGTGGTTTTGCCGAGATGTGCCGGCTGACGGTACGCGGTGAGAAGTCCGACGCCGGCGTGTCGTCCTTCCAGGCCCTGGCCATGTCGATGGCCGGCCGCATGGGTATCGGCAACATCGCCGGTGTGGCTACGGCCATTGCCTATGGCGGCCCGGGTGCGATCTTCTGGATGTGGGTGATGGGTTTCCTCGGCGCCTCCACCTCCTATGTGGAATCGACCCTGGCGCAGATCTACAAGACCAAGGATGCCGAAGGCCGTTACCGCGGTGGCCCGGCCTATTACATTGAAAAGGCCATGGGCCTGAAGTGGTATGCGGCGGTGTTCGCCGTCGCCACCGTGATCGCCGCCGGCTTCCTGCTGCCGGGCGTGCAGGCCAATGCCATCGCCGACAGCGCGGTCAACGTGCTGTGCACCGGCGCCAATGCCTGCGCATCGGTCGGCGGCGCTGCCAGCATGAAACTGTGGATCGGCCTGAGCGTGGCTGCGGTGCTGGGCATCATCATCTTCGGTGGCGTCAAGCGCATTGCCAGTTTTGCCGAAGTCGTGGTGCCGTTCATGGCGCTGGGCTTCATCCTGATGGCGATCGTGGTGATGATGCTCAATGCCAGCAAGGTGCCGGCGATGTTCGCCGACATCTTCTCCAGTGCCTTCGGCGCCCATGCCGCGTTTGGCGGCATCATCGGCCAGGCCATCGCCTGGGGCGTGAAGCGCGGCATCTACGCCAACGAGGCCGGCCAGGGCACTGGCCCGCACGCCGCGGCCGCCGCCGAGGTCTCGCACCCGGCCAAGCAGGGTTATGTGCAGGCCTTCGCCATCTACTTCGACACCATGCTGGTGTGCACCTCGACCGCCTTCCTGCTGCTGTCCACCGGCATGTACAACGTGTTCCGCTCGGTCACCGAAGGTGGCGTGACCAAGCTGGAAGCCATCATCACCGGCGTGCCGGGCGTACAGCCGTCCGAGGGCGCGCTGTTCACCCAGGCGGCGGTGGAGTCGGTGCTGCCGGGTTGGGGCGCGGGCTTTGTGGCACTGGCGCTGTTCTTCTTCGCCTTCACCACCATCATGGCCTATTACTACATGGCCGAAACCAACCTGACCTACCTGGCCGGCAGCAACCGCACCCATCCGGCGGCGATGCTGGTGCTGCGCCTGGGCATCATGGGCATGGTGGTGTTTGGTGCCTACCACAATGCGAAAATGGCCTGGGCGCTGGGTGATATCGGCGTGGGTCTGATGGCGTGGCTGAACGTGATCGCCATCCTGATCCTGCAGAAGCCGGCCATGCTGGCGCTGCGTGACTACGAGCGGCAGAAGAAGCTGGGCCTGGACCCGGTCTTCGACCCTGACGCATTGGGCATCAAGAACGCCGACTTCTGGCGTGGCAACAAGTAATTCAAAGGAACCGCTGTGAGCAACCCCTGGAACAACCGTCGTCCCTCCTCGCGACCGCCGCGTGCAACCCCGGCGGCGCCTGCCGCCACGCGCGAAGGCGACGGTGTCCCGGTACGCGGCGGCGACGAGCTGCGCCTGTACGGCGTCAATGCCGTGCAGGCGATGTTCGCCAAGCGTCCGCAGTCGCTTCGCAAGCTGTACCTGGCCGAGGACATGATCCCGCGCCTGCAGCCGATGCTGAAGTGGTGCGTGGCCAACCGCGTGGGTTACCGCGTGGTCGGCGATGGTGACCTCAACAAGCTGGCTGCCACCACCCATCACGAAGGCGTGGTCGCCGACGTGTTGAAGCAGGAGCCGTTGCCGCTGGCCACCTGGCTGGCCTCGCTGCAGGACGGCCCGGTGCTGGCGCTGTGGCTGGACGGTGTGGGCAACCCGCACAACTTCGGTGCGATCCTGCGTTCGGCTGCGCATTTCGGTGTTGGCGCGATCCTGCTGCCGGCGGAGTCCACGCTGGCCCTGTCCGGCTCGGCCGCGCGCGTTGCCGAAGGCGGCGCCGAGTCAGTGCCGCTGGTGCGCCTGCCGGCCCTGCCGCAGGCCGTTGCGCAGCTGCGTGATGCCGGCTTCGGTCTGGCGGCGACGCTGGTTGAAGGCGGTGACAACGTGTTCACTACCGCGCTGCCGGACCGGATGGTTTATGTGATGGGCGCGGAAAGCGAAGGCATGGACCGCGCGTTCGCGCAGAGCTGCGACCTGCGCCTGTCGATCCCGGGCAGCGGTGCGGTGGAGAGCCTCAACGTGGCTTCGGCAACCGCGGTTTTCCTGGCCAGCTGGAAGAGCCGCCAGCAGGGTTGAACCGCACTGTAGTGCCGAGCCATGCTCGGCAGAGGCCTTACTGGTAAAGCCCCGTTGCCAAGCATGGCTCGGCACTACAAAAAGCAAAGGCGCCTTGCGGCGCCTTTGTCGTCATGGGCTCCACCCGCAATGCAAAAAACCCCTGTAGTGCCGAGCCATGCTCGGCAGAGGCCTTACCGGCAAAGCCCCGTTGCCGAGCATGGCTCGGCTCTACAAAAAACAAAGGCGCCTTGCGGCGCCTTTGTCGTCATTGCCTGCCAACCTCATTCCTTCGGCGGCACCACATCCTTGGCCTCGCTGCCGAAGCTGCCTTCCGATTCGGCGGCCAGATAGGCAAACACGGTGTAGGCGGCCACGTTCTGCGCCAGTGCCTTCGGGTCGATCTTGTCGAGGGTGTCGTCCGGGGTGTGGTGCAGATCGAAGTAATCGGTCCCGTCCTGCGCCAACCACGCCCAGGCACCGCCCTTGGCCGCCAGCGGGCCGACATCCGGGCCGGGGCCGCCTTCGTTGGCACGGTATTCGATGCCCAACGGGGCCAGCGCCTCGCCGATCTGGCGGGTGGCCTCGCGCGATTCCGCCGGATTGCCCGAACCGGTATTGAAGGCATAGATGCGGCCGGCGCCGAAGTCGCTCTCGGCAGCGATGTGCTGCTGCACGATCTCGCCTGCGGCCACGCGCGCGGCAGCGTAGGCCTTGCCGCCATGCAGGCCCTGTTCCTCGTTGGCAAATGCGATGACGCGGATGGTGCGCTTGGGCGCCTGCTTGAGCTGGCCGATCAGGTGGCCGGCGGCCATGGTGATGCCGACGCCGGCACCATCATCGATGGCACCGGTGCCCAGGTCCCAGGAATCCAGGTGGCCACCGATCACCACCACTTCCTTGGGCAGGCTGCGGCCGATGATTTCACCGATCACGTTCTGCGAGGTGTAGCTGCCATCCCAGCCGCAATCCAGCGCGATGCGGATGCGGGTGGGACCGCGCGCGACCAGACGGTTGAGCTGGTCGGCATCCGGGCCGGACAGCGCGGCCGACGGCACCGGGGTCAGGCCTTCGTCGTAACGGGTAATGCCGGTATGCGGCATGCGGTGCGAATCAGTGCCAGCCGAGCGCATGATGAAACCCACCGCACCCTTGCGGATCGCTTCGGACGGGCCACGGCTGCGCACACTGCCGCCGATGCCATAGTCAGCGCCATCGCGCTTGCGGGTCATGGTGAAGTCGACATAGGCGATCTTGCCGGCGAGCGAGCCTTCCGGCGCCGCCTTCAACGCATCCAGACCTTCAAAGCGCACGATCTCGGCTTCCACCGTACCCGCCGGGCTGCCGCCCAAGGCGGTGATGGTCAGCGGCTGCGGATGCGCGCCCAATACGGAGGCGTGCTCGCTGCGGCGCTCCCACTTGGGGAAGGTGACCGGCTCGGTCCACACCTTGTCGAAACCCAGCTGCTTGAACTTGGCCTTGGCCCATTCCACCGCGCGTGCATCGGCCTCGCTGCCGGCCATGCGCGGGCCAACCTCGGTGGTCAGCGATTCCACCACCTGCCAGCCGGTGTTGTCAGCCAGCGCCTGCTCGCGCAGCTGCGCGGCCTGGGTCAATGCGCGGTCCGGAATATGGGTGGGAGCAGCGGCGGCAGCTGCAGAAGTGCAGAGCAGCACGATGGCAAGAGCAAGGGCACGGCGGCGCATGATCGGTTCCACGGTGGATTGAGCTATCAGGGTAACAGTGAGCAGAAGTAGGGGAATGTGCCAGTTGGTATGGGTCAACCATCAGGGGCAGATTCAGTGAAGTGCTTATGGCCTTGTTGATCCCCTTCAGTTAGGCCGATAGCGCAGTGGAAAACGCTACAGGGGGAATGGGAGTTTTCCTGTGGCTCTGATGCTGCAGCGCGGGAGAGCCTGAGTCTCCACCGATCGGGTGGTTTCAACAGGACGTTGTAATGACAGTGCGAAACAGGGCTGCAGGGATGATGTTGATGGTGATGGTGTCACCGGCGGCATGGGCACAGGCACACTCACTTGATGATGTGCGCTTCACCGGCCCCTTGCTGACCCCGTCGCCTTCGACCCTGCCGCAGGGGCAGTTCTTCCTCCAGCCCTATCTGGTGCAGACGCATGGTTCGGGGAGCTACGACGACAACGGTGATCGCCATGCATTGGCCGACGCGAACGATACGTCTTTGCTGTCGGTGCTGCTCAGCGCAGGTCTCACCGACCGGCTGGCCGGAGAATTGGTGATGGACAGTGCGCGCAGCACCCAGGCCGGCCAGCACAGCGATGGCTACCGGCTGGCGGACAGTGCGCTACGCCTGCGCTATCTGCTCCGCGAAGGGGATCCGCTTACCGGCAAGTCCGCGCTTGCAGTGATGTGGGGTCAGGCGCTGCCAACCGGTCGCCATGATCGGCTCGGCGACAACCTGCTCAACGGGCAGGGCAGTGGCGCCTATCGCAGCACGTTCTCGCTGCTTGGGCAGGCCTACCATTGGTTGCCGAATGGGCGGCCATTGCGTTGGCGCTGGCAGGCACGCTGGAGCCCGTCGCCGCGTGATGTAAGCCTTACCGGCCGCAGTGTTTACGGTACCGGGCAGGGCTTTCGTGGACAGGTGAGTCCCGGGTCTGCGGTGGGTGCGGGGTTGGGGCTGGAGTACAGTATCGACCCGCATTGGGCGTTGGCCTTGGACCTGGGTGCCAGCCATCAGTCCGGCAGTGTGGTGGACGGCACGGTGGTGGATGAGAACGGCCAGCGCCAGCGTATCCATCGGCGTGATTGGGCCAGCCGCAGCTACAGCATCGGGCCGGCAGTGGAATACAACGTCAGCGATCAGCTGGGCTTCCTGGTTGGCGTGCAGGCCTCGCTGCCCGGGGGGCGCAACAGCGCCGCCTATGTCAGCCCGCAGGTGTCGATGGCGCTTTCGTTCTGAAGGCTGCAATGACGACGGCCGGGCATTGCCCGGCCGTTGTCGGTCCAGCGCAGGCCTGCGCCGGTATCAGTGCTTGTTGAGGCTGTCGCGGATTTCGCGCAGCAGCAGCACTTCCTCGCTCGGCTCGGCCGGGGCGGCCGGCGCCTCTTCCTTCTTGCGCGAGAGTCTGTTGACGACCTTGACCAGCATGAAGATTGCGAAGGCGACAATGATGAACTGGATCAGCGTGTTGATGAAATCGCCATAGCCGATCACCACGGCGGGGATTTCCTTGCCATCGGCGCCGATCTTGGCCGGCGCCAGCGTCCAGGCCAATGCCGAGAAATCGACATTGCCGATCAGCCAGCCGATCGGCGGCATGATCACCTTGTCCACCAGCGAGGTGACGATTTTGCCGAAGGCGCCACCAATGACGACACCGACCGCCAGGTCGATGACGTTGCCGCGCATGGCGAATTCCTTGAACTCGCTGATCATTCCCATGTGTTTCTCCTAAAGGTGCATGAGGGGGAGTGGGCGCAGCCTACTCCAGTGGATGTCGTCAGGCGATCACGCCGTCGCGCTGTACGATTTTCCCTAGCTTGGCGCTGAAACGATCGCCGCGTTGCAGGGCGGCCACGCCGGCCGGGGTGCCCATGAATACCAGGTCGCCGGCGCGGAGTGCATAGAGCTTGGACAGCTCATGCAGGATCTCCGGCACGTTCCAGATCATCTGGTCCAGGGTGGATTTCTGCCGCAGCTGGCCGTTGATCTCCAACGAGAGTTCCAGCGGCTCGAGATCGCCGACCTGCGCTGCCGGTACCAGCGTGCTGACCGGAGCGGAATGGTCGAAGCCCTTGGCGATATCCCAGGGGCCACCCTTGGCTTTGGCTGCGGCCTGCAGGTCGCGGCGGGTCAGGTCCAGGCCCACGCCGTAGGCCAGCACCAGCGCCATCGCGTCCTCAACGGCGAGCACGCCGGCGGGTGCGTCCTTGCCGAGTGCGACCACCAGTTCCACTTCGTGGTGCAGGTCGGCGGTGGCAGACGGGTAAGGAATGGGGGCATTGCCAACCACGATGGCATCGGCCGGTTTCATGAAGAACATCGGCTGGCCGCGTGCGGCGGCGGCGGGCACGGCGGCGCCCATTTCGCGGGCATGGTCAGCGAAGTTGCGGCCGACGCAGTAGATGCGGTGTACCGGGAAAGTACCGCCGCCCTCGACCGGAATGCGGGGCTGGGGCAGGGCGGGGATCAGATCGGTCATGGTTGCGTCCAGGTGAAACGACGCAGAAGTCTAGCGGACGCAGGGCGCGTCTGTAGAGCCGAGCCATGTTCGGCTGGGGCATTGCCGGGAAAGCTTCTGCCGAGCATGGCTCGGCACTACATCGCTCCCTCCTTTTCGCACAGCGAAGGGGAGGGCTGGGGAGGGGTAAGGCGATTCGCCGTGCGGTAGAGCCGAGCCATGCTCGGCTGGGGCATTGCCGGGAAAGCCTCTGCGGAGCATGGCTCGGCACTACAAGATCGCTCCCTCCCTTTCGCGCAGCGAAGGGGAGGGCTGGGGAGGGGTAAGGCGATTCGCCGTGCGGTAGAGCCGAGCCATGCTCGGCTGGGGCATTGGCGGGAGAAGCTTCTGCCGAGCATGGCTCGGCACTACAGGGCCTCAGCGTGCTTGTGGCAGGGCGGCTTTGCGCACTACGCGGTACTCGGCGTCGACCACGGTTGGGTCGGACTTGGCGCTGGCGCGGGCCTTGCGCGATGCCAGCAGTTTCCAGGTGATACCGCCCAGTATCATGGCTGCGCCGATGAACACACCGCCCACCACCAATACCGCAAGAATGGCGATACCGAGCAGCCCCAAGGCGATCCGCACCAGCGGATTACGCGGTTTGCGCGGCTCGAACAGGTTGCGAAGCTTGGCAAATTGGACGTAACGGATATTCATGAAAGTTCGATGACGTTGAGTCTGGGACGGAGTATCAGGGGCGGTGGGGTCAATTGCGTGAAGTTGTCGTTAATTGCATTCTGAATAGGCGGTGACGACAAGGGGTTGAGTCAGCTTTGTCTTGGGCAACGAAGTCGCGTGCGACAATGACGGGCTTTCTTGTATTGGTGTTCCAATGTCCAGTGCCATCGCTTCCGGAATCGACCTTTGCCCGCTGGCCGCAGTACCGGATCAGGGTTTCCATGCGGTCGTGGCCGTGATCGATGGCGATGCCGAAACTCTGGTGCTGTATCGCGATGGCGATCAGGTCCGGGCCTGGTTGAACGTCTGCCCGCATGCCGGGCGCGCGCTGGACTGGGCGCCGGGCCAGTTTCTGAAGAGCCGTGAAGGGCATCTGGTCTGTGCCGTGCACGGTGCCTCGTTCGAACTCGACGGTGGCATATGCGTCGCCGGGCCGTGCAAGGGCGACTCGCTGCGCGCGGTGGCGGTGCGGGTACAGGATGGAAAGGTGCTGCTCGGCTGAGGCCGGGCCCACAACCCCGATGTGGGAGCGGCGTAAGCCGCGAAGCCGATAAAGGCGGATGGCAGACCGGCGCCTGCACTCGCCAGATCGCGACTGGTAGTTGTGCAGAATATGACCGGCAGGGTCACGGGCTTCGCCGCCTACGCTGCCCCCGGCACGCCCCCGCTCAGAACATGATGTTGATCATCAGCACCACGATCACCGTGTACAGCAGTGACAGCGGTCCGCCCACCCGCCACATCTCGCGCGGGGTGTATTTGGCCGGGCCCATCGCCATCGAGATCACCGGGTTGGACGCGGTCATCAGGTTGTTGGAGGCCGACAAGGCCACGATCAGCGCGAACGCGGTGGGGTTGCCGCCGGCCGCCAGTGCCAGGTTGACTGCGATCGGCACCATCACGATGGTCGCGCCAACGTGGCTGATCACCAGCGAGAACGCGGTGGTCAGCAAGGCCAATGCGATTTCCAGTACCCAGACCGGGATGCCGGTGGGCAGCTTGTCGATGGTGTGGCCGGCGATCCAGGCCGCCGCGCCGCTGCTGTCCATGGCCCAGCCCAGCGGGATCAGCCCGGCCATCATGAAGATGGTCTTCCAGTTGATCGCGGCGTAGGCCTCGTCCATGCGCAGCACCCCGGTCAGCAGCATGCCGGCCACGCCGGTGAGCAGGGTCAGGGCGACCGGCAGGTGCGAGGTGAGCGCGATGATGATGGTGATGGCGAAGATCGCCATCGCGATCTTGAACTTGTGCGGGCGCTGCTCACCCTTGGGATAGTCGGTGACCACCACGAAGTCGCGGCTGCCGGCGGCGGCGGCCAGGTCCTGCCAGATGCTGTGGAAAACCAGCATGTCACCGGCACGCAGCGGCGTGTTGCGCACGTCCTCGCGGATCACCTGCTTGTCGCGGTTGATCGCCAGCAGGCTGATGCCGCGCTCCTTGCGCAGGCGCAGTTCGCCGGCAGTCTTGCCGATGACCTTGGAGGTGGGCGGCACCACCGCCTCGGAAATACCGGCGCGGGCAGGGTTGAACAGGTCGCCCAGCTGCTTCAGCCGCGAGGACATGCGCAGGAACTGGTTCTGCGCGAAATCCGATACCTGCTGGCGCGGGCCCATCGCCCCGATCACGCTGCCTACCCAGATGCGCATGTCCGCCGGCGGCGACAGGCGGGTGTCATCACCGGTCTTCAGGGCCAGCAGCATGGGTGCATCGAACAGGTTCTCGGCCTCGCCCACGGTCATGCCGACCAACGGGCTTTCGGCGGTGACCAGCAACTCGAAAACATCGCCTTCGATGCCATAGGCCTTGGCGAAATAGCTCTCGGTGCGGGCCGGTGCCTGGCCGTCCTCGCTCTCGGTTTCCTCTTCCTGCAGCTTGCGGCTGCCGTAGAAACGGAAGTAGGCCAGCGACGCGATCAGCAACGCGATGCCAATCGGCAGCGGCGCGAACATGCGCAGCGGTTCGATGGTGGCGGTGCCGGAGGGCAGGTTGTTGTTGGCCGAAACCAGCAAGTCGTTGAGCAGGATCAGCGGTGAGTTGCCGACCATGGTCAGCGCGCCGCCCATCACGATGGCGGCCGAGATCGGCAGCAGCTGGCGCTTCAAGGTGAGTGCGGTACGCGAGGCCAGGCGCGAGGCGACCGGCAGGTACAGCGCCATCACCGACGGGTTCTGCATGAACGAGGAGTTCAAGCCGGCGGTGGCGGTGGTCAGCAGCAGCAGGCGTTTTTCCAGCCCGTGCGAGCGCCGCAGCAACCAGCCGGCCAGGCGGTTCAGCGCGCCGGTGCGGTCCAGGCCAGCGCCGAGGATGGTGGTGGCGATGATGCTCATCACCGCGTTACCGGAAAAACCGCCGAAGATTTCTTCCGGCGCGATCAGGCCGGTGACGCCCAGCACCACCATCACCACCAGCGCCACCACGTCGGCGCGGATGCGCTCGAACAGGAACATCGCCATGGTGAAGCCCACCAGCCCGAGCACGAGCTTCATATCGGTGGTGAGCGTCAGCGCGGTATCCATCAGTGGCGGGAGTCGGAAATGGGGAATAGGGAATGGGCAACGCGGTCCGCGCCCTCGTGCGTGTTACGTGCTGGGCAAGCGTAGCGGCACAGAGGGCGCGACGACGTCATGATGCGTCGACTCCCGTTTCCCCGTTCTCGATTCCCTGCTTGTCATACAACAGGTCCCAGACGCCGTGGCCGAGTTTCTGGCCGCGGGTTTCGAAGTGGGTCTGCGGACGCCAATCCGGGCGCGGCACTGCGCCTCGCGGGCCGGCACGGTTGACCAGGCCAAGGGTGGCATCGAGCACGTCCCACATCTGCTCGGCGTAGTCCTCCCAGTCGGTGGCGCAGTGCAGGCGGCCGCCCGGGCGCAGCTTGCGCACCAGCAATTGGGCGAATGCCGGTTGCACCAGGCGGCGCTTGTTGTGGCGCTTCTTGTGCCAGGGATCGGGGAAGTAGATGCGGATCTCGTCCAGCGCGCCGTCGGCGATTTCCTTCTCCAGCACCTCGACCGCGTCGTGGTGGTAGAGCTTGACGTTGTCAGCGGCATCGTCGGCCAGGGCATTGAGCAGGCGGCCTACGCCCGGTGCATGCACCTCGATGCCGATGTAGTCCTTGCTGGTATCGAACTGCGCGGCATAACGCAAGGCCGCGCCATTGCCGAAGCCGATTTCCAGCACCTTGGGCGCGTTGCGGCCGAAGGTGGCCTGCAGGTCGCGCGGTTCGCCGTTGAAATCAATGCCGAAACGCGGCCAGCGCTCGTCGAAGGCGCGCTGCTGGGCCGGGGTGAAGCGGCCCTGGCGCAGCACGAAACTGCGGATCTCGCGGCGGCCTTCGGTCACGGTGAAGGGCTTGGGCGGCGCCTTGGCGCCTGCACTGTCAAAGGGATTGGTCATCAGCCGATCAGCCCATCTACCGGGGAGGAGGCGCTGGCATAGCGCTTGCGCGGGATGCGCCCAGCCAGGAAGGCTTCGCGCCCGGCTTCCACCGCCTTGCGCATGGCACTGGCCATCAACACCGGGTTGCGGGCGCCGGCAATGGCGGTGTTCATCAGCACGCCATCGCAGCCCAACTCCATCGCGATGGCTGCGTCCGAAGCGGTGCCAACGCCGGCATCGACGATGATCGGTACCTTGGCGTTCTCGATGATCTCGATCAGGTTGTACTTGTTCTGGATGCCCAAGCCGGAACCAATTGGCGCGGCCAGCGGCATCACCGCAGCGCAGCCAATCTCTTCCAGACGCTTGGCCAGGATCGGGTCGTCCGAGGTGTAGACCATGACGTCGAAGCCGTCCTTGACCAGCTGTTCGGCGGCCTTGAGGGTGGCCATCACATCCGGGTACAGGGTTTTCTGGTCGCCCAGTACTTCCAGCTTGGTCAGATTGTGGCCGTCCAGCAGCTCACGGGCCAGGCGACAGGTACGCACCGCGTCCTCGGCGGTATAGCAGCCGGCGGTATTGGGCAGGATGGCGTAGCGGTCCGGCGGCAGCACGTCCAGCAGGTTGGGCTCGCCCGGGTTCTGGCCGATGTTGGTGCGGCGGATGGCCACGGTGACGATCTGGGTGCCAGCGGCCTCGGTGGCCAGGCGGGTTTCTTCCAGATCCTTGAACTTGCCGGTGCCGGTCAGCAGCCGCGAGGAATAGGTTTTGCCGGCGATGACCAGCGAATCAGGGGGGACATGTGCATTCATGCCCGAATTATCACCCATCCCGCTGATCGGTAGTGCCGAGCCACGCTCGGCAAAGAGGGTCACCGGTAATGCCCTAATGCCGCATGGCTGCGCCCTGCATGCGCGCCAGCAGCCCGCCGCTGTAGCTCCCTCCCTTTGCCGCAGGCAAGGGCAGGGTTGGGGAGGGGGTGGCTTTTGAGGCCGTTGTGAACCCAAGCTTCGCGGCTGATGCCGCTCCTGCTCGCAATGCTGGGAAGGTCTCTGCCGAGCATGGCTCGGCACTGCCTGGCTGTGGTGCTTCAGCCGCCGCCCAGGGCATGCACGATCTCGACCACATCGCCGTCCTGCAACAGATGGTCGCCATGCTGGCTGCGCGGAATGATCTCACCGTTGACCTCGACGGCTACCCGGCGTTGGCCCAGGCCCTCTTCTGACAGCAGTTCAATCAGGGAGAGGGGGGCGGAGAGTTGGCGCTGTTCGCCGTTGAGCTGGATGTTCATGGCTGCATTCTGTCCAGTGCCAGCGTAAAAGCCCAGCCCGCCGGCTATCCATGTCGCAGCGCAGCGTGTGCCTCTTACGTGGTAATGAAACCATAACAACGTGCGGCGGCGTATGCCGCCGGTGTTTCTCAACTTCAGGAGTTCCCCCATGTCGCTTTCCCTCCGTCCGCTGCGCAGCGCTGTCGCTGTGGCCCTGGCGCTGGCTGCCGTCCCGGCGCTTGCCCAGTCGCCGTTTTCCAAGACGGTTTTCTTTGGTGACAGCCTGACCGACACCGGTCATTTCCGCCCGGTGCTGATGCAGTTGGATCCCAATGCCGCATTGGTCGGCCGTTTCACGACCAACCCGGGTTGGGTGTGGTCGGACTATCTGGCGGACCATTACGGCACCAATGCAGTGCCGAACGGCAATGGCCAGGGCGGTGACAACTACGCCGTTGGCGGTGCGCGCGTCGGCGTGGACAGCAGCGTGACCCTGGCCCCGGGGACGCCGGCGCAGCCCGTCGCCTCGCTGAAGACCCAGATGGCCAGCTACCTGGCGGCCAACGGTGGCAAGGCCGACGCCAATGCGCTGTATACCGTCTGGGGTGGCGCCAACGACCTGTTCGCGGTGGCCGCCGGTGCACCCGCTGCGGCCACCATCGGTGCAGCCGTGGCTGACCAGGTGGGTATCGTGGGTGCCTTGCAAGGCGCAGGCGCGCAATACGTGATGGTGCCCAACCTGCCCGATATCGGCCTGACCCCGTCCTCGCGCGCTGGCGGCGCGGTTGGCATGGCGCAGGGCACGGCTCTGGCAAAGGCCTATAACGATGCGCTGTTCGGTGGCCTGAAGCAGGCTGGCCTGCAGGTGATCCCGGTGGATACCTTCACCATCCTGCAGGAGATCGTTGCCTCGCCGGGCGCCTATGGTTTCACCAATGTCAGCGACATGGCCTGTACCTCGGCATCGTCGCTGGTGTGCTCGCCCTTGACCCTGGCAACCCCCAATGCCGCCAACACCTACGTGTTTGCCGACGGCGTGCATCCGAGCACGGCCGCACACCAAATTCTCGGCCAATACGCCATTTCAGTGCTGGAGGCTCCCCGCCTGCAGCAGATCCTGAGTCACTCGGCGCAGACCACGGGCCGTGCCCGTGCCGACCAGGTGGGCAGCCACCTGGCGGGGCGTCCGGCCGATGGCCTGAGCTGGTGGGGCAACCTGCGGGGTGACATGCAGCGCTATGCGCACGCCGACCTGTATGACGGCATGGCCCCGGCCGGCTTGTTCGGCGTGGATTGGGCGCGCGATGGCATGGTGGTCGGTGGCTTTGCCGGTTACGGCCGCATGGACGCGGACTTTGGCAACAGCCAGGGTGATTTCACCCAGGACGACACCACGCTGGGCCTGTTTGCAGGCTGGTATGGCGACAATGCCTGGGTCAATGGCCAGGTCAGCTACAGCTGGCTGGGCTATGACGTCACCCGCAAGGTGCAGCTTGGCCCGGCATCCCGTGAGCACAAGGGCTCGCCGGATGGCAGCAACCTGACCGTCGCGATCAACGGCGGTTATGAATTCGGCCAGGAGGGCGGCTTCCGCCATGGTCCGGTGGCCGCGGTGATCTGGCAGAAGGCCAAGCTGGACGGCTATACCGAGAGCAATGCCAGTGCCACCGCATTGGGCTACGGTGACCAGGACGTGGACTCGACGGTAGGCCGTATTGGTTGGCAGGCGCGCTTTGACGGCGGCACCGTGCAGCCCTATGTGCAGGTCACCTATGACCATGAGTTCGAGGATGGCAAGCAGGCCAGCGCCTGGTTGCAGACCATGGCCGACGTCGGCACCTACAAGGTGCCGGGCCTGGAATTCGATCGTGACTATGCGACCGCCGTGCTGGGCGCGCGCGTCAAGCTGTGGGGCCTGGACAGCAATATCGGTGTGAGCACCACCACCCTGCAGAAGTCGGCGCGTGATGCCACCTTGTTCGCCAGCTTTGGCGGCAGCTTCTAAACGGCACTGCATCGGGTGGCGGCCGGGCCGCCATCCGATGACAACCGCAACAGGCCGCGCAGCTGCGCGCTCTTTCCCGCCAAATCGCTATTGAACATGGGGAAGGCGGGAGGGCAGCCAATGCCTGCCAGCGCAGCCCCCGTTGCGCTAGGGGGCCGCCGCGCATAGACTGCACACCGCGCCGAGCGGGCGTAGCTCAATGGTAGAGCTGTAGCTTCCCAAGCTACTGACGTGGGTTCGATTCCCATCGCCCGCTCCACTCCGGCGCCAATGCCGAAACGCCGGCATCCAGGCTCGCAAGCTTGCTGGATCTTCCTGGGCCATCGTCTTCCTGAAGGCTGCCCCTGCACAGTTGGGCAGTTGTCTGTTTTCGTCTTATTGCGCACATCGCCGGCGCGCTATGCTGCGCGCCTTCTGAACGAATTGGCTGCAATGAAGCTCGCCATCCTCTCCCGCAACAGCAAGCTGTATTCAACCCGCCGTCTGGTGGAGGCGGCGCGGACGCGCGGCCATACGGTGCGCATCCTGGACCCGTTGCGATGCTACATGCGCATCACCGCCGGTGATTTTGGCATGCACTACAAGGGCAAGCCGCTGACGGGCTTCGATGCGGTGATTCCCCGTATCGGTGCCTCCATTACCCGCTACGGCACCGCCGTGCTGCGCCAGTTCGAGATGATGGGGGCACGCACCCCCAATCCCTCCGACGCCATCCTGCGGGCCCGCGACAAACTGCGCGCGCACCAGGTGCTGGCGGCCAAGGGGATCGACATGCCGGTGACGGTGTTTGGTGACAACCCCGACGACACCAATGACCTGCTGTCGATGCTGGGCCCGCCACCACACGTGGTGAAGCTCAACGAGGGCACCCAGGGCAGGGGGGTGATCCTTACCGAGAAGCTCAGCGCTTCCAAGGGAACCGTCGAGGCGCTGCGGGGGCTGTATGCCAACTTCCTGGTGCAGGAATTCATCGCCGAGGCGCAAGGGGCCGACCTGCGTTGCCTGGTGGTGGGTGACCAGGTGGTGGCAACCATGCGCCGACAGGCCCAGGAGGGCGACTTCCGTTCCAACCTGCATGCGGGTGGCACCGCCGAGCCGGTGCAATGCAGCAAGGCCGAACAGCAGGTAGCGGTGCGCTCGGCCAAGGCGCTGGGGTTGGGTATAGCCGGGGTCGACCTGATCCGCTCCAAGCGCGGCCCGTTGGTGCTGGAGGTCAACTCCACGCCCGGGCTGGAGGGGATCGAGAGCGTATCCGGGGGCGACGTGGCCGGCCGGATGATCGATTACGTGACCAGCCTCAAACGTTGAGGTGGCGGGCGCAATTTGTTTGCACGGTTTTAACAAACCTTTAATCCAAACCCGCCTAGGCTGTCCCCACTGTGCCCAGCCCTCCTCAGTGGGTCCGGTGATCGGGAATCTTCAGGCCCTGGCGTTTGTCGCCAGGGCCTTGTTTTTATTGAAATTTCTTTTTCTTGTCGCGACGCTGTACCGGCGCTAGAGTGGTGCAATTCCTAAGGAGAGGGCGTATGTCGCGGATACTTTTGTTGGCACTCATGTTGGTCTCGGCGACGGTTTCAGCCAGAACGGCGGATGTCCCCTTGCAGGCTTCAATTCCGTTCAAGGCGCAGCAGCAGAAGGTGCTTGAGGACTTGAGGGGGGAGATCTATCAGGAGATATCCAACGAGGACCGGGCACAGGTGGTTGCCGCGCTTGAGCGCATGGCGCTGGTCATCGGCGAAGGCACCGCCCAGAACCTGCCGGAGGCGCAGAAGGTAGCAGTGTTCAACGACCAGGAACTGGTCAACGCTACGTTGACCAAGGCGCGCAATGACAGCCGCCTGGTCTGCAGGCGCGAGAAGCAGATTGGCTCGAACATGCCGACGACCCAGTGTTTGAGTGTGGCTGAACGCGAGCGGCAGCGCCGGGACTCCCAAACCTATGTGCGCAACGTGCAGGATGGCAAGATCATCAAGTCCAACGTCGATTGACCCATCCCTGTTGGCACGGGTTTGTGCTGCTAAGGCGTTAACGCGGCCTGTGTTGTAATTTGCTGTGGGCGGCCCGTTGGGGCGTCTGCTTATTCCAAAGACGAAGGTAATCGCACACGTGCGCATTCTTGTAATCGAAGACAACAGCGATATTGCCGCCAACCTTGGTGACTATCTGGAAGACCGGGGCCATACCGTTGATTTCGCCGCTGACGGCGTGACGGGCCTGCACCTGGCCGTGGTGCATGATTTCGACGCCATCGTGCTCGATCTCAACCTGCCGGGCATGGATGGCATCGAGGTCTGCCGCAAGCTGCGCAATGATGCGCGCAAGCAGACGCCGGTATTGATGCTGACCGCGCGCGACTCGCTCGACAACAAGCTGGCCGGCTTTGATTCCGGTGCCGATGACTACCTGATCAAGCCGTTTGCGCTGCAGGAAGTGGAAGTACGGCTCAATGCACTTTCACGCCGCGGCAAGGGTGCCCACACCCGCGTGCTGGAAGTGGGGGATCTGGAATACAACCTGGACACCCTGGAAGTTCGCCGCCAGGCCAAGCTGCTGCAGCTCAATCCGACCGCGTTGAAGATCCTGCAGGCCTTGATGGAAGCTTCCCCTGCGGTGGTTACCCGGCAGGAGCTGGAAACCCGCGTATGGGGCGAGGAACTGCCGGATTCGGATTCGCTGCGCGTGCATATCCACGGTCTGCGCGCGGTGGTGGACAAGCCGTTTGATGCGCCGATGATCCAGACCCGCCACGGCATTGGCTATCGCATCTCTGCGCCAGATGCCTGAAACAGCCTTGCCTGAATCCGTGCGCAAGCGTGGGCGCTATCGCCGGCGCCTGCGCAGCCGCATTATTGTCTCGTTTGTGCTGTTGGGCTTTTGCCTGACGGCGTTGTTCGCGTTTGCGACGAACTGGGCGCGCACCCGCGTGGAGAACCAGCTCGTCGAAGATGTGATGAATCGCAACCTGGACGCTTCCTGGCAAAGCTACATGCAAAGTGGCGGCAAGGACGTGGTTGCGCCAGTCCAGCAGATCAAGGCCTACCTGTACAGGCCCGACAAGCTGGATGGCCTGCGCCGGGATTACCCGGAGTGGGAGCACCTGCAGGACGGCATCCATAATTTCAACGGTGTGGATGGCGAGGGCAAACCGTTCTATTACAAGGTGGGCGTGCGCAAGACGCCGGATGCCTGGTTTTTCATTGCCTACGACATGGGGCAGGCGCTACGCGGTGAGCAGCAGCTGAAACGTGCGCTGGTGCTGTCGGTGATCGTTTTCAGCTTGCTGTCCTGGGTGTTGGGCTGGTGGTCCGCGTCCAGGGTGATGCGCCCGGTTTCCGACCTTGCCTCCCGGCTGCGTGCCTACCGCGGTGGCAATACGCACCCGGAGCCCTTGGCCCCCCGCTTCCCGGATGACGAGGTGGGGCAGTTGGCCGAGGCATTGGATGATTACTCCGAACGATTGACCGAAGTCGTCCAACGCGACCGCGAATTCAATGCCGACGTCAGCCATGAGCTGCGCACGCCCTTGGCAGTGATTCGCGGGGCAACCGAGTTGTTGCTGGCGCGGCCGGGTATCGACGAGAAGATCGTTCAGCGCCTGCAGCGCATCCAGCGTGCCGAGCAGCAATGCAGTGACTTGATTGCTTCGTTGTTGTTGCTTTCCCGCAACGAGCGCGCACAGGGCAGCAGCAATGTCGCCCGCGTTGCGGAGCAGCTGCTGGAATCGCACCGGGCACAGCTGGGCGGCAAGCCGCTGGAGCTGATCCTGGAAGGTAGCCGCGAGTTGGTGATTGATGCACCGGAATCGGCATTGTCGGTCGCGCTCGGCAATCTTATCGGCAATGCGGTGAAGTACTCGCAGGAAGGCAAGGTGCTGGTGCGGGTGGGGGCGAACGCTGTCGAGGTGATCGACAACGGCCCGGGCCTGAGTGAGAAGGATGCGGCCAGCCTCTTCCAGCGCGGCTATCGCGGCACCCATGCGGGGCAATCACAGGGGGGCGGCATTGGTCTGTCTATCGTCAGCCGCCTGTGCACGCTGTACGGTTGGCAGGTGGATATCCGGCCGGGTGATGTACGCGGTGTCGTGGCAACGCTGACGTTCGCACCGGAGTAGCTTCCTATTGTCGGGGAATGCATCCGGCCCATAGGAACCTACGAAGGAATCACCTGCGTAGCCCGGGGAAGCACAGCGCATCCGGGGAATGGACCGGCTCATGTTCCACACGCCACCAACCCCGCGAGGCGCATCATTGGCCGGTCCAAGTCATGGCCGACGACAGTCCGGTATCGCCAAGGTGGCCCGGGCAAGCCAAGCGCACCCGGGCCAGAAGGATGGCGGTTGAAGTGCCAGGCTGCGCATCACCCGTTCAGGCGAGGCTGTCATTGACCGGGCAATGAAGGCCCGCGTGCTGTCGCGCTCCGCCGCTACTCCGGGCAGCCATTCATGCGCCAAGGCATCGCCACCATTCAAGGCAATGCTGGTTTCAGCGTGCAACGTCTGCAAGTGCGCGGTAGCGTGCGTCCAATGCTTCAATCTGCGCCTGCAGCGCATCCGGGTGCCCATCATTGACGATCACGTCGTCGGCAATGGCCAGGCGCTGTTCGCGGCTGGCTTGTGCCTGGATCATCTGCTCCGCCAACCGCGAGGTGATGGCGTCGCGCTTCAACAGGCGCGCGTGCTGTACGGCCACAGGTGCATCCACCGCAAGAATGCGCTGCAGCCAGGGATAGCTGGGCTTGCCGCCTGCCTCGGTCAGCAAGGGGATGGCGGCAATGGCATAAGGGCTCGTAGCCCCCTCGCATTGCGCGCGCACCCGTGCGCGGATGGCGGGGTGGGTGATGGCCTCCAATGCCCGCCTGTCATCGGGGTTGGCAAAGACCCGCTGACGGAGGCGGGCGCGATCCAAGCTGCCATCTGCCTGCAGCACTTCATCGCCAAACAACGCGGCGATCTGTGCGAGTACCGGGCTTCCAGGGGCAACTACCTCGCGTGCTGCCAGGTCCGCATCGGCCACGGTGATGCCCAATGCTTCAAAGCGGCGGCTGACTTCACTTTTACCGGAGGCAATGCCACCGGTGAGGCCGACGATGAAGTTGCTCATGGGTGTGGGCCTTTGGGGTAGCCAAGCCGCTCCTTGCGGAGCGGCAAGCGTGAAACGCCTGGATTCAGAATCCCGACCATTGCCGGTAGGTCTCGATCATGGGGTCGCCCCACATGAAGACCAGCCAGCCGGCGATGGCCAGATAGGGGCCGAACGGGATCTGGGTATTGCGGTCCTTGCTGCCGAAGTACAGCCACAGGGAGCCAATGATGGCGCCCACCAGCGACGACAGCAGGATGATTGGCAGGATGCCCTTGATGCCGCACCACGCGCCCAGCGCGGCCAACAGCTTGAAGTCACCGTGGCCCATGCCTTCCTTGCCGGTGATCTGCTTGAACAGCCACCAGACCGACCAGAGCGACAGGTAACCGACCGCCGCGCCTATCAGTGCAGGCTTGGCCGGCATGTAAAGGTTGTCCATGCTGCCTATCAGCCCGAGCCACATCAGTGGGATGGTCAACTGGTCCGGCAGCAGCCTGGTGCGGAAGTCGATGCCGGACAGTGCGACCAGGAAGCAGCTCAGCACGATGGCGCCAAAGCCCTGCCAGCCAAACCCGAACTGCCAGACGCTGGCCAGCACCATCAAGGCGGTGACCAGCTCCACCAAGGGGTACTGGATGGAAATGGGCTCATGGCAGTGCCGGCACTTGCCCCGCTGGATCAGCCAGCTGAACAGCGGGATGTTCTCGTACCAGCTCAGCTTGTGCTTGCAGTGCGGGCAGTGCGAGGGCTCCACCACGATTCCGGGCGGCGGCGGCTCGTAGATGTCCGGCAGCTCAAGGATTTCGCGGGCATCGCGCCGCCACTGCCACTCCAGCCGCTTGGGCAGCCGCAGGATCACCACGTTGAGGAAGCTGCCGATCAGCAGTCCCAGGCCGGCCGCGGCGGGAAAGCCGAGGCCGGGATGCTGGTCGAGAAATGCCATGCGTTAATTATCCAACAATCGAGGCCAGCTTGAAGATCGGCAGGTACATGCCGATGACCATGCCGCCCACAACCACGCCGATGAACACCATGATCATCGGCTCGATCAGGCTGCTGAGGGCGTCCACGGCGTTGTTCACTTCCTGCTCGAAGTACTCGGCCACCTTGAACAGCATCGAGTCCAGCGCACCGGCCTCTTCGCCGATGGCCGTCATCTGCACCACCATGTGCGGGAACAGGCCCACCTGCTTCATGGCCATGTTGACCGGGTAGCCCACCGCGACATCGTCGCGCATGCGCAGGACGGCATCTTCATAGACGCTGCTGCCGGTGGCACCGGCGACGATGCTCAGCGCCTCCACCAACGGGACGCCGGCCTTGAAGGTCACTGCAGTGGTACGGGCAAAGCGGGCAATGGCGCTGTTGTGCAGGATCTGGCCGATGACGGGCAGTTTCAGCATCAGCTTGTCGATGTTGTGCTGCATGGCCAAGGAGCGTTTGTAGGCAAAAAGGAACCCGCCAATCGCGGCAATCAGTCCGAGCAGGATCAGCCACCACCAGCCAACCAGGAAGCGGGACGCCGCCACGATCATCTGGGTGAAAAATGGCAGGTCCGCACCGAAGCCCTTGAACACTTCCTCAAACTGCGGCACCACCCAGATCAGCAGGATGGAGCTGACCAGCAGGGCGACAGCAATGGTCATCGCCGGATAGAACAATGCCTTCTTGATCTTGCCCTTCAGCGACTCCAGGTTTTCCTGGTAGTTGGCAATGGTCTCCAGCACGGTTTCCAGCACGCCCGCGCCTTCGCCAGCACGGACCAGGTTGCGGTAGAGCTCATCGAACTGCACCGGGTGCTTGCTGATCGCCTCGAAGAGGGAAGAGCCGCCTTCCAGGTCAGCACGGATCTGGCCGACCATCTTGGCCATGCGCGGGTTCTTGTGGCCGCTGCCGATGATTTCCAGCGCAGTCACGATCGGTACGCCTGAGCGCATCATCGTCGCCATCTGGCGGCTGAAGAAGGCAATGTCCTTGGGCTTGATCGGCTTGCCGGCGGCGCCGAACAGTGGCTTTGGCTTGGGTTTCACGACGGTGGGTGTGATGCCCAGTCGACGCAGTTCCGCCTTCAGCATGTTGGCGTTCTTTGCATCCTGCTCGCCTTTCATCTTCACGCCGCGCTTGTCTGTCCCCTCCCAGACAAAGGGCGCCATCTGGCTGGTACTGCGACCAGTCGTCTCATTCTTGATTGCGTTACGGGTAACGGCCACTTTGATCTCCCCGTCCAAGCTTCCCCAGCCCGGACACCAATACGCATGGTAGCGGTTCATTTGCCTTGCAGCACACCCCCGAGGCCACTTTGGTGGTGCTCGTCACGTCTGCCTATGCTTCTGCCCTGACGTGCCGGGGTGAAGCTGTGGGTCAGATTGTGACGCAATGTGTCAACTTGGGCGCTGGGTCAGGATTCTTTCGCCAGGGGGCTTCCCTTATTTGCCGATGCTGCCATCATTGCGCCGGGGAGTAGGGGGTGGTTGTCCTGTTGGCACGCAACCTGCTTTGTAACCCCGTGCGGGGCAGGCGCGTCGCCTGCAACCATGTTCACTATCCAACCTCTAGGGGATGTACTCATGAAGAAGCAGCAGGGCTTTACCCTGATCGAACTGATGATCGTGGTTGCGATCATCGCCATCCTGGCCGCCATCGCGCTGCCGCAGTACCGTAACTACACCCAGCGTTCGGCTAACGGCGCTTGCATGGCGGAGGCTAAGGCGTACATGAGCGGTGCAGTTGCTGATATCGCTGACGGCCGTGATGCCACCGCGTTCGTTCCCAGTGCATGCGAAGGAATCGATGCGCCGATCGTTGTGGCTAACTATGCAACCCCGAAGAGCGCCGAATTCACCCCGAAGACCAAGGGTAATGCCCAGCTGCTGAAGGCGACCAAGTGTGACACCGGCAGCGGTGCCTGTTCGATCGCGCAGTAATTCTGTGATTGAAGGTTTGAGAGCCCCGGTTAACGCCGGGGTTTTTTTTTGGATTCAATGGACTTTTGCGAAATGGGGCAAGTAGTTGCTCCCATGGTCGTTGAAGATGCCTCAATGGACTCCGGGTTGTTGTGTTTGAGGACGGTGTTGGATGCGAATTGATGGTGCCATGCGTACTTTTCTCATGCTTTGTTTGGGCTGCGGGCTGCTTGCTGTCGCGTGCTTGGCTCCCGGAATTGGCGGCGGCTTCGTAATGGATGACCGCGCGAGCATCGAAAAGAACGCCGAACTCCGGGTAGATCAGCTGCAGGGAGAAGAGCTGCTTCGTGCTGCCTATAGCTTCCAGCCTGGGGGCGGTTCGCGTGCGATTCCCATGCTTACTTTTGCACTGGATCAATGGCGAGGGGAGGGGCGGCCCGAGGCGTTCAAGGTCACCAACCTGCTTATCCATTTCGTCACTGTATTTGTCCTGGCCTGCTTTGCTCGCAAGCTGTTGTTGATGGCTGGCTGGTCGCCAAAGCGGGCGGCATTAGCGGCCCTGTTGGTTGCTTCTGTATGGGGCGCGCATCCGCTTCAAGTTTCCTCCGTACTCTATGTGGTGCAGAGGATGCAGACACTGGTAACGTTGTTCATGCTGCTTGCTCTATGGGCATACTTGACCATGCGCAAGGCCCAGATGGAGGGCGGACGTAGTAGAAAGTATGGTCTTCTTGTGGCTTTGTTCTGGGCACTCGGCCTTGCTTGCAAAGAAGATGCGGTACTGTTTCCTGCATATGCTCTAGCGGTAGAGTTGACTGTGTTGCGCTTTACTGCGAAGAGTCCGCGGCTTGCAAGGGGTTTGCGCAACGGCTACGCGGCGATGACGGTTCTAGCGGGGGCATTGTTCGTGTTGCTGATTTTGCCTCGTTTCTGGCATTGGGGGCCATATCCGTTTCGTGAATTCTCTAGTGTTGAACGATTGCTGACGCAGGGACCAGTGCTTTTTCTCTACTTGCAGCAGATTTTGCTCCCGTTGCCCGCATCAATGCCCTTTTACTATGACAATTTCCGTATTTCTCATGGCTTGCTGGATCCGCCGGTGACGCTGTTTGCGTGGTGTTGTCTGGTCGGCTTGATGGTGTGGGCTTGGCGGTGGCGCAGGGATCGTCCGATCTTTGCACTTGGGGTTTTTCTCTTTTTTTCTGGCCACTTTATAACCAGCAATATTGTCAACCTGGAGCTGGCCTTTGAGCACAGGAACCACTTTCCAATGATCGGGGTGATCTTGGCGGTGATGGACCTATGTGTCATGGCGCTGGCGCGCGTTAGGCGCGACCTTCGCTTGGTGCGGCTCGGGCAGATATGCGGCGGGTTGGCCATGTTGATGTTGGTTGCGGCAACGATGACTCGCGCCTATATGTGGGGGGAGCCGATGCGTTTGGCTGCGGGAACTCTACGGCTCGCGCCTCAATCAGAACGCGCTTGGCTGATGTTTGCTGCCACCAACGTGGATCGAAGCGGTTTCCAGCCGGATAGTCCGTGGCTGGAAAGCGCTATCACCGCAAATTCGCTGGGGGTCGAGGTCACGCATTCGGCGGTGATGCAGGCGAATGTTGTGATCTATAAGTCCATAAAGGGCACCGCTTCCAGCGAGGACTGGTTGAGCTTGGAGGGGCTGGTGGCTCGAGCTCCGATCAATGTGCAGAATCGCGGAATAGCAGGAATTCTGCTCAATAATGTAGATGGTGGGCTCGCGTTGGACAAAAACGCAGTTGCTGGCGTGCTGGATGTGATGGCACAGCGCGTGGATTTTGATCGCGATGAGAATCTTCGGATCGCTACGTTTGTCTATAACGAAACCGAGCGGCCAGGCCGGGCATTCAAATACATGCGGCGTGCAGTTGAACTCTCTCCCCCGGATGATCCGGCGATTGCAGCGCTGTTCGGGCAGTTGTCCAGTATTGGTAGGGAAGACTGGGTACTTCAATTACGTCACTCGTTCCCACAGTGAAACTGTTGAATATGCGGCGGGGGTCACGGATCGATGATCTATGCATCGATCCGAACGCAGCTTTCGCGCTTGTGGCACGGATTGTGCTTGGTGGATGAATGTTTTGGGAAAATTGAACAGAGGAGATTGGGGTGCGTGCAAATACCAGCGGTTTTACTTTGATTGAGTTGATGATAGTAGTTGCCATCATCGCAATCCTTGCAGCCATTGCGTTGCCTCAGTACAGGAATTACACGCAGCGGTCGGCTAATGCGGCATGTCTGGCTGAGGCTAGAGCTTACATGAGCACTACAGTGGCTGAGCTGGCGGATTACAAACTGCCGCCAACATATGCCCCCAAGGCTTGTGCGTCGAGCACCAGCTTGGGCTTGACGACGACTGACTTTGCTACCCCTCGTACGGTGACATTTGATGCTCCTGTCAAGGGAAACGCGTCCTTGAAGGCTGATGTCGATTGCAACACAGGCAGCGCCCAATGCATGCTGCAGCGTTGATACAGCATGCAACCGGCAACTGGGCTGTGCTTACCGTTGGGTAGTAATCCAGCGGCGAGCTGCCATATGCTTGCCAATCATTGGCAAAGAAGATGGTGGGTGCAGATAACGTATGAGGTCGTAGTGCGGAAGGGTTTGATCTCGACGCTGGAATAACCTGATCGTTCAAGGAATGCGCAGTGGTCGTGTTCGCTGCGCATGGCAATATGCTCAGGGAACTGCGGTAGCCACTTGTGGTGCTTCAGGAGTTCCACAATGAAGATCAGATTGGGAGTGTGTAGATAGACCGTTCCGGTAGCCGCGAGAGCGGGCGTGTCAGCATGACAATCTTCGCCCATTCTTCATCGGGCACATGTTCAGAGATGTCCAGCGAGAATATTGCGTTTTACTCATTAACAATGATGAAAAAAATTGCTGCATCCATGCAGTGAAAATGACAATTGCTTCGGTTCGCTCTGTTGTGTTTGGCTGCCTCCACCATTTTGCTGGAGAAATCGATGCCAGTGTAGGTGGCATGTTGTCCATCCAGCAGTTCAGAAACGAGTCCGGTGCCACACCTTATATCTAGAATGTGGGCTGAAGGCGGTAATGAGGCGGTAATCCCTCCGCCAAAAGTGGAATTTTCTCGTACCCTTTCCCGGCGAGGTTCCATGAAGACATCCCGTTTCACCGACAGCCGGATCATCGCCGTACTCGAGCAGGCCGAGACCGGCACGCCTGCGCCGGAGCTGTGTCGCGAGCACGGAATCAGTTCGGCAACTTTTTACAAGTGGCGCAGCAAGTTTGGCGGCATGGACGCATCACTGATGTCCCAGCTCAAAGAGCTGCAGGAGGAGAACCGGCGCCTGAAGAAGATGTATGCCGAATCGCAGATGACAGCTGAAATACTCCGCGAGGCGATGGCAAAAAAATGGTGAGGCCATCTCAACGCCGGGAGATGGCCAAGTGGGCAGTGGCGACCAAGGCGCTGAGCATCCGGCACGCCTGCCAGGCGTTCGAGGTCAGCCAGACCTACTACCGCTATCAAGCCAAAGCGAGCGAAGAAAACGTGCAGATTGCTGATTGGGTTGTCCGGCTGACCACGGCTTATCGCGATTGGGGATTTGGCCTGTGCTTCCTGCATCTGGGCAATGTCAAAGGCTTTGGGTGGAACCACAAGTGGATACATCGCATCTATCGGGAGCTGGAGTTGAACCTACGGATCAAACCGAAGAAACGGTTGGTACGCGAGCGGTCAGAGCCTTTGGCGGTGCCGGCGGCGATCAACCAGATATGGTCGATGGACTTCATGCACGAGCAGCTGGCCGATGGCCGCAGTTTCCGGTTATTCAACGTACTCGACGATTTCAACCGCGAGGGACTGGGGATCGAGGTCGATCTGTCGTTGCCATCGGCCCGGGTCATACGATCGCTGGGGCAGATCATCCAATGGCGCGGCAGGCCAAGGGTTATTCGCTGCGACAACGGCCCTGAATACATCAGTGGCGAGCTGCTGGCCTGGGCCGAACGCGAAGGTATCCGGATCGAGCACATTCAGCCGGGCAAGCCGTAGCAGAATGCCTACGTCGAACGCTACAACCGCACAGTCCGCTACGCCTGTCTGGCGACGACGTTGTTCGACATCATCGAGCAGGTGCAGGACAAGGTCACACGCTGGCTATGGACGTACAACCACGAACGCCCCAACATGGCGCTCGGCGGCATCACTCCAGCATTGAAACTGGCGATGGCCGCATAGCTCCACTTTTGGTAGTCGTTAAAAGTGGGGGTACCCTGTTCTAGTCACCTGTAGTTGGTAGATTTGGGGTGGTGGAGGGCTCCTGCCTTCGTGTGGGAACTGAGAAAACTGTGACGATAGAAGAATCGAATCCGCGTCGATGGGCTGTATGGAGGGCGGGGCAGCTCGCCCGCAACAGTGGTGTGTTGTTGGTTTGGATGCTGTTGCGAGCCGGTTCTCAGGCGGCTACGGTTATCCTGTTGGCTCGTTCTTTGGGGGCGGAGTCCTACGGGACTTTCGTTGCAGTCATCGCTGTGGCGGGATTTGTGACCCCATGGGTGGGATTGGGGCTGGCAAATATCGTGCTGCGCAATGGCGCACGTGATCCTGCGCGCCTCTGGGCCTACTATGGGCGTGCCTTTCGCGTGTGGCTGTGCAGTCTGGTTCCGGGTGTGGTGTTGGTGGCAGGCTTGGCATTTTTGTTGCTTCCGCCGGAGCTGCCGTTGTTAGCAATGCTTTCCGCCATGGCAGTCGAGTTGTCCGTCACTTCCCTCGCTGAATTGAGGGGGCGTCAACAACAAGCTCGACATCGCTTGGGTGTGTATGGAGCAATAAATTCGGGCCTGCCAATGCTGCGGCTGCTTGTGCTGGGGTTGTTAGTGAGCGCTGTAGACAATGTAACCCTTACGGACGTCTTCTGGGCTTATACGTTGGCAAGCTTGGCTTATCTGTTGCTGCTTCTCCATATGAGCGCGGCCGATTTCGCGTCTTTGCCCGGTGCTTTGCAAGATATGTCATTGCATAGTGGCTTGTCATTCTGCATATCCACCTCTGCGATGCGACTGCAGGGTGAGTTCAATAAGCCGGTTCTGCTGCACGTGGGATATGGTTTGGCCGGGAGCTATAATATTGCTCAGCGAACAATCGAATTGGTCAGTTTACCCTTGTTTGCGATGCAGGAAGCGTTATGGCCGCGATTGTATGCGCAAGAAGATCCGCTGCGGCAGCTTAGGCGCAGTGGTCTCGGGTTGATGGCCTTGGCTTTTTTAATGGGCTGTGTTCTGTGGCTGATTGCGCCGCTGCTGTATTGGGTTGTTGGTGAGGAATACAATGAAGCAGTCGGGGTGATTCGATTGCTGTCATGGTTGCCTTTGATTCAGGTTGGGAGGGGGTTGCTTAATTTTCAGATAATTCATCAGGGGCGCCTGGTTGTCATTGGGGTGGCCTACGTTCTGGGTGCGGCTGTGAGTGTGTTTGGTGTTCTTCTATTTGTCCCAAGATTCGGTGTGCATGGCGCAGCGCTTGTCAGCTACGCTGTTGAATTGGTGTTGGTGCTATTTCTTTTAGTCGCGACAAGCTCGCTTGGCGCAAAAACTAAGCGGGTTGATCCGTATGCGAACAATTGAATATTTGCGGAACAGTACTGTTTTGCGATTGCCGCTGCTGGCGGTTATGCGATTTTTTTTCAGTTTGCTGGAAGGGCGTGCCGGAGTTTTGCGCAGAGCAGCCTATGACGCAATGCCGGTGCAGTTTCTGGTGACGGGAAGCCGTGAGAAGTATGTGGTATCAACCTCCGACAAGGTGATCGGGCGTGAGGTGTTCTTGCACGGCGAGTTTGACTTTGCAAAGTTTGAGGCTGCTTTGAGAGTTTTGGCTCGTGAAGGGCGAGCTGCACCGAATCATTTGATCGATGTGGGTGCAAATATCGGCACCATTACAATTCCCGCACTAAAACGCGGGCTTGTAAAGGTTGCTACGGCAATCGAGCCGCATCCGGACAATCTTAGGTTATTGCGGGCGAACATCGCATTGAACGGTGTGGAGGATCGGGTGACCGTTCTGCCACAGGCTGTGGGTGATAAAAATGGTATGACTTTGCAATTGCATGAATCGCTTACGAACAGTGGGAACCATGCCATTGGCCAGAGTGGTATCTCGGTGGTTTCTTCTCGGCTTGATGACTTCTGCTTTCCTAGCGATTCATTGTTATGGATGGATATTGAGGGCTATGAGGGGCATGCGTTGCTTGGAGCAGAATTTTTGCTTGCTAGTGGCGTTCCGGTGGTTTGTGAGTTCAATCCTGAGTATCTCAAGAGGTCTGCCGGATGTGATTATTTTCGAAGATCACTTTCGGGTCGGCGATTATTCGATCTTGGAGATCCGAATGGGGTTGAGGTGACGTTGGATGAGCTGGCTCATAAGTACTCTGGGGGAGGTAAATTTACGGACGTTGTGGCGCTGAGTCGTCGGTGATTTACCGCTAGTGCTTTGCGGAGTGCGCACACCTATTTTTCGATTCGTTATTGTCTTGCGTTGCGGGGAGTGCTAGGGGTTGACTCGAAAAATATTTATAAATGCTCTTAATGGCTCCAGAGTGCGATAACGTAATGCTCGCACACCAGCCCGAAGCGAGAGCGATGGCAGACGCAAACCCTGTGCCAATACCGTCTGCCAGTGAGCGGTCGTCAATTTTCCAGCTAAAAGCCAGTGAGATTTTGCGGTATATTTTTCGTAGGTGACACTTGCCTGTCCGGTGCTGGCCGATCCGGCATGGTGGAGCCAGACCCCGTCAAGCAATACGAGTTTTCCGCCCTGCTTTTCCCAACGCCAAGACAATTCAACATCCTCACCGTACATGAAGAAATCTCGGTCGAACAAAGGTTGTGTATTGTCGATACGATGAACAAGTAGACAACAGCCGCTGAGATAGGCAAAGCTGCCTGGTAGGTGCTTGCGGGTTACGAGTGCAAGCCACGGTTGGTAATGCAGCCAGCCATGTTCCCTTCCATTTTGTTTGATGCGCGGCGCCACAAGGGTAGGTAAGGTGGCTGCTCGCAGTGGTGCATGCAGGGCGGCATGCATGCCTTTGATGATGCGAGCATCGTTGTTGACCAGAAGTATTGGTCCCGAATAACCCAGCCTCTCGAGTTCGGCCATGGCAGCATTCATGCCTTTGCCGAAGCCAAGGTTATTATTATTATCCGTCCACATTATTCCGGGGGTTTCGGAGAATGCTTCCTGAAGTACGCGAAGCGTTTTGCCGTCATCCGCTGAATTGTCCCATATGAGGATGGGTGCCCAGCCATCAACTAGCAGGCTGTTGATGCACAAGGCAGTCAACTTTGGGTCACGGAAGTGGATCGTAATGGCGGCGCTCATTTTTTTTCTTTTGCAAGATTTCGATAAATTTCGAGATAAGCATCAATCATTTGTGAAATCTGAAAGCTGGCCACTATTCGCTCTCGGGCTAGTTTCCGAAGTCTGAGGTGCAAATATTGATTAGCTGCCATGGCTTGGGCTGCTTCGCTGAATGCGTGGACATCATCCCGCGGGCACAGTAAGCCAGTCCTCCCGTGGGAGACAACTTCTTCAACGGAAGTGCCTCTCATTGCGATGACGGGCAGGCCACAGGACATTGCTTCGATGGCTGCCAATGGCAATCCTTCACTACGTGATGGAAACAGGAATGCATCGGAATTTTGCATGGCAGTGATTACATCATCGGTCGACAGCCGGCCCATATCGTACATGTTGGGAGGCATTCTGGACTTGTCCGCGGCGGCAGCCGAGCCGCCGGTGTAGTGTAATTCATATCCGTCTCCAAGCTCCCGCATTATTGGTGCGAGTAAGTCTACGCCTTTACGCGTCATCCAATTGCCAACGTACAGTAGCTTGAAATTATTATTAGGTAGTTGTTTAAGCTCGCTGGGTTGGAATCTTTCAGTGTCAATTCCGTTATAGATCACGGCAGTTGGAACTTCGCAAAGCGTTCTTCGCGCGATGTTCGCGACGAATCGGCTGACAGCAACTACGTGATCTGCGCGGTTAAGAACGCGGCGCTCAACAGGCGCGATCCAATTGCGGTGGTAGGTCGAGCGCAGCCAACCCTTGTATGGAAGCAGTGCAGGATCGTGGATGGAGTGATGTAGTGTGGCAACAACAGGCAGCTGCGATGGGATGAAGCGCGGATGCGTCCAGGTGTTGATGTGGCAGATGGAAGCCCACGCGGGCGGGCGTGGCGCCGGGACCGTCCATGGAGCATACTCGGCGCGCAGGGGGAGCCAAGTGATCTCAGCGCGCAGCCCGGCTCTACACAGCTCGGCTGCCATTCGTTCGGTGAAAACATCGGTGCCGGTCCCAGTGCGCACGGTGGGAAACCAGATGGCGGGGGGTGAGCTTCTCATTCCTCTCTGCGCTCCAAACGGTAGATCAAGGTTGGAATGATCGGCTTCAGAGGGCGTAGCAGTGCGTCCGGCATATGCCGAAGCGCGCGGGTGCTCCAGTGGTATGGACGCTCGATCTCAAAATTTTCCCGCCAGCCTTCGATACACAAGTTTCTATAACTCATTCGCGCTTTATCCAGCATGCGCTCTAGCTCGACTAATTGCGGTGGTTCGCAGTCATAAAAGTCCCCTTTGCCGCGGAATCTCAGGTATGGAAACCGCCACCGCGGTGGAAGCCAGCTCAGGAACATCAGCTGATAGTGAGGTTCTATTATCATTCAGCGGTTTGGGTCAGGATGATAGGTTGCCCTTGGGCCTTTAAGTACGCGGCAGATTTCCTCGAGATGCCGGATTTGAGCTCGCACATGCCGATTCATCGTTGCGTGCTTCCAGGCAAGCCAATTGGAATATTCAATTGCAGAGCTTTCGAAAGTTGGGCTCCGAATTTCGGCCAAGCGAAACTGTCTGCGAAAGCCCTACTGCCGGCTTCCCAGGTGATTTTTTTTTCCATCATTACCTGAATGACGGCATCGGTCAGGGCGTCGTAATCACCGGGCTCCACTATCTTCCCTGAAAGGTCATTTGATACCGCATTCACGATTCCCCCGGTAGCGAAAGCAACTGTCGGAAGACCATGCGCTGCGGCCTCTATTGCCACCATACCGAAGCCCTCGGGGTCTCCGGGAATGTTGCGCACAGGAAACACATGCACTGTCGCGCATTCGTATGCGCACGCCAGTTCTGTCGGGTCCGTAATAGTACCGAGGAAACAAAGATGATGGCCTATGCCCAATCCATCAGCAGCACGCTGGATGCTCTCCTGCGTCTGGATGGTGGCATGCAAGGAGTCTGAAGGAGCATCGCCAACAATGGCCAGCTTGACATCGGGGAACGCACGCACGATGCCTGGTAGTGCCTGTTGTACGAACTCCAGCAGGCCCTTGCGTGTGGTCAGTCGGCCGACGGAAAGTAGAATTCGTCCTTTGCCCAGGCCATGGCGATGACGAAAATACTGTTTATCAAGAGTGGTTTGTGCTGCATCCGGAATGCGCACGCCGGGATACACAATGCTTAGATTTGACGGTTTGATGCCAAGGCTCGCAGCGAGTCTTGCCGTTGGGGTGCTGTTGGTAATTACGCTATCCATGCGACGTAGGGCAGGGTGCCAGAATGTCCGGTACACGGGGTGCTGTATTGCCGCATCCAGGCCATGCAGATAGACGCAGGCCCTTGCTTTTGCAACGCGAGCGGCCATCAAGGCGGCTGGGGCGGTCAGCCCGCTGCCTGCCAATACGATATCGGGTTTGAAACGATGTGCGACCTGCATTGCCTGCAATGCCGATGTTGCCAGGAAACGCCATAGTGGCCTCAGCGGCACTTCAGTCAAGCAGACTTGCGCAGGAGATGCGGCTGTACTGCCTATAGGGCCTATGATCCATACTTCGGCGTGGCGCGAAAGCTCATCCGCGATATGCCAGTTGAGGCGCTCCATCCCGCCGACAAGGGGGGGCAGATTGCGCGTGACCACTAGGATGCGAGGGCGTGATTTGACTATCAAGGCTTGTACTCATGCAGTTCGATACATACCCGAGGCTTGGCCTTGGAAAGGAAGTGTGGCTGGCTCTGGATTGGAGAAAAGCATCCGAGCAAACTGCTTTTCTCTTGGTATGCGCTGAACATCGGCGAGGGTCAAACGGGGGGAGCAAGGCTTTCTCATCCCGCGAGGCGGGTGTCAACTGTCACGCCGATAAGATAGATTTGTAATCTGTTCGGAGATCAGGCCAATCAGGAAAATGATAACGGCCGCACTGAGTAATAGCGTGCTCATGTTGGTGAGTCGATGCTCGGTGACAAATGTATAACCGTAATATCCAAGGCCGGTAAGAAAGAAGGCCGCAGCAATCGGCGCAAACAACTTCATCGGCGAATAAAGCGTCGCGATCTTGAAAATAATCAGCAGAAACCGGATGCCATCCTTCAATGGCCGGATGTGGCTGCCATTACCCACCCGCTTTGCGACTGGGATCGGCACGTAGGCCACCGGGTAGGCGCTGCGGAAAAACGCCATGGTGCTGGTGGTGGGATAGCTGAAGCCATTGGGCAGCAGGTGCAGGAATTCCCGGAACTTGTCCGCGCGGACCGCTCGGAAGCCCGACGTCAGGTCGTCGATGCGATGCCCGGTCATATGGCTTGCCAGTCGATTGTAGAAGGCGTTGGCCAGGCCCCGGTGGAAGTTGGCCTGGCCGCTGCCATCGCGGGCGCCCACCACCATGTCGTAGCCTTCATCCAGTTTCGCCAGCAGCTGGCCGATATGCTCCGCGCTGTGTTGTCCGTCGGCGTCCATGAACACCAGTACCGCGCCATGTGCGGCGCGGGTGCCACGCTTGATGGCGGCGCCGTTGCCCATTGAGTAAGGGCTGCCAACAACGGTCGCCCCCAGTCCGGCGGCGATTTCCGCGGTCGCGTCGGTTGAACCGTCATTGACGACGATGATCTCCGCGTCCGGGTAGGCCGCCCTCAGCCCGGGCAAGGTTCTCTTCAACCCTTCTGCCTCGTTCTTGGCGGGCAGGATGATGCTCAGTTCACACACGTTGAATACCGGTAGTTCTCCCCGCGGGCATAGTAGCTGGGTTCGGCGGCAGGGAGGGTGTCCCGCGTCGGATCTTGGCCCTTGCCTACCTGCCGGGCTGGGAGGCCGGGCTTAGAATATCCACTTGATCGCCTGCCTCCGCCTGGGGGCGGGGCTGCTTGGCCCGGGAGTGAAGATGCGGTTTCTTGTTTGTGGTGGGGCGGGGTACATCGGCAGCCATATGGCGCGCCTGCTGGCTGAGCGTGGGCATGCCGTAGTGGTGCTGGATGACTTGTCCAACGGGCACCGCCAGGCGGTGCAGTGGGGGCCCTTGCTGCAGGTCGACCTGCTTGACAGGGCCGCGTTGGAGCAGGTGTTCGCCGCGCAGGTATTTGACGGTGTATTCCACTTTGCTGCCCGCTCGGTGGTTAGCGAATCGATGGCCCAGCCATTCGACTATTACCGTTGCAATGTGGTGGGCACCTTGAATCTGCTCGATGCCATGCGTCGGCATGGGGTGGGGCGCTTCATTTTTTCCTCCACAGCGTCGGTGTTCGGGCAGCCGCTGCAGGCGGAGATCGACGAACAACATCCACGGCAGCCTATCAATCCTTATGGCAGCAGCAAGTTGATGGTGGAGCAGATGCTTGCCGACGCCGCCGCTGCTTACGGCCTTCGCTCGGTATCGCTGCGTTACTTCAATGCCGCGGGCGCGTCTTACGATGCATGCATCGGGGAGGCCCATGCCTGTGAAACTCATCTGATCCCCAATGTGCTGCGCTCGGTGCTCGGTGTGGCGCCGGCGTTGAAGGTTTTCGGCGACGACTATGCCACCCCGGACGGCACCTGCATCCGTGACTACGTGCACGTGGAAGACCTGGCCGATGCCCACCTGCGTGCCCTGCATTTTCTGGAGCAGGCCCTCGGAGCGCATGCCTTCAACCTTGGCAATGGGCAGGGGTTCTCGGTGCGGCAGGTGATTGACGCTGCGTCGCGGGTGGTTGGCCGACCGGTCCCGTACCAGGTGGCGCCGCGGCGGTCGGGCGACCCGGAAACATTGGTGGCCTCCAGTCGAAAGGCACGCGAGGTATTGGGCTGGGAAGCCCGTTGGACGGAGCTGGATGGGATCATCGAGTCCGCTTGGCGTTGGCACCGTGCCCAGCCCTGGTAGGTGGCAGACGCCGCTGCTGATCCTATCCAGCTCAGGCCCCGGGGTGATTGCCCGAGCCTGTGACGGGCATCCGGGGTGCAGGTGCGCGCACTTGATGAGCTCATGGGTACAATTGCCGGGTTACCGTCCGTCCAGGGGAAAACCATGAATACCGCCGTCACCGCCAATTTGGTTGGCATCACCGGTATTGCCCGCCGGCTTGTGCAGGACGGGGCGCTGGACGAGGCGACGGCCCGCACCGCCATGGCCCAGGCGGCTGACGCCAAGGTGCCGCTGGCGCAGTGGCTGGCCGACAAGAAGCTGGTAAGCGCCGCTCACATGGCCGCTGCCAACGCCATGGAGTTCGGCATGCCCTTGCTGGACGTGTCGGTGTTTGACGCCAACCAGAGCGCGATCAAGCTGGTCAGCGAGGAGCTGTTGCGACGTCATCAGGTGCTGCCGCTGTTCAAGCGCGGTGGCAAGCTGTTTGTCGGCACCAGCAATCCCACCCAGCAGCTGGACGAGATCAAGTTCCAGACCAACCTGGTGGTTGAGCCCATCCTGGTGGATGAAGAACAGATCCGGCGTACGCTGGACCTGTGGATGGCCAGCAATGATTCGCTGGGTGACAGCCTGGGTGGCGATGACGAGGGCATGGGCGACCTGGACGTCGCTGCCGGCGACGAGGACATGGGCGGCGGCGGCGATTCGGGCATCGATGCCAAGGGCGACGACACGCCGGTGGTCAAGTTCGTCAACAAGGTGCTGGTGGATGCGATCCGCAAGGGTGCATCGGACATCCACTTCGAGCCCTATGAAGATGACTACCGCGTGCGCTTCCGCATCGATGGCCTGCTCAAGACCGTGGCCAAGGCACCGGTAAAGCTGAATCAGCGTATCGCCGCGCGATTGAAGGTGATGTCGCAGTTGGATATCGCCGAGAAGCGCGTGCCGCAGGATGGTCGCATCAAGCTGAACCTGTCCAAGTCCAAGCAGATCGACTTCCGTGTCAGTACCTTGCCCACCCTGTTCGGCGAGAAGATCGTGCTGCGTATCCTGGACGGCAGCGCGGCCAAGCTGGGTATCGACAAGCTGGGTTACGAGCCGGAACAGCAGAAGCTGTTCCTTGAGGCCATCCACAAGCCTTACGGCATGGTGCTGGTCACTGGCCCTACCGGTTCGGGCAAGACGGTGTCGCTCTACACCGCGCTCGGCATCCTCAACGACGATACCCGCAATATCTCCACGGCCGAGGACCCGGTGGAAATCCGTCTGCCCGGCGTCAACCAGGTGCAGCAGAACAACAAGCGCGGCATGACCTTCGCGGCGGCGCTGCGTTCGTTCCTGCGACAGGATCCGGACATCATCATGGTCGGCGAAATCCGTGACCTCGAAACGGCCGAGATCGCGATCAAGGCAGCGCAGACCGGTCACATGGTGTTGTCGACGCTGCATACCAACGATGCACCGCAGACCATTGCGCGTCTGATGAACATGGGCATCGCGCCGTTCAACATCACCTCGTCGGTGACCCTGGTCATCGCCCAGCGTCTGGCCCGCCGGTTGTGCTCAAACTGCAAGCGCCCGGTGCAACTGCCGGAGAACGCATTGCTGGCTGAGGGTTTCACCGCCGCGCAGATCGATGCCGGTGTGCAGCTGTTCGAGGCGGTGGGCTGCGATGAGTGCACCGAGGGTTACAAGGGCCGTACCGGTATCTACCAGGTGATGCCGATGACCGATGAGATTGCGGCCATCGTGTTGCAGGGGGGCAACGCAATGGATATTGCCGATGCCGCGCAGAAGATCGGGGTCAATGATCTGCGCCAGTCCGCTTTGTTGAAGGCATCGCAGGGCATCACCAGCCTGGCCGAGATCAACCGCGTCACCAAGGACTAAGCCTCATGTAGTGCCGAGCCATGCTCGGCAAGCATGCGGCCTGATTGGTAGTGCCGAGCCATGCTCGGCAGGGGCCTGCTGGTTGAACCGCCTGCCGAGCATGGCTCGGCACTACAGGCCCTTATTCCATCCCCAGTTTTTTCAGCTTGTAGCGCAGTGCGCGGAAGGTGATGCCCAGCTGGGCGGCGGTGCGGGTCTTGTTCCAGCGGTTCTCTTCCAGCGCCTTCTGGATCACGTTGCGCTCCATCTGCTCGATGTACGAGGGCAGGGCGGCGCTGCTGGGGTCGATGTCGACCAGCGGCGTGTCGATCGGCGCTTCAATGGCTTCTGGCAGGGCGGGTGCGGGTAGGGCGGCAGCTGCTGGCACGGGCGCGGCTTGCGGCAGGCGCAGGTCGCTGGCCGCGATGGTTTGTCCGTCGGCCAGTGCAAGCGCGCGTTCCAGGATGTTCTCCAGCTCGCGCACATTGCCCGGGAATGAATAGGCGGCAAGCGCCTCCACCGCACAGGCAGCCAGCTCCGGTGTGGGCTGCCCCTGGGCGTGTGACAGGCGCCGCAGGATGGCATCGGCCAGCTGTGGCAGGTCACCACGGCGTTCGCGCAGCGGTGGTACACGCAGCTCGATGACGTTGATGCGGTAGTACAGATCGTGGCGGAAGCGGCCGTCCT
>DKPB01000074.1 GCA_002471015.1 Stenotrophomonas sp. UBA7346
CTGATCGCCGAAGGCAAGGTCAAACACTTTGGCCTGTCCGAGGCGGGCGTGGAGTCCATCCGCCGCGCCCATGCGGTGCAGCCGGTGGCGGCCTTGCAGAGCGAGTACTCGCTGTGGTGGCGCGAGCCGGAGCAGCAGATCCTGCCGCTGCTGGAAGAACTGGGCATCGGCTTCGTACCGTTCAGCCCCCTGGGTAGGGGCTTTCTGACCGGCGCGATGGACGCGAGCACAAGCTTTGAAGCCACCGACTTCCGCGCCAATCTGCCGCGCTTCTCGGAGGCCAACCGCCGCGCCAATGCACAGTTGGTCGAGGTGATTGGTGGCTTGGCAGCACGCAAGGGCATCAGCCACGCGCAGATCGCGTTGGCCTGGTTGCTGGCGCGCAAGCCGTGGATCGTGCCCATCCCCGGCACCACCAAGCTGCACCGGCTGGAGGAAAACCTGGGCGCGGCCGACGTGCAGCTGGACAGTGACGACATGGCGGCCATCCAGCAGGCGCTGGACGCAATCACCGTGGCCGGCGAACGCTATCCGCAACAGCTGCAGGCCGTGACCGGGCGCTGAGCCGCGCTGCCCAAGGCCCGGTCGCGGTGAGCTGCATCACCGCGACCACGGCTACCAGTAGGGCATTCATGCCGCTGCTGGCCAGGTAGGCCATCAACAGGCCGATGAAGCCCAACACGGTGAAAAGCTCGAACACCTTTCGGCCGCACATCGCCGACGCCGCAAGCAGCGCACCATTCAACAGCAGCGCGGACAGCAGTGACGGCGAAACCGACAGCAGGGCGTTCAACGCTTTGCCTCGCCGGACGGGAGCAGCTGCAGCCCGATGCCCGCACGCCCGCGCCGTTGGGGGCGTGCCAATGCTTCCTCCGGCAGCTGTTCCTGCCCGCCCCAGAACTCGCCCACGGTCCTGCCGGGACGCATCCACAGCACGTTGCGCAGGAAGCCGATCACCTCGTGCGGCCACACCCGCCGGCCCATCCGGGTATACCAGCGCATGCCGTAGCGCACCTCCTGGTCGGGATGGAACAGCACGCGCCACAATGCCTTGGGGCGCAGCTGCATCACCGCCTCGATCAGCTTGAACCACAGGAACACCCGCCACGGCGGTACGCCCTGGGTTTCCAGCCTGATGCTTGTAGTCCCAGTTGCGCTGGTCGTCGTCGATGATGCGGCGCGTGGCAACCTCGTTGAAGTAGGGGGTCCAGCGGTGCGGGGTGACGTATAACAGCTGGATCTGGTCCGGGTCATAGCGCAGCAGGTGGCGCAGGCTGTTCCAGTAGTCGCGATCTGTCTCCTGCTCGAAGCCAACCACGTAGGTCGCCATGGACAGGATGCCGTGCTGGCGTAGCAGCTGGATGGCCTTGCGGTCTTCATCGACGTCGGCGCCCTTGCGGATCCTGGCCAGGGTGGCGGCCTCGTAGCTTTCAATGCCAAGCAGGAAACGGATCACGCCCGCCTGCTTGTGCAAGTGCAGGATGTCCGCATCGCGCACGATGTCGCCGGCGCGGGTGGAGCCAACCAACGTCAGGCCGACGTCCTCGGCGATCAGGGCCTCCAGGAAGCGCTTCCACGCCCGCCGTGAGCCGGTTGGCAGCTCGTCGGCGAAGTTGATTACCTGCACGCCGTGCTCGCGGTGCAGCCGCGCCAGCTCACGCGCGAACAGCACCGGGTCGCGGTGCCGCCACCGTGTCCAGAAGCCGCGTTGCCCGCAGTAGCTGCACAGATAGGGGCAGCCCCGCGAGAACTGCACCACAACCGCGCGTCTGCCACCCCAGTAGGAGTAGCGGCTGTGCTCGATCAGTTCCCATCCGACACGCTGTTGGTCCAGGTCGCTGATCATCACCGCATCGGCGGTGACGAATGGGCTGCCTGCCACCCGCAGGGCAATGCCGGCAACCGCATCCAGTGCGCCCCGGGTTGCGTACGCATGCATCAGCTGCACGATGGTGTGCTCGCCTTCCCCGCGCACGATGCAATCGATGGCGGCGGTCTGCTGCAGGATGTCCTGCCAATGATAGGTGGGAAACACGCCACCATAGACAATCCATAAAGCGGGCAGGTAGTGCTTCAGTGCCTGGGCGATGCCCACCACGGTGGGGTGGGCCGAGCTGGAGCCGGAATGGCCCATCAGCACCACGTCGGGTGCGTGACGGGCCACCTCGGCAAGCAGCGCCTTCAGCGGCATGGGGCCGATGTCGGCGTCGAGCAGACGCACATCGTGGCCGGCATCGATCAGAGGGCCGCCTATGCTCAGCAGACCCAGCGGCGGAAGATGCTCGCGCGGTATGCGGCTGCCGATGGCGGTGTGCGGCGGATTGATCAGCAGGATGCGTAGCGCTTGCATGGTGGGCTGGCGGAAGCGGGGACGCCGACAGGAATACGCGCGGCCGATGAGCTGCCGGTGGGGCCAATGTGAAGCCTGCAAGAAGTCGCAGAACCGCAGCAGAACAGCTGTGGCAAGGGCACGATGAAACGCGGTTGCAGCTGCTAGTTTCAGCAGCATTCGAACGACCCGGAGCCGATGATGAAGGAACGGAAACCACGCGCAGCACGCTGGCTGCGGCGCGGGATTGCACTGGTGGTACTGCTGGGGTTGGCTGCCTGGGCCTGGCAACAGCCCTATGCCGTGGTTGCGCGTGAGAGCTGGAAGCTTGCGCGCCTGCCAGCGCCGACGGCCATCCAGGTGCCGGTGCAGGGCATCGCGCCACGGCAGATTGCCGCTACCTTTGGCGCACCGCGCGGGCGTGACCGCAAGCACCACGGTGTGGACATCTTCGGCAAACGCGGCACGCCGGTGCTGGCGGCCACGCAGGGCGTGGTGGCGGCGGTGCGCGACAGCGGCCTGGGCGGGCGCCAGGTGTGGGTGATCGGCCCGGGTGGGCAGCGCCACTACTACGCGCACCTGCAGGATTGGGTGCCGGGTCTGGCTTATGGCCGCATCGTGCAGGCGGGCGATGTGCTGGGCTTTGTCGGTGACAGCGGCAATGCGCGCGGAACCCCGCCACACCTGCATTACGGCATCTATGGCAGCGATGGCCCGCTCGATCCGCTGCCGCTGATGCATGCAGGCCAGCCGCGCAAGCGGTAAGGTACGCCCCCTGCAAGCCGCCCTTCCGGCGGCGTGGTGTGCTGGAAATGCTGATCGACCCGTTTGACCGTGAACACCTGTGGCATCCCTACAGCGCCCTCGGTGGTGCGGTGCCGGTACTCAAGGTGGCGCGTGCGCAAGGCGTGCTGCTGCAGCTGGAGGACGGTACCGAGCTGATCGATGGCATGTCCTCGTGGTGGTGCGCCGTGCACGGTTACAACCATCCGCAGCTGAACCAGGCGGTGGTGGACCAGCTCGGGCGCATGTCGCATGTGATGTTTGGTGGCCTGACCCACGAGCCGGCCATCGCGCTGGGCAAGCAGCTGCTGCAGATCGTGCCGGCCGGGCTGGATGCGATTTTCTATGCCGACTCCGGCTCGGTATCGGTGGAAGTGGCCTTGAAGATGGCCGTGCAGTACCAGGTGGCGCGCGGCAAGCCCGGCAAGAACAATATCGCCACCACGCGCTCGGGCTATCACGGTGATACCTGGAACGCGATGTCGGTGTGCGACCCGGTCACCGGCATGCACGGCCTGTTTGGCAGCGCGCTGCCGTCACGGCGTTTTGCACCGGCACCACAGACCCGCCATGGCGAGGCCTGGGACCCGGCCGATATCGCAGCGCTGGCCCAGCTGTTTGCCGAGCATGGCGATGAACTGGCGGCCTTCATCATCGAGCCGGTGGTGCAGGGCGCCGGTGGCATGCGCTTCTACCATCCGCAGTACCTGCGCGAGCTTGCACAGCTGTGCCGCGCGCACGGTGTGCTGCTGATCTGCGACGAGATCGCCACCGGCTTTGGCCGCAGCGGCAAGCTGTTTGCCTGCGAGCATGCCGGCATCAGCCCGGACATCCTGTGCATTGGCAAGGCACTGACCGGCGGCTATATGACGCTGGCGGCGACGCTGTGCACGCGCGAGGTGGCCGACGTGATCGCCAGTGCCGAGCCGGGCGTGTTCATGCATGGCCCCACCTTCATGGCCAATCCGCTGGCCTGTGCGGTGGCGTTGGCATCGGTGCAGTTGCTGCTGTCGCAGGACTGGCAGGGCAGGGTGGCGGCGATTGAACACGGCCTGCAACAGGGGCTGGCGGCGGCACGTGGATTGCCGCAGGTTGCCGATGTGCGCGTGCTTGGCGCCATCGGTGTGATCGAGTTGAACGCGGCACTGCGGCTGGATCGCATCCAGCAGCGGATGCTGGCGCAGGGCATCTGGATCCGGCCGTTTGGCCGGCTGGTGTATGTGATGCCGCCGTTCGTGATTGATGATGCGCAGCTGCAGCAGCTGTGCGCAGGCATGGTGGCCCTGGTGGCCAGCCTGCAGGAAGAGGATATGCGCGCATGAGTGGCAAGGTCGTTTTTGTCAGCGGTATCGATACCGAGATCGGCAAGACCGTGGTGACCGGTTGGCTGGCCCGGCAATGGGCCGAGCAGGGCCAGGACGTGATTACCCAGAAGCTGGTGCAGACCGGCTGCGTGGCCGCCTCCGATGACATCCTGCTGCACCGGCGCATCATGGGTTGCGGGTTGTTCGAGGAGGACCGTGACGGCACCACGATGCCGGCGTTGTTCGCTTACCCGGCCTCGCCGCATCTGTCGGCACGGCTGGAGCAGCGTGCGTTGGATTTCGCCGCGATCGAGGCCGCCACCGCGCGGCTGCAGACACAGTACGAAACCGTGCTGATCGAAGGTGCCGGTGGCCTGATGGTGCCGCTGACCGAGCAGTTGCTGACGATTGACTACGTCGCGCAGAAAGGCTGGCCGGTGTTGCTGGTGACATCCGGGCGGCTGGGCAGCATCAACCACACCCTGCTGTCGCTGGAGGCGCTGGCCGCGCGTGGCATCGCGCTGCATGGCGTGGCCTGGAACAGCCGCGATGACAGCAGCGATGAGGTGATTGCGGCAGACAGCCGTGGATTCATTCGCGACTGGGTGTTGAAGCGCTTCCCGGATGCTGTCTGGTACGACGTGCCGCGGATTGATCTGGGTTGATTGGGTTCACTGCGAAAGGCACCCCTCCCCAACCCTCCCCTGCGCGCTGCGCAAGGGAGTGAGCGGATTGTGCGGCGCTGGAGCTGTTGTTTGTGCTCCCTCCCTTTGCCGGAGGCAAGGGGAGGGTTGGGGAGGGGGGGGCCTGCTCCTGCTTCAGCCGCCAAGGCCGCTACTTCTTCAGCTTGTACGCCAACACATAATCGCCTGCCTTGGTCCCGGTCGAACCATGACCACCGGCCACCAGCAGCACCATCTGTTCGCCCTGGCTGTTGAGGTAAGTCATCGGCGTGGCCTGCCCGCCGGCCGGAATGCGCACATCCCACAGCACCTTGCCGCTGGCCAGGTCATAGGCGCGGAAGTTGTCGTCGGTGGCCGCGCTCAGGAAGGCCACGCCGGTAGAGGTGAGCAGCGGGCCGCCGATGCCGGGTACGCCGATGCGAATCGGCAGCGGGACCGGCGACAGGTCGCGGATGGTGCCATTGCGGTGCTGGTAGGCGATCTTGCCGGTGCGCAGGTCGGCAGCGGCCACGGTGCCCCACGGCGGTACGTGGCAGGGTACGCCGATCGGTGACATGAAGGGCGTCATTTCCACCGCATAGTCCGCGCCCTTGTTCTCGTTCAGGCCATGCTCGCCCTTGTTCATTTCGCGGCCGCCGGTTTCATGCTTGGGTACCAGGCTGGATACGAAGGCCAGGTAGGTCGGCATGCCGAACATCACCTGCCGGCGCGGGTCCACCGCCACGCCGCCCCAGTTGAAGGTGCCGAAGTTGCCCGGATAGACCAGGCTGCCCTGCAGGGTGGGCGGCGTGTAACGGCCGTCGTAGCGCAGCTGGCGGAACTGGATGCGGCACAGCATCTGGTCGATCAGGCTGGCTCCCCACATATCGGCTTCGCGCAGGCGCGGCGGCGCGAAGCTCAGCGCCGAGTACGGTTGGGAGGGCGCCGCGCGTTGGCCAGGAATATCCACGTGCTGCGGGGCCGGGCGTTCGTTCACCGGTAGCAGCGGGGTGCCGTCGCGGCGGTCCAGCACATACACATCACCCTGCTTGGTTGGCTGCACCAGCGCCGGTACGCGGCCCTGTGGCAGGTCCAGGTCGAGCAGGGTGGGTTGCGCTGGCGTGTCCATGTCCCACAGGTCGTGGTGCACGAACTGGCGCACCCAGCGCACCTGGCCGTTGGCGATGTCCAGCGCGACCACCGAGGACGCATAGGTTTCCTCGGCCGGGCTGCGGTACATGCCCAGCTGGTCGGGCGTGCGGTTGCCCATCGGGAAATAGGCCAGGCCCAGGGCTTCGTCTGCGCTGGCCACCGACCAGCTGTTCGGCGAGCTGGGGCTGTAGACCTGGTCGGGGTTGTTTGGGTCCAGCGGTGCGGTCTGGGTGGGATTGCCCGAGTCCCAGTTCCACAGCAGCTTGCCGCTATGGACGTCATAGGCGCGGATCACGCCCGAGGGCGAGTTGATCGCGTAGTCGTCATTGACCGCGCCAGCGACGATCACCTTGCCGCCAGCAATCAAGGGTGGCGAGGTGGAGTAGTAATAGCCTGCCTGCTTGAACGGCATGTTGTGCAGCAGGTCGAGCACGCCGTTGTTGCCGAAGTCGCTGCAGTGCTGGCCAGTCCGTGCATCCAGCGCATGCAGCTTGGCATCGGCGCTGGGCAGGAATACCCGGCTGCTGCAGGTGGCTGCGGTATTGCCCGGCGTGGTAGCGGCGGCCGGCGCGCTGTAATAGGACAGGCCACGGCAGGTCTGGTGCTGGCGCTGCGGCTCCATGCCGGCGGCCGGATCGAACTTCCACAGGACCTTGCCGGTGTCGGCATCCAGAGCGAACGCCAGACTGTGCGGGGTGCACAGGTACAGCGTGTTGCCGATCTTCAGCGGGGTGACCTCGTAGGTGGTCTCGCCCACATCCTGCGGCAGGCGCACGTCGCCGGTCTGCATCTGCCAGGCCAGCTGCAGCTGGCCGACATTGGCCGGGGTGATCTGTGCCAGCGGTGAGTAGCGCTGGCCGTAGCTGCTGCGCCCATAGGCCTGCCATTCGCCGTCCGGCTGGGGGCTGTCGCCCAGGGCCGGATCGGCATTGACGATGGCCATCGGCAGGCTGCCGTTGATCTCGTGCAGGTGGCGTGGAATGCCGGCAAAGGCCACTACCGCGACCAGCAGCGAGGTCAGCAGCACCGGCCAACCGGCCGGGCCGGTATAGCCGCGCGGGCTGGACCGGCGCGCCGCCGGCAGTGCCATCAGCAGGCCGAGCAGGGCCGGTACGCCCAGCCGCGTGGCCAGCGGCCACCAGTACAGGCCTGCTTCCCACAACGACCAGGCCAGCAGTACCAGCAGCCAGCCGGCATACAGCCAGGTGGGCCAGCGCCGGTGTCGCCACAGGCCCCAGGCCACGGCCAACAGCAGCAGGCCGCTGAACAGATAGAACGGGCTGCCGCGCAGGGCCAGCAGCCAGGCGCCACCGACTGCCAGCGCCAGCCCGAACAGCGTCGTCAACAACAAGGTCAGTACACGCATGGCGTACCCGCAGGTCCAGAAGATGCGGCCATGCTGCGCCCAGCGATGTCTGCGTGGCGTCACGCGCGTTCTTAACAATCCAGCCGTAGAATCACAGCCTTGTCGACTGGGGACTGAGCATGAGCATTCTGGATTTCATCAAGAAGGAACTGATCGAGATCATCGAGTGGACCGATGACTCGCGTGACACGCTGTCCTACCGCTGGCCCGACGAGGATCGCCAGATCAAGAATGGCGCGCAGCTGATCGTGCGCGAATCGCAGATGGTGCAGTTTGTCGCCGCCGGCCAGTACGCCGATCTGTTCGGCCCCGGCAAGCACACGCTGAGCACCCAGAACATCCCGGTGCTGTCCACCATCCTGGGCTGGAAGTACGGTTTCGAGTCGCCGTTCAAGTGCGATGTCTACTACCTCAATACGCGCCTGTTCACCGGCAACAAGTGGGGCACCGCCAACCCGGTGATGATGCGCGACGCCGATTTTGGCGTGGTGCGCCTGCGCGCCTTTGGTACCTATGACTTCCGCATCGTCGACCCGCCGAAGTTCCTCAAGGAAGTGGCTGGCACCGACCAGAATTTCCGCTTGGACGAATTTGCCGACACCATGCGTTCGCGCATCGTCAGCGTGTTCACCGAAGCCCTGGCCAAGGCCGGCGTGCCGGCGCTGGATGTGGCCGCGCGTTACTCCGAACTGGGCGAGGCGCTGCTGCCCATCATCAACCCGGCCATGTCCGGCAAGTACGGCATCGAGATCACCAGCTTCATCCTGGAAAACGTGTCGGTGCCGCCGGAAGTGGAGCAGGCCATCGACAAGCGCTCCAGCATGGGCGTGATCGGCAACCTCAACGACTACGTGAAGTACCAGATGGGCCACGGCATGGGCGAGGGCGGTGAAGGTGCTGCTGCCGCGGCAGTGCCGGCGCAGATGGCGGTGGGCTTCGGCATGGCGCAGGAAATGATGCGCAGCATGCAGGGCACGCCACCTGCTGCAGGCGCGGCGGTGCCACCGCCGTTGCCGGCAGCCGGCGCGGATGCGGCGGTGCTGGACGTACTTACCCCCGAGCAGGCCGCGCAGGCCTTGTCGGTGTCGGTGGAGGACGTGATGGCGTCGATTGCCGCCGGTGAGCTGAAGGCGCGCAAGATCGGCAATGCCACCCGCATCGCCCGTTCGGCACTGGAAGAGTTCCTGCGCGGCTGATGAACAACGCAACGGTTGGCAAACATCCCTGCCCGGAATGTGGCGGGGATCTGCAATGGAATGCCGCCAAGCAGGCGCTGGCCTGCCCGTACTGCGGCACCATCGTGCCGCTGTCGCAGGCGGCCGAGGGCGTGGGCGATGGCAGCGCCGGTGTGGTGGAGCAGGATCTGCTGGCGGCCTTGCAGCGCCTGCAGGCGCAGGAATCCGAGCCGCCACCGCTGCCGCCGTCGGCGCAGGGCGGTGTGGTTGGCATGCTGCAGAGCATGGCCGCCACGCCCGCCGGGCAACGCGGCTATGGTGCGCAGCCGCGCGAGGTGCAATGCCAGAGCTGCCATGCGATCTCGGTGTTCGTCGATGGCAAGGTGGCTGACCGCTGCGAGTTCTGCGGCTCGCCGTCCATCATCGATCACCAGTCGCTGGGCGACGCCATCACCCCGCAGAGCCTGCTGCCCTTCAAGATCAGCGATGGGCAGGTACGCGACAGCATCCGCAGGTGGTATGGCAGCCGCTGGTTTGCGCCCAACAAGCTCAAGCGCGCGGCGCTGACCGATACGCTCAAGGGCATGTACCTGCCGTACTGGACGTTTGACGCCCATGTTGCCGCGCGCTGGACGGCCGAGGCGGGTTACCACTACTACGTCACCGTCAGTTATCGCGACTCCAATGGCAACACCCAGACCCGCCAGGAACAGCGCACGCGCTGGGAGCCGGCGGCCGGCTCACTGCAGCATTTCTTCGATGACGAGCTGGTGCCGGGCACGGTGGGGGTGCATCCGGAACTGCTGGCCAAGATCGGCCAGTTCCCGACCACCAGCGACCTGAAGCCGTACTCGCCCGAGTTCGTGCGTGGCTGGACCGTGGAGCGCTACCAGGTGGACCTGCGCCAGGCTGCACAACGCGGCGAGGCGCAGATGCAGGCGCAGACCCGTGCGCTGTGTGCCGACCAGGTACCCGGCGATACGCACCGCAACCTGCAGGTGCAGGCCAACTACAGTGCGCGCACCTTCAAGCACATCCTGGTGCCGGTATGGCTGGTCAGCTACACCTATGGCGCGCGCAGTTACCAGGTGCTGGCCAATGGCTACACCGGTGCGCTGGCTGGCGAGCGCCCTTACAGCGCATGGAAGATATTCTTCGCGGTGCTGGCCGGCGTGCTTGCCCTGCTGGTGCTGCTGTACGTGCTGGGTGCTGCGCAGTAAGCACGGCAGTTTCTGCCGTGCTGTTCAGCGTGCAGGCTTGAATTTCCGGCTTTTCTCCCTCATATGTGTTCGCTTGGAAAGCAAAAAGAGGGAGGCTTATGGAAGCCAACACGACTGGAAGGGTCCAGTGCACACGGTGCAAGGCGGTATACGCGCCGGTGATCAAGGTATTGGAACGGGTCTGCCCGGAATGCCTTTCAATCAAGACAGTGCCGTTGCAGATGGCACAGGCCACAGCCGACAAACGCTGACACAACACACGTAGTAAACCCGCAGGGCCAGGCATCGACCTGGCCTTTTTGTTGCCCGTCGCTCACTGCAGCAGGCGTGCCACTCCGAGCCACGCCTGGCGCCCGCCATCATCTTTGCCTGGACTTTGCCGCATCGGTGCAAACCCCGGCCATGCGGCTGCGTTTGATCTTGATCAGGGCGCAGGCACAGCGCAGCGCAGAAAATGGCGCCGCACCCAGCCCGGCCGGAGATCATGCGCAAATTAACCAAAATCGTCCTGGTGGGGGCCATAGGCTTCGCCGCTGCTTATGGTGGGGCACGTCTGCTGCCTGCGTGGCTCGCACCCGCGCAGCCGGGCACGGTGGATATCAAGGACCCGCAGCTGATCCAGCGCGGCGCCTATCTGTCGCATGTGGCCGATTGCGCGGCCTGCCATACCGCCCCCGGCGGCAAGCCATTTGCCGGCGGCCTGGGCATGCAGACGCCGATGGGCACAATCTACTCGACCAACATCACCCCTGATCCGGCGCACGGCATCGGCGGCTACAGCTATGCCGACTTCGAACGCGCGGTGCGCCGCGGCGTACGTGCCGATGGCCAGCCCCTGTATCCGGCCATGCCGTATGTGTCGTATGCGATCACCTCCGACGATGAGATCAAGGCCTTGTACGCCTATTTCATGTCCTCGGTGCAGCCGGTGGACCAGGCCAATGCTGCCACCACCATTCCGTGGCCGGCCAGCATGCGTTGGCCGCTGTCCTACTGGCAGCTGATGTTCGCGCGCCCGCGCAGCTTCCAGGCCGATCCCGGCATGGATGCGGTGGCGCAGCGCGGTGCCTATCTGGTGGAAGGCTTCGCCCACTGCGGCGCCTGCCATACGCCCCGCGGCCTGGCCTTCCAGGAAAAGGCGCTGGGCGAGGATGGCAGCCGCCACTTCCTGTCCGGTTCGGTGCTGGAGGGCTGGTACGCCAAGAACCTGCGCGACGAAGGCACCGGCCTGGCAACGTGGGGCGAGGCCGATATCGTCGAGTTCCTGCGCAGCGGCCGCACCGATCGCACCGCCGCCTTCGGTGGCATGGCCGACGTGGTCCAGCACAGCACCCAGCACATGACGGCCGAGGATCTGCAGGCCATGGCGCACTACCTCAAGCAATTGCCGGCGCGCGCAGGCCGCGCCCCGCAATGGCAGCCCGGCCAGGACACCACCACCGCGCAGCTGCGTGCCGGTGACTACAGCGTGCCGGGTGCGCTGGTGTATTCCGAGCATTGCCAGGCCTGCCATCGCGCCGACGGGCGGGGGGCACCGCGGATCTATCCGGCGCTGGCTGGCAACTCCATCGTGTTCGCCGACGACCCCAGCTCGTTGATCCAGGTGACCCTGGCCGGTGGCCGCACGCCAGACACGGTGCATGACCGCATGGCCTTCAGCATGCCGGGCTTTGCCAATGTCTCGAATAAGGAACTGGCCGACGTGCTGAGCTTCATCCGCAACAGCTGGGGCAATCATGCCAGCACGGTCAGTGCCGACGACATCGCGCGCATGCGCCGCGTGGTGGCGGACAAGCCGGTGCACTACGTGCCGGTGGAGGAATCGAAATGAAGCACGCAATGCTGATTGCCGGAGCCGCCCTGGCAGCGCTGGTACTGGCCGGGGCCGGTGCCTGGCACCATCACAACCATCCCGACCTGGACGCCCCCGCACCGGCTGCCATGGATGTGCTGGACAAGCAGGGCAAGGTGCTGGGCCAGCACGTGCTGCCCAGCGCGCAGGAGATTGCCGGCCTGTCCAATGCCGAGTCGGTGATGCTGGGCCGGCGCCTGCTCAACGAGACCGCGCGGCTGCTGCCGGACAATGTCGGCAATGGCCTCAACTGCAACTCCTGCCACATGGCGCAGGGCCGTTTCGCGCTGCGTAACCACTACATCAACACCGGCGGCAACTACCCGCGTTACATGCCACGCCCGGGCAAGCCGATCGACCTGGCCGAGCGTATCAACGGCTGTTTCGTGCGCTCGATGAACGGCCACAAGCTGGCGGTGGATTCGGCCGAGATGAAGGGCATGCTCGATTACATGCACTGGTTGGGCCAGGGCATGCCGCAGGGCAGCAAGGTGGCGGGCCGTACCGAGGGCGAGATTGACCAGACGCTGCAGCCGGACCCGGTGCGCGGTGAGGCGATCTACGCGGCGCAATGCGCCAGCTGCCACGGCAACGATGGCGAGGGCATGAAGGACCAGTTCAATGAATACCTGTTCCCGCCGCTATGGGGGGATGACTCCTTCAACATCGGTGCCGGCATGGCGCGCCTGTACAAGGCGGCCGCCTTCGTCAAGTACAACATGCCGCTGGCGGTGAACCAGGAGCCACCCTTTGGCCAGGGCGAACTCAGCGACCAGGAGGCCGTTGATGTTGCCTATTACTTCACCCAAAAGCCACGCCCGGATTTCGCTGGCAAGGCCAATGACTGGCCGCGCGACAAGAAACCCAAGGACGCGCGTTACTGATCGCAGGGGCGGCAACGGCCGCCAGGAGAGCACCATGCAATGCGTTTCACCCTCTACCGTTGTTGCCGGGTTGCTGGCCCTGTGCCTGCCGCTGGCCGCAGCGGCGCAGCAGGCCGATACCACGGTGTCGGCGCAGATCTTCATCAATGCCAGCCAGCTCGACCGCGATGGCCGCGCCACGGCCGATGAGGGCTTGGCGCTGGATCTCAAGCGCACCTTCATCACCGTTGACCACCGCTTCAACCAGAACTGGTCGGCGCAGGTGACCACCGACGTGCAGTGGCTGCGCAACAGCGATGTCAGTGACCTGTGGTTGCGCCATGCCTACCTGCAGCGCAGCTTCGGCAAGGGCAGCTGGCTGCGGTTGGGCAATGCGCCCACGCCCTGGATCCAGCAGGAATCGGCGCGCGAAGGCTACCGGTATGTGGATGCGGGCCTGATCGCGCGCACCAAGATGGGCGCGCCAGCCGACTATGGTGTGCACGGCCAGTACGCGCGTGGAGATTTCACCTACGCAGCGTCAGTGGTGACCGGCGGCGGCTTCCAGAAGCCGCGCCTGGGCCGCCGTGCCGATATCGAGGCGCGTGTGGGTTGGGTGCCGCTCAAGGGCGTTGAGCTTGCCGTGGGTGGCTACCGTGGCACGCGTGCGCAGGACGCGGGTGAGCGCACGCGCGAGCACACCGCCCAGCGCTGGAATGCGATGGCCAGCTGGGTGGGCGAGCGTAGCCGTGTCGGCGCGCAGTACTTCCGTGCCGAGGACTGGACCCGTGTGGTCAAACCGGGCAGTGACGATCAGCGCGGTTGGTCGGGTTGGGCCAGTTACCAGTTGAGCCCGCAGTACGCGCTGTTCACCCGCCACGAAGAAACCCGCATGAGCCTGGATATCGATCCGCGCACCCGCGAGCGTTACAGCATGGTGGGCGTGGAATGGAAGCCGAACAAGCACCTGCGGTTGTCGGCAGTGGGTAAGCAGGTACGGCAGGAAACGGCGAAATCGCGGCTGGATAGCCACGAGGCCGGCCTGTGGGCGCAGCTGGCGTTCTGAGCAGGCGACGCGATAGCGAGGCGGAACTGCCGCTTCGCTCCTCCCCTTTGGCGCAGCCAAGGGGGAGGCTGGGAGGGGGTAGCTGTTGCTGTTGGCGTGAGCTGAAGCAAAGCGCTTGAAAGCACCCCTCCCCAACCCTCCCCTTCGCTGCGCGAAAGGGAGGGGGAACTGCCGCTTCGCTCCTCCCCTTTGGCGCAGCCAAGGG
>DKPB01000007.1 GCA_002471015.1 Stenotrophomonas sp. UBA7346
TTTGCCGCAGGCAAGGGGAGGGCTGGGGAGGGGTGCCGTTCGCGGTTGATCTGCGGTGGATGCAACGCCGGCTTCGCGGCGTATGCCGCTCCTGAAACATTGCCTGCAAGTCCTCTGCCGAGCATGGCTCGGCACTACATTGCAGCATTACTTGTAAGGCCCCTGCCGAGCATGGCTCGGCACTACCCCCCCTCCCTTTGCCGCAGGCAAGGGGAGGGTTGGGGAGGGGTGCTGTTCGCGGTTGATCTGCCTGATCTGGATGGCGGTGGTGATGCACCAGGTGAAGCGTCGCGGCCTCACCCCGACCAACGTCACCCGCATCTCCTGCCTCAGCCTGTTCTGGCACTTCCTGGACCTGGTCTGGATCTGCGTCTTCACCTTTGTCTATCTGATTGGAGTGTTCTGAACATGTCCGACAACGACACCTCCCGCGCCGGCAGCGGACATGGCTCCACCAAGTCCTACCTGATCGGCTTCGTGATCTGCGCCGTGCTCACCGTCATCCCCTTCCTGCTGGTGATGAACCCGACGCTGTCGCGGCCACTGACGATGGCCCTGCTGGTCGGCTTTGCCGTCGTGCAGATCATCGTGCAGCTGGTGTACTTCCTGCACATGAACCGCTCCTCGGAGGGCGGCTGGAACCTGGCCAGTTTTGTTTTCACCCTGGTCATTCTTTTCATCGTGGTAGCGCTCTCCATCTGGATCATCTGGAGCATGCACTTCCACATGATGGTCAACTGACGCACGCAACGGGCCGGCACACACTGCCGGCCCGTCGCATGCAGTTCGGCTGTCCGTCCTTCATCGACCATAGCCATGTCCCGCACCAACACCCCCGCCACCGGCCTCGCCGCACTGGCCCGCAAACTGCACCTGTCCACCATCGCGATGAGCGCCGCCCCCCTGCTGCTGGTCGCCTGCGCCGCAAAGCCCAAGGTGGATTTCTACGGCAAGGACATCGCCTGCGAAGCACTCGGCCAGCAATGGACCATGCCCGACAGCACAGGCGTAAACCGCAGCCCGGCCGACCTCAACGGCAAAGTGACCTACCTGTTCTTCGGCTTCACCAGCTGCCCCGACGTCTGCCCCACCACCATGGTGGAGTTGAACCGCGTAAAGCACCTGATGGGCTCGGACGCCGACAAACTGCAGGTGATCTTCGTCACCGTGGACCCGGCCCGCGACACGCCTGCCGTCGCCGAAACCTACGTAAAAGCCTTCGACCCCACCGCAACCGCACTGGTAGGAAACGACCAGCAACTGGCCGCGATGGCAGCATCATTCAAAGCCTTCTACGACCGCGAAGAAGGCAAGCACCCCGGCGCCTACTCGATGAGCCACACCGCAGGCGGCTACGTATTCGACCGCCAAGGACGCCTGCGTTTGTTCGCGCCCTACGGCATGCCGGTAGAGCAGCTGTTCTCGGATGTGCAGCGACTAACGCTGGAGCCAACAAGGCCGCACGCAACAACCTGTCAGGCAATCTGATAGCCCCGACCCCGCAAGACCAAAGCCCCTCTCCCTCCGGGAGAGGGGTTGGGGTGAGGGCAGAACAAAACCACCAACCCCAAACCTCCAACACCCCAACCAAACTCAACCGCAAAACCTAAAGCACCCTCACCGCTCAACACACCCACCACCAACCTCCCCACCCCCAACAAACACCCCAACCGCCTCAACAAAACACCCAGGCGCAAAGTAAGACAGCAAATGCGCCCCACCCTCCACCGTACTGAAGCTCACCTTCCCAGCCTTCCCAAGCACAGCCGCATGCTCCACCGCCCCCGCATACGCCGTATTCGGATCCAAAGTCCCATGCACAACCAAAGTCCTGGGTAACGCAGCAGGCGACTTCCCAAACCAGGCATCCTTGGCATAAGCAGGCACAGGCACCCCCACCAGAAACCCGGGGATTGCGCTGACAAACAACGCCCCAGCAGCCTCCTGCTCCACCAGCTCACGGGTAAGCCCCGGCCGCGCATTGTTCTCCGACGCCGAGATCAACATCACCAGCGGCAAGGAAGGCTGGTTGTTACCGCCCTGCCTCATCCCCGCCATCGCCGCCTTCAACTCCGTCACCGTCGCCAGCAGCGCGGACGTGTCGTCCACCGCCAGCCCATCAACGATGTCCGGAATACGCGCACGCAGCGCAGGGAAGTTCAGCAGCGAGCCCAGCAACCGGCGCAGATCACCACCCGGCACCTCGTCCTTCCACGGCGCCGTCGGCGCAGCGGCCAGCACACGCTGATACACCGCCACCTTCTGCTCGCCCAGCACCGAACGCCCCACCGCATCCACCAGTGCCGTGCGCCGGCTAAGATCCCACTGCTCGGTGGTCTCCAGCGGCACCAGTCCATCCAGGATCAAACCGTCCAGCGGCATCGGCGCCACCTGCAGCGCACGCAAGGCCAGCTGCGTGCCATACGACACCCCGTACAGATAGGTCGGTCCACTGCCGCGATAGCGCGACATCAGCAGCGCGAGATCCTGCGCCGCCTCGGTCACCGAGAACGCCTGCGTGCGCGCCGCATCCGCATACATCGCACCAATGCAGCCACCCCACTCGTCCCCCGCCAGCGCAACGCCATCCGCGCTGTCCGCCGCCTCCTGCACCGGGCAGATACGCTCCGACCGGCCCACGCCACGGTGATCCGGAATCACCAAGTCATAACCGGGAAACGCACGCCGGAAGGTGGCAACCACCGGATACAAGGAAGCCCCGGACTCACCAGGCCCACCAGCCAACAACCAAACATCCCCACGCCGCTCCACCGTCTCCGCAGGAAACCAGCGCACGAACAGCTTCAGCGAACCATCGGCGGGCGATTCGTGCCGCAACGGAACATGGGTGGTGACACAAAGGCTGCCTTTCAGCGCAGGAGACGAATCCGCATCAGCGCAGGCCACCGGCGCTTCGAAAGCCAGCTCCGCGCGCGCGGGAAGCGCTGCAAACAATGCAGCCGCAAGAACAACAGATCGAAACATCGACTTTCATCCCCTGATGAGCAGGCGACAGGATGCCAGTGTGTTACGGGCTGAGGGAATGTCCATCGGTAATGGGCAGCGGAGCGATGAGAGAACCAACTTGCCGCAAATTGGCGCTGCGCTCTTACGAGCACCGGACAGAATACCGAAGCGGACTTCTTCAATCTCACTGCAATTCCCACCGGATTCCCGCTCAACAAGACCAAAATTTCTTGGTCCAAGCGATAATCCGCGCCGGAGATAACCGATCGAATCAGCCGGAGAGCAACATGCGGTTTGTTTACCTACTTCTCTGCATCGCAGGCACCGCCCTGCCCCTCGCCCAGTTTGTGCCGTGGCTTTCCGCCAACGGCCTCAATGTGCCGCTCCTGCTGCAGCAGGCGACTTCCAGCAACATTGCCGCGTTCGCTTGGACAGATGTACTGATCTCCGGGCTGGCAACAATCGCGCTCATCTGCGTCGAGGGACGCAGGCTCAGGATGCGCCGTCTGTGGATGCCGCTGTCCAGCATCGTGATTGGTCCGTCCTTGGCACTACCTCTGTTTCTTTATCTCAGGGAGCGGCATCTCGCAGAAATGAAGGAAGACGCCCGATAGCATGCGATAGCCGGGAATCAGCGCTGCAACCACCAACTCAACTCGTTGAGCTGCTCGACTGGACTACAAATATTTTCGAGAGCACGCAGCAGACGTCGAATTCCAAAGCAAGACAGGAAACATGCAGAAACGTAAAAGCGCCTGTAGCAACGCACTATGACAAACTTCGCCTTCCGACCCGAATCAGAAATTGCTTCCGGCGCGAAGTGGCTACCCTAAAGGTGTAAAGTACAATCCGACCGACTTGCGACCAAATGGCTTTGCCGCAAGTTACTAACTATCCATGTAAATTTAAGGAAAGCTGGGGAATGGCACAGGATCGACCCCCTCTTACGCAGATGCAAGATCAACTGCTCAGCGTCAAAAGGAAAATAAGGAAATCAAAGAAGATCACCTTAGAAGTCCCGTCAGACTTCACGTTCAACCGTGCTGGGATAAAACATTTCGACCCGGTTTTGTCGTGGTTCCAATGGGACCTACAGAACGTTCCGGTCGAAATTGACCTTTCCAAGTGCTCTAGTGCCAACTTCCAATCAATGTCACTTATGCTGCTGTACTGCTGGCGGCTTTCCCAGCAGAAGTGCAACGTGAGCATCACTCTCGATGGCGAAGGCGAGATGAATGGAAGTCGAGTATGGAAAATGCTCGGCGGCCTCGGATTGTTCGGGGTCATGACGGACCCTAAATTGAACTTCAAGTCTAACCCACATAAGCCAACCTTCGCCGTCCGAAACTCCGACGATTTCAAGCTAGCAGCTGCGGCTATCGACGACTTTACAGCTCAATTCGGTGTTGAGTACCAACAGACCCTACGGTATGTCCTGTCCGAATTGATGTACAACGTACTTGAACATGGGAGCTCAGATTTTTTCTACCGAGGTCGTCGCTATCCGATGCCTGCCGTTGTGCAGTTCACATGGTACGAAAGGATGAACGAGCTGCATTTTATTGTTGCCGACATGGGTATTGGCATCAAAAAGCACCTTAGCCAGGCCTATCCAGGACTCAGTACGGACGAAGAAGCGATTCGCCTTGCCGTTCAGCCTGAAGTTTCGGGTACGTTTGGAAGCCATGACCCCTATAGCGATCGGAACAATGCCGGCATGGGCCTGTACTTGTCGTCAAATATCGCGAAGAAATTGCGCGGTGACATGTACATTGGTTCAGGTAATGGCCTTGTGCATATTTCGCCGCTGGACGTCACTAGCAAAGAATTGAATACTTCGTGGCCCGGCACTTTTGTATTGGTGACTATTCGTCTGGATCGGGGAACAGGATTCGCCCTCGAATCGATGATGACTGAGTTTCGCGAACGAGCTAGGGATGAAGTACAGGCGCGCGATCAAGCAAGGCGGAGCGAAGGAATGCTCGTCAGCATGTACAACTACTTTGGCAAGCGAGCCGAGGTGAAGCAGGAGGCGATTTCTTACAGGAACAAGTATCTTCTCCCGGCTGTCAGAGAAGGAAAGTCGATTACTCTCGACTTTCGTGATGTGACATCATCAACGCACAGCTTCCTCAACGCTCTCCTTGCTTCCCCCATCCGCACTCTTGGCCTGAAGGCATATAAGAGAATCCGAATGATTAATGTAACGAGTGAAATTCGCGAAACTGTCGATTACATCCTCGATGATAATACAAATGAAACGGACGTTTAGACACGTTGAGAAAATGGTGCCGCTCCAAGCGCGCACCATCCTGCTCGAAGCTTTATCGTGCGCCGAAATTCGGCCGCACTGTTCTCCAAGAATGAGATTCAGATTAAATTCCTACAGGCCCACTTCTGGCAGCAAGACGTCATGTGACCCGAAGCAGCCGGTTAAGAAATGGCCCGTATTCGCGGCACAGCCTCATAAATTCTCTCTTAAGGTTCCAGGCGTCTAAACTTGGAGCAATTCGCGACTGAAATTCAGGTAACAAAAATTCTCCAAAGTCAGCCTTCATCGCCGAATAGATAATATCGATCATCAATGTCTCCGTTACATACATACCGCTTGCCGCCAAGGGTGATACCGCTTAACATAAACAAGGATCAGGTCGATTATTTTCTCGAAATCCTCTGGGATATATTCACAGAAACCATTGGACCTGTTACTTGCCAGCATAGCTACGGCGGCACCAATGACCCTCAGCTGTATATTTACAGCGTGCGCTGGGTTTCAAATGAATTCGAAGCAGTCTTGAATTTCCACAACCACACCGCCAAGGGATTAGTGTTACTGAAGTTGAGGCTGATTGATCGCGAGAAAAATGTCCCCTTCGGACCTCATGCAGATAAGCTAGTCCGCGCTATACAGGCCGCTACAGAGAAGATACGCTCAGGCGAGCATGGTTCGATATTCGATTGCTATGCGAAAATTAAGATTCTATGCGACTCCACTTTGTCTGGAAGTTATCGCATAGACGAGCTTGGAATGCTATTGCTAGACGGAGCTGGCGGGCATGAGCTTATTTACCGCGCGAAATCTAGAAAGGCCAAATCCGAATTTGACTTCGAGGCAAAAAAATGCGCCGTTGAATACGTATCAGCGCTAACGGTATTGTCTCAACATCTGTTTGTCGTCTCAGAGAATGATGGCGTCGATATCATTTCCGTCCAAGAATTTGAGGACTTAGTTAAAAGTAGTGAGTTCAACGGCGAATACATAGACGATACTCCGCTCTTTGGTCTCTATGGAGCAAAACTAGGAATGCCGTCTGAACCGGGCTCTCCAGCAGACATTGGCGAAGTGATCATGTTGGAGGCTAAAGACTTTAGAGTGAATGGCCTTTTATGTTTTCCATCAAGGCTTGGGGAGTTGATACAGCACATCAATGGCGACTTAAAGCGGCGCCAGGCCTCCAAGAGATTCCCCGATGCGTTGCGTTTCCGGCGAATTCGCGAGCAATACTCTGATGGCGATTTCGGAGTTTCCTATGAGCTTGTAGCCTATGTTGCAGCCATCGAGGCGCTTCTTGATCATTCTAAAATCAAAAATGAAATAAGCTGCAAAAATTGCGGCAACAAATTAACTATCGAGAACTACATAATAAGCAAAAGATTTAGTGATTTCGTGAACACTTACGGTGGCGAAAGCGAGGCCATGAACAGGGAATTCAAAGAGCTATATAAACATCGCTCAAAGTTTGTTCATACCGGAATGGAGCTACATGCCTCTAACACACTGCGTCCAAACCGCCCACTAATACTTAAGGGGAAAAGCTATGTTGCCGCGACCCCAAGCTATTATCACAACATACATGAGTGGACTGGTTTTTTATTGAGAGTGTACTTATATTTCACAGCCTACCAGGCCAGTCACGACGCCCCTGATAATGCATGACCCAGTAGCGACCGCATGACTAGTTAATGAAAAGGCCGCTTGTGGCCGAAAGCAACCGAAGAAACACGGGGAAGCCACCGCCTAGAGCATCAAGAACAGAGCGGATTGTTTCGTTCTGCTCACTAATAATCAATCACCGCCCACCAAACCGCCGCCGATACTCCCCCGGCGACAACCCCACAATCCGACTGAACACCTTCCGGAACGACCCCGGGTCGCTGTACCCCACGTCCCAGGCAATCCGCTCCAGCGGCACGTTACTGGTCTGCAGCATCTCCCGTGCGCGGGCCACGCGTACGCGTTGGCAGTATTCGGTGGCGGTCATGCCGGTTGCTTTCTGGAAGCGGCGCAGGAAGGTGCGCTCTTCCAGACCTGCGCGTTGTGCAAGTTCGGCGGATGCGACCTGTTTGGCGTGGGTGTCGTGCAGCCATTGCTGCACGGCCAGCACTGCGGCGTCGCCGTGCGTCAGGCGTGGCGAGAAACTGCTGTAGTAGCGCTGTTGGCGGCCGGGCGGGTCGATCAACAGCGTGCGTGCGACATCCAGCATCACTGCTGCGCCGAGGTAGCGATCTACCAGCCGCAGGCCGAGGTCGGTCCAGGCCATGGCGCCGCCTGCGCTGAAGATGTCGCCGCCGTCGATGAGCATCTGGTCCACGTCCAGCGTCACGTCCGGAAAGCGTGCGGCCAACAGTTCGGCGTATTGCCAGTTGGTGGTGATGGTGCGGCCGGCCAGGCGCCCGGTTTCGGCTAGCAGGAATGCGCCGGCGCAGACCGATGCGAGCGTGGTGCCGTCGTCGTGCAGTGCACGCAGCCAGCCCAAGTAGGGCGCGGCGGCTTCGGTGGAAATCGGCGGCTGCATGCTGGGCGGCAGGATCATTACCTGCGGTGTTCCGCTTGGCGGCTGGCTTGAGCTGTAGACGGCCTGCGGCGCTTGGCCGGGCGCTTCGATGCGCCAATGCGTGACCTGCAGTTCGGGCGCGGCGGGCGCGGCGGGTGCTGCGCGTTCGCTGGCGAGCCAGCCGGCCAGGGCGAACAGGTCGGTCAGGCCGAGCACCGCCGCCAGCTGGGCGCCGGGATACAGCAGGATTCCCACTTGGATGTGACCGTCGGTGCGCATCTGTCGGTACCGCCCTCAAGAATGTCGGTAGCGCCTCTTCGTGGTGGCAGGCCGGTCGCGGAGACTTCGCCCACACCCTTCAACCACCCATCAGGGAGCCATACATGAGCAAGCGCGCCATTATCGTCGTCGATCTTCAGAATGAATACCTTGCCACCGGAAAGCTGCCGCTGGTGGGCATTGATGCCGCCACCGCAAACGCGGTGCGCGTGATTGCCGATGCGCGGGCCAAGGGCGTGCCTGTGCTGCATGTCCGCCATGAATCCACCAGCAGTGATGCGCCCATCTTCGTGCCGGGCTCGGACGGGGTGCGGATCATGGCCGCTGTCGCGCCCGTCGGCGATGAGCCGGTGATCGTCAAGAACCACGTCAATTCGTTCCGCGATACCGATCTGCGGCAGCAGCTTGAGGCGCGCGGTATCGAGGACGTGGTGGTGGTTGGTGCGATGAGCCATATGTGCGTGGATGCGGTGGTGCGTGCGTCCGCCGACATGGGCTATGCGGTCACCGTGCTGCATGACGCCTGCGCCACGCGCGACCTGGAGTTCAACGGGGTTGTGGCGCCGGCTGCGCAGGTGCACGCGGCAATGATGGCGTCGTTTGAGTTCGGGTATGGGCGGGTGCTTGCTACGGATGCGTATCTGGCGGACTGATCGCGCGAGGTGGTTTTGGCGATGGCTTTCAACTGGGTGGGTCTGGTACAACGCGGCACGGCGTTGCGGAGCAACGCTGGCCCGAACTACTGGACTTAACTCAATGCGATTCAAACCATCTCGCCTGGCTGCCCTTCTTCTGCTGAGCGTTGCTGCGCCAGCTTTTGCCGAGACGACCATCTGCAAGATCGATGGTGATTCGATTGGCCCGGAGTTGATCTCCTGGGACGCCAAGACGCAGCGGGCGCAGGTAAAGCTGCTGGGCGAGGATTTGCAGGGGAAGATGACCTGGAAGCGGAAGCACGATGATCTTGGCGACAAGGTCAATTTGAGCTTTACGCCTGCTGATCCACTGTTTGGGGATGAGTATGAGTTTGTGGTGTTCCCTACCGAGGATGGGCATCGGGTGATGGGCGTTGGGTACAAGTACTACAACGGGGTTAAGTATTTGAATATCAGCCAGGGGAACTATGTGGCTGTTTGTAGTTCGATGTAGGTCTGAAGCTGGTTGCTTGGTTTTGTGGGAGGTGGGTTAGCTGCGACGCTGGGGTGCTTGATCTGCTGGGTTACTGCGTAGAGCACCCCTCCCCAGCCCTCCCCTGCGCTTTGCGCAAGGGAGGGGGTTGTAGCTGGCTTCGCTTGTAGCCGCTGCGTGGCTGGCGCGCTTTTGTAGCAGCTGCGTTAGCTGCGAAGCTGGGGATGTTTGCGCTGCTGGCTTGCTGCGAAGAGCACCCCTCCCCAACCCTCCCCTGCGCTGCGCGCAAGGGAGGGGGCTGAGCTGGCGTCGCTTGTATCCTTGCTCACTCCTTACGCACGTCTTCCGCTTGCTTGTTTGCGCTTGATTGCCGCGTTAGCACAGGATGATTACGGAATGGCTAAGGCTGTATGCCTTCCATCGAACGTGACGCATTGCTGCCAGCGTTCGCGTCCTCTCGGTTATGCTACGGCACCCATTCCGGCAAGGACGTACCGTGACCATTGGCGAATACACGCAGGTTTATCGTGGCAAGAAAGTCGTTGACTTCAAGATGGGTGGCTCGGCCGTAGCCGGCGATGTCGCTTACCGCTTGATGCAGGAATACGACAGCGACGAGAGCCAGGAAGAACTGCTGGCCAATTTCTTCGAGCGCGTTGATCCGAAATCGATTGAAGTGCTGATCATCGGTGCATGGGATGAAGCCTCCGGCGAGGGCCCGCAGGGCCTGATCGATGGGCTGATTGCGCGCCGTGCCGAGCTGGGCAACCTGAAGGCGCTGTTCGTGGGCGATATGACCTACGAAGACTGCGAGATGTCGTGGATCAACCAGATCTCCTACAACCCGCTGCTGGAGGCCTTCCCGGGCCTGGAGTCGCTGCGCATCCGTGGCACCTCCGAACTTGAACTGCAGCCCTTCACGCATGCGTCGCTGCAGGAACTGGCGATCGAGAGCGGTGGCCTGCCGAACGAGATCGTCATTGCCATCGCCAACTCCACGCTGCCGGCCCTGCGCCATCTTGAGCTGTGGCTTGGGGATGACGGTTATGGCTTCGATGGCGATGTGGCGGTTTACCAGCGCCTGTTGTTGGCGATCGGGCCGGAGCGCCTGCAGTACCTGGGCCTGCGCAACGCCATGATCAGCGACGAGCTGGCGGTGTGGCTGGCCGGTGAGCCGTGGCTGGGCACGCTGCAGACGCTGGACCTGTCGCTGGGCACCATCGGCGACGTCGGCGCGCAGGCACTGTGCGAGAGCCCGAACCTGGGCAGCCTGCAGCGCATCGACCTGAGCCACCACTACATTTCCGCAGCCTGGCAGCAGAAGCTGCAGGCGCTGCCGTGCACGGTGGTGCTGGACGATCCGGAAGAAGAAGACGACGGCGACCGCTACGTGGCGGTGTCCGAGTAAGGCGAAGATGGCCAATTGGCTGTTGATCGGCCCGCGCGGCAGCCGCCGTATCGGGTGGCTGCAGCGTGCCCTGCACGATCAGGGCGCGCCTGCCGCGCATGTGTTCGACTACGAAACCCTGCTCGCCGAGCCTGCGCGCCTGCTTGAGGCACTCGCGCTGGCGCCCGGCGCCATCGTCAAACTGGAATCGCCGGGCGAAGCGCCCGCGCTGCATCAGGCCTTGGTGTTGCGTGGCTGGGAGTTGTCCGGCGCGGTTGGTGATGCGCCCTTGCCTACCGCGCATGGCGAGCTGGTGCATCAACAGTTCTGGTATGCCGGCTTTGCCGATGTGCTGGCGTCGCTTTCTACGGGGCCGCATTACCTCAATGCACCGGCCGATCTGGCCTGCATGTCGGACAAGCTCCGCTGCCAACAAGTACTGGCCGATGCAGGCGTGGCGGTGCCGCCCTTGTTCGGTGCAATCAGCGGCTACGAGGATATGTGCGCGCGGCTGCGCGATGCGGCCTGTCAGCGTGTCTTCATCAAGGCCCGCTACGGTTCGTCCGGCGCGGGCGTGCTGGCTTACGCGCGCAACCACGATGGGCGCGAGGTGGCCTATGGCTCGGCGGAACTGGTGGAACAGGACGGCCGCTGGCGCGTGTTCAATTCGCTGCGGCAGCGCCGTTATGACCGGCATCGCGATATCGCGCGATTGGTCGACTTGCTGGCCGAGCAAGGCGCCTACATCGAGCGCTGGATTCCCAAGCCGACCGTGCCGGGCAGCGGTGGCCGTCGCTATGACGTGCGCGTGGTCGCACTCGATGGCCAGCCACGGCAGCGGGTGGCGCGGATGAGCGCGGGCGCGCTGACCAACCTGCATCTGGGCAATGCGCGCACGCAGCTGGAGGCGCTGTTGGATGCCGATGCCATCACCCATCTACAAGCTGCCACGGCGAACGCCGCGGCTGCATTCCCCGCCAGCCGCATGATCGGCTTCGACCTGATCGTGCGCGGCACGCGCAGCTGGGTGCTGGAAGCCAATGGCTTCGGCGACCTGCTGCTGGACCTGCGCCACGACGGGCGCACCACTTACGAAGACCAGGTGCTGTTGGCGCCTGCGCGTTCTGCCATCAACGAGTACGCCCATGCTTGATATCAGCCTGCCCGACATGCACCGCATCGTCGGCAGCCATGACGTGGTGATGATCACCCTGGACGCCCTGCGCTTCGATGCGGCCCAGCGCTGCTTCGAGCGCGGCGAGCTGCCGGTGCTTGCGCCGCACCTGCCGGCCGATGGCTGGGAGCTGCGGCATACGCCGGGCAGCTTCACCTACGCGGCGCACTCGGCGTTCTTTGCCGGCTTCCTGCCCACGCCTGCGCGGCCGGGCCCGCATCCGCGCCTGTTCGCGCTGGAGTTTGAAGGCAGCGAGACCATCGTGCCTGAGACCTTCGTGTTCTCCGGCCGTGCCGATATCGTCGGTGGCTTCCGTGACCAGGGCTACCGCACCATCTGCATTGGCGGCGTTGGCTTCTTCAACCGTCGCAATGCGCTGGGCTCGCAACTGCCCGGCCTGTTCGAGGAAAGCCACTGGCAGCCCGAGCTCGGCGTGACCGCGATCGACTCCACCGCGCGTCAGGTAGCACTGGCCTGCGAGCGCCTGCAGGCAGCGGGCGAGCAGCGCTGCTTCCTCTTCATCAATGTCTCGGCCATCCACCAGCCGAACCGGCACTACCTGCCCGGTTGCGACGCGGATGGACTGGACAGCCACTGCGCCGCGCTGCGCTACGTCGATGGCGAGCTGGCGGCATTGTTCGCGGCCTTGCGTGCGCGTGGACCGGCCTTCGTGCTCCTCTGTTCCGACCATGGCACCGCTTACGGCGAGGATGGCTTCCACGGCCACCGCCTCGCCCACGAGACGGTGATGAACGTCCCCTATGCGCATTTTGTGTTGAGCCCATGACCGCCCATCGTTTGTCAGAGCTGTTGCGGCTCGAGCCCTACCAGGCCTATTCCTACTCCTACCCGCACAAGTCCGCGTACCGGCCGATCACCCAGCCGCCGCTGCTTGCCGATGCCTGGGCAAGTGAACCGCGTGATGCGTTGTTCCTGTACCTGCACGTGCCGTTCTGCAGCTACCGCTGCGGCTTCTGCAATCTGTTCGCAATGGCGCGGCCGGCGCCGGCGCAGGTGGAAGCCTATCTGGCGCAGATGGAAAAGCAGTTGCGGGTAACTGCCGATGCCTTGGGCGAACACCGCTTCGTGCGCTTCGCGCTGGGCGGCGGCACGCCTACCTATCTGGATGCGCCGCAACTGCAGCGGCTGTTCGACTTCGTGCAGCGCCACGCCAACATCGACCTGCATTCGATTCCTGCTGGCATCGAGGTGTCGCCGGAAACCGTGGACGCGGCGAAGATGAAAATCTGCCGCGACGCCGGCATCGATCGCGTCAGCATGGGCATCCAGAGCTTCAGCGATGCGGAAGTGCGCTCGCTGGTGCGGCCGCAGCAACGCGGGGTGGTCGAGGAAGCCATCGCGCAGATACGTGCGGCGGGCATTCCAACGCTCAACCTGGACCTGATCTACGGCATTGCCGGGCAGACCGTGGCCAGCTTCCTGACCTCGATCGACAGCGCCCTCGCCTTCCAGCCGGAAGAGCTTTACCTCTATCCGCTGTACGTGCGTCCGCACACCGGGTTGGACCGCATCGGTGCGAAGGAAGGCGGCAAGCGCTCGTTCGTCATTCATCCCGAATCGGTGGACAACCGCCTGGCCCTGTATGAAGCCGGCCGCGAGCGTCTGCTTGCCGCGGGTTATGAGCAGGTATCGATGCGTATGTTCCGCGCGGCCAACGCGCCGGATTCCGGCGGGCCGGCGTACTGCTGCCAGAGCGACGGCATGGTCGGCATCGGCTGCGGCGCCCGCTCGTATACCAGCGGCCTGCACTACTCCAGCGAGTACGGCGTCAGCCGCCGCTCGGTGGCGGATATTCTTGCGCATTACCTGGAACGTGATGAGGCCTCGTTCGCGCGCATCGATTATGGCGTGCGGTTGGATGAGGACGAGCGCCGCCGGCGCTTCGTCATCCAGTCACTGCTGGCGCAGCCGGGCCTGGATCTTGCGCAATACCGCGAGCGCTTCGGCACGGAGTGCTTCGACGACCTGCCGCAGCTGGATGAGTTGTTCGAGCAGGGCTTGGCCACGCGCGAGGATGCGCTGGTCGCATTGAATGACACCGGGCTTGCCCGTGCCGACACCATCGGTCCGTGGCTGATCTCGACCGGCGTGGCCGAGCGCATGCGCGACTACCAATTGGATTGAGCCGCGCATGCATCTTTCCATCCTCTATCGCGGGCGGCTGAGCAGTTGCAACTACGACTGTCCGTACTGCCCCTTCGCCAAGACCTACGACACCCGCGCCGCCCTGCGCCGCGACGCCGAGGACCTCGCACGCTTCGTCGGCTGGGCGGAGCGGCAGACGATGGAGTTGTCGGTGCTGTTCACGCCGTGGGGCGAGGGATTGGTGCGCCGCCACTACCGCGATGCGATGGTGCAGCTGAGTCATATGCCGCATGTCCGCCGCGTGGTTATCCAGACCAACCTGTGCATCGGCACGCGCTGGCTGGACGAGGTCAATCTCGACAGCTTCGCGCTATGGTGCACCTACCATCCCGGGCAGGTGACCCGCGCCGCCTTCCTCGCCCGCTGCAATGAACTGGCGCGACGCGGCGTGTGCTACACGGTTGGCATGGTGGCGATGCGAGAGCATCTGGGGGAAATCCAGCTACTGCGCGAGGAGCTGCCGGACGAGGTGCCGATGTGGATCAACGCCTACGACGAGCGGCCCGCCGGTTACTACAGCGATGCCGATATCCAACAGCTACAGCGCGTGGACCCGCACTTCCTGTTCAACCTCGAACCCTCGGCCAGCCTGGGCGCGCCCTGCTTCACCGGCGAGAACGTGGTGTCAGTGGATGGCGATGGCAACGTCAAGCGTTGCCACTTCGTGGCCGAGCCGTTGGGCAATCTTTACGACGGCAGTTTTGCGGCTCAGCTGCGCCCGCGCGGCTGCCCGAACCAGCGCTGTGATTGCTACATCGGCTATGCGCACCGCAAGGATCTGCCGTTCCAGCGGGATTATCCGGCGGGGGTTCTTGAGCGGTTTCGGGGGCAAGGCCCGTATTCCCCGGCCATCGCTACAACGCCGTAGCTGTGAACGTAGCCCGGGTAAGCGCAGCGCACCCGGGGCTGTTGGCCGATGGGCTGAAGCATCTCCAGATCACCGATACCCGGGTGCGCTGCGCTTGCCCCGGCTACGTTGCTGGTGACGCAGGTTTGTGGGGGAGCCTTCAGCCGCGAGGCTGGGATGGCATGAGCTGATGGTTTGCTGCCAGGAGCACCCCTCCCCAACCCTCCCCTGCGCTACGCGCAAGAGAGGGGGCTTGAGGCTTGCTTCGCTTTGGCGGATGGAAGCCAGCGGCCGAGCTTGCTGCTATCAGGATTCCGGTAGCCGTAGCCTGGGTAAGCGCAGCGCGCCCGGGGCTGTTGGCCGATGCGCTGAAGCATCTCCAGACCACCGATACCCGGGTGCGCTGCGTTTACCCGGGCTACGTTGCTGGTGACGCAGGTTTGTGGGAGAGCGTCAGCCGCGAAGCTGGGATGGCATGAGCTGATGGTTTGCTGCCAGGAGCACCCCTCCCCAACCCTCCCCTGCGCTGCGCGCAAGGGAGGGCGCGTAAGGCTTGCTTCGCTTTGGCTGGTCGAAACCTGGGCCGCGCTGCCACCATCAGGATTCCGGTAGTCGTAGCCCGGGTAAGCGCAGCGCACCCGGGGCTGTTGGCTAATGGTCTGAAGCATCTCCGGACCATCGATACCCGGGTGCGCAGCGCTTACCCGGGCTACGTTGCTGGTGATGCAGGTTTGTGGGGGAGCCTTCAGCCGCGAGGCTGGGATGGCATGAGCTGATGGTTTGCTGCCAGGAGCCCCCCTCCCCAACCCTCCCCTGCGCTGCGCGCAAGGGAGGGGGCTTGAAGCTTGCTTCACTTTGGCGGATGGAAGCCAGCGGCCGAGCTTGCTGCTATCAGGATTCCGGTAGCCGTAGCCTGGGTAAGCGCAGCGC
>DKPB01000015.1 GCA_002471015.1 Stenotrophomonas sp. UBA7346
AGAGGGGTTGGGGAGAGGGTGAGGCGCCCCGCGGAAACGATTTTTGTGGGAGCAGCGTAAGCTGCGAAGCCGATAGGCCTTGACCGCCCCGGTAACGTCGGTGCGGGCAATGCGCTATCGGCTTCGGACGTTGCAGTGGTTTCGCGGCTTACGCCGCTCCTACAACAGCCCGTCGTGCTTACGGTTTTGGTTCTGCTTCGTAGACGACGACGCCATCCTTGATGGTCTGCAGCACCTTGATGGTGTGCAGCTGGCTGCGTTCGATGCTCAACGGGTTGTCCGACAGCAGTACCAGGTCGGCACGCTTGCCGACCTCGATCGAGCCCTTGCTGCTTTCCTCGCCGTACTGACGCGCGGCCCACAAGGTGATCGCCTTGAGCGCGATCAAGGGCGATACCCGCTGCTCAGGGCCCAGTACGCGGCCACTGCGGGTCACGCGGTTGACCGTCGCATCGAGCACCCGCATTGAATCCGGGAACACCACCGGCGCATCGTGGTGCGAGGTGAACACCATGCCGGCATCCAGCACCCATTGGGTTGGCGAGATGTTCTCGGCGCGCTCCGGGCCCAGCACCGAGTCGCGGTGCCAATCACCCCAGTAATAGGTATGCATCGGGAACAGCGAGGGGAAGATACCCAGCCGGCGCAGCTCGCCCACCTGGTCCTTGCGCAGGGTCTGGCCGTGGATCAGCACCGGTACGAGATGCTTGTCCGGGTAGCTGGCTTCGGCGGCGGACACTGCATGGATCAGCTGGTCGATGGCGGCATCGCCATTGGCATGGGCCAGCACTTGCCAGCCATGGCCCCAGGCCTGGGTGATCAGGTCGTCGACCTTGGCATCCGGGAAGGCCGGGTAGCCGGCATAATCCGGCTTCTCGCCCTCGGGCACCTTGTAATAGGGTTTGGTCAGCCACGCGGTCTTGCCTTGCGGCGAGCCGTCCAGGCTGATCTTTACCCCGCCGATGCGGTAGTGGTCGGTGTAGTTCAGGCCGTAGAACGGGCCCTGCATGGCTGGGTTCTGCAGGGCCACTTCGATATCCGGATAGGACACCACATCGATCTTGAGCTTGCCGGCCTTGGCCGCCATCGGCAGCAGTTGCAGCGTGCCGGCATCGCTCTTGCCGTCCTGGGCGGTGGTGTAGCCGTATTTCATGTACAGCGCCTGGCCGGCCTCGAGCATGGCCAGGGATTGCTCGGCGGTCATTGCCGGCATCAGCTTGGCCAGAGCGAGGTTGTGCGCGCTTTCTTCCAGTACGCCGTCGGGCACCGTGCTGCCAGGCTCGCGGCGGATCACGCCGCCGGGTGGATTGGGAGTGTCGGCGGTGATGCCGGCCATTTCCAGCGCCTTGCTGTTGTAGGCGCCGAGGTGGCCGGACTGGTGCATCAGGATGATCGGGATATCGGTGGCGATGGCATCCAGATCCTGGCGGGTGGGATGCCGCTGTTCGGCCAGCTGCGAGTCGTCGTAGCCGAAGCCGATCAGCACCTTGTAGCCCTCGGGGGTGGTCGGGTGTGCGCGGAACTCGCGCATGATCTTCTGCAGCGCGGGGATCGAGTTGCCTTCGCCATCGGGCGCAGGCAGCAGGTTGGCGGACAGCGCCTGCAGGCCAACGCCGGAGACATGACCATGGGCGTCGATGAAGCCCGGCGCCAGGGTGTGGCCATGCAGGTCGATCTGCTGCGCCTTCGGGCTGAAGCGCAGTGCGGCCTGGCGGCTGCCGACGAAGGCGATACGGCCATCGCGCACGACGATGGCCTCGGCATCGGGCTGGCGGTCATTGACGGTGACGATGGGCCCGCCGGCGTACAGCGTATCGGCGGCGTTGGCGGAGCTGGCCGTGAGCGCGGCCAGTACGGAGAGCGCCAGATGCAGTTTCACCGAGGGTTCTCCCGGCTGTGGGCAGGGGTACAGCGTAGCGCTTTGCTGGTTTGGGCGTGGTGAGGCGAAGTGACGCAGGCCGCGGGTTGGCCTGCCAAAGCCAGCGTTCCAGCCCCCTCCCTTGCGTAGCAGGGGAGGGTTTGGAAGGGGTTGGCTTTTGGGCTTTTGCTTGCCGCTGTTTCTGCGGCTGAGGCCGTTCCTGTGGGATTGCCTGGAAAGCCCCTGCCGAGCATGGCTCGGCACTACCGCATTGCCCCCTCCCTTGCGTAGCAGGGGAGGGTTGGGGAGGGGTTGGCTTTGGGGCTTTGCTTGCTGCTGGCTTTGCGGCTTATGCCACTCCTGCGGGACTACCTGGAATGCCCTGCCGAGCATGGCTCGGCACTACCACCTACCGCTGGCGTGCCTGCGGGCTTGCTGCCGTGTCTACTTCCACCACTACCGACATGCCCGGGCGCAGGCGCGCGGCTAGTGGCTGGTCGGGGTCGATGGCAATGCGGATCGGCAGGCGCTGTACCACCTTGGTGAAGTTGCCGCTGGCGTTGTCCGGCTTGAGCACCGAGAACTCCGAACCGGTGGCCGGGGCGATCTGCTCGATGTGGCCAGTCAGCTGCTTGCCCTGGAAGGCATCGACACTAAAGGTCGCCGGCTGCCCGATGGCCATGTTCCAGGTCTGGCCTTCCTTGTAGTTGGCCACCACCCACAGGCTGTCCGGCACCAGGAACAGCAACTGGCTGCCGGCGGTGACGTATTGCCCAAGCCGCACCGTCGCCTCCGACACCTGGCCGTCACGAGGGGCCTTGATGACTGTGTTGTCCAGGTCGATCCGGGCCAGTTCCAAGGCCGCTTCGGCCATCGCTACCTTGGCTTCCAGTCCCTTGCGCGCCACCTGGGTGGAGGTCAGCGTTTCCTCGGCGATATGGATGGCAGCCTGCGACTGCGCGACACCGGCGGTTGCCGCCTGCGCGGACGAACGCAGCTTGTCGCGGTCGCTGTTGGAAACCAGTTGCTGGGACGCCAGTGTTTCGTAGCGCTGCAGCTCGGTGCGGCTGCGCTGCTGCTCGGCCTGTTCGGCGGCGTAGTTGGCACGCGCGGAGCTGATCTGCGCACGGTTCTGCGCCTGGCTCTGGTCGGAGTTGGCCAGCTGCGCGCGCGCATCCTCCAGCGCGGCCTGGGCCTGGTCCACCTTCTGCCGGTAGATGCGGTCGTCGATGCGCAGCAGGGGCTGGTCTTTCTTGACGTGGTCGAAATCGCTGACCAGCACCTCGGTGACATAGCCGTTGACCTGCGGCGCCAGCACCGTCACCTGGCCACGCACGTAGGCATCGTCTGTGTGCATGTGGCTGCTGTTGAATGGCCACAGCTGCCAGGCGCGCAGGATCAGGGTCAGCCCGACCAGGGCGACGGCAATCATCACCACCACGCTGGCGCGGCTGGGCCGGTTGTACTTGGACACCGGCGCCGAGGCGGATGTTGCTGGGGTTTCGGTCTTGTTGCTCATGTTTCAGCTCGTTGGTTCGGGGCGCCGGCAGGCTGGCGCCGGATCACCTGTTTCACGCGCGGGTTGCGCAGCATCACTTCCAGCAGCAGCCAGGTCAGGAAGCAGATCGCCACCCAGCCACTGAGGGCGAATACGTCGTTGAAGGCCCGCACATTGGCCTCGCGCTTGGCACTGGCGGCCAGCGCGGCGCTGGCCTGGGCCTTCAGTTGTACCGGGTCGGTGATGACGCGGGCGTAGGCCTGTTGCTGCAGCTGCAGGCGGCGGGCCACCTGCGGGTCGGCGGGGTTGAGCTGGCTGACCAGCGCGGTGGAATAGATGTGCTCGCGGTGCAACTGGTAGCTGCTGAGGAAGGCCGAGCCGGCCAGGCTGCCAAAGCTCTGGGTCAGGGACAGGATCACGATGAAGGACACGATATGGTCCAGCCCGCGTGCCATCGCCTGGCGTATGCCCATCAGCATCAGCGGGCCCATGAACATGCCGCTGCCCACTGCCGCGAAGAGCTGGCTCAAGGCGAAATCCATCGGCCGGTCCATGCTGGTGCGGTGCTGGTCGAGGAAGGCGGCGGTGCCGAGCAGGATGATCGAGGTCAGCAGCTGCGGGATCAGCGCCTTCGGCCCGAAGGTCAGCGCACCGGCGGCGATGCCAACCAGCACGCCGACCAGGATCACGCCGAACAGGGGCGCCATCTGCTCCGGCCCCATGCCCAGCGTGCGCATCATGGTGATCATCCCGTAGGACTGCTCATTGGTCAGGAAGCGGATCAGGAAGGCGCCGATGATGAAACGCAGCATCACCGGGCCCATCAACCAGCGCACCTGCAGCAGCGGGTTGCGGCGCTGGTGCTCGATGCACAGGCCGACCGTGATCAAAACCACGGCCGCAGCCAGCACCCAGCCCAGCCATGGTGAATCGAACCACCAATGCAGATAGCCTTGGCTCAGCACCACCACCAGCAGCGCCAGGCCCGGTGCCAGCAGGGCGAAGGTGAGGAAATCCTTGCGCTCGAACACCTTGATCTGGATGCCGGGTGGCAGCTTCAGCACTACCACCGCCGCAAACGAACACAGCGCAAGGCCAGCCTCGAACAGGTAGAGGTTCTGCCACTCACCATGGTCGAGCAGGCCGGGCGACAGCAGCCAGGCCAGTGGCACCGCCAGCTGCGACAGGCCAACGCCGATCACCAGCAGGTTGCCCACGTATTTGCGCGGCAGCGCCTGCAGCATGTACAGCGTGCCCAAGGTGGTGCAGGCAGCACCGGCAAAGCCACTGCCGGCGCGCACCAGCAGCGTGGTGGTGGTGGTGCCGACAAACAGATGCAGCACGGCCAACGCCGCATAGGTGCCCAGGCCGATCTCGGCGAACAGGCGGATGCCGTATTCCTGGCGGAACTTGAACACCAGCAGGTTGGCGCTGACGTTGACCATCAGGTAGGCCGCCACCAACCAGTTTGCCTCGCTGGCCTGCAGGCCCATCTGCCCGGTGATCCACGGCAGGTTGGCGCTGATCAGCGCATTGCCCAGGCCGCCGGTGATCGCGACCAGCACCGCCACCGCGGCATAGGCGGCACGCCGATGCGGCGGGTGCCAGGGCATCGAGGCTGAGCCGGGCAGGGAGGGCTTTTCGTGTTCCTCCCAGTCCGGGATGGGCTTGAGTGGCTTCATGTGTGTTCCGTTGCAGCCGGCGCGGCCAGGCCGGGACGCAGCAATTCAATCGCACGGCGTGCGAGGGTGGCGCGATCTTCGGCGGTGCGCCCGCGCAGTGCGGCCCCCAGCATGCTGGAAATCAGCGAGATATCGGCCAACTGCAGGTCCTGGCGGCACAGCCCGGCATCCTTGGCGCGCTGCAGGGCCGGTGCTGACAGCACCAGGATGTGCTCGCGGGCGGCCTTGATGGCGGGGTCGTCGCGGTCCACCGCGCGCCAGTAGTCGGCCAGCGCCGGGGAATGCACGATGCGGCGGGCCATGCCCTTGATCAGCTCGAACAAGGCGTCGTCACGGTCGCCCAGTTCCTGCAGGTGGGCCTCGATCTTCTCCACGGTCCGCTGCAGCAGCGCTTCCACCAGCGCGGTGCGGTCGGGGAAGTTGCGGTACAGGGTGGCGCGGCCAACGCCGGCGCGTTCCACTACCAGGTCAAGCGGGGCGGTGATGCCGTGTTCACCGAACACGGCGTCGGCCGCGTCCAATAGCAAAGCGCGACGCGCGACGGCATCGGAACGTAAAGAAGTCATGCTGCATATGATCCGGACAAAAATGTCCGGTTTCAATGGCGGCGATGAAACGGCTTGTTGCAGCGCTAGTTTCTGTTCAGCCGCTAGCGAGCTGGCGGCGCAATGGCGCTTCGCGGATCGGCAGGTTGACCAGGGCTGCAGCGGCGGCCAGCGCCATGTCGGCGTACCACATCCAGCTATAGTCGCCGCCATATTCCAATGCCACGCCGCCGAGCCAGGCACCGAAGAACGCGCCGATCTGGTGCGAGAGCAGGGTCAGGCCGAACAAGGTGCCCATATGGCGTGGGCCGAACAGCTTGCCGACCAGGCCGGCGGTGGGTGGCACCGTGGCCAGCCAGGTGAAGCCGAGCACTGCAGCGAACACATAGAAGGTCATCGGCGTGGGTGGCGACACCAGATAGACGGCGATCAGCACCGCACGGCTGAGGTACATCCAGAACAACAGCCATTTCATGCGGAAACGCTCGCCAAGCGCGCCGATGATCAGGCTGCCGGCCACATTGAACAGGCCGATCAGCGCAATCGACACCGAGGCCACGCTTGGCGACAAGCCGCACAGGGCGATCTCGCCGGGCAGGTGGGTGACCAGGAAGGCGATATGCACGCCGCAGGTGAAGAAGCCCAGGTGCAGGCACCAGTAGCTGCGGTCACGCAGGGCGCGCTGCAATTGCGGACGCAGGGCTTCGCCATCATCCGTGCCGACACTGCGCGGTGCGCGCTTGCGCAGTGGCCAGGCCAGCGGCAATGACAGCAGCACGATCAGCGCCAGTGCATACAGCGCCTTGACCCAGCCGAAGGCGCTGAGCAGCAGTTGCACCAATGGCGCGAACAGGAACTGGCCCAGCGACCCGCCGGCGTTGATGATGCCGGCCGCCATCGAACGCTTCTGCGCGGGGATGCGCCAGGCAGTGGCACCGATCAGCACAGAGAAGCTGCCCGCGCCTGCACCGGCGGCCAGCAGCAGGCCGAAGCTGAGATTCAGCCCCCAGGCACCGGGCAGCAGGGTTGCGGCGAACAGGCCGATGGCCAGCAACAGGCCGCCGCCAACCAGTACCGGGAGCGGCCCGCGTTGGTCGGCCACGGCGCCGAACAGGGGCTGCACCGCGCCCCAGACAAACTGGCCGATCGCCAGCGAGAAGCTGATCTGGGCAATGCCCAGGCCGGTGGCGGCGTGGATGGGGTCGATCAGCAGGCCACTGGTCTGGCGCACGCCCATGGTCACCATCAGGATGCTGGAAGCGGCCAGCAACAGCAGCCAGGGCGTGCGCGTCGGGGCTTGCGTGCTCATGCTGGCCGCTCCTGTTCCAGCGCGTGGTTGAGGGCTTCCAACTGCTGGTTGAGGCCGGTGATGCGGGCGCTGCCGAACAGGGCTTCAACCTCCTGCTGCGCTTGCTGCCAGAGCGGGAAGGCTTTGTGCAGGCGACGTTTGCCAGCGGTGGTGATCTGCAACTGGCGCTGACGTGAGTCCTGGCCGGGGGCCGCGCTGAGCAGGCCGGCCTCCAGCAGCGGCTTGAGGTTGCGAGTGAGGGTGGTGCGGTCCATGCCCAGCGCATCGGCGAGCTCGCCCAGCGGGCGTGCCTGGCTGGCGCGGCGCAGGATGGAGTAGGCGTTGAGGCTCAACTCGGCCGCGGCGAGGTGGCGGTCATAGAGCTGGGAAACGCGGCGCGTGGCGCGGCGCAGCTGGAAGCAGGTGCAGGGGCTGGGGGCGTCCATCGGCGTTGTCGGCGGGGCGATGGCGGCAGTTTATGTGTATATGCACGTAATTGCGAGTGGTGGTGAGTGGTGGCAGGCAGACTTCGTTGCTGTTGCTGTTGCTGTTGCTGTTGCTGCTTTTGCCGTTGCCCTTGCCGCTGCAGTGGTTCTTTCTTTGCTTTTGCTTTTGGCTTTGGCTTTGGCTTTGGCTTTGGCTTCAGCTATGGCCTTGGCCTCGGCTTTGGCTTTGGCTTTGGCGTTAGCTTTAGCTTTCCCTTCTCCCGCTTGCGGGGGAAGGTGCCCGGAGGGCGGATGGGGGGCGCTTTTGATCCGGCTTTGTTGTGTTTTTAAATGGGCTTCTCAGCAAGTTGGTCAGAGAAAAAAACCACCTTGCGGTGGTTTTCATCTGTGCTCGGATTGCAGGGGGGGGGCAGAGGATGAAGAGCAAAAGCTAAAGAGCAGAAGCTAAAGAGCAGAAGCTAAAGAGCAGAAGCTAAAGAGCAGAAGCTAAAGAGCAGAAGCTAAAGAGCAGAAGCAGAAGCTTGCCCTCACCCCTACCCCTCTCCCGCAGGCGGGAGAGGGGACAGCAAAAGCCACAGCAAAGGCCACAGCAAAGGCCACAGCAAAGGCCACAGCAAAAGCGACAGCAAAGGCCACAGCTCAAAGCCACTGTGGCCGTCGGCAATCGCTTAGAACCAGGCGCGGATACCAAACGCCACACCGCGACCCGGCAGCGGCGAATAATCCCGCAGCAACGAGGTATGCGGCCTTGCCTCACGGTTGGTCAGGTTGCTGCCGTCCAGGAAGACCTCGTAGCTGTTGCTGCCATTGCGGTCCCAGCGGTAGGCAAGATGGGCATCGACCAGCGTGTAGGCGCTGCTTGGTTCTTCGTTTTGCGCCACGTTTTTCTGGCTGCCATAGCGCACGGCACCCAGCGAGGCGCGCCAGCCGCCCAGCGACCAATGCAGGTCGGCACCTACGCGGGCCGGGGAGATGCGCGGCAGATAGCCGCCATTGGCCAGGTCGACGTTGTAATGGTGCGCGTGGTCGCCATGCGGCACGGCGATGTCGACGTTGCGGGTGCCGCTGCCATCCAGCTCGGCCTTGACGTAATCGCCGAACACGCGCAGGTCCCAATCACCGGCCAGGCCTTCGATCATGTGCCAGGTGGCCTCGGCCTCGGCCCCCTTGAAGGTGGCATCGTTTTGGGTCCAGCTGCGTACCGGCAAACCGCCTTCGACCACGCCGGTGTCGGCCAAGTAGATGAAGTCCTTGAACTTGGTCTGGTAGATCGCCGCCTGTACATCGATGCGCTCGTTATGGGCGTGCAGGCCCAGCTCGACGCGACGACCACGCTCGGTGTCCATGTTGGCGTTGCCGATTTCCAGCGAGCGGGTGGCGATGTGGGCGCCCGCGGCGTACAGCTCTTCATTGGTCGGCGCACGCTCGGAGCTATCCACGCCAAAGCGCAGATCGAAGGTATCGTTCAGCGCCCAGATACCGGATGCGGAAAGATTGGTGGCACCAAAGCTGCGGTTGCGCTGGGCATCGTTCGGATCCAGCTTGACCCGGTCATGGCGTGCGCCCAGCTCCAGCTTGAACGGGCCGAACTGCTTTTCCTGCAGGACGAAGGCGCCAATGGTGTCGGTGGTGGTGCCCGGTACGAAGGCCTCCTCACCGAGCGCGCCAAAATCGCTGCTGCCGAACTGCAGGCCGAAGGCACCTTCCCAGCCGGCCAGCGGCTGCTGCACAGCTTCCAGTCGGCCCTCATAGCCCTTGTTGGTGAAACGGGTGGAGGGCGTACCGGCTTCCAGCTCGGTGTGCTCGTAGTCGGTATAGCCACCGCGCAGGGTCAGGCTCTTCAGGAAGGAGGTCGGGTTGTACAGGCCGCCCTTCAGGTCGAAGCGGTTTTGCACCATGTCGATGCGCACGTCATGCTCTTCGCCTTCCTCGGCATGGTCGTGATCGTGGTCATCATGGTCGTGGCCATGGTCATCGTCGGCATGCACATGGGCGCCATTGGGGATGCCGTAGTTGCTGCGGTAGGTGCCCAGCGATGCGCCGAGGTAGCCGCTTTCGCCAAACCAGGTGGCACCGAAGCCGCCGGCGCGGGTACGTACCGAGCTGTTCTCCAGGCGGCCGCGGGGGCCGAGCTCGTCGCTGTCGCCGTCATGGTCGTCATGGCCATCGGCGTCCAAGGCGTGCGGGTCGATGGCATAGCCGGGGATGCGGTAGTCATCGCCATTGCGGATCAGGCCGTCCACATGCAGCACCAGGTTGTCGCCGCTGACGCCGTCCAGGCGGAACATGCCGCTGCGCTCTTCATTGACCGAGTTGCCACGCAACTCGGCGCGGCCGCTGAGCGGACGGTCCGGGACTTCGCTGGCAATGCGGCCATCCACCACGTTGACCGCGCCGCCAATGGCGCCGCTACCGAACAGCAGGGTTGCCGGGCCTTTCAGGACTTCGATCTGGTCGGCCAGGAACGGCTCGATGCTGGAAGCGTGGTCGGCGCTGACCGTGGAAGCATCCATGTTGCCGACGCCATTGGCGACAACCGCCACACGCGGGCCTTCCTGGCCACGGATGATCGGGCGGCCCACGCCGGGGCCGAAGAAGGTGCTCTGTACGCCGGGCAGCTTGGCCACGGTGTCACCCAGGGTGCCGGACTTGTGTTCGTCCAGGTCGGTGCCGGCCAGGACCTCGACCGGGCGCGCCAGTGATTCGGCCGAACCCTGCAAGGGCGATGCGGTGACCTTGACCGCACTCAGTTCGGTGAGGTGATGACTCTGTCCGGCGTCGTCATCGGCGGCGCTGGCAATGGCAGGCAGGGCGGCGGCAAGGGCGAGGAACAGCAGGTGGTGCTGGGTGCGACGGGGGAAGGGCATGAGTGTTCCTTTGTTACTGTGTATCACTTGGGTTGCAGGCTGAACCGGTCGTGGCAGAGGGACTGACACATGAGGTTCGGGCGGGGAGGACAATAATGTTATATTATTCCATAACGTTCTGCCGCCCCTGCTGGAAGTCATGCCTACCCCCACTGCCGGACTACGCAAATTCCTGGATCGCTTTGGTGCCACCGGCTCGCTGATCTGTGCGGTGCACTGCGCGGTGTTGCCGGCCCTGCTGGCGGTGGCGCCGGCATTGGGCCTGTCGTTCTGGCTCAGTGACGGGGTGGAAGCCAGCATCGTCATCTTCGTTACCGTGCTGGGGCTGTTCAGCCTGATCTGGGGCTATCTGCGCCACCGCGCGCTGATGGCGCTGCTGTTGCTGGTGCCGGGCCTGTTGTTGCTGTGGGCTGGCCTGCTGCATCCCGAGCTGCACCATTCGCGCATCCCGCATGCGGTAGTGATGACCTTGGGCGGTGTGTTGGTGGGGCTGGCGCATGTGGTCAACCTGCGCTTGAACCACGTGCATGTGCATGACGCCAGCTGCGCACATTGAGGGGCGCATGGTAGGCTTTCTGTCCATGCGCGAGGGTGCTTGTTGTGGCCCCGCAAAACCCGTGCCTGCACGGGGTAACTGATTACAAACCAAGGAGTTGACGACATGGGTAAGGGTGACCGTAAGACCGCCAAGGGCAAGCGCTACAACGCCAGCTATGGCAATTCGCGCTCGCACGTGAGCAAGGTGGCCGTGGGCGCTGCCGCGCCGGTCGCCAAGAAGACTGTCGCCAAGGCCCCGGCCAAGAAGGCCGTTGCCAAGAAGACCGTCGCCAAGGCCGGCTGATCCAGCCCGGCAGTGGTTACAGAAAAGCGGCGCATTGCGCCGCTTTTTTTATGCCTGCGATCTGCGCTGGCTGTGTGCTCCCGGGTGCGCTGCGCTTACCCGGGCTACACCGGGTTACCTCACTTCGAGGGGCGCAGGGCCTGGTCCAGGGCGTGCGGGTTGCCGTCGTTGGGCTGGGCCGGGATGCCGATCAGGCGGGTCAGCAAGGGGTAGACGTCGACGTTGTCGAAGGCGGTCAGTTGCTTGCCCTGGGCGAAGGCCGGGCCGCGGGCGACAAACACCGCCTGCATCGACGGCAATGCCGGGTCATAACCGTGCGAGCCACGGTCGCCCGCCGGCCGCTTGGCAATGCTGTCGCGCGGCAGTGCATCCCAGCCTTCCTGCATCTGGCAGACGATGGCCGGCACCCGCGGGTTGCTGCCGTAATGCCAGCGCGTGGGCAGCTGCGCCTTGTTCCAGCATTGGTAGTGGGCGTGCTCGCCCAGCAATGCGTTCTCTGCCTCGGTCTGTTTGCCGGGCAGCGGGGCGAAGCCCACCGACTGGCCCACCGAAATCACCTTGGCAACCGCCGGCGACACCATGTCCTCGACCGCCACCGCGTTGCCGGACTTCACGGTAGCCATGCCGTGATCGGACACGACAATCACATTGGTATGGTCGAGCAGGCCGTCGCGGCGCATGCCGTCGATCAGTTGGCCGATGGCCGCATCCACCTGCCGCACGGCGGCGGTGTACTCGGGCGAATCCGGCCCATGCGCATGGCCGGCCTTGTCCACCTGCTCCATATAGGTGGCGACAAAGCGCGGGGTGATCGCGTCCGGTTCGCCGTGCAGCCAGGCCAGTACCTGGTTCATGCGCTCGGCCAGCGGCACGCTTTCGTCGTACATGCGCCATTGGTTGGCGTGCAGGCCGCGCACCGGTGCTTCGCTGCCCGGCCACGACCAGGTGGCGCTCTTCAGCCCGGCCTTGCGCACGCTGACCCAGATCGGCTCGGCGCCATCCCACCAGGCCGCGTTCTGCACGGCGGCGCGGTCGCTGACCTTGAAGTCACCCAGTGCATCGGCGCTCATCGCGTTGTGCACCAGCCCGTGGTGGTCAGGGCGCAGGCCGGTGACCAGGGTGTAGTGGTTGGGGAAGGTGAGTGCCGGGTAGGACGGGCGCATGCCGACGCTGCGCACGCCCTCGCGCGCCAGCCGCATCAGGTTGGGGCTGTCGGCATGGCTGAGCTTGTCCGCGCGCAGGCCGTCGATGGAAATCATCAATACGGTGGGCGGTACGTTTGCTGTGGCGGTGGAGGAAGGAGTGCTGGCGCAGGCGGCAAGCAGTGCACAGGCCAGTGCCGTGGCCGAAATACGTAGAAAAGTCATGGCGCCATTCTAGGCCGCGCCGGTGACCGTACAAATACAACCTTCGGCAGGTTGTCAGTGCTTGATCCAGCGCGTAGCCCCGTAGCCCCGTAGCCCCGGGTAAGCACCACGCACCCGGGAGCAACCACACTCAGGCAAACAGATCCGCCAGCCGCTCGCCTTCACTGGCAACACCTTCCAGCTTCAGCAATGCCGCCTTGGTCGGCAGCCCGCCGCCGAAACCGGTCAGCGCCCCGTTGTTGCCGATCACCCGATGGCAGGGCAGCACGATCGGCAGCGGGTTGCGGCCATTGGCGGCACCTACCGCACGCGTAGCGGTTGGGCGGCCAATGCGGTCGGCCAGCTGGCGGTAACTCCAGGTCGCGCCGAACGGAATCTGCGCCAGCGTATGCCAGACCTGTAACTGGAACGCGGTGCCCACCGGGGCCAGGGTCAGCGCGAAGTGTTGGCGCTCGCCGCGCAGGTATTCCAGCAGCTGCCGGCGGGGCTCGGCGACGGCGTCGGGGTCGTGTTGCCAATGCTCGCGGCCCTTGGCGTCATGACGGTTCTCGGCAAACAGGATGTGGCGCACGCCGACCTGGTCGACGGCGACGGTCAGTGCGCCGATCGGGCTGTCGAAGCGGTCGTAGTAGAGGGTGTTCATGCCGTGGCCTCCGTAGCGGGCTTGGGGTTCTTTCGTTCAGCGGGCACTGCCAGGTGCCACAGGTGCAATACCGCGTAGGCGCGCCAAGGCCGCCACGGTTGCGAGCGACGTTCGGTTTCGCGCTCGCTCAGGCGCTGGCCTTCGCCCAATACCTGTTGCAGTACCAGGTCGCCGGCGGGGAAGGCGTCGGGCAGGCCCATCGCCCGCAGCGCCATGTAATGTGCTGTCCACGGCCCGATGCCAGGCAGGGCAGTGGCTTTCTGTACGAAGCTTTCCAGGGTCTGTGCGCGGCTGAAATCCAGGCGCTGTTCGGCACAGGCGCGGGCGATGGCGCGCAGGGTGGCGGCGCGGGTCCGCGGCAGGCCGATGCTTTCCAGGGGAGCATCGACCAACGTTGCCGGGGCGGGAAACTGGCGATCCAGGTCTTCCGGCATGCCAGGCAGGTGTTCACCAAACCGGTCCACCAGGCGCCGCGCCAGGGTGGTGGCAGCAGCAACGCTGACCTGCTGGCCCAGCACGGCGCGCGCTGCGACCTCGAAACCCTCCCAACCGCCGGGGATGCGCAGCCCTGGGCGTTCGGCGATGCCCCGTGCGAGCAGGGGCTCCTGGCCCAGCGTCGCATGGACGGTGCGCAGGTCGGCATCCAGATCGAACACGCGCCGTACCCTGGCAACGATGGCGGGGATGGCCCGTGGATCGGTGGTGCCGAGTTGCAGGCGCAGTTCCGGGCGCTTCGGATCGGCACTGACCCGGATCAGGCTGGCCACGCCATTGGCGACGACCACGCGCTGGTAGCTGCTTTCGTCGATGTATTCGATGCCGGGCAAGGAACGGCGGCGCAGGAAAGCCAGCATCAGTGGGAAGTCCAACGGCGGCCGGTAGGCCAGGCGCAGCACCGGTTCGCCCCCGGCTACCGTGCCATGCTGCTTGCGCAGGGCGCTGGGCGGCATGCCGCAACCGTCGAGGAAGGCGCTGTTGAAGCGGCGCAGGCTGTTGAAGCCGGCGGCCAATGCGACCTGGGTCACCGGTAGCGCGGTTTCGGTCAGCAACTGCTTGGCCAGCAGTAGGCGGCGGGTGGTGTGCAGTTGCGCCGGGGTCGCACCGAGCCTGGCCACGAACAGGCGCTGCAACTGGCGCGCGCTGATGCCCATCGCCTCGGCCAGGGCAGTGGCCGGCTGCTCCTGCAGGATGCCTTCGTTGAGCAGGGCCAATGCCTGGTGCAGGGTCTGATCGTGCAGCAGATTGGCGTCATCGGGTGACAACTCCGGGCGGCAGCGCAGGCAGGGCCGGTAACCGGCGGCGCTGGCGGCAGCGGCGCTGGGGTAGTAACTGACGTTCTCCGGCTTCGGCGGCGGTGCAGGGCACACCGGTCGGCAATAGATGCCGGTGCTGCGCACGGCGGTGAAGAACAGGCCGTCAAAGCGGGCATCGCGCGCCAGCCGGGCTTGTTCACATTGGCTCTGCGGTGGCATCAGGAGGTTCTGCATGGCGCCCAGTCTAGGGCGGTGCAGGGATGGGTACTGGCCATTTCCGGACAGCAATGCGGATAACCAATGGTTGGTTCAGGAAAGATTGCGATGCCATTGGCCTGGCGCACTAGACTGTGCATCTTTCCGGCGCGGCTGCGCCGTTGCACGGACCTGATCGTTCTCCATGTTGCCCAAGTTCTGGTGGTCGCCGTTGTTGTGTATCGGGCTGCTTGCCTGTAATCCGGACAAGCCGGCCAGCAAGCCGGCCGTCGATCCGGCCGTGGCCCTTGCCGCTGATGGCGACCACATGGTCTCGATCAATGTGATCGATGCGCCAGCGCCACCTGCGCCGGTGGTACCGGCCAAGGACAAGCCGTGGCCGGAGCTGATGCTGGAGAACGGCAAGGCCTGGGTCAGCTGCGCCACCGACTATGCCGGTGAGAACGGCGATGGCGAGGAACTGACCGCGCTGGACCGTGAGAGCCTGGACGCTGCGCTGCAACCCTGCCAGGAGCGCGGCCTGCTGCGGGTGCGCTATGTCGGCAAGATCAATCCATCGTTCGCGGCGTTGGTGTCGCGCCTGGCGGTGGTGGCGGACGCGCAGAAGATCGGCAAGCGCATCCTTGACCTGGACTCCAGCGGTGGCCAGGTGGAAGCGGCCATCGTCGCCGGCGACAACATTGGCGAGTCGGGCTGGACCATCTGGGTGCGCGAGGGCTCCATCTGCCACAGCGCCTGCGTCTTCGTGCTGGCGGCAGGGGACAACCGCTTGATCTCCGGCAAGGTCGGCATCCACCGGATGATGCGCATCAGCTCCACGGCCACCTCGCGCGCGGAGTTGAACAAGGAACTGCACGAGGTCTACGACAACGTGAAGGACTACCTGCAGCGCAACGGCGTGGCCGTGGGCGTAGCCGACCTGATGATGACCGTGCCCAATCGCAGCCTGCGCGTGCTGACCAGCGACGAGCTGAAACAGTACGGCCTGGACGGCACCAATGCGGTGCAGGACGACCTGGAGCGGATCAAGCAGATGCGCAAGTGCGGCGATGATTTCGTGCGCCGCAAGGACGCCTTCCTCATTGCGTTTGATCGTGACTGCAAGGTGGAGGGGGCCGACCTTGAGGCGGTCACCGCCTGTGGCCAGGCGTTGAAGGAGCAGTTCGGCTTCCCTGATGAAACCTGCCCCGACGAGAGCCCGCTGTCCGAGATCGACACCGCCATGCTGGTGCCCGAACCCCCGGTTGTACCTGTGAATTCTGCCGCCGTGGCACCGGCTGCGGCGGCGACAGTGCCGCTGAATACGCATCCGGCAAAAAACTGAACCGCCAATTGCTGCATTTCGAATGAAACCATGTTTGGATGGAAGTTCATCAACTGAAAGCGTCACGGAGTGAGCCATGCGATCCAGTTGTCTGTTGTTGATGTTGTCCCTTGCGCTGCCCGCCGGCGTGGTAACGGCACAGAGCGCGCCGCAGCCCGCAGCCGCGCAGACGCCGGCAGCTGCACCCGCGCAGGCACCGGCAGGGACATCGGCGGCGCGGCCGGCGGGTGGACTGACCGCGGCACAGCAGGCGCAGGTGGCGCGTCAGGACGCGGAAATGACGGCCGCAGCGCAACGCGTGGCGCAGTTGGTGGATGGCAACCAGGCCGCAGTGGTGTGGGACGGGGCGTCGGCGGTAGCACGCAAGGCGGTCACCCGTGACCAGTTCGCCGGCAACATCAATGCAGATCGCGCCAAGTTGGGCGCGCTGGTATCGCGTGGCAAGCCGTCCATCACCCGGGTGCAGTACCCGGCTGGCGCGGCCGTGCCGGAGGGTATCTATCTCAACGTCAGCTTCCCCACGCGCTTTGCCAACAATGCCCAGCCGGTGCGCGAGCTGGTGTCTTTCCGCCTGGACGAGGACAAGGTGTGGCGCGCCTCCGGTTACAGCCTGCGCGCGGCGACGGCGAATTGAGCCGGTAAAACCCGTGTTCCCTGGACAGGCGCCGCAAGGCGCCTGTTCTTTTTGTGCCGGGCCTGATCAGGATCAATGAAACCTTACCCGTGGCCCTCTACGCTGCCCGGCAACTGGCACGATGGAGTGGGCATGCACAAGGTCGATGTAGTGGTGGTGGGCGCCGGCCCGGCAGGGCTGAGTTTTGCGCGCAGCCTGGCCGATACCGGCCTGTCGCTGGCACTGGTGGAGCAGCAGCCGCAGACCGCTTTGGCCGATCCGGGTTTTGATGGGCGTGAGATTGCCCTGACCCACGCCTCGCGCCAGATCATGCAGGGCATCGGCCTGTGGCAGCGGCTGCCGCCAGCGGAAATCTCATCGCTGCGCAGTGCGCGGGTGATGAACGGCAGTTCGCCGTTCGCACTGGGCTTTGCCGCCGAGCGTGAAAATGTGGCCGAGCTGGGCTGGCTGGTGCCCAACCACCTGATCCGGCGGGCTGCCTGGGAGGCGGTGCAGGGGCAGGCCAACCTGGAGTTGCTGGACGGCAGCAGTGTCACAGCGATCGAGCCGGGTGCGGCGGCCAGCGTGGTGACCCTGGCCGATGGCCGTCGCCTGCAGGCACGGCTGGTGGTGGCGGCCGACAGCCGCTTCTCGGCCACCCGGCGGATGATGGGCATCGGCGCGCAGATGCGGGATTTCGGCAAGTCGATGCTGGTCTGCCGCATGCAGTGTGAGCGGCCGCACAACCACGAGGCCTGGGAGTGGTTCGGTTACGGGCGAACACTGGCCATGTTGCCGCTGCCCGGTGGCCAGGCGTCGGCGGTGATTACCCTGCCGCCCCAGCAGGCACAGGCGTTGGCAGGCCTGGATGAGGTGGCATTTGGGCACAAGGTCACGGCCATGTTCGAGGCCCGGCTGGGGCAGATGCAGCCGGCCAGCAGCCGTCATGTCTATCCACTGGTCGGGGTGTATGCACGCCGCTTCGTCGGCAGCCGCTACGCCCTGATCGGCGATGCCGCGGTCGGCATGCATCCGGTTACCGCGCATGGCTTCAACTTTGGCCTGCAGAGCCAGCAGCGCCTGGCCGGGCTGTTGCGCACGGCGGCGGACAGGGGCGGGGATATCGGTGCCGATGCCTTGCTGGCCAGTTACCAGCGCGGGCATCGGCTGGCGACCCGGCCGCTGTACGAGGCCACCAACGCCATCGCAACCCTCTACAACGACGAACGTCGACCGGTGCGCCTGTTGCGCGATGCGGCGCTGCGCATCGCCCAAGGGGTTGCTCCGTTCAGGAAGGTGATAGCAGGTCATCTGACCCAAGCCTCGGCCTAGCGCTGCGTTGGGCTGGCGGGTAAGGCGGCGGAAATGCCGGGGGGGGCCGGCAAGCGCTGCCTCAGGCGGCGGAGCTGTCGGCCAGTACGCGGATGCGCACGTCGCCCAGTTCCACCTGCTGGCCGCCGCGGATCTTGCAGGCCTTGCGCAGTTCCACCGCGCCGTCGACCGTGACATGGCCTTCGCCGATGATCATCTTGGCCTCGCCGCCGCTGGAGACCAGGTCGGTCAGCTTCAGCAACTGCTTCAGTTCCACGTACTCGCGGTCCAGCTCGAAATCGATGGTTTGCATGGTGATTGCCGGTAAAAACGGGCACTATTGTGCGCCAAACGGTGGCAGCACGGGAGCGTGAAGCCCTCGCGCTTGGCCGTTGCCGTGTTCGTTAGCTGAACGGAAAACGTGACCCCCGCGACAGCAGGGGGCTTTAGAGCGCACAATATCCGTCTTTTCGCCCGCCCGTTCGCGGCGGTGCCCCCGGAGTTACCCATGTCCCAAGATACCCCCGCGCCGCTGCTGTTCGCAGATCTCGGCCTGTCCGAGCCTGTGATGAAGGCAGTGGCCGATGTCGGTTACGAGACCCCGTCGCCGATCCAGGCTGCCACCATCCCGGCCATGCTGGAAGGCCGCGACGTGCTCGGCCAGGCGCAGACCGGCACCGGCAAGACCGGCGCCTTCGCGCTGCCGGTGCTGTCCAATATCGATCTTTCCGCCACCAAGCCGCAGGTGCTGGTGTTGGCCCCGACCCGCGAGCTGGCCATCCAGGTCGCCGAGGCGTTCCAGACCTATTCGGCCTCGATGCCGGGCTTCCGCGTGCTGCCGGTATACGGCGGCCAGCCCTATGGCCAGCAGCTGTCGGCGCTGCGCCGTGGCGTGCACGTCGTGGTCGGCACCCCGGGCCGCGTGATAGATCACCTTGATCGCGGCACCCTGGACCTGTCCGAGCTGAAGACGCTGGTGCTGGACGAAGCCGATGAAATGCTGCGCATGGGCTTCATCGACGACGTCGAAGCCGTGCTCAAGAAGTTGCCGGAAAGCCGCCAGGTCGCGCTGTTCTCGGCCACCATGCCGCAGCAGATCCGACGCATCGCGCAGACCTATCTGCGCGATCCGGTGGAAGTGACCATCGCTTCCAAGACCACCACCTCGGCCAATATCCGCCAGCGCTACTGGTGGGTGGCGGGCATGCACAAGCTGGACGCGCTGACCCGCATCCTGGAGGTGGAAACCTTCGATGCGATGATCATCTTCGCGCGCACCAAGGCCGGCACCGAGGAACTGGCAGGCAAGCTGCAGGCGCGTGGCCTGGCCGCGGCCGCCATCAATGGCGACATGCAGCAGGCCCAGCGCGAGCGCACCATCGGCCAACTGAAGGAAGGCAAGCTCGACATCCTGGTGGCCACCGACGTGGCGGCCCGTGGCCTGGACGTGGAGCGCATCAGCCACGTACTGAACTACGACATCCCGTACGACACCGAAAGCTATGTGCATCGCATTGGCCGTACCGGCCGTGCCGGCCGCAGCGGTGAGGCGATCCTGTTCGTCACCCCGCGCGAGAAGGGCATGCTGCGCCAGATCGAGCGCGCTACCCGCCAGCCGATCGAGGAAATGCAGTTGCCGACCGTGGATGCGGTCAACGACCACCGCGTGAGCAAGTTCATGGACCGCATCAGCCAGACCCTGGCTGGCGGCGACATGGATTTCTACCGCGACCTGCTGCAGCGCTACGAAGGCGAGCACAACGTGCCGGCAATCGACATCGCCGCCGCGCTGGCCAAGCTGCTGCAGGGCGACACCCCGTTCCTGCTGACCCCGCCGGTGCGCGAGCGCCGCGAGGTGCCGGCAGGCCGCAACGAGCGTCCAGCCCGTGACGGTGGCTTCCACCGCCGTGACGAGCGTGGCGAGCGCCCGGCCCGGTTCGAGCCACGCTTCGAGCGTGCCCCGCGTCATGACGATGGCGAGCGCGGCCCGCGCCCGCCGCGTGCGGAAGGCGAGTTCGAATCGCGTCCGCGTCGCGAAATGCCGCCACGCAGCGCGCCGGAGTTCGGCATGGAGACCTACCGCATCGAAGTGGGCCATACCCACGGCGTGAAGCCGGCCAACATCGTCGGCGCCATCGCCAACGAGGCGGGGCTGGAGAGCCGCTACATCGGTCGCATCGACATCCACGATGGCCACTCCGTGCTGGACCTGCCCGCCGACATGCCCAGTGACGTGCTGCAGCACCTGAAGAAGGTGTGGGTGTCCGGCCAGCAGTTGCAGATGCGCAAGGTCGAGCCGGGCGAAGACGTGGGTGCCTCGGCGGCCCCGGCCTTCAAGCCGCGCTTCCACAAGGGCCCCAAGCCGGCGGTGCGCCCCGGCGGCCCGCGTCGCGAAGGCTTCAAGCCCCGCGGCCCGCGCAACGGTTGATCCACCGTTTGCAGCCTGAAAGCCCCGGCACTGCCGGGGCTTTTTTTGTCTGCTTGTGCGGCCGACTGGACAAGACCGGCCAACAATCTGAATCCGCGATGTACTTCATGTGTTGCAAGCCTGCGGTTGTTGCGATAATCACCGCAATAGCGTTGGGGACGCGAAGGGCTGATCACGGTGGACGAGGGGGGCGCGGTGCGATGGCGGGCTGGGGCATGTGCAGCGGCGGTAAGCCTGCTGATTGCCTTGCTCTTGCTGTTGCCCGCCATTGCCTCCGCCGCCGCGCCGCGTGCCAACCAGGATTTCCTGCTGGTGGGCGCACCCACCGACCAGCAGGCACCGGTGCGCGAATGCACGCCGGAAATCCGGCGCCATCTGCAGGAAGAGCTGCATATTGCAGCGCCACCGGGGGGGTGGTCCGGGGCGCCACAGGCGGTGGATGTGTTCAATGTGTTCGCTGGCGAGGTGATGATCACCCACGGTGACCGCACCGTCTGCGGGCACATGCAGGACGCGCGCACCCGCGACTCCCGTTTCCGCGCCGGTGTCGGCATGGTGGTGGTACCTCGCAAGGGCGACACCGCTCCCATCCGCGTGGCCTGGGAAGCACCGCTGAAAGCGCAGTGGATCCCCACCGTTCGCCTGGGCGCCCCCAGCCCTGTGCAACAGATCGATACGGCACGGTTGCTGGTACGCACCGCCTGCATCGCCATTGCCCTGGCGTTGGCGCTGTCGGCGTTGATGGGTTTCATCACCACCCGCAGCCGCGATTTCCTGGTCTACGTGCTGGTGTGTGCACTGCTGGTGGTCTGGCAGGCGGTGCTCAGTGGCTTGAGTGGCTATCCCGAGCCGTGGCTGCCGGTGGGCCGCGCCGCGCCGGTGTGGCTGGTGGCGGTCACCGCGCTGAGCTACGCGGTGATGACCTGGGTGTTGTGGCGCATGTGTGGCGGCCGTCGCCTGCTGCGCGGGTCGCGGCGCTGGATGGGCGCATTGGTGGCGGTATTCGCATTGGTGGCGTTGGCTACCCCGGTGATGCCGCGCGGACTGTTGGCGTGGGTATCCGGGGCGCTGGACGACGCCTTCGCACTGCTTTGCCTTGGTGCACTGCTGCTGTGCATCGCGTCCATGCGGCGCGGTGTATACAAGACCCTGGACGGGATGGTGGCGGTGGCGCCGCTGTTGCTGATGACCCTGGCTGACCTGTTCGGCAACCGCTGGCTGCTGGAGTTCCGGGTTGAAGCCGTGCAGCTTTCGGCGACCTGGTTCCTGATGATGGCGGCCTATTCGCTCAATCGCAGCCTGGGCAACCTGCGCCAGCAGCGCGACGAGATGCGCCAGCTGGCCGATACGGACACCTTGACCGGCCTGCCCAACCGCCGCGCCGGGCTGCGCCAGTTGGAAACCTACATTGCACAGGCCCGTGCTGGCGGCCAGCCGTTGGCAATCGGTTTCCTGGATGTGGACCTGTTCAAGCAGATCAATGACCGCTACGGCCATGACGTGGGCGACGATGTGCTGGTGTCGGTGGCCAACACCCTGCTGAGTGGTGTGCGCAGCCGCCACGACGTCATCCGCATGGGCGGCGAGGAGTTCCTGATCCTGTTGCCGGGCAATAGTGCCGCTGCCGCCTTGCCGCGACTGGAGCACATGCGCGAGAAGGTCACCAGCCAGGCATCGGCGTTGCGCCACGAAGGCCTGACGGTCACCGCCAGCATCGGTCTGGCCGAGCTGCAGCTGCTGGATACCGACGTGGCGGCATTGCTGCGGCGTGCCGACAACGCCATGTACCGGGCCAAACGCCGTGGCCGCAACCAGGTGGTGGACGCCGACGATGAGCGCGAAGCGGCCTGAACACCGGCGGCGCTGTCACCCGGGTGGGCGATGGCGGATAATTCGCCGATGACAAACCGAATCAACAAGCACATTGCCGAAACCGGCTTCTGTTCGCGCCGCGAGGCCGACCGCCTGCTCGCCGCCCGTCGCGTGACCATCAACGGCGTTGTTGTCGGCACCGGTGCGGTGGTGGGCGAGGGCGACGAGGTCAAGGTCGACGGCCAGCCGCTGCGCGCCCGTGCGGTGCAGAAGAGCACCGGTCGCCGCCATGTCTACATCGCGCTGAACAAGCCGGTAGGCGTCACCTGCACCACCGAAAGCGCGGTGAAGGGCAATATTGTCGACTTCGTCGGCCATGAGCAGCGCATCTTCCCGATCGGGCGCCTGGACAAGGAGTCCGAAGGGCTGATCCTGATGACCAGCAATGGCGATATCGTCAACCAGATCCTGCGCGCCGAGAACGGCCACCAGAAGGAGTACCTGGTGGCGGTCAACAAGCCGGTGACCGATGAGTTCCTGCGTGGCATGGCCCGTGGCGTGCGCATCCACAACCAGATGACGCTGCCGTGCCGGGCCACCCGCATTGCCAAGTTCGGCTTCCGCATCATCCTGGAGCAGGGCCTGAACCGGCAGATCCGCCTGATGGCCGCCGAGTTCGGTTACCGCGTCACCCAGCTGCGCCGGGTGCGCATCGACAACATCAAGATCGGCGCGCTCAAGCCCGGTCAATGGCGCAACCTCAGCGAGCAGGAACTGCGTGGCCTGTTGCCGCAACAGCAGCAATGGTGAAGTGTGAACTGCTCACCGCGTGCGGCGCGCGCTGCGGCTAGACTCGGCTGCGTCCTCCCTCCCGCCTGAACCGGAACCGTGATGATCAAACCTCCGATTCCTGCCCATGAAGCCGAGCGTCTTGCCGCCTTGCAGCGGTATCGCATCCTCGATACCGCACGCGACCAGGAGTTCGATGACCTGGTGACCATCGCCCGCACCATCTGCAACACGCCGATGGGTGCGGTGACGCTGATCGACCGAGACCGCCAATGGTTCAAGTCGCTGCAGGGCCTGGAGGGGGAGCAGACGCCGCGTGATGACGCTTTCTGTGCGCACACCATCCTTGCCCCGCAGGAACTGACGGTGGTGCAGGATGCGCGCGACGACGCCCGCTTCAGTGGCAACCCCTCGGTGGTGGGCGACCCGCATATCCGCTTCTATGCCGGTGCGCCGCTGCTCAGCAGTGATGGCTATGCGCTGGGCTCGCTGTGCGTGTTCGACTCGGTGCCGGCGCAATTGGCCGCGCCGCAGGCCAATGCCCTGCGCGCGCTGTCGCGGCAGGTCAGCCGGATGATGGAGATGCGCCTGCTGCGCATGCAGATCGACCACCACCAGGACGAGCATGACTGGTACGAGGCGCGGCTGGCGGAGTATTACCAGCAGCTGGAACAGGCCAACCTGGAGTTGTCCGAGCAGACCCGTACCGATCCGCTGACCGGGCTGTCCAACCGTCGCGCGCTGACCGCCGCGCTGGCTGATGCCATTGAACGTGCCTGCGAGGTACCGCCGGCCGTGGCCATCGTCGACATCGATCACTTCAAGATGGTCAACGACATCCACGGCCATGCCGAAGGCGACGTGGTGCTGACCGAACTGGCAGCGGTGCTCAAGTCGCAGTTCGCCGGGCGCGGCATGGCGGCCCGCTATGGTGGCGAGGAGTTCGTGATCCTGATGCCGAATACGCCGCTGCAGCAGGCCGAGCTGCAATGCGAATACCTGCGCGAGTCGGTGAGCCTGTTGCCGATCGGCTTGCCGATCTCGGTCAGCATCGGCCTGGCCGTGCACCGTGATGGGGAAAGCTCGGGCGATACCCTGCGCCGCGCCGATGCCGCGCTCTACCAGGCCAAGGCCGAAGGCCGCGACCGGGTGGTGGTGGCAGGCTGAGCCTGCGTCTCGACGCCTGCGACCGGGCGCGAGCATGCTGGGCCTGCTCCTGACGTTGCGAGAACCCCATGCTGCAGACCCTGGCCGTCGCCAACTACCGTTCCCTGCATGAGCTGGCCGTGCCGCTGGCGCGGCTGAACCTGGTCACCGGCGACAACGGCAGTGGCAAATCCAACCTCTACCGCGCGCTGCGGCTACTGGCGCAGACCGCGTGTGGCGGCGTGGCCGCCGCGCTGGCGGGTGAGGGCGGGCTGGAGTCGGCGCTGTGGGCCGGCCCGGAGCGGATAAGCCGGGCCATGCGCAAGGGCGAGATGCCGGTGCAGGGCACGGCGCGCAGCACGCCGGTGTCGTTGCGGCTGGGGTTTGCCGCCGAGGACTTCGGCTATGCAATCGACCTGGGCCTGCCGGTGCCAGGCAACTCGATGTTCGACCGCGACCCGCAGATCAAGAACGAAAGCATCTGGGCCGGGCCCTTCCTGCGCAGCAGCAACCTGCTGGTTGAGCGGCGCGGCAGCGTGGTACGGCGAAGGGCAGGCCGCAGCTGGGAGGTGGTGGAAGAGCACCTGTCCGGCTTCGACAGCCTTTTCAGCCAGTTGGCCGATCCGCAGCGCATGCCGGAAGTGCTGGCCCTGCGCGAGTACATCCGCCGCTGGCGCTTCCACGACCATTTTCGTTCCGATGCCGCTGCCCCGGCGCGACAGCCGTGCATGGCGATACGTACGCCGGTGCTGGCCGATGACGGCCATGACCTGGCGGCGGCCTGGCAGACCATCATCGAGATCGGCGATGGGCAGGGCCTGCTGCGCTCGCTGGAGGATGCGTTCCCGGGGGCGCAGGTGTGGATCGAGGGCTGGGAGGGGCGCTTGTCGCTGAAGTTCGAGCAGCCCGGTCTGTTGCGCCCGCTGGCGGCCAGTGAGTTGTCCGATGGCACCCTGCGCTACCTGTTGCTGATCGCCGCGCTGCACACGCCACGACCGCCCCCGTTGCTGGTGCTCAACGAGCCGGAAACCAGCCTGCATCCGGACCTGCTGCCGGCGCTGGCGCGCTTGATCATCAACGCAGCGGCGCGCAGCCAGCTGTGGGTGGTGTCGCATGCCTCGCGGCTGATCGCCGCGCTGCAGGAGGCCCCCGCCTGCAATGCGCTGCGCCTGCACAAGGAATTCAGCCAGACCCGGCTGTGGGGCGTTGGCAATCTGGAAGGGCCGGCTTGGTACTGGCCGCAGCGTTGATCAGGCGACCGGGCCAGCGGCGGCTTGTGGTCGCAGGCGGTTGAGCAGTGGGTGCAGGAAGACGCCGCCGAGGATGATCGCCACGCCGAGGTAGAACTGCGGCGTCAGTTCGTGCTGCTCACCCAGGAACAGCATCGCCAGCAGGATCGCGTAGACCGGCTCCAGGTTGGTGACCAGCTGCACCGTATACGCGCTGAGGTGCTTGAGCGCGACCAGCGCCAGGGCAAACGGCAGCAGCGTGCACAGCCCGGACAGGGCCAGCAGCAACAGGCCGTCGTGCAGGTTGGGCAGCACCCACAGGTCGCTGGCCAAGGCTGGCAGCAGCAGCGGCATGGCCGGTGCCAGCAGGGTCAGGGTCAGGGTGCCGGCGCCCAGCTCCAGCGCGGTCACCGTCAACGGATCGGCGTGGCCGACCATGCGCTTGTTGAACGAGCCGAAGATGGCCACCAGCAGCGCGGAAACCGCACCCACCGCCACACCCAGGCGCATGCCATCGGGCACGCCACCAACCACCAGCGCCACGCCGGGCAGCACGATCACGCCCAGCGCCAGTTCGCGCAGCTGGAACGGACGCCGCGCGATCCACGGTTCGATGATGGCGGTGAACACCGGCGCCAGTGCGATGCAGGTGGCGGCCACCGAAGCATTGGCCAACTTCACCGCGCCATAAAAGGTGAGCCAATGCAGCGCGACCAGCGCGCCGATGCCGGCATAGCCCAGCACCAGCCGCGGGTTCAAGCCGGACAGGCCGCGCCATACCCGCGGCAGCAGTGCCAGCATCGCCACCACCAGCAACATCCGCCACCACACCAGCGGCAGTGCTGGCAGGGTGATCAGCTTGCCGAGGATGGCAGTGATGCCCCACAACAGGACGCAGAAATGGATCTGCAGGAGGGCTTTGCGGGTGTCGTTGGTAGGCATCGGCGTATTGTCGCCGATGCAGGTGACAAGCGCCGCGTCGCCGCCTTCAGTTTTTATCGACCAGTTGCTGCAGCTCGCGCGCGGCAGCCGGGTTGCGATGCTTGGCCGCGCTGATGAAATAGAGGAAGACCTCACGCGCCGCGGCGGGCAGGGGCGCGGCCAGATGCGGCAGATCCGGGTTGTCTTCGCCCTTGCGCCAGCGTTGGACACGCGCGGCCCACTGCCGCAGTTCGGCAGCCGGATAACCGGTGGCGTGCTGGTCGCGGCTGCCCATCAGTCGCGCATAGACAAAGTCGCCGGACAGGTCGGCGGCGTTCGGGTAGTCGCTGGCGTCGGTATAGACCAGGGCGATGCCTTGCTGGCGGATCAGTGCGATCAGTTCCGCATCGAAACAAGCGGGATCGCGCACTTCCACGGCATGCCGTTGGCGGCGACCGTTGACCTGCGCAGGCAGCAGTTGCAGGAAGGCCGCCAGATCGTCGCGGTCCAGGCGTCGCCCGGCTTCGAACTGCCAGACCAGTGGGCCGAGGCGATCACCCAGATGGCTGATGCCATCGATGAAGTCCTCGATCTGCCCGCCGGTGGCGGCCAGCTTGCGCGCGGTGACAATCCGCTTGGGCGCCTTGGCCGAAAACACGAAGCTTTCCGGCGTGGCATCGCGCCAACCGGTGTAGATGTGCGGCTTCTGCGCGCCGTAATACGTGCCGTTGATCTCGATGCTGGTCAGCTGCTGGCTGGCGTATTCCAGCTCACGGCGCTGCACCAGCCCGACCGGATAGAAGGTGCCGCCGCGCCACGGCACATAGGTCCAGCCACCGATGCCGATGTGGACGCCGGGTGTGTGCGGCGCGCTCGCAAACAGATCGTTCAACGCAAAGCCCCGATGGTGTAGGAACGGCATAAGCCGCGAAGCCGACAATGTACCCGCACAAGGTAGTGCCGAGCCATGCTCGGCAAGGGGCTTTGTCAGCCAAACCATCGGCCCTGATGCGCTGCGTGTAACGCCCCTGCCGAGCATGGCTCGGCACTACGTGGTTGGGGCCCAGGGGTCATAGCTGCCGAACCACCACAGGTGGCCCTCGGGGTCGCGGCAGGCGTAGCCGCGGCCGCCGTAATCCTGGTTGGCGATGTCCATCACGATCTCCGCACCAGCAGCCTTGGCCTGCGCGTAATGCGCGTCGGCGTCGCTGACGATCACGCAGGCACTCTGCGCCTCCATGCCGCCGACTTCGTCGGGCTGGATCATGTTGCTGCCCCATTCGCCAGGCTGCACCGAGCCCAGCATGATCATGCCGTTGCCGAATACCAGCTGCGCATGGTGAACCACCTCGCCGTCCTGGTAGACGGCATGGCGCTGGAAGCCAAAGGCCTTGCACAGCCAATCGATCGCGGCCGGTGCGTCGCGGTAGCGCAGGCAGGGGATGATGGTGGCGGTGGTACGTGCGGCCAGGTCCATGGGGGCATGCGGGCAGTTGTGGAAAGGCGAGGGTGGGCGCGCTCGCGTTACCATCGCGAGAAGACCGGCCCGGCGCCGGCATCGATCCAAAGGGAGAGCGTATTGAATAGTTGGTTGGGTGGCGGGCTGGTGCTCGCAATGGGCGTGGTGGCACCGATGGCGGCAGCACAAGACGCGGTGCCGACGGAACTGCAGCAGTTGGACGCCACGGTGGAGCGTGTGCGCCAGCAGTTCGACGTGCCGGGCGTGGCGGTGGCAGTAGTCAAGGACGGCAAGGTGGTGCTGGAGCGCGGCTGGGGCCTGCGTGAGCTGGGCAAGCCGGAGCCGGTGCAGGTCGATACACTGTTCGCCATTGCCTCCAATACCAAGGCCTTCACCGCGACCTCGCTGAACCTGCTGGCCGAGGAAGGCAAGCTGAAGATGGATGACCGGGTGGTGGATCACCTGCCGTCGTTCCGCATGTCCGACCCCTACGTCACCGGCGAGATGCGCATCCGCGACCTGCTCTCGCACCGCAGCGGTTTGAGTCTGGGCGCAGGCGACCTGCTGTTCTGGCCGACCACCCGCTACAGCAATGCCGAAGTGGTGGCGCGGCTGGCGCAGGTGCCGTTGAAGAATGGCTTCCGTGACCGCTATGCCTACGACAACATCCTGTACGCGGTGGCCCAGCAGGTGATCGAGAAGGTGTCCGGGCAGTCGTTCGCCGACTTCCTGCAGCAGCGCATCTTCGACAAGGTCGGCATGGCCGACACCCGTTACAACGCCGATCACCTCAAGCCGGGTGACAAGGCTGCCGTTGGCCACGCCAAGTACGACTTCAAGGACCTGCGGCCGGTGCCGCCGCTGACCTGGTCCAACAACGCCGGTGCCGGTGGCATCTATTCCAGCGTGCATGACCTGGCCAAGTGGATGAAGGTGCAGCTGGCCGAGGGCAAGCTTGCCGATGGCACGCCGCTGTTCAGCGAAAAGACCCAGCAGCAGATGTGGCAGATGCAGATCCCGCAGGTGGTGCCCAAGCCGTCGGTGCCGGAACTGGCGGCCGCACGTCCCAACTTCGCCGGTTATGGCGAGGGCTGGAGCCTGAGCGATTACCGCGGGCAGAAGCTGGTCTGGCATACCGGCGGCTGGCCGGGCCAGGTGTCGCGGCTGACCCTGGTGCCAGAGCAGAACCTGGGTGTGGTGGTGCTGACCAACCAGGAATCCGGGGCCGCCTTCAATGCCATCACCATGAGCGTGCTGGATGCGATGCTGGGTGCACCGGGCCATGACTGGGTGGGCGCCTATGCTGCCGGTGTGGCCAAGGCGCAGGGCAATGCCGACGAGGGCTGGGACAAGCATGTGGCCGCGCGCGATGCCAGGAGCAAGCCGTCGCTGCCGCTGGCCAAGTATGCAGGCACTTATGGCGATGCCTGGTATGGCGATGTGTTCGTCGAGCAGCAGGCTGGCAAGCTGCGCCTGCGCTTTGGTGCCACCGCCGACCTGGTGGGCACGATGGAGCATTGGCAGCACGACACCTTCATCGTGCGCTGGGACAACCGTTCGCTCAATGCCGATGCCTTCGTCAACTTCAGCCTGGACCCGGACGGCAAGGTGCGCGAGGTGCGCATGCAGGCGGTGTCGTCCTTGACCGATTTCAGCTTCGACTTCCAGGACCTGCTGCTGAAGCCAAAGGCGGAATGAGGCGTTTGTAGGAGCGGCGTAAGCCGCGAAGTCGGGAAATCATCAGGTTGCAGCTGTTTCGTGTACGGAAAGGGCGCCAGCTTCGCGGCTGACGCCGCTCCCACAACCAGACAGATCCACATCGCCTAGACAGACACAACACAGGCCGCGATGGGACAATCGCGGCCTGTTCCGGTCTTACAGGTCGTGGCGATGCTGCGCTGGTTCGAGTCCCTGATTCCCGTTTTTCCGCCGGTCGATACCCGCACGCCACCGCGTGGCGTGGTGCGTTTCTACCTGCATTACCTGCGACCGGTATGGCCGGTGCTGCTGGCAACGCTGGTCGCCGGCCTGCTGCTGGCATTGGTGGAAGTGGCGATGTTCGACTTCCTCGGCCGCATCGTCGACATGCTGGCCGACAGTGCCGGGCCGGGCTTCTTCCAGCGCCATGCCAGTGAGTTGCTGTGGATGGCCTGCATTACCCTGCTGGCGCGGCCGCTGCTTGTGGCACTGCACAACCTGCTGGTCAACCAGTCCATCGTGCCTGGCCTGAGCAACCGTTCGCGCTGGCTGATGCACAACCACGTGGTGCGGCAGAGCCTGAGCTTCTTCCAGAACGACTTTGCCGGCAGCGTTGCCAACCGGGTGATGCAGACCGGCACCTCGCTGCGTGAATCGGCTGTGCAGATGGTGGATTCGCTGTGGTACATCGTGGTCTATACCGGTACCGCGCTGTATCTGTTCGCGCAGGCCGACTGGCGGCTGATGCTGCCCCTGGCCGCGTGGTTGCTGGCCTATATCGCTATCGGCGTGTACTTCGTACCGCGCATGAAACACCGCGCCTGGATCGCCTCCGATGCGCGCTCGCGCGCGATGGGGCGCATCGTCGATGGCTATACCAACATCGCCACGCTCAAGCTGTTCGCGCACAGTGGCCACGAGCAGCGCTATGTGGCCGAGGCCATCCAGGAACTGGCCGAAAAGCACCGCGCACAGACCCGCATCACCACCGGGCTGGAGCTGGTCATTGCCATCCTCAACGGCTTTTTGATCGTCGGCACCTGCGGGCTGGCCTTGTGGCTGTGGCAGGCCAGCCTGATCAGCGTGGGCGCGATCACCCTGGCCACCGGGCTGGTGATTCGCATCCACAACATGTCCGGCTGGATCATGTGGACCATCAACGGCATCTTCGAGGACATCGGCACCGTGCAGGACGGCATGGAAACCATCGCCCAGCCGCTGACGGTGCAGGATGCAGCCGACGCCAAACCCTTGCTGGTCAGCGCCGGCGCGGTGGATTTTGAGAATGTGCACTTCCACTACGGCAAGCGCGGTGGAGTGATGGCCGGTTTGAACCTGGCGGTGAAGCCGGGCGAGAAGATAGGCCTGGTCGGTCCGTCGGGTGCCGGCAAATCCACACTGGTAAACGTGCTGCTGCGGCTGTATGACCTGGAAAGCGGGCGGATCCTGATCGATGGCCAGGACATCGCCCACGTCACCCAGGACAGCCTGCGTGCACAGATTGGTGTGGTCACCCAGGATACGTCGTTGCTGCATCGCTCGATCCGCGACAACCTGCTGTACGGCCGGCCCGATGCCAGCGAGGAGCAGCTGCGCGCCGCCGTGGCCAAGGCGCGTGCCGAAGGCTTCATCGCGTCCCTGGTTGATGGACAGGGACGGCAGGGCTATGACGCCCATGTCGGCGAGCGCGGGGTGAAGCTGTCCGGCGGCCAGCGCCAGCGCATCGCCATTGCCCGCGTGCTGCTGAAGGATGCACCCATCCTGATCCTCGACGAAGCCACATCGGCCCTGGATTCGGAAGTGGAAGCGGCGATCCAGGACAGCCTGGACGAGTTGATGGGCGACAAGACCGTGATCGCCATTGCCCACCGTCTGTCGACCATCGCGCGCATGGATCGCCTGGTAGTGATGGATCAGGGGCGCATTGTCGAAACCGGTACCCATGCCGAGCTGGTTGCCGCAGGCGGGTTGTATGCACGCTTGTGGGCGCGCCAGACCGGGGGCTTCGTGGCTGTTGAAGGTTGAGCTGTTGCTGCCGGTAGGGCCGAGCCATGCTCGGCACCACGGCTGGCTCCCTTGCGTAGCAGGGGAGGGTTGGGGAGAGGTTGGCTTCTGCGCGGTATGTTGGATTGCCGGCTTCGCGGCTTACGGCGCTCGCACAGACGGCTCTTGCCGAGCATGGCTCGGCACTACAGGTCAAGCATTGCCGAGCATGGCTCGGCACTACGGTTCATGGCGTGCCGATGCGTACCAGCAGCAGGCCGGCCACCACGGTTGCGATGGCCGCCACCACCGCCAGCGCCAACAGCCAGCTGCGGCGGCGTTGGCGCTGGCTGGCACGCATTGCGGTATCAAACAGCGCCACCCGCTGCTGCTCGCTCTCGGCGATCAGCGCCTTGGCCTTGGCTGCACCCCGCTCGGCGTCCAGGCGCCCAGCCTTGATGTCCTCGGCAATGACTTCCAGTTGCTGCATCACGTTGAACTGCAGTTTCTGTAATTGCAGCTGGGTGTCGTCGTGATTGGACAAATGGGAACCCTCGCGGTTGAGGTCAGGCAGAAGGAGACTGCAGGGCTTGCCGGATCACCCGTGACACGATCACCGGATCATCGCTGGACATATGGTGCCCCAGCCGCAACAAGCCGATGCCGGAAAAAGGCATCAGCAGGCCCGGCAGCACCGCGGGCAGCAGCAGCAGGTCAAACCTGCCCAGCTGCAGTGCGGCCACTGTGGTCCACAGCACGCAGAAACCAAGCCAGAAAAGCATGAAGACGACGACCAATGGCGGCATTGCATACGCGCCGCGCAGCTCGCAACCCTGTGGGGTTGCGTAAAGACTGCCGCGGAAGTGTGGCTTGAACGAATTCCGCATCACTGTCCGGTGATAAAGATGCACGTGCTTGTCGCTTATCGAGCCTACGACGCTGCCGGTGAAGGTCAGGTTGCCTCGTGCGGTGGCGGCACACAATGCCTGCATGGCCTGCTCGGGTGGTAGCGGGCTGGTGTATACGGCTTGCGTGCGAGGGAACAGCCAGGTCCAGAAAGACATGCGATCTATCGCTGCGGGGTAGAACACAATAGCCGCAGATACCCGCTTTGCCTATTGCAGGCTGCTGTCGCGCTTGCGCTGGGCTTTCTTGACCAAGGCGGTGATCTTCTTCTCAACCTCGGGGGTGAGTTCCGCAAGGGCGAAAGAGGTTGCCCACATCGGCCCGTCATCCAACATCGCGGTGTCATTGAAGCCCAGCGTGGAATAGCGTGCGCCAAACTTGCTGGCGCCCTGGAAGAACAACACGACCTTGCCGTCGCGGGCATAGGCGGGCATGCCGTACCAGGTCTTGGGCAGCAGCGTGGAGGCGGTGGCGGTAACAATGGCATGCAGGCGCTCGGCCATCGCGCGTTCGGCAACCGGCATTTCGGCGACCTTGGCCAGTAGTTCGGCCTCGCCATCGGCGCGCAATTTGCCGACCTTTACTTCGAGTTTGAGTTCGCGTGCGCGTTCCTTCATCGCGGCCTGTTCGGCAGCGGTAAATCCATTCGACTTGCTGGCCATGGCGGTGCCTGGTCAAGGAGGTGCTGCATTTTTAACCGACCGTGGCTGTCGATGTGTAAAACACCCGTGCAGCGGCGGGGTGTGAAGTGGTCGTTACTCCCCGGACTGCCCCAGCTCCCGCTCGATGCGCCGGTCCGGGATCAGCCACAGCAAGGCCACCAACGCATACACGGCCTGGGCAAGATGCACCTGCGCAAAGCTCAGCCCGATGCCGGTGATATAGAGCACCGGCGACAGCTTGCCCTTCCAGTCGCCGCCCAGCGCGTGCTGCAGCTGCGAGTTGCGACCATCCGCGGCGACGATGCGCCGTTGCAGTATCCAGTAGGCCACCGCGGCGGCCAGCAGGATGCAGCCATAAAGCGCGGTCGGCAGTGGCTGATTGTTGTAGTCGTCCATCCAGTGGGTGGCGAACGGCAGCAATGACAACCAGAACAGCAGGTGCAGGTTGGCCCACAACACGCTGCCGGTGACCTTGCGGCAGGCCTGCAGCAGATGGTGGTGGTTGTTCCAGTAGATGCCGACGTAGATGAAGCTCAGCACGTAGCTGAGCAAGGTGGTGAGCAGCGGGCGCAGCGCGTCCAGCGATGCACCCTCCGGTGGCCGCATCTCCAGCACCATGATGGTGATGATGATCGCCAACACGCCATCGCTGAATGCCTCAAGCCGCCCCTTGCCCATTATCGGTCCACCGCTGCCATGATGGACGCGACGCTAGCACGTGGATACGTCAGAGGCATGTGTTTGCCCGGGCCTGCTCAGAGCAGGCGGGTACCCAAGGGGACATCATGCTCGGGCATGCACAGGGTCACCTGGCCATCGGCGTTGTGGAAGCCGGTCACCAGGCATTCGGACATGATCGGGCCGATCTGCTTGGGCGGGAAGTTGACCACCGCCACCACCAGCCGGCCGAGCAACTGGGCCGGGGTGTACAAGGCGGTGATCTGCGCGCTGGATTTGCGCACGCCCAGTTCCGGGCCGAAATCCACCTGCAGCTTGTAGGAAGGGTTGCGTGCCTCGGCGAACACCTCGGCGGCAATGACCCTGCCCACGCGCAGTTCCACCTTGGTGAAATCATTCCAGCTGATGGTATCCATAACAGGTGCCTGCCATTATCGGTTGCAGTCAATGTGCGCAAGCGAGAGCTGCCAGGCAAGGGCCATCGGTCACGGAGAACAGCCGGGCTCAACGCGGTGGCTGCGGGACATAAACCTCATGCCATAGCGTGATCTTGCCGTGGTTGTCGAACTGCATGAGCAGCATGGCCTGGAAGGTCTCGCGACGGTCATCGTCATGGCTGATGTGGGCCAGAATGGAGAGGGCCACCGACTGCGCGTCGACCAGGGTATGCAGCACATCGTAGTCAATGCCGCGCATGCCGGCCTTCATGCCGTTGAGGAATGCCAGATAGGTGGCGCGGGTAGCTTCATAGCGCCGGCCGTTGGGTTCCACCACAAAATGGTCGGCGAAACATTCGCCCACGGCTGCCTCGTCCAGCACCGAGGCTGTGTTGAGATTGCGTCGATTCCAATCAAGCACGGCCAGGGCGCGCTGCAGTACGTGGTCGCGGGAATGCATCATGGGCTGGGTACTCCTATGCAGGTCATGGGGGGGGCAGGCAGATGCAATTGCATGGGTTGATAGGTCAGGCCTGCAGGCTGTGCTGTCTCGCTGCGGCATTTCGGGTGAGGATCAGTTTTTTCCTCCAGTCGCCTGGCAGCGCTTCTGATGCGGCGATGGCTGCGCCGGCGGGGCAAGTGGACGTGTGATCATGCTGCTCGACAGGTCATGATGCGCCACTGGTGGAAGGGGAACTGTTCCGCATCCTACCGCTGCTTGCGATGCGGAAAGCGAACAGGGCGGGGGTTCCCAAGGCGGGGTTGCTACCGGCGTGGTTCGCCACCGATGCCGTCGTTGTCGTGGTGAAGATGGCTGCCGCAACCTGGATCACCCCGCCTGACCGGTGCCGCGCCGGTGGCATGAGCCTCTTCGCAGTTGGTGAACACGCGCGCCATTGCTTTCCGCGGCAGAGCGCAGGCTTGTGATAGTGCAGGGGGGCCTTCGGCGCAAGCACCGCAGCCGATCATCACCAGCCAGGCGAAGGTGAACCTCTCTACGGCGATCCGGGCCTGCGGGCTTAGCGCCGGGTCTGCTCATAGATGGCCGCCACCTGCGCGAAGCTGGGGTCGGACATGCCCATGCCGTTGACGAACACGGCAGGCGCGCCTTGCCGCAGCACGGCCACGGTACGGTCCACCGCCGCGCGCTGTTCGGCGGTGGGGTTGGTGAGGGTGAAATCCACCGAGCTGCCGCGCGTTACCGGGATGCCACGGTCCTGCAGGGCGCGTACCAGCGCATCGGCGCGTTGCGCCCGTTCCGAGGGGCAGTTCGGTGGCGCCAACACCAGTACGGTATTGCGCGGCGTGCTGCCGGGCATTTCAACCGGGACGAATTCGCCGGCATTGACGGTGGTGACAGCTGGGGACGTGCCATCGGCAGCCGGTCGCTTCAACCACCAGTTGAGCCCACCGGCCAATCCCAGGGCGATGAGTAAGATGCTGCGCCAGCCCATGATGCCTCCTGCATTTCCGTCCTGTGCGTCTTGTAGCCGTTGGCCGCGTCCTTGGCAATGCGGAGGATGGGCTGGCCAATGGAAAAGCCCGGGCAGGGCCCGGGCTTTTCGGTGAACATGGGTGCTGGGCTTACTCGATCGGCTGTTCCAGCATCAGCTGGCGGGCGAAGCGCACCGGCGGTGCACCGTAGGACAGGATCTGGTCGTGGTAGGCCTTCAGGTTGAAGTTCGCACCCTGCTTGTCCTGCACGGCCTTGCGGGTGTCGAAGTGCTCCTGCGCACCGACGAAGTAGGTCGGCAGCTGGGCCGACGTGAGCTGCGCGCGCACCCACTTGCCCGAGGCTTCGCTTTCCTGCTGGAAGGCGTCGTGGGTCATCAGGTGCATGGCCTGCTCGCGGCTCCAGTTGTCCACGTGCACACCCTGGTCGAGGATGGCGTTGGCAATGGTGCGCAGGTAGAACTTCAGCTGCACCAGGTGGAACAGCGGGTCGTTATCCAGGTAACCCTGTTCCTGCATCATCCGCTCGGTGTAGACCGCCCAGCCTTCGGCAAACAGGCCCGAACGCATCACCGCACGCAGCGTGGACGGGAACTTGCCCGAGTGCCAGCCTTCCAGGTAGTGGCCCGGGGTGCCTTCGTGGATGGACAGCAGGTGGATCATGCGGCTGTTGTATTCGCGCAGGAAGGAATCCACCTGCTTGTCGTTCCAATCGTCCGGAATCGGCGAGACCGCGTAGAAGGTCTTCAGGTTCTTGTCCAGCGGGCCCGGCGAATCGCAATAGGCCACGGCCACGCCACGCTGGAATTCCGGCATCAGGATGATGTCGACCGGCGCATCGGGCAGGGTCATCAGGTCATGCTTGCGGACGAACTCGGTGGACTGGTCCAGCGCCGCCTTGGCGTCTTCCACCACCTTGTCGCGGGCCGGCTTGTCGGCATAGGCGAGTTCCAGCGCGGCCTCGATGGCCTTCTGCTGCTGGTCGTCGGTGGGGTTGGCCGGCATGTCCGGTGCGCCCGGCTTGTCCTTCAATACCACCTGGGCGATGCCGTACATGTCCTTGCGCACGCGGGTCAGCTCGGCGCGGGCGCGCTCGCCGATCTCGGCGCGCGACAGCGAGGAGTTGAGCGAGAACTTCAGCTTCTGGTCGTACTTTTCCGCACCGATGCGGAATTCACCCTTGGCATTCGGCACCAGGGTTTTGTCCAGCCAGGTCTGCTGCTCCTCCACTGCGGTGGTGAGGGTGGCGATGGCGGTCTTCAGGCGCTCCTGGTCGGCGGCTTCGAGCTGGCCGATGTTGGGGACGATGAAGGTTTCAACCAGGCTGAGAATGCCGCGGTTCTGCTTGGCCACGGTTTCGGCGTGGATCTTCGGCACGCGCGCCGGGTCCAGGTTGGCGCGGGCGGCAGCGAAGATCTGCGGGATCTGCTCGATGCGCGCGGTGGCCGACTTCAGGCGGTCCGGCAGCGGCGCGAACTCGCGGGCCATCAGGCCGTAGATGGCGCTGCCGGCCAGGCCGTTGTAGACCTGCGGGTCCCACTTCCACGACTGCAGGTTCTCGTTGGACCAGATATCGGACTGCAGCTGGTTGCGCAGGATGGCGGCATCCACCTGGTTCTCGCGGCCGAGCTTGCTCACGTCCAGCGTGTCCAGCTCGGCGAGCAGGGCCTTGCTGGCCTCCAGGCTCTTCTGCTGGCCGGCCGCGCTGACGTCGTCGAGCTGGCTGTCATAGCGGTGGTCGCCGATCTGGGTGGCGCTGACCGGGGACAGCTGCATCCAGGTGTCCAGCGCCTTCTTCGACAATTCGGCGAACTGTGCATCGGCCTGGCTTTGGCCGGCCTGCTCGGTGGAGGAGGACGGCGCGGTCGGGGCGTCGCCGCTCTGGCAGCCGGCCAGGCTGGCGAGCAGGGCGGCGGCGAGCAGGTGCTTGCGCATCGGTATTCCTGTTGCTGAGGGGAATCCCCGAGCATAGGGGGACGCGCCCCGGCCCGCACATGCCGATGGTTGGTGGCAGCTTGCCGAAACAGGTGGTTCAGTGCAGCCGAGGCCCCGTAGCCCGGGTAAGCGCAGCGCACCCGGGGGCGTGATTCACCCGGGTAATCAAATCTCCGGCTCACCGAATCCCCGGGTGCGCTGCGCTTACCCGGGCTACGGGGCGATGCTGCTCTGCACACAGTCTTAGCTTTCGTATTCAGCTATATGGCTATGCTGCGCGCAGCCCACCACATGGAACTACGGAAGCATGAAACGACCGCACGGAAGTACGTTGGCAATGGCGCTGGGCCTGCTGTTGGCATTCACCGGCTGCGCCAAGCATGAAATGTCGGCGGAGACCGCCGCCGTTGCCGCCGATGCGGTGCAGTCGCCGGAAGGCGCATTCCTGGCTTATGAGCACACGGTGCAGCTGCAGCTGCCGGGCAAGGACATCGCGCCCAGGGTGAAGGCTGTATCCGATGCTTGCCAGAGCGCGAAGTTTGGCGACTGCGCGGTGCTCAACGTGTCCCAGCAGGGCGGCGATACACCCAGCGGCTCGATCAAGGTGCGGGTTGCCCCCAAGGGGGTGGAGCCGCTGATCGCACTCGCCAGCGACAAGGGTGAGGTGACCACCCGCAATACCGAGGCCGAGGACCTGGCTCAGCAGGTCGCCGACACCCAGCTGATGCAGGACCGTTTGAAAGCCGAGCATGAGCGCCTTCTCGAGTATCAACAGCGCAAGGATCTGGCGGTGGCGGACCTGCTGACGATTTCGCAGCGGCTGTCGGAAATCGAAGCAGGCCTGCAGCAGGCCAACCGCGATGCGGCCCAGCAGCACCGTCGCATCGACACGCAGTTGGTCACCATCAACATCGAATCCACCAACAGCCAACGCAACCGCAGCGAGATCGGCCAGGCGTTCGGGGATTCAGGCGAGATCTTCACCACCAGCCTGGCCTACCTGATCCGCATCGCCGCAGGCTTGCTGCCGGTGATCCTGATTGGCGGCTTCCTGGCTTGGCTGGTACGCCTGTGGTGGCGCCGCCGCAAGAAGCAGTAATCCGCAGATTTGTGGGAGCGGCGTAAGCCGCGAAGCTGATGCTCTGAAACGACTCCGGCTTCGCGGCACGCGCAAGCAAAGTGCCCACTGGCTTTTGTAGGAGCGGCGTCAGCCATGCAGATGCAGCTCGGGAATGCGTTTCTCGTGTGCGGCGAACAGTTCCTGGAACTCTTCTTCGTTGAATTCATCGGGCAGATACACCGCCACCTGGCTGCTGACGCCATTGGCATCGATGCGCTCGCGTGGGCCTGCGCGCAGTGATACTTCGCGGTCCTTCCAGGTGGTGACCCAGGGCGTCTCGTCCCATTGGGTCACTTCAGCGTTGTCTGCATCCCAGATAACAACAATCGTAAACATGGCGTCTCAACTCTTCAGGGCGCGGTGTTCGCTGGTGATGGTCGCACCTTCGCCCATCACCTTGGTGACCGGCGTGCGGGTGGCTACGTCCAGTAGTCGTTCCCATTGTTCGTCGGTCAATGCGCCGGTAGCGGAAAGAATGCGGTGCACCTGCAGCTTACCGGCTTCATCGCGGCTGGAGGTTAGCTCGGCGTTGAACTCACCCAGCTCCCAGCCTTTTTTCTCTGCATACATCCGCAAGGTAATCGCGGTGCAGGCGGCCAGCGATGCCAGATACAGGTCGAACGGTGCCATGCCTGCGTCCTGCCCGCCCAGCCGGGCTGGCTCATCGGCAACAAGCTGGTAGACGCCGTTGCTGATGCGATGTGCGTAGTTGCTTCCCGTTGATTCAATGGTGACGTGGGCCATGGCGGCTTCCTCCAGAACGAGCAGTCAAATTATCTTCAGACCATTGCTTCGGGTAGTCATCGTTTATTGCTCACATCGTCCCATTGCCTGAACGCTGTCCGGATATCAGACGGCGTCGTGGCCGTCGTGCCGAGCCATGCTCGGCAGGGGCTTTGCCGCTGCTCCGGCCATCTGCGCTCTGCGCTTTGTGCAGGAGTGGCGTCAGTCGTGAAGCTTCAACTGGATCAGCCTGCGGAGAGCTAACCCCTCCCCAACCCTCCCCTTCGCTACGCGAAAGGGAGGGGGCGTAGTGCCGAGCCATGCTCGGCAATGGGCTTTCCCGGTAGAGCCGCTGCCGAGCATGGCTCGGCACTACCGTGGATGCGCTTCAGCGGATACGTACCGGCAACGGGATGTTGCACAGGTCGATATGGCCGGCGGCGCGCTTGTAGAAGCCGTCCACGCGGTTGCGGCGGGCTTCCACCGCATCAGCGAAGGTCTTTGAATCGGTACGCAGTACTTCGAGTTTCACCCGTTGCGCCTCGGGCAGCTCGCTGGCCAGGGTGATCGCCTTGATCGGCGTACGCTGTGCGGGGTCTTCGTAGAAGCCCATCGGGTCGGGGCCACGCTTGATGGTGCTGAGCAGTTCCATGCCCTTGAGCACGCGGCCGACCAGGGTGATGTTGCGGTCCAGCTGGCGCGGCGATTGGCCGGTGACCACATAAAGCTCCGCACCGACGCTGCTGTCCTCGTCATTGTTGCGGCCAGCGCCGAGCGCACCATAGCAATGCGCCAACCAGGCATTCTTGCCATCGCTGCCGACGGCGAAGTCGCCAACGAAGCCGGTGCGGGGGGCCCAACCATCGCGGTCGGGCAGGGCGGTGAAGGCCAGGCCTTGCAGCGGACGCTGGAATTCGGCGGGCAGATGAGACTTGGCGCTGCCCATCGACTTGGCTTTGGCCGCGTCGTCGGCATCGGCGTCGCCGAACTGAACAACGAAGTTGTCCTGCGAGCGGTAGATGCTCAGCCCATCCCAGAAGTGCTCCCTGGCCATCGTGCGGATGTTGCCGGCGTGCTCGGGGGCGAACTGCGGGGCCAGCTCGATGATGACGCGGCCGCCTTCCAGGTCCATATACAGCGTGTTTTCCGCCGCCGGGGTGTGCCAGTCGCTGGCCGGCGCGGCGTCGATGATCTCCTGGGCGCTGCGGTACTTGGCGGGGGCGTCGGCCGCCAGCAGGGGCAGCGGGGACAGCGACAGGGCCAGGGCAAGCAGGCAGGGACGTAGCGTCATCGGGCGCATTCCAGTTGGGTGTAGGCCGATTCTGCGCGATTGGCCGGTGTACCCGCCAGCGGCATGACGGGGGTAGGGGTGACTACCGGCATATTCACTATAGCGAACTAAACACTAGTATTTGCTTCAGGCTAGTTGGCGGGAGTGAAGGCCATGACGGAGTTGGATGCACATCTGCGCAAGTTCCAGAAGGAATTGAGCACAGGCACGGTGTCGCTGGCCCTGCTGGCGGTGCTGGCCAAGGCGCCGGAGCCGCTGTACGGCTACCTGATCGCCAAGGAGCTGGAGCGGATCGGCGATGGGGTGCTCAGCGGCAAGCAGAGCGCGCTGTATCCGGTGCTGCGCAACCTGGAAGCTGCCGGCCTGCTGGAAAGTCATGTGGAGCCTTCGGTGGCCGGGCCACCGCGGCGCTACTACCGCATCAATGACGACGGTCGCGCCGCGCTGCGGCAGTGGGTCGCCGCCTGGAATGCCACCCGCGACTCGGTCGAGTCCGTACTGGAAGGGATCAAATGATGAATACCGAACACAACACGCGACCGCTGCCGACCACCATCCCTGAATACCTCGACCAGCTGCGCGCGGCATTGGCAGGTGCCGACCTGGCGATGATCCAGGACGCGCTGTACGACGCCGAGGAATACCTGCGCTCGGAACTGGCCGAGCAGCCGGGCAAGAGCGAGGCCGAGGTGATTGCCGGTGTGGCCGGCAGTTATGGCGCGCCGGAAGAGGTGGCCGAGATTTACCGCGAAACCGAGGTGACAGTGAACCGCGCCCTGCGCACGCCGCGCCCGGCATCACGTGTCATGCCAGCAGCTGCGGCGGCGGTGGCTGACGCGAGCGCGTCCCCGGTTGAGCCAGGTGTCGCCGCATCGACGCGCACGCCAGCACCGCGATCCTTGCTGGCGCGCTTCTTTGGCGTGGCGCTGGATCCGCATACCTATGGCGCGCTGTTCTACATGCTGCTGTCGCTGGCCACCGGCATCTTCTTCTTTACCTGGGTGGTGACCGGCCTGTCGGTGTCGGTGTCCTTGCTGATCCTGATCATCGGTATCCCGATCCTGCTGTTGTTCCTGGGTTCGGTGCGGGTGTTGTCGCTGGTGGAAGGGCGCATCATCGAAACCATGCTGGGCGTGCGCATGCCGCGCCGGCCCGCCTATACCGATCGCAGCCAGGGTTGGCTGCAGCGCATCGGTGCGATGTTCTCGGACGGCCGCACCTGGTTGACGATGCTGTACTTCGTGCTGATGCTGCCATTGGGGATCCTGTATTTCACCGTGGCCACGACCTTGTTGTCGACGTCGCTGGCGCTGGTGTTCGCCCCTGTGGCTGCACTGTTCACCAATGAGGCAATCGGCATCTGGATCGACGGCGTCAATGTCGGCAGCTCCTTCTGGCTGTGGCCTTTGTCGGCGGGTGTTGGCGTGCTGCTGCTGTTTGGCACGCTGCATCTGGCGCGAGGCATCGGCAAGCTGCATGGCGCGATGGCCAAGCATCTGCTGGTGCGCTTGTAAGCGCCGCTTTTCGAGGGAACGTAGACGAGGGCGCCAACGGCGCCCTCGTTTTTTGTAGTGCCGAGCCATGCTCGGCAGGGGCTTTCCCGGTAAGGCCTCTGCCGAGCATGGCTCGGCGCTACCACGCGCTATG
>DKPB01000062.1 GCA_002471015.1 Stenotrophomonas sp. UBA7346
ACCTATGTCGACGGCACCTTGTCCATCGGCAAGGCCGGCCTGACCATCACCGCCAACAACGGTGGCAAGACTTATGGGCAGATCGGTGGCCTCAATGGCTTCAGCAGCAATGGCCTGGTCAACGGGGACAGCGTGTCCTCGATCGACCTGGGCAGCACAGGCTCCGGCGCCACTGCAAACGTCGGTGACTACACCATCACCGCCAGCAATGCCGATGGCACCGGCCTGTCCAACTACGACATCACCTATGTCGACGGCACCCTGAAGATCGGCAAGGCCGGGCTGACCATCACCGCCACCGACACGTGGAAATGGATAGGACAGAGCCTGCCCCTGCATCGCTACACCGTGGACGGCCTGAAAAACGGCGATACCGTCGACAGCGTGCGTTTGCTCAGCGTCGGTAGCGAGGCGTCAGCCCGGCCGGGCAGGTACGACATCTTCGCCAGCGATGCCATTGGCGCCCGCCTGGGCAACTACGACATCCACTACCAAGGCGGTCAACTCGAGGTGGCCGGAACACCCGCCCAGGCTGCGGCACTGGCGGCACAGCTTGTCGCCGCCAACCTGCCGCACGCCCCTGCCCCGCGGCCGGGAGTCGCCAGCCCGTTGATCTCGATCAGCGAGAGCGGGATAAGGAAGCCGACCATCTGCACCGATGCGGAACGGGGCAGCTGTCTGGGCATGCCGCCAGAGTGACGGACCCCGCGGAATGAAAAAGGGCGCATCCAGCAGATGCGCCCTTTTTCCTGCTACTCCGTCAGCCGGCGATCAGTGATTGAACACGATGTCGGCAATGATGCCCGTAGCGATGGCGACCATCAGCATGTTGCCGCGGTCATCGCGGATCCAGCGGTGACCGTGTGGCGGGCGACGGACGTGGTAACGGTCATAGTCGTTGACCACATAAACCGGGCCACCGTAGTAATTGCTGTAGCGATGGCCGCGCTGGAATCCATAAGGCTGGTATACAACCCGACGCGGCGGGGCGTAATAGCGACGGTCATTGTGACGGGCGTCGCGATAGCCTTCACGGTAGCCGTTGGCGTAGTGGCGGCGGTCATCGCGGCGGTCATGGCCGCGACCCCGGTCATGGCCTCGACCGCGATCGTCCCAGCCGTGACGGCCCCGGTCATGGTCGCGGTCGCCGGCTGCAAAGGCGGGAGCCGTGGCGCCAAAGGCCAGCAGGGTGGTCATCGTGGCGACAACCAGGCGGTTCATCTTCATGGGTGGCCCTCGCAGGGTTGGGTGACGGTTTCCATCATGCTCACGGCGTCTGAACGAACTCCGGCTGGAAACGGTTACCGTCTTTCGCATTCACAAATCAGCAAGCCGCAGGCCCGGGTGGGCCCGGGCGGGCTTCCGGCTATAATGGCCTATTCCCTTTTGCCTTGGGCCCAGTCCAGCCCGGACCGGGCACGGGCGTGCGCTACGGAGACGTCATGTCCTCGCAATACATCTACACCATGAACCGCGTCAGCAAGGTGGTCCCGCCCAAGCGGCAGATCATCAAGGACATCTCGCTGTCGTTCTTCCCGGGCGCCAAGATCGGCCTGTTGGGCCTGAACGGCGCCGGCAAGTCCACCGTGCTGAAGATCATGGCCGGCGTGGACACCGATTTCGAGGGCGAGGCCCGCCCGCAGGCCGGCATCAAGGTCGGCTACCTGGAGCAGGAACCGCGCCTGGATCCGGCTCAGACCGTGCGTGAAGCAGTCGAGGAAGGCGTGGGCGAAGTGCTGCAGGCCCAGGCCGCGCTGGACAAGATCTACGACGCCTATGCCGAGGAAGGCGCCGACTTCGATGCACTGGCCAAGGAACAGGAACGGCTGGAAGCCATCCTGGCCGCCGGCGATGCCCACACCCTGGAGAACCAGCTGGACGTGGCCGCCGATGCCCTGCGCCTGCCGCCGTGGGATGCGGTGATCGGCAACCTGTCCGGTGGTGAAAAGCGCCGCGTGGCCCTGTGCCGCCTGCTGCTGCAGAAGCCGGACATGCTGCTGCTCGACGAACCGACCAACCACCTGGACGCCGAGTCGGTGGAATGGCTGGAACAGTTCCTGGCGCGCTACACCGGCACCGTGGTGGCCGTCACCCATGATCGCTACTTCCTGGACAACGCCGCCGAGTGGATCCTGGAACTGGACCGCGGCCGCGGCATTCCGTGGAAGGGCAACTACACCGAATGGTTGATGCAGAAAGACGAGCGCCTGAAGCAGGAAGACAACCAGGAAAAGGCCCGCCAGAAGGCGATCCAGAAGGAACTGGAGTGGTCGCGGCAGAACGCCAAGGGTGGCCGTACCAAGGGCAAGGCCCGTCTGGCCCGCCTGGAAGAACTGCAGAGCGTTGACTACCAGAAGCGCAACGAGACCAATGAAATCTTCATCCCGCCCGGCGAGCGCCTGGGCAACTCGGTGATGGAGTTCAAGAACGTCTCCAAGAAGTTCGGCGAGCGCCTGCTGATCGACAACCTGTCGATGATCATCCCGCCGGGTGCCATCGTCGGCATCATCGGCCCGAACGGTGCCGGTAAGTCGACCCTGTTCAAGATGATCACCGGCCAGGAAAAGCCGGATTCGGGCGAGATCGTGGTCGGCCCGACCGTCAAGCTGTCCTATGTCGACCAGAGCCGCGACGCGCTGACCGGCAACCACAACGTGTTCCAGGAAATCGCTGGCGGCCTGGACATCCTCAACATCAACGGTGTCGAGATCCAGTCCCGCGCCTATATCGGCCGCTTCAACTTCAAGGGCCAGGACCAGCAGAAGCTGGTGGGCTCGCTGTCCGGTGGTGAGCGTGGCCGCCTGCACATGGCCAAGACCCTGCTGCAGGGTGGCAACGTGCTGCTGCTCGACGAACCGTCCAACGACCTGGACATCGAAACCCTGCGTGCGCTGGAAGATGCGTTGCTGGAGTTCCCGGGCAACACCTTCGTCATTTCGCATGACCGCTGGTTCCTGGATCGCATCGCCACGCACATCATCGCCTTCGAAGGTGACTCGCACGTGGAGTTCTTCCAGGGCAATTACCGCGAGTACGAAGAGGACAAGAAGCGTCGCCTCGGCGACGATGCCGGTCCCAAGCGCCTGCGTTTCAAGGCACTGAAGTAATACCCGACAGACGGCCGCCCAGTGCGGCCGTCTGCTTTTGCGGTGCCGCCAGAGTGCATGGCCGCCGCTTGAGCCCCTCTCCCGTTTACGGGAGAGGGGTTGGGGTGAGGGCAAGCTCTGCGCAAGAAACTGGCATCGCTTGTTTTTGTAAAAAAGCTAAAAGAGCTGAAGAGCGGGTGGAGCTCCCCCTCATCCGCCCCTTCGGGGCATCCCCGCCTTCGCGGGGACAGGCTCTTCTCCCGCATGCGGGAGAAGGGATGGCAACGTCCTGCTCGCCCACGCATCACAGGCAAGCGCAAAGCCCCGCTCTCGCCCCCCCTTTCCCACCCAGCGAGAGGCACAGCCTGCAATCCACGGAATTCCCCCATGTCCCTGCTCGACCGCCTCTTCAAACTGCAACAGCACGGCACCAGCGTCCGCACCGAAGTGCTGGCCGGTATCACCACCTTCCTGACGATGTCCTACATCGTCTTCGTCAACCCGGAGATCCTCGGCACCACCGGCATGGACCCCGGCGCGGTGTTTGTGGCGACCTGCCTGGCAGCGGCGATTGGGTCGGCGGTGATGGCGCTGGCCGCCAACTTCCCGGTCGGCATGGCCCCGGGCATGGGCTTGAATGCCTTCTTCGCCTTCACCGTGGTCGGTGCCGCCGGCCTCCCCTGGCAGCAGGCGCTGGCAGCGGTATTCATTTCCGGCGTGGTGTTCTGGGTGCTTTCGCTCACCGGTATCCGCGCCTGGCTGGTGGCGGGCATTCCTGCCTCGCTGCGCTCGGCGATCGTCGCCGGTATCGGTCTGTTCCTGGCCATCATCGCGCTGCAGAAATCCAACATCATTGTCGCCAACAGCGACACCATGCTCACCCTGGGCCCGCTCAATACCGCGCCGCCGTTGCTGGCGCTGGGCGGCTTCCTGCTGATCGCCATTCTGGAAGCACGCAAGGTGCGCGGCGCGATCCTGATCGGCATCCTGGTGGTCACCGCCGTGGCCTGGGCAATCGGCTCGGTGCAGTACCAGGGCCTGGTCTCGCTGCCGCCAAGCCTGGCCCCGACCTTCCTGCAACTGGACCTGCCCGGCCTGCTGCACCATGACGGCGGCGCGCCGCTGGCGGTGCTGCTGCAGGTGGTGCTGGTGTTCGTGCTGGTGGAAGTATTCGACGCCACCGGCACCTTGTACGGCGTGATCGGGCGGGCCGGGCTGCTGAACCTTGCCGATGGCAAGAAGCGCTTCGGCCGGGCCTTGTTGGCCGACAGCACCGCGATTGTCGCTGGCTCGCTGCTGGGCACCAGCTCCACCACCGCCTTTGCCGAAAGCGCCTCCGGCGTGCAGGTTGGCGGCCGCACCGGTCTCACCGCCTTGGTGGTCGCAGCACTGTTCCTGGCCGCCCTGCTGTTTTCGCCGCTGGCGGAAATGGTGCCGTCCTATGCCACCGCTCCTGCCCTGCTGTTTGTCGCCGGGCTGATGCTGCGTGAGCTGGTGGAGGTGAAGTGGGACGACCTGACCGAGTCGGTGCCTGCCGCGCTGTGCGCGTTGGCCATGCCCTTCACCTATTCCATTGCCAATGGCCTGGCCTTCGGCTTCATTGCCTACGCGGCATTGAAAGCCGGCACCGGCCGCTGGCGCGAGGTTCGCCCTGCCGTCTGGCTGGTGGCCGGCCTGTTCGTGTTGCGCTACGCGTTGGAATGATCGCAGCGGTGAGGGGGGCTCACGCCCCCCACATCACCACCAGCGTTGCACCCAGCACCAGCACCGAGCTGATCACCGAGAACACGGCGAACGCCAGCAGCGTGCGCCACAACGTGGACCACAACGGACGCGCGGCGAAGAAATGCATCAGTGACGCTGCGGCATAGATCATGCCCATCAAGCCCGCCAGCGACTGCACAAAGGGCAACCAGCGGTGCAGCGGAATCATCAGCAGCCAGATGACGAAGGTCTGCACCGTCAGCAGCGTGGTCACCACCAGCCATTCGGGGTAGTTCAACCGGCTGAAGCGGCGGAACACCAACCAGAACACCAGCGCCTCGATCGGCAGCAACATCAGCGTGAAAGCCGCGAAATGCCCACTCACCCACTCCCCTACCGCAGCCGAGGCCAGCATGAAGTGCTGCAGCTGCACGGGCACCGCCTGGTTCGTGGCAACGGCCTGGGAAGCGCCACCGTCCATCAGGCTTCCACCGCTGACCAGCTTGTTCAGCAACACCACGGCCGCCGACATCATCGTGATCAGCAACAGCGGCTTGACCTGGTTGCCGCGCCGCCCCTCGATGTAGTCGCGCAAAAGCCGGCCGGGTTGCAGCATCAGCAGCTTGAGCGAGTACAGGATGCCCCGGTCCATGTGCAGCACGCTGTGCTCCAGCTCATGGCCCAGGAAATGCCAATCGATGCGGTGCGCCGGTGTGGGCTGGCCACAGCCGGGGCAGTACTTCTGCGCAGGGTCGGCAACCCTGCGATCACAATTGATACAGATCTCGTCGGCGTGCATCCCCATGCACAGCCCCCCTTTGATGGCAAGCCGGCATCATAGAACGCGGCCAAGCAGTTGCGCCACGAAGCGCGGCTTCCACCCGCAGGACTCATCTGTGTTGTCCACAACCGGCACCCGGGCCATCGCACGATGGCGGGGTGCCGCAACAACCTGAGGGGACCCGCTAGTTGTACTGGATGGTGAAGGTTGCCGCACCATCCGCCCTGCCCGGTGTCACCCTCCCTGCGCTCGTCTGTATGTAGCGGGCACGCAGGGGCAGGCTCAACGTACTGGCCCCCATCACTGTGCTGCCCAAGGCGATGTTCTCGGCAAAGCGCAGCGGGCTTTCGGCAGTACCCATGCGTCGCACCAGCTCGATTCCGATACCCGCAGCCATGTTGGCCACTGCAGTCAGCGGCAGTACGCCCGGCAGGTTGGAACTGTCCTGCAGTGCGTCCAGGCGAATGCCGATCAGGCTTTGGTACTGCGCGAGGTTGCCCCCCTGGCAATCCAGGCGGATATCGAAATCGCGGTTCACCGCCCGGCTGCCCACACCGGTGAATGCACTGGCAGGCACCGCGCCAAACGCGACCACGATGTTGCGGCTGCCTGCCTGCACGGCGCAGGTTGCACTGACCACCGTCGTGCCGGTGCCGCGGAACGTGGATACCAGCACCGGCTTGATCGGGCCATCGCCGTCAAGATAGTAGCTGGTGAAGCGTCCGCTCGGAGCGATCAGCCCGGAGCCGGTTGCCATGGCAGTCTTGATCAACTCCACCCGGAAGGTGCCACCGGCCAGACTCGCAGCATCCGTCGCACCCACCAGCAGGGTGTGCGGGTAATAGCTTTGCACCGTGCCCGAGTCGCGATAGACACGTATGCCGACACCGGCAACGTCAGTCGCATAAACATTGTTGAAACCCGGCACCGGCAACTGCTGCGCGGCATTGATGAACCGGCCAATGGCGCTGCCACCGCCCGCACAGCGACCAATCCGGTCACGCGGGTTGATGCCGACCACCAACTCCTTTATCACTCCGCCAACAGGCAGGCTGGGCAGAATGACCACCTGCGCCATGTCCATCTGTACGTCCTGAGGCACAAAGGCACCCGCATTCAACGTGCACGCGGCATGCGCCGCAGGCAGCAGTACCCACCCCACCATGCCCACCACTGGTGCCCGCCATGCACGGACACGCATCTGAATCGATGACATATTGCCTCCACCGTCGTGAAAGCCCGCAGCGCAGCCGCGATGCAGGCAGTTGATCAGCGATGCCGCAACGTCAAACGCAACGCCCCGGTCCACTGAGCTTTGCTGTTGATTACAAACAAGCCTGCGCTGCCCCCGCTGTACACCCAGCGCGGCAGAACATGTTCAACAGGTATCACTTACGCATGCGCAGGCTGGCGCGAATGCAGCGGGCGCCCTGCATCATCTTTGGCAGCGGGCCAGATCTTCAGCGCGCAAAGCCTCAGCGCTGGCACCCTTTGCCGTCGCCGACTGCGCAGCAGCCGGCGCTTCTTGTCGCGGGGACCGCAGACATGTCAGGGGACGGGCGCACACTGCATCGGCAGAACTGAATCCATAGGCAAGCACCTCCATTTGCTGTCGGCAATACTCTAGCGCGATGGCTTTGCCAGCATCTTGGCGCTGCCGCCGCACCATACAACGTGCGCGTCAGCGACCGCACCAAAGCGAGACATGAAGAACGCATTGCATGCATTCCTTCGATGCAGATGCCTCGCAAACTGGCATGCTGCGAACGCCCTCCATGAAGCTATTACACACCCAAGCGCCCCGGAATATCCCTCGGCACAGTTGCGCCAGATGGTTGGCAATTACGCTGACCGGAAGAACAGATTTCTTCAGTTGTACTGGATCGTAAAGGTTGCAACGCCGTTGCCCTTGCCTGGCGTCACTTTGCCTGCCTGCGTCTGCATGTATCTTGCCCGCATTGGCAAGCTGAGGCGCCCTGCACTGACGGGAGCCGTCGCCAATACAATGTTCTCAGCGAAGCGCACCTGCGATTCTCCCGCCCCCTGTCGTTGCAGCAACTGGATACCGACGCCTTGAGCAGAATCGGCCCCTGCGGCCAATCGCAGCACCCCGGGCGCACCCGATACGTCCTGTGCTGCCTCCAGGCGCACACCTATCGTGGCTCCCACCTTGTCCAAGCTGCCACAGTCCAGATCTATGCTGAAGTCGCGTGAAGGCGAAACACTCCCCACACCGGTGAAGCTGCCGGAAGAAACCTTGCCCAGATCCACCGCGATATTGACACTACCTGCACTGGCTTTGCAGGTAGGGGGAACAATGCTGGTACCAGCACCACGAAAGCTGGCCGTCAGCACTGGCTTCCCCGGGCCATCACCATCGAGATACTGACGGGAGAACAAGCCTGCCGGCGCTACTTGGCCGGAACCCACCACTTCCGCCGTTTTTATGAAAGTGATCTCAAGTGTGCCGTTTGGAATATAGAACTGGTTTTGCACGAACAAACCCACCGTCCCTGGGTAATACAAGGGGGTCATCAGGACCGGAACCATGTTGATGACAAGCGTTACGCCAACGCCAGGAACATCGGTCGCGAAAATCGGTGGAATGACGGCTTTCCTGGCTGGAAAAAATTCAATGGTGGTGAAGTTCGAAACGAACAATCCACATATGAATTGACTTGCCGGCTTCGGCGCAACCAGGAATGTGCGCTTTGCAATAACCCCATTGACCGGCAGCCCGGGTGGAACCGAGATGGGCCCCATGCTCAGATCGATATCCTGTGCAACAAAGCTCGCAAGCGGGCTGATCCTGCAGGAAGCCAGCGCGGACTGTGAAGCCGCACTGGCTGCGACAACCAGCAACAACCTGATCAGTACAGGTGCACAAATATGGATCAACGGCATAGCGACTCCAGCATGGTCATTCCCAATTGCCCGGCGTCCATGGCCGGGTTAACCACATAATCAAGGGCGCACTGTTGGCTTGGCCCGGCCCCCCATTGCACCTGCAAGCGCCCACGCTCCTTTTCAGTGCGCACATAAAGCCGCCCGCCCTGTCCCACCATGCCCACCAGCTGACCCTGCTCATCACGCACCGGTGAGCCGACCGGCAAAGCCTTCCCGGTAGAACCCACCACGCTGATCAGCAATGCCCGGCCGCTACGGGTCTGGAAGCGCAGCAGGCTGATCGCGCCGGCATAAGGCGCCACCGACTGGCTACTGCTCTCCAACTCCACGTCCTGGGCCATGCCGGCCGGGTCCAGGGTCACTGCATTCAGCCGATAGGGCGACGCATAGGGCACTACCGCGTACCCGCGCTTGTCCACGCGCAGCCCGGGGGCATTAAGCACCTGTGCCCCCTGCGCGTTCGAGGCCTGCACCAGCACCATGGTTTCGCCGCGGTAGGGCGCAAAGGTGATGCCCCCCGCATGCGCGACCACGTTGCCGCTGGCCCCCAAGGACAACTGGCGGAAGCTGTCCGAATAGCCATACGATCCATCAAGCGTCGCATGTCGACCTCGATAGTTGACAGTGGCGACGGCACTGGTGTCGGCATCGCGCGCGTCGGTCAGGGTCAAGCCGTAGTTGATGTTGTAGCCATCACCGGCGCTGCCGGTGATGCCGACACGACTGCTGCCATAGCGCGGTCCGTTGCTACGCCCGGCGCCACCATCGCGCAGACTGACATCGGTGCTGAGTGATATCGGTCGGCTGCTCCGGCCCAGCGGCATGCTCATGCTCAGCAGGTACTGCGTGTCGTGTGGGCCACCGAAGCCGCTCTCGGTACGCATCGCCGACAAACCGAAGCTCAGGGCCCGCCAGCTGTTGTTGTAACCGAGCTGATACTGGGTATTGGTGCCGGTTTGTCCGTAGAAATCCCGCACCGAGCCGGTGATATATAACGCACCCGCACGCTTGCCCAGCGGTTGATTGAGGGTCAACTGGAACTGGCTGCGCTGGCGGGTGGAGAAGCGTGTATCGAAGCCGCGCTCGATGGCATCGTTGGCAGCCAGGGCGTCGTGAAGACTGAAGAAGCTGCGTGTGGAGTAGCGATAGGCCGCCAGGGTCACGTTGGTACCCAGCGATGCCAGCTGACTGCTATAGCTCAGGCGCAGGCTCGTGCCTTGATGGTCGGCCCCATCCCGCAGGTGGGTGCGTGCGTGGGTGACATCCATCGCAATGGCACCCACCGGCGTGCTCAACCCCGCGCCATACAATACCGAACCATAGTTTCGGCTGAGCAGACTGCCTGCATACAGGGTCAATCGGTTGGCCACACCGCGCTGGTAGGTAGCCTGCGCCAACCAGGGATTGTCCAGCAGACCATCGTTGCGCACCTGGCCAGCCGCGAACGCATAGCGTGCCTGCCCCGGCCGCAGCATCTGCGCCACCGCGCCAAAGGGCACCTTGAAGCTGCGGATGCGTCCATCAGCCTCGATCACGCTCACCTCGATGTCACCACCATAACCGGTGGGATACAGGTCATCGATGACGAAGGCACCCGGCGATACCGTGCTGGAATAGATCAGCTGCTGGTTCTGGCGGATTTCCACCCGTGCGTTGGTTTCGGCGATACCGCGCACCACCGGCGCGTAGCCACGCAGGGAATCGGGCAACATGCGGTCATCGCTGGCCAGGCTGATGCCCCGGTAACCGATAGAATCAAACAGTTCGCCGTTGGTATATGTCTCACCGATGGTCAACAGGCCGCGCACGCGCGCTATGCCGCGTTGCGCATAGGTATCGATGCGCTGCCAATGTGATCCACCGCCTTCGTTCCAGGTGAGGCTGGAGTTCTGGCGCAGCTGCCAGCCCCCCATGTTCAACCCCATGTTCAAACCAAGGTAGGCACTGCGATTGCGGCTGCCGAACGCGCCCCGGGTCTGTCCATCGACGGCATTGAAGCTGTAGCCGACATAGCCTGCATTGACACCACGGTCCCATAGGTCCGGGTTGACGTAGCCACGCGCCTGGCGGCGGATGAAAGCCTGCGGAATGCTCAGGTCATAACGCAGATTTCCGCTGTCGTACACGCCAAACGCATCGCGCATGCGCTCCTGCACCTGCAGGCAGTCACTTGTGGTGCCATCGCCTGCAAGCAACTGGGCAGTGTCCACGCCCAGTTCTTCCAGTAGCTTCAGGTCGATGCACGCTCCCACCTCGCCCGCGCTGTTGGCGCGGAAGGGCAGATCACGGCGCCCCTGCCAGGTACCGTTAACATAGATGTCCACGCGATAGTCGCCCGCGACCATCGGATTTCCGTTCTGAAAGACGGACAGGTCAACCTTCTGGCCCGACCCGGAAAGAAAATTGGAATCGAACTCCGCAAATTCCGGCGCCTTCAGGCGTTCCGGGCCATGCTGGCCCTGCAGTATCTGTTCACCCAGATTCGGTGATGGCTCGGGTGCAGGCGCAGGTGCCGCGGCTGCGCGTTGTGTCAGCAGCATGCCAGCGGCGAACAGCAGCACCGGAACACCAATGCTACGGCCCCGCGCGTCAGCAACCAGGCACCTGCTGATCGACGATGAAAGATGACGCTCAATCACACTCTTTTCCTTAAGAACGATTGCGCCCGATAGCGCTACCTCGCCGGTACGTGGCTGCTAGCCACCTGCATCCAGGCTGATGGTCCGCTCCACGCGCCCGCCGTAATCGTTGATGCTGACGAAGCGCACCTTGTCGACACTGCCGGCAACGTCCAGCAGCAACTGCTGGTACGGCGCCACCATCTTTCCCTTGTCCTCGACCACCGTACTGGCGGTTCCGGCCAGCGCATGCACCTCTGCCAACGTCACGTGGTAAGGCGTCGGGTTGTCGACCTGCAGCTGTGCACCCACCCGCCGCCACCGCAGCTCGGCAGCGGCGTCATTGGCGTTGTCAGGCAATCCCTGCGGGCGGTAGAAGAGCTTGATCCTTGACCTGAAGGCGACCTGCAGGTAGTTCTTCTCCTCGGCGCTGCTCTGCGGCGACGGCGCAACATCCAGCACGTTCAACCAGAATAGTGACTCGCGATCCAACGGCAACTGTTTGCCGGTGAAGATGACACGCAGCGCCTGGCTCCTGCCGGGCTCGACACGGCCAATTGGCGGTGTCAGCACGAACGGAGCATCGGTACTTTCCGCGGTCTGTTCTGGATCACCGCTATCGATCCAGGCCTGCACAAGGGATGGTCCATCGCCCACGTTCTGTACCTGGACGGTGATCTCCCGCGACTGCGCCGGATAGATGACACGTGTACCACTGATCACGACGCCGGCCATGGCCGGCTGGCCGCAGCCAAGCAACAGCGCTGCCGACAGCAGCGCGTTGGACAAGTATGGTTTCATTGCGGTCACTGCACTGGGACGGTCAACATCCCCGATCGGCGGCGCCGATCGGGGCAGGGACTGCTCCGATCAGTTGTAGATGATCGTGTACTTCACGCTGCTGGTGACTTCGCCCGGGGTGGTGGCACCGGTGGCGTAGTACTCGACGAAATAGTTGAGATTGGCAGAGCCATCCGCAGCCACGGTCGCCCATTGCGAATTGGTCTGCGTACTGCCCGCACCGGCGGCAACCACCGGGATCACCTGGCTGTTGTCGCCCAGCAGCTGCAGCTTCACCTGGGTGGCGGCATTGGCGGCGGCGGTGTTGTTCAGTCGACCGGTGGCGATATCGACGGTTGCACCGGGTTCGAAGTAGGTGGCAACGGCGCCTGCATCGCACTGGGTGAGGTTGATCGAGAACGGGGTACGCCCCGCCACCTGGCCGGAGGCAGCGAGCGCACTTGCTGCAACGGTCGGCAGGGTGACAGCGAAGTCCTTGCCCTGCGGCGTGCTGACGGTACAGGTCTTGTCGGTGATTTCACCATTGAAGGTGATGGTGCCATCCACTGCATTTGCGGCGAACGGAGCGGCGACCAGCGCCAGTGCTGCGAAGATATTGATAGTGCGCATTGCGTTTACCTTGCCCTAGTGATTGGAAAGACTTGTTGGATTGGAAACAAGGAACGACACAATTCGAGAACCCCCTGTCTCACATCCTGCTTGCGACGAGACGGTCACTTGTCTGGTCTGGGTGCGAACGTTAGCAACTGCAAATGTGATGTTCTCCACAAAAATTGCGAATTGGCACCACACCCTTGCTTAGACGCAGATGCCAGCGGTTTCCACAGCGGGCCACGTAACGGAACCGGGGGTTTATCGAGCCTTCTGTACCCCTAAAAAACAGGCACACAATCGGCGCACGAAGACGCTTCGGAACGTGTCACACAACAACATGAAATCGATCACTTTCAGTGCGTGATGGCTGCAGGCAGAACGATGTTTTGCCTCTTTCACAACATCACAGGCGGGCGCCTACTGAAATCCCCAAACGAGGAGCGCGGCCATGATTCGTTCTCTCTTTGCAGGCGTTGCATTGTTCTCGACTGCCGCCCTGGCGCAGGCCGACGGCGGCACGATCAGCTTCGGCGGACGCATCAGCGACCCTGCATGCGCAGCCGGTTTTTTTGAGGCAGACCAGCAGTTGCGTCTGGATGACTGCTCGCGTGCAGTGCAGGGGGCCACGGTGAGCGTGGTGTCACTGGATACCGGAGCGACGGTGGCGTTGCATACCAGCAACCGGGTACTGGAACAGGATGTGCTGATGCCGCCTGCACAGGCAGACATCAGGCAGTTCTCGCTGCACTACAGCCTGGCAACCACCCAGCATCCTCTCAATGGCAGCTACCTGGTGGCGATCAACTACCTGTAGGTCCCCAACCCACCTGCGTGGCCGCAACCGGCTGCGCAGGTGAAGGCCAGCGCCGCATTGCTGAACCGGCCAGCGGCTTCTGCGTTGAATGCTGCACAACATGGGCTGGCTCTGGGATCATGCAAGGGTCCCCGCCCACGACGCCTGCGTACCCATGACCGCTACCCCGCCCGTTTCCCACAGCCGCCGGCGCCTGTTGCAGGCCGCTTTGCTGGCCCCGACCATGGCGGCCCTGGCCGGCCTCCCGGGCTGCTCGCTGCCGGAACAGGTCGACGGCACCTTCCTGCAGCCCTGGCTGGACCACCAGAACTGGACCGCAGCGGACTGGCAACGCTCGATGAAACTCGCCCAGCGCGCCGGCTGCCGCCAACTGGTTGTGCAATGGAGCGGCATCCTCGGCGGCCCGGAGGGCGATTGGCAACTGTCCGAGGCCAGCTTCGCCATGCTGTTCAGCGCCGCCGACCGTGCCGGCATCAACGTGCGTGTCGGCCTACCGTTCGAGCAACGTTGGTGGCAGGCCATCGGTGGCGATGAGACACAGCTGCGCAGTTTTTTTACCGACAGCCTGGAGCGCGCACGCAGTTGGCTGGCTGCCAGTGGCCTGACCCGGCAGCGGCGCTTTGCCGGCTGGTACCTGCCCTACGAGCTGGAGCAATACCACTGGGCCGAGCCGGCACGGCTGCAGCTGCTGGTCGGCTGGTTGCGCGACCTGCAGCAGGCCGCGATCGCACGCGGCGGCGACTGCGCCATTTCCACCTACTTCAGCCAACTGCAGACCGAAGGCACCCTGGTCAGCCTATGGCAACAGGTGCTCGATGGCACCACCCTGCGGCCGATGGTGCAGGACGGTATCGGCGTGGCCGGCCAGGACAACCACCTGGCGCTGGCGCCGCTGCTGGCCTTGTTCAAGCAACGTGGTGTGGCCTTTGATGCCATCGTCGAACTGTTCCGTGAATTGCCGACAGCCGGTGGCGATGGCACCCAGTTCCACGGTGAGAGCGCTGACTTCGCGCGCGTCCAGCAACAGCTGGAATGGGCGCGTGCCAGCGGCGCCGGCAACGTGCTGGTGTATGCACTGGAGCCCTGGCTTACCCAGGACACACCGCAGGCGCAGGCGCTGCGGCGCGCCTGGCGGCTGTAGCCGCTACAACGCGCGGCCGATGATCTCGCGCAGGATCTCGCTGCTGCCGCCGAAGATGCGCAACGCGCGCGCATCGGCCCATGCACGGCCTATCCCGTACTCGCTGCTGTAGCCGTAACCACCGTGCAACTGCAGGAAATCATCCAACACCTGGCCCTGGATCTCGGTGGCATTGAGCTTGGCCATGGCCGCAGTGTCCGCATCCAGCGTGCCCTGCATCTGCTGGCCCAGGCATTGGTCCAGGAAGGCACGCAGCATGGCCAGCCGCGAAGCGGCGCTGGCCAGCACGAAACGGGTGTTCTGGTGATCGATCAGGTGGCGCCCGAACGCCTTGCGCTGGCGCACGTAATCCAGGGTCTGCGCCAGCATGCCTTCGGCGGAGGCGGCTGCGCGCAGGGCAATGGCCAGGCGCTCGCCCGCCAACTGCTCGGCCATGTAATCAAAGCCGCGTTGCGGTTCGCCCAGCACGCAATCCAGCGGCACCTGGACATCCTGGAAAAACAGCTCGGCGGTGTCCTGCGCGTGCTGGCCGATCTTCGCCATCGGCGGCCCCTTGCTGACGCCGGGCAGGCGCATGTCCACGCAGAAAAGCGTCAGCCCGCGCGCACCCAGCTCCGGCGCTACCGTCGCCGCCACCACCACCACATCGGCATTTACGCCGTTGGTGATGAAGGTCTTCTGGCCGTTGAGCAGGTAGTGGTCACCGCGCAGCTCGGCACGGCTGCGGATCGCCTTCAGGTCGCTGCCGGCCCCGGGCTCGGTCATGGCGATGGCACCGATGGCCGCGCCCTTGGCCATGGCCGGCAACCAGGTGTCGCGCACGCGCGGGCTGCCGTAATGGAACAGGTACGGCGACACCATGTCCGAGTGGATTGAAAAACCAATGCCCAGGCAGTTGGCGCGCGCAAGCTCCTCGATCACGCAGGCCGCATGGCCCTGGTCCCCGCCCAGGCCATAAGGCTCAGGCAACTGGCAGTTGAGCAGGCCGGCCGCACCGGCCGCACGCCACAGGCTGCGCGGGGTGATGCCTTCGCGTTCCCAGCGGTCGTAGTACGGCAGGATCTGCTCGGCGATGAAACGTTGTACCTGCGCGCGGAACAACTCGTGGTCCTCGCGGAAAACGCTGCGCACCGACATTGCTCAGCGGCCCACGGCATCGGTGGTGGCAGGCTGGCCCTGCAGCACCGGCGCGCTGGCGCTGCCGGTCAGGAACAGGCTGTAACGGTCGCCTGGCTGCAGCGCGGGCAAGGCGAACGGTGCGCTGTCACGACCACCACAGCCGGCCACAAGGCTGGCCTTGACCGGGTTGATCGCACGCGCGGTGCCGGTGCCAGCGGCCACCGCGTTGAATACCGCCGTGCCGTTGCCGGCCATCGCCAGTTTGGCCTGGGGGCAGCTGGCCGCCAGGTTGTAGAAGCGGATCTCGGCCTTAAGCGCATCGGTGTTGCCGGCGCCATCGGCGATCACCTGCAGCGGCCGTGCGGCACCCGCCGGGTTCAACACCAGGGTGGTGAAACTGCCTGCGGCCACCGCAGGCTGGCTGCGGGCGGCACCGGCCACGCGCAGGTTGAAGGGTTTGCCACCTTCAACGATGGCGTAGCGTGTTGCCCGCTGCGCGGGCCCGATGCTCTGCTCGGCGCCGCTACCAACGGCAACACGTTGCGCGCTGGCACCCGGATTCACCACCCGCACGAAAGCGGAGCCGGCGGGCGGACGCGCAGCATACAACTGCGCAAGGCGGCCTTCGGCGGGCGCAGACTGGGCCGCAGCGCAGAAAGGGGACAGCGCCAGGGCGGCGCTCAACAGCAGCATGGGGGAGGTGATCTTCATTTCGGCTCCTGCGTACGCAGCGTGCGCGCCAGGGCGTAGCGCTGCTCCAGTTGTTTGCGATCGACCTTGTTGCTGATGGTGGACGGAAAGCTATCCACCGCCAGCAACTCGGACGGAATCATGTACGGTGGCACCCGCTCGGCCAGCAGTGCCTTCCAATCGTGCAGCGCGGGCGGCAGCGGCTGCACCGCGCCCTCACCCGGTTCGGCCAGTTCGACAAAGCCCACCATCCGCACCAGGGTGCCATCCGGCCGACGCATCGCCACGGTGGCGCCCGCAATCACCCCAGGCAGGGTCGACAGCACGGCATCCACCTCGGCCAGCTCGATGCGGTAACCGTTGAGCTTGATCTGGTCATCCTTGCGGCCCCGGAAGTACACCCTGCCCTGCGCATCCATGTCGCCAAGGTCGCCACTGCGGTAGGCGCGCTTGCCGTTGTGCTGGAACAGCACGCCGGCATCCAGGTCCGGGCGTTCCAGGTAGCCACGCATCACATGGTCACCTGCCATGCAGATCTCACCATCATCGATGAACACCTCTGCATACGGTTTGCCGACGCCGATCGGAAATGGATTGGGGGCGGCCGCACGCAGCGCCGGATCGATTTCCACCCAGGTGGTGGAACAGGTCGCTTCGGTCGGGCCGTAGGAATTGATGATGCGCACCTGCGGGAAGCGCGCCCACAGCTCCTCGGCCACACGCGGCGTCAATGACTCGGCGCCAAACACGAACACGCGCAGTGCCGGCAGATGCTCGGCATTGAACAGCGGGTTGAGCATCTGCTGGCGCACGAACGAGGGCGTGGACGCCCACACCGCCACCTGCGCCTGACGCAGGTGCTCGATGAACTGGGCGCTGTCGGCGATCACCTCACGCGGGCACAGCACGCAGCTGCCCCCCAACCCCAACGCCCCGCACAGATCGAACAGCGAGAAGTCGAAACTGAAGAGCATCTGGTTCATGAAGGCCGGTGCCGGCCCCAAGGCCAGGCAATCCCGGATCCAGCCGGTGAACAGCGCCACGCTGTCCCGGCCGATCTGCACACCCTTGGGATCACCGGTGCTGCCGGAGGTGAACATGATGTAGGCCAGGCCGGGCTCGGCCAGTGGCTTTGGTTGTTCCGCGCCCGACATGAACGCATCGGCGGCGGCGTCATACACGGCAGCCGCATGTACCAGCTGGGTGATCTTGTGCAGCCGCGCAGCCGGATTGATGGTGTCCACCGGCACATACGTCACGTCCATGCGCAGGCAGCCCAGCATCGCCACGACGAACGCGGCCTGCTTGTGGCCACTGATCACCAGGGCGTGGCCGGGTGCAACCCCGGCCGCCCGCGCCCGCTCGATCCAGGCATCAGTGGCAGCCTGCAGGCTGCGCCAATCCATCACCCCCGCACTGCTGTACAGCGCTGGCGCGGTGGTGGCCACATCGCATTCCACGAACTGGCATTGATCGAAATCGAAACGCATGGCTGCCGCTCCCGTGGCGTGGTATCAGGCGCTCTGGCGCGATGCGACGTAGTCGGCCAGCACCTGCACCGATTCGACCAGCGCGTCGATTTCATCCACCGGCAGGGTCACACCCAGGCGGTCCTTGACCTCCACCATCAGCTGCACCTTGGACATCGAGTCAAACAGCGACTCCATGTACTCGTCGGCCTGCACGCGTACGCCGATCACGGCTTCGACGGTATCGATCAGTTGGTTCTGCAGGGTCTGCATGTCCATGTTGCTTGCACCTTTTCGTTAGAACTGGAAATAGAGGAAACGCGATTCTTTATGCAGGTTCAGCAGGCACACCAGCAGCATGCCCAGCATCACCAGCAGCCATGCCGCATTGGGCTGCCAACGCATCCAGCTGCGTGCGGCAGGGTCCGGCTTGGCCAACGCCGGCGAGTACACGCCCATGATCTGGTGGGCGTTGGGTGCCAGCCAGACAATGGCCAGCAATACCGCCACGTACAGCACCTGCACGTGATGGCCCACCAGCAGGCGCCAGCCATCGGCCAGCCCCATGCCGGCCAGGTAGCCCAGGTTTTCCATGCCTTCCCAACCGCGCACGCCGGCCATGCCCTGCACCAGCTGCCATGCCTGGGCCACGCCATCGGCGCGGAAGAAGGCCTGTGCCACCAGCACCGCGGCAAAGGTCAGCAGCAGGTAACCGACCTGCTGCAGGCGGCTGGTGCTGCGTTTGGCCGCCGGGCCGCGACCCCCACGGAAAATGCGCCAGGCATGGTTGATGGCCAGGTAAGCGGCATGCAGCAGGCCGAAGATCAGGAACTGCAGGCCGGCACCGTGCCAGATACCGGCAAGGCCCATCGCAAATACCGTGGGCAGCACGATCATCGAGGCGAAGCCGCCCGGCGTGGCAACCGCGCCCGGCCCATTGGGGCGGCCGTGGCGGCTGCGCCAGCGGGTCACCGCCATCGCCACCGGGTAGTACAGGTAGGCGGTGATGTAACGGGTGAGGGTGATATGCCAGCGCGCCCAGAAGTCGATGATGCTGGTCGCCTTGTAAGGCGAATTGAAGTTGAGCGGGAAGCGGATGCCGAACATCCGCGCCAGCCCCAGCGCCATGTCCGAGTAGCCGGAGAAGTCGAAATACAGCTGCAGTGCATAGCTGGTGGCCGTCGCCCACGCCCCCCAGAACTGCAGCTCGCCGGTGCTGGCAAAACCGGCATCGGCATAGGGCGCGATGCTGTCGGCCAGCAATACCTTCTTGGCCAGCCCGATGACGAACAACATGCCGCCGACGGACAGGTTGTCGGCGTGGAAGCGATAGGTTTCCGGCTTGCTGAACTGCGGCATCATCTCCTTGTGGTGCAGGATGGGGCCGGCGATCAGGTGCGGGAAGAAGGTCACGAACAGCACATAGCTCAACGGGCTGCGGTCGTTGACCACACCCGCGCGGCAGTCCAGCAGGTAGCCGATCTGGGTGAAGGTGAAGAACGAAATGCCCAGTGGCAGGATCAGCGCATCCATCGGCCCGACCGCGAAGCCCAGGTCGTGGACGAAGTTCACCATCGCCGCGAAGTACTTGTAGTGCACCAGCAGCAACAGGTCAGCCGCGATACCCAGGCCCGTCACCAGCATCTGCAGGCGCGGCCGCTTGGCCAACCCCAGGATGGCCAGGCTGACCAGGTAGTTGAACAGGATGGAACCTGACAACAGCACCACGAACTGCGGGTTCCACCAGCCGTAGAACAGGAGGGAGGCCACGCACAGCCACAGCGCCGCCAGCCTGGGCTGCAATGCGCCCAGCAGGTAATGCACGCCCAAGGCGATGGGCAGGAAGATCAGCAGGAACAGGAAGGAGTTGAACAGCATCGTCGTCAGGCGCTCAGTCGATATCGGCCAATGCCGCCTGCTCGCCGTCGGTCAACGGCAAGGACAGCGCCATCTCGGAGAATTCCCAGATCACCAGTTTCAGGCTGGGCGGCCACTGCTGGCGTTGCGGCCAGGCCGCCAGCAAGGCGCCGGAGAACTGCCCACCATCCATGCTCTGGTTCCATACCTCCCGCCCCAGCGCATTGCCCAGACGCTCGCCAAACAGGCTGCGGCGGCCGTTGGAGCTGCCCAGCAACAGCACCTCCACCGGCGGTGTCTCGTCCAGCAGGCCACCGCCACGCAGTGGCGTGATCACCTGTTCCGGCTCCTGGTCCAGCGCCGGACGCCACGCCGGCGGCGCGTGCTCCAGCCCGGCCAGGACAATCAGATCGCCCATGCGCGGCTTGGGCGCACTCAGGGGCCCCTGCTCGAAAGCCTGGCCACCCGGCCCGCCCAGCAGCGGCAACGCGCGTGCAGCCACGGCGTCGGCTGCGCGCTGCGCGCCCACCCGGTTCATGTGCACGTCGGTATTGAAGAACACCGGTACGTCACCGGCATGCAGTACCGGCAGCAGGTCCACATAAGGCACGGTGGCTGCCGCCAGGGCGTCCTGCCACATGCCGTAACGCTCGCGCATGGGCGCGGAGTAGCGCAGACCGCAACTGTGTGCCTGCTCGATGCGTGATTTGTCCGGCACCGCCACCACCAGCAGCTGCACACCCTGCGCTTTGAGTTGCTGTGACCAGTGCTGCATCAGCCTGATGCGCTCGGCGAACGCCGTGCTGCCGGCACCGGGTTGCGGGCGCAGGCCATCCCGGTAGAACAACCATCCCGGGCAACCCAGCGCCACCTGTGCGCCGGTGTCGCCCAGCAGCCGGTAACGCAGTGCCGCGTTCCAGGTATCGGCATGCGCCTGTCCCGGGAGCTTCAGAGCGTCATTGATGGCCTTGCCAGCGGCACCATCGGCCCACTGCGCCGGTGCCAGCTTGTCGGCCGGCAGCTGCGCCTTGGCCAGCATCCAGCCGCCCGCGCACAGCCCCACCAGCAGCAGCAGCGTGATGACAAGTGCGCTGGCACGGTGCGCGCGCGGCGGAGCTGGCGCCGGCAGCGGAGCCGGCGCACCAGGACGGACATTCATCGGCTCAGTGCCCCAAAGCCTTGTGCAGGCGCTGCTGCCACTGTGCGTTGCTCATGATCGAGGCGTTGTCCCACTGCCCCTGCGCCGACGGGCCAAAGCCGTAGACCGGCTCGAACATCTGCCACACCAGCACCTGCGGCGGGTTGTCGCGGAAGTCCGCCGATTCCAGGTAGTCCAGCAGCACCACCCATGGCCCGACGTTGCCCGATTTCCAGTTCACCGTCACTGGCCGGTCGATGGCGTTGGAAAGTTTCTGCGGGAAGCCGAAATAGGCCTGCACCATGCTGTGGCCGGTGACATGCACCGGTGCCTTGCCGTCATCCAGCAGCGACTGGCCTTCGGCGGCGCGGCGCACCACGAAGGTATCGCGGCCAACGGCGCTGCGCGCGGCAGGGTCCAGGAACAACTCGGCCAGATCGCCATAGCGGCGCTCGCGGGTTTCACTGCCCAGCGCCATGCCGGTGCCAGGCTCGCCGGCCAGCACCGGTACCTTCTGCTTGATGCGCGCAGCCACCGCATCGGCCACCGCATCGGCGGCGGGCTGGGTCCAATGCTGATCGCTGCGGTAGAACACGTCCTTGCCGGCAGCGCGGGTATCGGCCAATACCTTGCGCGCGTCCAGTGCATCCACCCCGGCTGCCTGCAGCGAACCCAGGATGACGTCATAGCGCTTCCTCACCGCATCACTGACGACACGGCCTTCGGGCAGGCGATCTTCGTAGAAGGTCACCTTGTCCGGCAGCACCAGTACTTCCAGGCGCACGCCACGCGCGGCCAGGGCCTGCTGGGTTTCGGCGATCAAGGCGGTGGCCGCCTGCACACCGGTGGTGTCCACCTCGCTCAGGCTGCCCCAGGCCGGGAACAACCAACCGTCCTTGCCGACGATCACCACGTCGGAGTGCGGGGCCTGCTGCGCCGACGCAATAGCCATCGTTACTGTCAACGCGAGACCTGCGCCGACCTGTTTGATCCATCCGGTTGTGCTCATGCTTGGGTTTCCCATGCAGCCTTTCGGCTTAGTAAGAAAGGGTTACGTTGACGAACAGGCCTCGGTTGCGTTCGGCCTGGTCGCCATTGAGTGCGAAGCGGTACTGCACGCTGGCATCAAGTGAGGAACGCGGGCCGTGCAGGTTGTCTTCGCGGAACACCCGGCGTACCGCGAAACCGACACCGGCGCCCAGCGCCAGATCACCGTCCTCGGCCGCCAGGCGGAAGCGCTGCCGCGAACCATCCGGGTACACCACGCCCTGTGCGCGGTCGCGCTGCCGGTACCAATCGGCACCGACCACGGCGAAGGGATTGAGCGTCCAGTTGTCACTGGCGGTATGCGGCCGGAAACTCCAGCCATAACGGAATTCACTGGAAGCGAACAGCTGGCTGCGCTTGAGTTGGCCGCTTGAACGCAGCTCCTCGGCCGGCAGGCCGGTAGTGGCGATGCGTTGCACATGGAAATCGGCGTCATTGTTGCTCCAGGCATAACCGCCCTGGGCGTACAACTGCATGCTCGGCCAGCTGCGGTCGTCCGGGCCGATGGCAGCACCGTGGTACCAGCCATAGGACAGGTAGGTCATCCAGCCGCCGGCGGTGTCGTCCAGCTGGTAACGCCCCTGCACGCCTTCACCGGTCAACACGGTTTGCGACAACCGGCACTGCTCGGCCGCGGACTGTGCGTACAGGCCGCCATGACGGTTGGCCGAACCGATGAACTGGCGGCGCTCGATGCCAAAGCCCAGGCCAGTGCCCGGCACCCGGAAACGCGCACCAAGAGCGGCGATGCTACTGGGCCAGCCGGTCGCGGTACGGGTGGTGGCGCCACCCTGCGTGCGATCCACGCCGCCAAGATCCTGGCCGGTGCACGGATCAACGTTGCGCAGTGTTTCGTAACGGCCCCCCCCGTCATACAGCACATTGGTCAGGCGACCGTAGAGCTCGATGTTGGGCTGGTAGGCAATCGGACGCCAATAGGCTTCGACCGAACTGAAGGCGGCATCGCCTGGCGTGCTCAATGCGGCGCCGCCCAAGGTGGCAGTGGTCTGGCGGGCACCACGCCAGCCGACGCTGGCCGTGATGCCCCAACGGCGTTCCAGCTCGGTCAACGAACTGCGCGCGTAGCGGCGCTGCTCGGGGGTCAAGGACAAGTTGCCTTGATCGGCCTCGTGCAAGGCCTCGCGGATCTGCTGTGAGGCCTCGCCACGTTCGCTGGCCCCCATGCCGGCGCGGGCATAGGCCTGGTCCAGGCCGATGGTCGGCGGCGCCTTGCCGGTGGCCGCAGCCGCCTCCAGGTCGGCCAGGCCCAGGCCGGCCTCGCCTGCACGCTGGTGCAGGTTGGCACGCTGCATCAACATGTCGACGTTGTCCGGCTCCTTCTGCAGGCCGGCATTCAAACGTTGCACGGCCTCGGCACGCTGGCCGGCATCGCCGGCCGACAACGTGGCGGTCAGCAGGCGCTGCATGGCCGGATCGTCCGGTGCGGCCTTGACCGCCAACTCCGCCTGCTCGATGGCTTCGCCCCACTGCTGGCGGCCATAGGCAGCGTAAGCACGCGCGGCCGGGGTCTCCGGCACCTGATCGGTCGGTTGCATCTCGCACTGCGTGCCATAGGGCGTATCGCGGCAAGCCTGCAGCGGCGGCGGGTAGGCTGTGGCGTCAAGCGCGCGTGCCAGCGAGCGCTTGCCGGCAGCGGCACGCCGGCTCACCACCTGCGCGTCGGTAGCATCCATGGCGTCCAGCAGGTGGTTGGCACGCGCCGCATCCCCTGCCGCCAGTGCCGCATCCACGGCCAGCAGGCGGATGTTGTGGAGCTGTTGCTCATCCAGCCAGTCCTGCGCCAGCGCGCGGTCGTAGTCCGCGTTGGCGCCGGCGTCGCGCCCCAGGCGCTGCAGCATGTAAGCCCGCAGCACCAGTGCGTTGGTGTCCTCCCCGTCATTGGTGATGGCGTCGGTGGCCGCTTGTACGCCTTCCTCAAGCCGGCCGCTGAGCATCAACGCGGTCATCAGCAACAGGCGATGGCTGGCCGACTCCGGTGCAAGCGCGACGGCTTCGCGCGCCGGCTCCACCGCATCGGCAGGGCGGAACTCCATCATCGCCTTGTAACCGGCCTGCGCCGGCGCGACCGCCTGCGCCCGCTTGATGCGCAGCTTGCGCGCTTCCAGATCGGTGATGTTCTTGGCGCCAAGGTCCACCGCGGCCTGCAGCGCCTGCAGGGCGGCGTCCGCCTTGCCCTGGGCCTCCAGCGAGTCCACCCACAACATGGCCCAGGTACCTTGGCTGGGGTCGATGCGGTAGGCCTGTTCGGCTTGTTGCTCGGCCAGTGCCATCTCGCCCCGGTAGTAGCTGGCGTAAGCCTCGGTTGCCAGGGGATAGCCCTTCTCGAACGGGGTCTGCCCAGTCGTTGCCGTGCTGGATGGCGCGCGCGTGGCAGGCGCTGGCCTTGCGGCATTGGATCGACCCTGGCCCGAGGGACGCGGCGCGCCGGCGCCGCTACCGGTGGCACGCGCCTGCGCCTGCGCCAGCAGGTCGCGCAGGCGTTGCACGTCGGGACGCAGGCGTACCGCCTCGCGGGCCTGGGCAGCGGCCTGTGCATAGTCGCCACGGGCATAGGACGCATAGGCCTGCTCGGCGATGCGATATGCGGCGCCCGACAGCGGCAGTTCTTCGGCCATCGCCACCGGCACAAACGCGCCGGCGAGGACAAAGGCAACCAGGGGCTTCAACAGTTTCATGCTCATGCCAGAAATACATCCGGATGCAGGCGCGCTTCACGCGCACGCCGTTGTTGTTCTTCCACGGCGAGGGTGATGGCCTGCTCGCTGGCAACACCGCGGCGCACCAGGTAGTCACCAATACGCCCGTCACGGTGCGGACGATAGTCATCCAGCGCTGCCTGGAAGTGCTCGCGCGAAATCAGCTTCATCTCCACCAGCAAATCGCCCAGCAGTGGCACTGCATCGATCCTGTAGTCGGCGCCGCACATCAGCCGCAGCCCTGCGTTGATCTCGCTCTCGCGCGCCACCTGCTGCTCCACGCGGTCAACCCTGGCAAGCTCGGCAAGCCGCAGCAGCCCTTCATCGGGCAATGCGCTGGCCACGGCCAGGCGCAGGACCCCGGGCTCGCTGTCAGGCAACGGCAGCACACGCCAATGCACGCAGGCCTCCACCGGCAAGGGGAAGCGTCCGGCCTTCAGATAGGCCACATCGACGTTGGCACGCGGCAGCTCCTCCTGGAAGGAGATCGCCTCGGCCAGGGTCTCGTCATCCAGCCAGCCCTGCGCCACCAGGATCCGCCCCAGCGGCTGTTGGCGGCCGCCCTGTTGTTCCTCCAGCGCCTGCTGCAGGCGCTCGGGTTCCACCGCCTGCCAGACGCTGAGCAATTCACCCAGTCGACGACGCGTTTGCACCAACTGATTGTTGGTGGGAAAGTCATGCATGGTCTTGTCCCAGACCAGACGCTTGCCGAACAGCAGATAGCCGGCAAACATGCGCCAGGCGCGGCCGGTGGCGGCGCAGTTGATGACATTGCCAACCACCATGCGCGGCACCGACATCACCGCGTGCTCCCAGCCGTACAGGCGGTTGACGAAGTACATGCGCTGCAGCACGCGGGTGCCCAGTGCCGCGGTGGTGATCAAGGCCACGACCATGGGCCAGGAGCCGGCTTGGAACACGGTCGGAAACTCCATGTGCCAGACGCCGGTCATCTTCAGCACCCAGAACAGCATCAGCTGCAGGAACAACAGGTAGGCCAGGATGCTGACGAAGGAAGTGACGATGCCCTTGCGGTCACGCATCAGCAGGTAGCGATTGGCAATGCTGCCACCCCAACCCAGGGTCTCCCAGCTTTGCAGGCCAATGCCCAGTACCCAACGCGCCTTCTGCCGATAGGCCGCGCGGAAATTGTCGGGGAAGTATTCACGCACACACAGGGCCATCTTCAGGTTGCGCTCGCGTACGCCGCCCCAGCCAAACCATGCCGACGGCCGGCGCACGCGGAATTCCACCGGAAAGCGGGCGAATATCGACTGCATGCCCATGCGCCCCAGGCGGGCGCCAATGTCGTAGTCCTCGGTAAGGCTGTCGGTGTTGAAGGGCTGGTTGTCGGTCTCGGCGCTAAGCGCCAGCAGCGCGCGCCGCGAGAAGCAGGTGCCGACGCCGGCCGAAGGCACGGTTCCGGCCATGCTTTCACGCACGACCAGATCCTTGGCATGCCATTCGGCAAACTCGTCCATGTAGGTACCGGCAACCAGCTCGTACCACTCACGGTCCAGCGAGGTGACCGGCAGCTGGATCATGTCCTTGCGCGGCAACAGGTAGTTGAAGAAACGCAGCTCCAGCGGATGCAGCACATCCTCGCTGTCGTGCAGGATGACGCCGGCAAATTCCAGGCCGTTGCGCTTCTCGTAGTCGAAGATGGACAGCACCAGCCAGTTCAGGCAGTCGGCCTTGTTGGTCGGCCCGGGGTGCGGTACTTCCACCCGCTGCAGGCGCCGATAGCGACGACGCATGCGTTCGACTTCGGCGATGGTCTGGTGGTCGTTGGGATAGGTGCCGACAAACACCACGTACTCGCGGTAATCGAGCACGTCGATCATGTTCTCCACCATCTGCGCGATCACGTCGTACTCGGCCCAGGCCGGCACCATGATCGCCAGCGGCTGTTCGTCCCGGCTACGCAGGTCGTTGGCCGTCAACGGCCGGTAGGACGCACGCTTCACCACCGTAAGCTTGCGCCATACCAAACGGATCCAGTACCAGAGATCAATGAACAGATCATCCAGGCTGGACAGCAGGATCAACACCGCCAGCACCACCGCGCCCTTCTCCAGAAGGGCGTAGTAGTTGGCAAGCATCACATTCCAGGTGACGGCGTCCATGGCAGCTTAGTGCGTATTCTCAAGCTTGCGGCGGTGGCGGATCTGCGCCACGCGGGCGGCCAGCAGCAGGAACACGACCACACCCACCAGCAACAACAACCACACCATGTGCCGCTGCCATGCCGGCTGCGGGTTGCCATCGACCGCCACCCGCAGGCCTTCCGGGTCGTTGCGGTCGAAGTCCTGCACCAAGCCGCTGCCATCCAGCACCGCGACTGAGCCGCGCATCAGCCGGAACGGCTCGGCGATGCTCGGGATACGGTTGCCCAGTTCGCGATAGATGACACCCTGCTTGCCGCTGCCGCCGGCCACTTCGACCAGGGCTGCGTTGTCCAGGCCAGCGAGGTCGAGCAGGGTTTCATCCTTGCTGCCGCTGATGCGCAATTGGCCGCCTTCGGCCACAGCCGCACTCTGGATACCTTCAGGCTGTACGTTGAATGCCAGGTAGGGCTGCCCCGGTGCAGGTACCGTCTTGCCCTTGGCCACGTCCAGGGTAGCGCGCTCCACCGAGGCACCCACCGCGTTGCTGACACGGATGACGGTCTGCAGGGTGGTCGGCGCGTTCTGCAACCACGCCTCGGGCACCACGACCTGGTGCGGGCCCGACAGCTGCGCGGTCGCCCCCACGAAATCCGGGGCGCTGCCACGTTCCGCCATCACGATATGGCTGCTGGGCAGCAACGACACCGGATACGGCGTGGCCGGGTCATGGCAATGCGGGCGTGCGGGTTGGCGCAGGAACGACACCCGCACCTCGTTGCGCGCGGCGATCGCATAGAGCGGCACCTTGGCGGTGATCCGCTGCGGTTTGCCATCGGTATTGAGCACCTTGGCACCGAGCAGGTAATCATTGAAGAAGATGGACGCCACTGCGCCCTCGCCCGCCCCGTTGGGCGCGGCCGATACATCGATCACAACCTCCGCAGGCAGCTTGCCGTCGCTGGAGATCAGGCCCAGGTCGGCATTGGCGATGCGGTCGCTGCGGGCAATGATGTCCTGCGTGCCGGAGAACGTGCCCAGCCGATCCAGCAGCAGGATGCCCTTTTCATTGACCAGCGGCTGCGCCTTGTTGACCTGCAGGTTCTGGCCCAGGGCATAGGCACGCCACTGTGCGCCCAGCAGGCCGGCCACCTCACCCGCAGCGCCGGGCGTGACCACCAGCAGCGGTTGCCCCGCCACCACGGCGGCACTGACGTTGCGTCCTTCAACCGCCGTTTCCAGGGCCGCCATGCCGCCCTTGCGCCAGGCGGCGAACGCCGCGGCGCCATCGGCATCGGCAGCCGCTACCTGCGTTGCCAGCGCGTCCAGCGCGCGCTTCACCGATGCACGCAACGCCGGGCTGGCAACCACCACGTCCATCGGCAGCGCGCTGTTGCCGCCCAGCGACAGTAACGCGCCCACTTCGGCATCGCTGCCGATGCGGTGCTGGGCTTCGCCCGCCGCCAATGCCGCGTAGGCCGGCACCGCCATCAGGCTGGCGGGTACCTGGGTACCACGCAGGTCGATGCTGTCGCCCACCCTGGGCAGCGCCGCAACGCTGACCCGCTTGCCCGCCGTCTCCAGCACCGCGCCCACGCGCCATGCTGTGTCATAACTGGCGGCATCAAGCTGGCGCCCTTCCACCAGCAGGCGTACCTGGCGCGGCAGCGCCGTCCAGGCTTTGGCCACCGTGTCGATGGCGCGCCCATCGAACTGGTAGCTGAAGCGGGTATCCGGGCCAATCCGCAGCACGTTGGCCGGCGCACTCTGGTCGGCACACTGATAATCCGAGACGATCGACCACCAACCCACGCCGAAACGCACGAAGCCGGTGGAACGCGGCTCCCCATCGATACCGATCAGCTGGCTCAGGTCGCCCTGGGCATCGGTGATGGTGCGGGCCGCCACGGCATCGTCATCGATGCTCAACAGGTTGGACGTACGCCCCGGATGTCCGCGCAGATAGCGTGCATCCAGCTGCAACTGCGCGTTCTGGGTGGCCACACCGGCGGGAACTGGCAGGTACAGCTCGCGCTGGTTGTCCTGGCCGCGCAGGCTGATGGGTTGGCTGAAGCCCAGATCGCGCAGCGTCATGTTGCGCGAGACCAGCGCATTGGTGCTCCACTCGCGGAACTGGCCGCCTGCCGTATCGGCAGCCATCGCCGGGGCGCACAGCACCAGGGAAAGGGAAAGCAACGGCAGCAGGCTGCCGGACTTGCGAAGCGTCAGGTTCATCGGGCCAGCTCGAAGGGATGAAATACGAAGGACAACGCCGCCGCAGGCGGCGCCAGTGAGGGCGCAGGTTCTGTTGTGGGCCGATTGCACTGGCGCCCATGCGCGGGCGCGGCACCGTAGCGGATGCTGCGGCCCTGGAGGAGCGAGGGCGCCGACGGCCCTGCTTCCTGACTATAGAGATTGCTGGGGCAGTTTCCGCCGGGGATCACGCCCAACGACGGGTAAGAAAATGCACCGCCCTTGACTCCCCCGGGACGGATGCCCGACAACGGAATTCCCATGGTCCCCTCGCCAGAGACAATGCGTACCCCTGTGTACGCTGGCACAGATTTTACACGGCCGTACCCGGGAAATGTAAAAAATGCGAACTACGTCACAAACGTAAGACTCGCTTGTGTGCAGCCGTGGTGAACAATGCCGTGCGCGCCTTCACCGCAGCTTTACCCCCAACTTACTGATTTACCTGGAAAACCTGGCGAAGATAGGACAGGTAGCCCGGGTCGTCGCACATGCTCTTGCCCGGCGAATCGCTCAATTTGGCCACCGGCTGACCGTTACAGCGGACCATCTTTATTACGATGTTCAGCGGCGTGGGGCCCAGATCATTGGTCAGATGTGTCCCCACCCCGAACGCCACCTGGCAGCGGCCGCGGAAATAGTCGTACAGCTGCATCACCTTTTCGATGTTCAAGCCGTCGCTGAACACCAGGATCTTGCTCACGGGATCGGTACGGTTGGCCTTGAAGTGCGCCAGCATGCGGTCACCCCACGAAAACGGGTCGCCCGAGTCGTGGCGCACACCATCGAACAACTTGCAGAAATAGGTATCGAAGTCGCGCAGGAACGCATCCAGCCCGACCACGTCCGACAACGCAATGCCCAGGTCACCGCGGTACTCGCGCGCCCACGACTCCAGCGCCGTCACCTGCGAATCACGCAGGCGCGGCCCCAATGCCTGGAACGCCTGCAGGTACTCGTGGGCCATGGTGCCATGCGGGGTCATGCCATACAGGCGCGCGAAATGCACATTGCTGGTGCCGACGAACTGCGACCCCAGCGCATCGCGCAGCATCGGCAGCATGGTGCCATGCCACTCCCGCGAGTAACGCCGGCGCGAGCCGTAATCGGCAATGCGGCAGTTCTCGAACCCCGGGGTGTCACGCAGCAGCGCGGTCTTGGCCTGCAGGCGGCGCTCACCTTCGGCGAAATCCGGCGTGGTGGTATTGCGGAACCAGACCTCGTTGATGATCGCCAGCAGCGGCACCTCGAACATGATGGTGTGCAGCCAGGGGCCGGTGATATCCAACTCGATCTCGCCCGGCACCGTCTGCGAGGGACGCAGGTCGATGTACTTGCGATCCAGGTGGAACAGGCCGAGGAAATCGATGAAGTCCGCCTTCACGAAGCGCAGGCGGCGCATGTATTCCAGCTCTTCGCTGCTGAAGCGCAGGCTGCACAGGTGATCGATCTCAACGTTGATCTGGTCGATGTACCGCGCCAGGTCGATGCCCGGGGTGCGGCACTTGAACCGGTACTGGACGATGGCGCCAGGGTACTGGTGCAGTACCGCCTGCATCATCGTGAATTTGTAGAGGTCGGTGTCCAGCAGGGATTGGATGATCATGGCCGCATTATGCGCTGGACCTCCCCACGCTCCCACCTACCGCCCCTGAACGGCCGGGAGCGCCGCAGGCCGACATGCACGGCCTGCCTGCGCCCGGCCATGCATGACCCCACGCCACATTGGTCAACCGCCGCGGCCTATCGCCTCAGGAAAAGACGCGGCACCTGCAGCACCGCATGCGCCCAGATCGCGCACCACACGCCGATCTTCACAGGCAGGCTACGCGTGGAAGCCTCGAACTTGCGGAAGTAACGCCACAGGCCGCGGTGCTTGTGCCACTCGACAAAGTAAGGCCGCGAGCGGCTGGAGACACCCCGCACATGCACGACCTGCAGCGCATTGGCGATGGCGACCACGGCCCCCTCCTCGCGTGCCCGGCGGCACAGGTCCAGATCCTCGGCATGCAGGCGGTAGCCACCATCCCAGCCGTGCAGGCGGTCAAACAGGCCACGCGGCATCAACAGCAGGGCGCCGGACAAGGCCTGCACCCGTTGCAAAGGCACGGAACGGTCCACCTCCACCGCCAGCCGCGAACCTGCCCCCGGGTTGCGCAGCATCGCCGCAAAATCCGGGTCGCGCCGGCGCACCGCTGGGTCGGCCACGCCCTGCTCATCCACCTGTTCCACCCCCAGCAGGCAATCCCCCAGGGGCTGGCCCAACGCACGCAGGCGCGACAGGGTCTGCGGCTGCACCATCAGGTCGGGGTTGATGAAAGCCAGCCACGGCGCGTGGCAATCCCGGGCGCCCTGGTTGCACGCCGTCGCCATGCCGGGATTGTCGGGGTTGGCGATGAAACGCACCCGCGCATCGGCCAGGGCATGGCGCTGCGCGATTTCCACCGACCCATCGCGCGAGGCATTGTCCACCACGCGGATTTCAGCCACATCATCTGCTGCACGCAGGTGCTGCAGGCATTGGTCCAACGTGGTGGCGCTCTGGTAGCTGACCACCACCACGGCAATCGTTTCGTTCACTGCAGCTCCGTGCCTTGCGGGGTGTCACAGGCATCGAAAAGATCGGGCTGTGCGGCGGGCATTATCGCCTGCGCATACAACTGCTGCAGCTGCTGGCGGTGCAGGTACAACGGGTCGTTCATCAGGAACGCGGCCAAGCGTGCAGTCCACGCCGGCCAGCGGTTGGCCAATACTTCCATGTCGCCATCGGCCGGCTGGCCCTCATGCTTGCGGCCGGCAAAGGCGTTGTCACACAGCACATTGCGCCAACCCAGCCCGCTCATGCGCAGGCTCAGATCCACCAGCGCCGCGTACCAGGAGCCATAACTGTCGGTATCCAGGCCACCGGCGCGCCTGCGCGCACTGCCGCGTATCAGCACCGCATGGGTGATGGCCGACGGCAACTCGGGCTGCAGCAGCGGCATCGCGGCCAGCGCCAGGGCCAGACGCGCGCCGTCGTCCGGCAACGCATTGAGCTCGGCCGCACGCGGCCAGGCCACGGTTTCGCCAGCGTTGCTCCACGGTGTGGCGGTGGCGATGGAAGCATCACGCGCCAGGCAGTCGCTGAGCTGCTGCAGCCAGCCCACGCCCGGCAATGCATCCGGGGCCAGCACCGCCACATCGGCGTCGCCACATGCCCGCAGCATTTCCTGCAGGTGTGCGGGCTCGCCGATCGGCCGCGGCCTGCGCGTGTACTCGGCCTGCAATGCGGTACGCGCCAACCAGTGTTCGATCACCGCCAGGCCACGGGGGCCGGCCTGGCCATCGTCGGCCAGCCACACCGGCGTGCCGGCGGGCGTGTTGGCCTCCAACGCTGCCAGACAGGCGTCCAGCGCGGCATCATCCACCCCTACTGGCAACAGAATGACCGGCAGGGGCATGGCTCAGTGGCCTGCCTTGGGCTTGTTGAGCGGATCCAGCGCACGGAACTTGCTGCCGTACTCGTCGGTGAGATTGCGCGCTTCCTGCGGGTTGCGCACGATGGTCGGGGTCAGCAGCACGATCACCTCGCTGCGGCGGCTGGTCTGGGTCTTGCGCCCGAACAGGCCACCAATCACCGGCAGCCGGCTCAGCCCCGGCAAACCCGACGAGCCCTTGCTCGCACTGTCCTCGATCAAACCCGCCAGCATCACGGTGTCCCCCGCGTTGACGGCAGCCTCGGTCTTCATCCGCCGTGTGTTGATGCGCACATTGCCGTTGTCATCGGGCTCGCCTTCCGGCGAACTGACCTCCTGGACGATGTCCAGGAACACCATGCCATCACGGGTGACGCGCGGACGCACCTTGAGGATGGTGCCGGTTTCCAGGTACTGCACCTGCGAATACTGGTTGTCGCTGATACCGGAGACCGAAACCGAATACACGGGGATCTTGCTGCCCACGTTCAAGGTGGCCACCGCGTTGTTGCGTACGAACAGCGATGGGGTCTGCAGCAGGCGTACATCCGTGACCTGGTCCAGTGCCGTGATCACCGCAGCGGCGTTCTTGCCCAGGAAGGTCCAGCTCAGGCCACCACCGCCCTTGCCGTCGCCGGGGATCAACGAGCCGGCGATATCGCCCCAGATGCCGCGACCCAAGGCCGAAGGCAGGCCAGCGCCGCCCTTGTCGACGGCGGCATTCACCGCCTGCTCGAAGTACCAGTTGACGCCGTAGCTCAAATCGCCGCTCAAGGCGACTTCCGCCACCTGTGCCTCGATATGTACCTGCATCGGCATCACGTCGAGCTTTTCCACCACCTCGCGGATGGAACGCCACGCCTGCGGCGTGCTGCGTACCAGCAGGGTATTGGTTTCCTCGACCGCTGACACACCCACGCGATCGCCTTCCACTTCCAGCGTCACACTGCCGTTGCCCGAGCTGCGCTGCGGCAAGGCCATGCCTTCCCCCATGCCGCCGCTACCGGAACCACCGCCGGTTCCACCACTCTTGCCGAAGGCGCCGCCGCCATCACCCAACTGATCATCAGCACTGGCTGAAGGATCCACCGTGCCACCGCCCTGCAGGCTGATGGCACTGGCACCCGGTGCCAGCGAGGCCGCGCTGTCCTGTCCCCCGCGCGAGCCACTGCCGGCACCGAATACCTCGGCCAGCCGATCAGCCAGGTCCTTGGCCTTGATGTACTTCAGTTCATGGGAGAACAGACGCGCACTGCCACCCGCGCTGTCGATGCGATCCAGCCATTGCTGGATCTGGTCCAGGTAGCGCGCCTGCGGGGTAATCACCAGTACCGCATTGGCATTGTCCAGTGGCATGAAGCGGAACATGCCTGCACTGGGCGTCTTGCTGGTTTCGCCAAACACCTTCTCCAGGTCGCTGGCCACCTGCGAGGCACGCCCGGACTGGATCGGGAAGACACCGACCGACATGCCGGAAAGCCAATCCACGTCGAAGATCTCGACCGTGCGCAGGTAGTTCTCCAGTTCGGTGCGGGTACCGCCCAGGCTGATGACGTTGCGGGCACCGTCGATGCCGACAATGGCATTGGGCCGTGCATACGGCTTGAGTACTTTCTCCATCTCGCTGGCGGAGATGTACTGCAGCGGCACCACCCGCACTTCATAACCACGCGCGGCCGATGCCGGTGCCGTGCTGGGTGCCACCGTGCCAGCCAACGGCTGGTCGGCAGGCACCACATTGTAGCGGCCGCCGCTGTAGACCAGGCGGGCATTGTTCCAGCCCAGCACCATCTCCAGCAGGTTCAAGGCCTGCGCCGGCGACACCGGCTTGGGCGTGGCCAGGGTAACCGTGCCCTGTACCGTAGGAGCGATCACATAGTTCTGGCCCAGCATGTCACCGAGGATGGCCTTGGTGACGGCCTGCACCGATTCACCCTCGAAGTTGAACACGGCAGTGCCATTGCCTGCCGCCGATAGCGACGGCGCGGGTGCAGCCGCCGCGGCGCGATTGATGACGGTGCCGTTGCCACGGCGGATCACCGCGCGGCTGCCAGCATCGTCGGCGACCGGTGCATCCACCTCGCCAAGCGCAGCGGTGCGCGCCGGTTGGCCCGCCACCGGTGTGGTGACATCGTCGGCGGCCTTGCGGCGTATCTCGGGCACCGGGGTGGTGACGCAACCACTGAGGGTGGCGATCAGCAAGGTGATGGGGACTATGCGTGACGTCATGCGCTCACTCTACGGTTTCGGGCTGCCGGAGCTGCCGTTCTGGTTCTGTTGCGCCTGCCGGCGGCGGGCCTGGATGCGTTCGCGG
>DKPB01000030.1 GCA_002471015.1 Stenotrophomonas sp. UBA7346
CGGGCGGGGAGGCGCATTCTACTCGGCGAGATGAAGGAGTGCAACACCTGTGCTTCACGGAGGGCACGTTTGCGCGCCGCGACCTGAGGTGCTGCGTACACGTCCGCTGTTGTTGATGATGATCGCTGCCTGCAGGGCGCCGGAGGGATCACAGAATCGGATGGTCTGGTTGGAGCCCGCGCTGCGCCCGTCGGCCAGATAGCGCACATGGGAGCGTCCGGCGGAGCCAAATACCCTGAGCTTCGGTTGTCGGGCGCCCAGGGTGACGCGGATGATGTCGTCTGGGGCGTTTGCTATTCCGTCACCGTCCGGATCCAGGAAAACCAGCCATGAGGTCCCCCAGTCGCCCCTGTGGCTGCATCGATTGCCGTCGACTGTCGGGCAGGTCAGGGTTGGCTGACGACGCCATAGCGCGGTCGCCCGTGTCAGGTGCAGGTGCGCAACCAGCGCGTTCTGGGCCGAGATGGCACGCTGGCGGTGCAGTGTCTGCTGCAGCTTGGGCAGTGCAATGGCTGCGAGGATTGCTGCTATCACCAGGCAGATAATGAACTCAGGCAGGGTGAAGCCCGGCGTGGGGCGGCGTTGGGTTGCGACGTGGAGGGGCAGGGGCATGGCGGTCGGTTCACGCGTTTTGTGAAGTGCAGCGTGGTGGAAAAAGCTGGCCAAAGCGCTCGCTGCGTCCAGCCCCTGAACATGGGTTTAGCGCTCGCCGGGATGTGAGGCCCGGGCTCGCTATACTGAAATGTCTCCCAAGTCGTGCTGCCCTCATGTCCGACAGCTTCCAGCTCGTATCGCCGTATTCGCCCTCGGGCGATCAGCCGGCCGCCATCGAAAAGCTGGTGTCCAATTTCGAGGCGGGCATCGCCAAACAGACCCTGCTGGGCGTGACCGGCTCCGGCAAGACTTACACGATCGCCAACGTGGTGCAGCAGGTGCAGCGTCCAACCCTGGTGATGGCGCCCAACAAGACCTTGGCCGCGCAGCTGTACGGTGAGTTCAAGGCATTCTTCCCGAACAATGCGGTGGAGTACTTCGTCAGCTACTACGATTACTACCAGCCCGAGGCCTATGTGCCGTCGTCGGATACCTTCATCGAGAAGGACAGCTCGATCAACGAACACATCGAGCAGATGCGTCTGGCGGCAACCAAAACCCTGCTGTCGCGGCCAGATGCGATCGTCGTTGCCACGGTATCGGCAATCTATGGCCTGGGTGCGCCGGAAGACTACCTGTCGTTGCGCTTGATCCTGTCCAAGGGCGAGCGCATCGACCAGCGCGACCTGATAAAGCACCTGACCCAGCTGCAATACACCCGCAACGAATACGAGCTGCAGCGCGGTACCTTCCGCGTGCGTGGCGAGATTATCGATGTGTTTCCGGCAGAACTGGATAGCGAGGCGGTGCGCATCGAACTGTTCGATGGCGAGATCGAGCAGCTGAGCATGTTCGACCCGCTGACCGGCGAAAGTCTGCGCAAGATGCAGCGCTACACCATCTATCCGAAGACGCATTACGCCACTACGCGTGAGCGGGTGCTGGCGGCGGTGGATACCATCAAGGTCGAGCTCAAGGAGCGGCTGGAGCAGCTTTACGCACAGAACAAACTGGTCGAGGCGCAGCGCCTGGCGCAGCGCACCCAGTTCGACCTGGAGATGATGGCCGAGGTGGGCTACTGCAACGGCATCGAGAACTACTCGCGGCACCTCACCGGCAAGGCGCCGGGCGAGCCGCCGCCGACCCTGTTCGACTACCTGCCGGCGGACGCCTTGCTGGTCATCGACGAGTCGCACGTGACCATTCCGCAGATCGGTGCCATGTACAAGGGCGACCGCTCGCGCAAGGAAACCCTGGTGGAATTCGGTTTCCGCCTGCCGTCGGCGCTGGACAACCGGCCGCTGCGTTTCGAGGAGTGGGAGGCGCGCTCGCCGCGCGCGATCTATGTTTCGGCCACGCCCGGCCCTTACGAGCTGCGTGAATCCGGCGATGACATCACCGAGCTGGTGGTGCGCCCCACCGGCCTGATCGATCCGCAGGTGGAGATCCGCCCGGTCGGCACCCAGGTGGATGACCTGATGTCCGAGTGCAATGCGCGCATCAAGATGGGGGACCGTGTGCTGGTCACCACCCTGACCAAGCGTATGGCCGAGAACCTGACCGAGTACCTGGGTGAACACGGCATCCGCGTGCGCTACCTGCACTCGGACGTGGACACGGTGGAGCGGGTGGAGATCATCCGTGACCTGCGCCTGGGCAAGTTCGACGTGCTGGTTGGCATCAACCTGCTGCGCGAGGGTCTGGACATGCCGGAGGTGTCGCTGGTGGCGATCCTGGATGCGGACAAGGAGGGCTTCCTGCGCTCGACCGGCTCGCTGATCCAGACCATCGGCCGCGCGGCCCGCAATGTGCGCGGAAAGGCGATCCTCTACGCCGACAAGATGACCCGCTCGATGCAGGCGGCCATCGACGAAACCGATCGTCGCCGGCAGAAGCAGGTGGAGTACAACGAGGCGCATGGCATCGTGCCCAAGTCGGTGGCGCGGCCGATTGTCGATATCCTCGAAGGTGCCCACGAAGAGAGCTCGCCCAAGTCCAGCGCCAAGGGCAGGGGCCGCCGCGTCGCCGAGCCGGAGGCCGATTACCTGCCGCTGGAGCCGGCCAAGCTGGCTGCGCGCATCAAGGAGCTGGAGCAGCAGATGTACCAGCATGCCCGCGACCTGGAGTTCGAGGACGCGGCGCGCGTGCGCGACCAGATCCATCGCCTCAAGGAGGCCAACCTGGGCTGAGGCGGCCCAATGTGAAATTCTTTGCGGAAACTATTGTTCTTCGTCGCAAGCAGGGTTAAGATACGCGCCCTCGCAGCGCTGAACTGGTTGCTGAGAAGGGCGGTTAGCTCAGCGGTAGAGCACTACCTTGACATGGTAGGGGTCACAGGTTCGAACCCTGTACCGCCCACCACTTCCTTGCGAAGTGGCTACGAAAACCCGGTGGCAACCGGGTTTTTTCATTTTCAGTCAGCGTTGTCGCGCGGCGTTCACGGGTGTAGCCCTGGTCGCAGGCGTTGATAGTTGTATCGGGCGGTTAGCTCAGCGGTAGAGCACTACCTTGACATGGTAGGGGTCACAGGTTCGAACCCTGTACCGCCCACCACTTCCCTGGGAAGTGGCCTGTAAAAGCCCGGCTTTGGCCGGGTTTTTGCGTTTCAGGCCCCCGTGCAGCGTTGCGGCTGAGGCAGTCGGCGCGGGATTGGTTTAAGATCAGCACATCCAAGCTGACGGCATCCAAGGTGGCCCGCGCCAAGCGCCGGCCGAGCGTGTGACATGAGCACTACCATCGCCCACTGCTGATTCAACGCCACCGCCCTGATGCAGGCGCCGTCGTGGCGCTTTTTTATTGCCCGCAATTCCCTTGAAACTCCCGTGAAGCCACGCCGCCCGGCATGGTTTCCAGCCCGCCCGGCGGGCCGTGACCTTTGGTGAACCCCATGATCAACATCACTCTCCCGGACGGCAGCGTCCGTCAGTTCGAAAACCCGGTCAGCGTCATGGACGTTGCCCAGTCCATCGGTGCCGGCTTGGCCAAGGCCACCATCGCCGGTGCCGTCGATGGCGTGCAGGTCGATGCCAGTGACGTGATCGATCACGATGCCGCGCTGCGCATCATCACCGCCAAGGACGAGGAGGGTGTGGAGATCATTCGCCACTCCTGCGCCCACCTGGTGGGGCATGCGGTGAAGCAGCTGTATCCGGACGCCAAGATGGTGATCGGCCCGGTCATCGCCGAAGGTTTCTACTACGACATCTACAACGAGCGCCCGTTCACGCCGGAAGACATGGCGGCGATCGAGAAGCGCATGGGTGAGTTGATCGCGCAGGACTACGACGTCATCAAGAAGATGACGCCGCGCGCCGAAGTGGTCGAGATCTTCAAGGCTCGTGGCGAGGACTACAAGCTGCGCCTGATCGAGGACATGTCCGAAGACATCACCGCGATGGGCATGTACTACCACCAGGAATACGTGGACATGTGCCGCGGCCCGCACGTGCCGAACACGCGCTTCCTGAAGTCCTTCAAGCTGATGCGCATCTCCGGTGCGTACTGGCGCGGCGACGCCAAGAACGAGCAACTGCAGCGCATCTACGGCACCGCCTGGGCCGACAAGAAGCAGCTTGAGGCCTATATCAAGCGCATTGAAGAAGCCGAAATGCGCGACCACCGCCGCATCGGCAAGCAGCAGGACCTGTTCCATCTGCAGGAAGAAGCGCCGGGCCTGGTGTTCTGGCACCCGAAGGGCTGGTCGATCTGGCAGGTGGTTGAGCAGTACATGCGCAATGTCTACCGCCAGAGCGGCTACGGCGAAGTGCGTTGCCCGCAGATCCTGGACGTGAGCCTGTGGAAGAAGTCCGGTCACTGGGACAACTACCAGGACAACATGTTCTTCACCGAGTCCGAGAAGCGGACTTATGCGGTCAAGCCGATGAACTGCCCGGGCCACGTGCAGGTGTTCAACCAGGGCCTGCACAGCTACCGCGATCTGCCGATCCGCTACGGCGAGTTTGGTTCCTGCCACCGCAACGAGCCGTCCGGCGCGCTGCACGGCATCCTGCGCGTGCGTGGCTTCACCCAGGACGATGGCCATATCTTCTGCACCGAGGATCAGGTCGAGGCGGAAGTGACCGCGTTCCACCAGCAGGCGCTGGCGGTGTACCAGCACTTCGGCTTCGAGGAAATCCAGATCAAGATCGCCCTGCGCCCGGAATCGCGCCTGGGTGACGACGCCACCTGGGACAAGGCCGAAGGTGCGCTGCGCACGGCGCTGTCGCATTGCGGCGTGGAATGGCAGGAGCTGCCGGGCGAGGGTGCCTTCTATGGCCCGAAGATCGAGTACCACCTGAAGGACGCCATCGGCCGTACCTGGCAGTTGGGCACCATGCAGGTCGACTTCATGATGCCGGGCCGTCTGGGGGCTGAATACGTTGACGAAAGCAGCCAGAAGCGCCATCCGGTGATGCTGCACCGGGCCATCGTCGGCTCGATGGAGCGTTTCCTGGGCATCCTGATCGAGCACCACGCCGGTTCCTTCCCGACCTGGCTGGCGCCGGTACAGGTGATGGTGGCCAATATCACCGACGCCCAGGCCGAATACGTCGAGCAGGTTCGCAAAACCCTTGCAAATCAAGGCTTCCGGGTTGACGCGGATTTGCGCAACGAGAAAATCGGCTATAAGATTCGCGAGCATACGCTGCAGCGCGTGCCGTATTTGCTGGTCGTGGGTGACCGCGAGAAGGAAAACGGGGCGGTCGCAGTGCGCACGCGGTCCGGTGAAGACCTTGGTTCGATGTCGGTTGAAGCCTTCATTGAACGGCTGCAAGCAGAATTGAAGTAAGTAGAGCCCCGGCCCCGGCGGCACCGCCGTGGGGCCGGTTCTAATCCACTCGGAGATTGCAATATCAGTACCCCTGACAACAAACAGAACCGTCGCAACCAGGAAATCCGCGTTCCGCGTGTGCGCGTGATCGGTAGTGACGGCGAAATGATCGGCGTGTTGTCGCGCGACGAAGCGCTGTCGATGGCTGAGGATGAAGGTCTGGACCTGGTTGAAATCCAGCCCCAGGCTGATCCGCCTGTCTGCAAGATCATGGACTTCGGCAAGTTCAAGTTCGAGATGCAGAAGAAGGCCAACGAGGCCAAGAAGAAGACCAAGCAGGTCGAGATCAAGGAAGTGAAGTTCCGTCCGGTAACGGACGAGGGCGACTACCAGATCAAGCTGCGCAACATGCGCCGTTTCCTCGAGGACGGCGACAAGATCAAGGTCAACATCCGCTTCCGTGGCCGCGAAATGAGCCATCAGGAACTGGGTCGCGAGATGGCCAACCGGATCGAGGCTGATCTGGGCGAGGACATCGTGATCGAGTCCCGTCCGCGCCTGGAAGGCCGGCAGATGGTCATGATGATCGCGCCGAAGAAGAAGTAAGCCGAAGGCCTTGCGGCCGTCGTTTTGCTGAACTGGGAGGGGCTTTGGCCGCCTCCCTGTTTGCTTGCCTGTTCAGCTGACTTGGGCGCCGGTCTGCTTGCGGTTTGCAAGTGACTGGCGCGCAAGGCATAATGGGCGGCCCGGTTCGCCGGGTTTGTTGTTTGCTTCACCCAGGACCTGCCTGCCTCCAGTGGGAGCGCGGGCTTTTGACAGACAAGGGCAAGGATGGAAAGTGTGGGTCAGCCCACCGCCCAGTCAGTAAAGAGACCATCAAGGACATAGCAATGCCCAAGATCAAGACCAACCGGGCGGCGGCCAAGCGTTTCCGCAAGACCGCCTCCGGCAAGTACAAGTGCGGTCACGCCAACCGTAGCCACATCCTCACGAAGAAAGCGACCAAGCGGAAGCGTAACCTGCGTCAGACGAATCACGTCCGCGCAGAAGACGCAGGCCGTCTGGACCGTATGCTTCCCTACCTCTGAGGACTGAACCATGGCACGAGTAAAGCGTGGTGTGCAGGCGCGCCGCCGCCACAAGAAAGTATTGGATCTCGCCAAGGGCTATTACAACGCCCGTCGCAAGGTCTTCCGCGTTGCCAAGCAGGCAGTCATCAAGGCACAGCAGTACGCCTACATTGGCCGTAAGCAGAAGAAGCGCAATTTCCGTTCGCTGTGGATCACCCGCATCAACGCGGCTGCCCGCATCAACGGCCTGAGCTACAGCCGTTTCATGAACGGCCTGCTGAAGGCTGGTATCACCCTGGACCGTAAGGTTCTGGCTGATATCGCCGTGCACGACGCAGCCGGTTTTGCCGCTCTGGCAGAAAAGGCCAAGGGCGCACTGGCGGCATAAGTTCTTCCTGCAGCAGCTGTAGCGTTCACGCGCAGCGGCTGTGGTGAGACAATGCATGGGGAAGGGCGCAAGTCCTTCCCCATTCTTTTTTGTGTTGGTTGCCGCAGCGCTTGCTTGCGCGGCGATCAGGCACTGGTGGCGACGGGGGTCGGCCCGGCGCATACCGCGTAGGCATGCCGGCCAGAGGTTTCGTCGATCCCATGAGTGACATCCAATCCTTGACCGCGCAGGCGCTGGCCGATGTGGCCGCGGCGCAGAGCCCGGAAACGCTGGAAAACCTGCGTGTTTCGCTGTTGGGCAAGAGCGGCAGCATCACCGCCCAGCTCAAGCAGCTTGGCGCCTTGCCGGCCGACGAGCGCAAGGCGGCGGGTGAGGCGATCAATATCGCGCGTGATGCGGTGTCCTCGGCCCTGGGTGAGCGCAAGGCGCTGCTGGAAAACGCCGCGCTGGACGCACGCCTGGCCGCTGAAAGCATCGATGTCACCCTGCCGGGCCGTCATGGCGAGCGCGGTGGCCTGCACCCGGTAACGCGCACCCTGGAGCGCATCACCGAGATCTTCGGCCGCCTGGGTTACGAGCTGTCCGAAGGCCCGGAAATCGAAGACGACTGGCACAACTTCGAGGCGCTGAACTTCCCGCCGCACCACCCTGCGCGCGCCATGCACGACACCTTCTACTTCGGCGACGGCCGCCTGCTGCGCACGCATACCTCCGGTGTGCAGGTGCGCTACATGGGCGACCACAAACCGCCGCTGCGCATGATTGCCGCCGGCAAGGTGTACCGCAGCGACAGCGACCAGACCCACTCGCCAATGTTCCATCAGGTTGAAGGCCTGCTGGTGGACGAACACTCCACCTTCGCCGATCTGAAGGGCACCTTGTCCGAGTTCGTGCGTGCCTTCTTCGAGCGCGACTTTGAGATGCGTTTCCGCCCGAGCTACTTCCCCTTCGTGGAGCCGGGTGCGGAAGTGGATATCGCCTGGCAGCAGCCCGATGGCAGCACCCGCTGGCTGGAAGTGCTGGGCTGCGGCATGGTCCACCCGAACGTGCTGAAGTCGGTCGGCATCGACCCGGAGCGCTACACCGGCTTCGCCTTCGGCCTGGGTGTGGAGCGGTTCGCGATGCTGCGTTACGGCGTCAACGACCTGCGCGCGTTCTTCGAGAACGACGTCCGCTTCCTCAAGCAGTTCGCCTGATCGAAGGCTGTAGTGCCGAGCCACGCTCGGCAGCTCCCAAACGTTGACCCGCCCCAGGCGCAAAGCGCTGGGCACCAACAAAAGAAACCGCAACGGGAGGCCTGCCTCCCCTCAAGGTAACCACATGAAATTCTCTGAAAGCTGGCTGCGCAGCCACGTACCAACCACCGCTTCGCGCGACGAACTCAGTGCCGTCCTGACCGCCATTGGCCTGGAAGTCGAAGAGGTTACCGCGCTGGGCGCAGGCCTGGACAACGTGGTGGTGGCGCGCATCGTTGAAGCTGCCCGTCATCCGGAAGCCGACCGCCTGCAGATCTGCACGGTCGACGCCGGCCAGGCCGAACTGCTGCAGATCGTCTGCGGCGCGCCGAATGCGCGCCCGGGTCTGGTCGCACCGCTGGCCATGGTGGGTGCGCAGATCGGCGAGCTGAAGATCAAGCCGGCCAAGCTGCGCGGCGTGGAATCCAACGGCATGCTGTGCTCCGCCAAGGAACTGGGCCTGGATAACGACGCCTCGGGCCTGCTGGAACTGCCGGACGATGCGCCCGTCGGCACCGCCCTGGTCGAATATCTCGGCCTGCCGGATTCCAGCATCGAGATCAAGCTGACCCCGAACCGTGCCGACTGCTTCAGCGTGCGTGGCATCGCCTTCGACGTGGCAGCCGCTACCCGCAGTGAAGTGAAGCCGTTTGCCGCCGACGCCGTGCCGGCGGTGGGTACGCGCGAGCTCACCATCCAGCTTGACGCCGGTGCCGAAGCGCCGCGTTATCTCGGCCGCGTGATCGAAGGCGTCAATGCCGCCGCCATCACCCCGCTGTGGATGGCCGAGCGCCTGCGCCGCAGCGGCGTGCGCCCAGTATCGCTGCTGGTGGATATCACCCAGTACGTGATGCTGGAACTCGGCCAGCCGATGCACGCCTACGACCTGGATACGCTGAAGGGGCCGATCGCTGTGCGCGGCTCGCGTGCCGGCGAAAGCCTCAAGCTGCTGGACGGCCGCGACGCCGCGCTGGACGACAGTTTCCTGGTGGTCACCGATGCCGATCGTCTGGTTGGCCTGGCCGGCCTGATGGGCGGCTTCGATACCCGCGTTACCGACGCCACCAGCAAGGTCTTCCTGGAGGCCGCGCACTTCGCCCCGGCGGCCATCATGGGCCGCGGCCGCAAGCTCGGCCTGCACACCGATGCCGGCCACCGCTTCGAGCGTGGCGTTGACCCGCAGCTGCCGCGCATTGCCATCGAATACGCTACGCGGTTGGTGCTGGACCTGGCCGGCGGCACGCCGGCGCCGGTCACCGAGGCCGTGCGTGAGGCCGACCTGCCGGTCGCCGCCAACATCCACCTGCGCCGCGCCCGCATCCTGCGCGTGCTGGGCATCCAGATCGATGACGCCGAAGTGGAGCGCATCCTGCGCGCGCTCGGCATGCAGGTCGAGGCGGCTGCCGATGGCTGGACCGTTACCGGCCCGAGCCGTCGTTTCGACATCGCCATCGAAGAAGACCTGATCGAGGAACTGGCCCGTATCCACGGATACGAGTCCATCCCGACCACCTTGCCGGGCGGCGCTGCACGCATCGCCATGCCCAGCGAAACCCGTCTGGACGACCTCAGTGTGCGCCGCCAGCTGGTGGCCCGCGAAATGCTGGAAACCATCAACTACGCCTTCGTCGATGCCGAGCTGTTGAAGCAGTGGCAGCAGAACGATGGCCTGGTCGCACTGGCCAACCCGCTGTCGGCCGAGCTGGCGGTGATGCGCCCGCTGCTGCTGCCGGGTCTGGTTGCCACGCTGGGCCGCAATGTGGCCCGCCAGGCCGGCCGTGTGCGCCTGTTCGAAATCGGCCGTGTGTTCGAGGCGCAGGCCGGGGAGGGCAAGCCCGCACCCAGGGAAACCGTGCGCGTTGCCGCTGCGGTGTGTGGTGATGCCGCCACCCTGCAGTGGGGTGAAAAGGCGCGCAAGGTTGATTTCCACGACCTCAAGGGTGACCTGGAATCGCTGGCCGCCGCCTCCGGCGCTGTGCTGGAGTTCCGCGCCTCGCAGCGTCCTTACGCCCACCCGGCGCGTTCGGCCGATATCTGGCGCGATGGCCAGTGCATCGGCTGGATCGGCCAGCTGCATCCGCGCCTGACCAAGGCCATGGAAGTGGACGTGGACGTGTACGGCTTCGAGCTGGACCTGGCACCGCTGGCGGCGCGTTCGCTGCCGCGTTCCAGTGAACTGTCGCGCTTCCCGGCCGTGCGCCGTGACCTGGCCGTGGTCGTAGCTGAATCAGTCAGCTGGGCCGAGCTGTCCGCCACCATCCGTGGTGCCGGCGGCGAGCTGCTGCGCGATGTCGCACTGTTCGACCGATATGTTGGCCAAGGCGTCGAGCCAGGCTTCAAGAGTTTGGCTATGGGCTTGATTTTGCAGGACAAGTCGCGCACCCTGACGGACCGTGACGTGGAAGCCGTAGTCACCGATGTGGTGGCGGCGATTGATCACGGGCACGGCGCAAAGATCCGTGGCTGAGGCGGGATACAGGGAGCAGGCATGGCATTGACCAAGGCGGAGATGGCGGATCGTTTGTTTGACGAAGTCGGTCTGAACAAGCGTGAGGCCAAGGAGTTTGTCGACGCGTTTTTCGATGTGTTGCGCGATGCATTGCAACAGGGACGTCAGGTGAAGCTGTCGGGCTTCGGCAATTTCGATCTGCGGCGCAAGAACCAGCGCCCGGGTCGCAACCCCAAGACCGGCGAGGAAATTCCGATTTCCGCCCGTACGGTAGTCACCTTCCGTCCGGGCCAGAAGCTCAAGGAGCGGGTGGAGGCATATGCTGGATCCGGGCAGTAACCGCGAACTTCCGCCGATTCCGGCCAAGCGCTACTTCACCATTGGTGAGGTGAGCGAGCTGTGCGACGTCAAGCCGCACGTGCTGCGCTACTGGGAAACCGAGTTTCCCAGCCTTGAGCCGGCCAAGCGCCGTGGCAACCGTCGTTACTATCAGCGCCATGACGTGCTGATGGTCCGGCAGATCCGCGGCCTGCTGTACGAACAGGGCTACACCATCGGTGGCGCCCGCCTGCGGCTGGAAGGCGAGGGCGCCCGCGAAGAGTCGGCGCTGAGCAACCAGATCATCAAGCAGGTACGCATGGAGCTGGAAGAAGTATTGCAACTGCTCCGTCGTTGATCTTTTTTGTGTGAAAACCGGTATAATCACCGGCTCGCCGCAAGGCGAAAGCAGTAACGATCGGGGCGTAGCGCAGCCTGGTAGCGCATCTGCCTGGGGGGCAGAGGGTCGTCGGTTCAAATCCGGCCGTCCCGACCAATTACTAGCTTTAGATCAAGGGCTTACGGCATTCGTCGTGAGCCCTTTTTCGTTGTGGTCACTAAGTGTCCACTATTCGTCCACTATCGCGGCAAGGAAATGCCTGTGCTGACGGCCTGCCACGGCGCTTCGTGGCCACCGAGATAGTGCTCGGTCATCGCGACGTTGCTGTGGCCCATCAGCGCCTGGATCTGCTCGTTCGTCCAGCCGGCCTCCTTCAACAGGGCGCCTCCCAGGCTGCGGATTTCATGGAACGTGGGCGGGTTGTCCATGTCGACGCCGGCAGCATCGCGTGCCGTGGCGAAGGCACGCGACAGTTGTTCCGGCAGCACCTGGGTGTGATGGTCTCGGTCCTTGGCTCGCATGTTGCTGGGGCGCGCTTTCTCAGGCAGCCGGTGGATCAGGTAGGGCGACACCACGGCATCGCGACAGCGCGCCAGAAGGTCGCCCAAGGGGCCCGTGGTGGCGATCTGTAGGCGGACGTTCGTGGAGCCCTCGGTTTTCGACGGCACCACCCAAAGCGCGCCATCGCGCAGGTCGGCGAAGCGGGCGGAAACCACGTCTTCGCGGCGCAGCAGCGTCAGCAATGACAGGTCCATAGCGTTACGCACCCACTGCGGCGCGGCATCCCAGATTGCGCGGTAGACGTCAATCGATAGGCGCTCGCGCTTGCGGCTGTGCGAGAACTTGCGGGTGGCCAAGGCTGGGTTAGTGTCGATCCAGCCCTCCTCGACGGCACAGGCCAGAATCCACCCAAGCACCAGGCGGAACTGTTGCCGTGCACGCTCCGACTCGGTCACCTCGCGAATGAAGGTGGCGCAGGCCTTTACCGTTACTTCGGCAACCGGCGTGGTGCCCAGGCCGGCCTCGATGCGTCGGATGACGCTTTCGTACACCTCGGCGGTTTTGGGCGCCCACTTCCTGCCAGGAATGTCATCGGTCCGGAACACCTTGATGGCGTCGGCCACGGTCTCGCCCGGCGTCAGCACGGAAGCCACCAAGTCGTTCCCGGGCATCAGCAGCGCATTGAGCTTCTTGGCTGCAGCAAAGGCCTTGGCCTTGTCCTTGCCCATGGAATGCTCTTTCCGAGTGATCGGATGGCGGTATTTGAACCCGTCGCGGTGAGCGTAGAGGTTAGCTGGCCAGTCTCGGCGGCTCGGTTTGCGTGCACGTCCCATCATGGCAAGTTACGCCGCTGCCAAGACGCTGGCGACCAAGTCATCGCCACCGGCCAGCCATGCATGTTCATCGACGTACCACTGGCCGACGACCTTGGTTGCCGGGATCTTTCCATTACGGCACCAGCGACCAAGCAGCTGCGAGTCCGGCCTGCTTTCCTCGTCGAAGTACTTTTCGGCCCATTTGTGGGCGAGCATCAGCTTCATGATGCGTCTCCTTGTTGCTGCTGATCGGCGATAGCATCCCAATGCGCCGCTTCAGCCAAGTAGTAGTTCACCCTGTCCTCTCGTACCGAGGGAGGGAAGTTGTGTGCGACGCGCGCTGCATCAGCGGCCTCGCGATTCCTATCAGCGAGCCACCGCGCACGGTGGCCGAAAATGTCGAGCTGCTCAGCCTCCCGGCGCATTCCCGTTGCCCTTGGCCCTGGGCTGGTCGGGCAGGGCGAAAAGACGCTGCAGCAGCCGTTGGTGCTGGTCCCGGCTCAGATCCAAGGTGCTCTCGCACCCGACGGCGCGTACGTGAGCGCGGTAGTCCTTGGCATCCAATCCCTTCTGTCCGTGCGCCAACTGGCGCAACGCCTTTATCAGCGGCTTGCTGATGCGGAAATCAGCCACAGCTCACCTCCTGAGACTGGCGGCTCATACGATCCGCGCCATGGCGACGAACCCCTACAACCAAAGATCCCGCGCTGAACTCTTCAAGGCAGCGCAGAACCGAGCCGGCAAGCTTCTGGCGAGTCCGCACTCGGACACCGGGCACCTCCTCCTTTCCCTGGCAATGGAGCTGCACGATGCCAAGATGGCCACCTGCGGTCCGAATGGCGATCTCAAGGGTTCTGGCACGGTGCTGGAAGCCTACGGTCGGCGCCTGGAGACGCTGCAGCACCAGGCGCGATACGAGGTCTTGCGCGATGCGGCGGACGCCGTGCTCGGCAGACGGGCGCGAGCGTGGCTCAGCCCTGGCTACTACGAAGGCAGTCCCTATCAGCGCGGCATGGCGTCCGATGCCGGTTTGCTGGAGGTCTTGGCAGAACTGGAACTGCTGAGGAAGCACTAGATCACGCACCGCTCACCTCCTGCGGACTGTCTGCAAAGCGCAGCCGGGGCTGGTAGCCAGACTCGAGCGCCGACGGCGAGAGCCACAGGCATTCGGTGCGGGTGGCACCGCCGCGGCCTGCCGAAATACGCGCGGTTGTCTCGACCCGTTGCCATCCCGCCAGGGTGTCGTCGTACAGCTCGGTTCGGTAGCCGCTGACAACGACGTGACCTCGAAGCGCGAGGAGTGCAGCGAGCAGTTCTTGGTGATCCTCGATCGACATTTCGTGCCTGTAGTAACCAGCTTTGCCGGCCTGCATTACGCGGGTGCTGTGGACATATGGCGGGTCGACGTAGTGCAGCGTTTGCGTTGTATCGTGTTGCTGCATGACCTCGATCGCCGGTCGGTTCTCGATGAGCACGCCGGTGAATCGCTCCGCGATCGCGGATAAACCGTCGGGGTACTTCAACCAGTGGTGCTGGGCTGTGCCATACGCGCGCTGGGAGTCAATGCGAAACCCGGTCTTCCCCTTCGTGGCGCCGGCAGAGCCGAAACCCATCTGAGCCCGGATCAACAAGCGCCGAGCACGCTCCACCGGTTGCTCGGCCGGCTCCCATGCTTGCTCGAATTCCGCCCGCGCATAGGGCGTGAGCCGGCATGCCTCGACCAAGCGGGCGCACTGCTCAGTGTCCTGCAGCACACGGAAGAAGTTGACGACGTCACCGTCCAAGTCGTTGTAGACCTCGGAGTAGCTGCGTGCCTTCGTCAGCAGCACGCCAGCCGCGCCGCCGAACGGTTCAACGTAAGTGCGATGCGACGGCAGGTGCTGGTGGACCCAGCCCGAGATCCGGAACTTAGCGCCGTGATAGCGGAATGCAGGGGCGTTGATCATGCCGACGCTCCTCGTGCGCCCATGGCAAAATGCCGAAAAATTGCCGAGGGGGCCGTATGCTGTTCGACGCCGTAACGTTCGTTTCCGCTGCAACCAACGCCGCAGGTGCTGGTGCGTCCACCTCGTTCACAATAAGTGACGGCTTGATAATTCTTGCCACGCTCTTGGGCCCCGTTCTGGCTGTGCAAGCTCAAAAGTGGGTCGAACGAGCTCGGAAAACTTCCGATCTTCGCTCTTGGGTCTTCACCACCTTGATGAACACGCGGGCTACTCGCATGAGTGCCTCGCACATCGAGGCGCTCAACACGATCACTATCGCCTTCCACGACGGTGGGCGGCGCTGGCGATCCCAGAAGAGTCAGGCTGTCTTGAATAAATGGCGGGAATATTTGACCCACCTGTCGCAGCCGGCGCCAGATAGTGAGCCAAGTTTCGCAGCGCAATGTGCACGCGGCAGTGAGATCTTTACGAATCTCTTGGAGGCGATAGCGGCGGAGCGAGCCTTCGACGTCGATAGAGCTGAGATTACGGCCGGCGCATATCACCCGCAGGGCTTTGTGAATGGTGAACTCCAAAGGAATGAGGCATTCGATCGAGTGATGCAGATTCTGCGGGGTGAACATGGTCTGCCTGTGACCATCCAGCTCAATCAGCCACCGGAGGAAGCTTCCGTAGCACCGGTTGCTCAGCAGAACTGAGACGCAGGCCGACGAGGAGAGGCTTTTCATTTTCATGCCCCTCCTGGCGGCAGCTGCTCGCAACCGTGCTCGGCGCTGGCGTCGATCAGGGCGAGCGGGCGAACGTAGACGGCGGCCGGGCCGTCTTCGGTGTCTTGGACCATCACAAGGCGCCAGTGGTCGCCTGCGGGCGGCTCGGGCTCCCAGGCGGCCAGCCATGCGCAGGTGTCAAATTCAACGCTCATCGCGTCATCGCCATAATCACCGTCCACGACTGCGAACGCGAAGCCCTGCGCCGTTACCAGCGGATCAAGAGCGCGTTCTTCGTCTTCCGGGTTCGGCCACTGCGGCAGATCCGGGTGGACCGCACTCCAGTCCTTGACGCCATCCAGCTTGGGCATCAGTTCCGCGGCATACAGTCCCCGCCACGGGTCTGCAGGGTCGAAGCCCCGAGCTGCGACGTTGCTGCGGGGAAGCTCGGCGATGCTGTAGGCGCGGGTGATGATTTCCTCAGCCACGTTTGGCCCGCCGATCTCGTTGCAGGCCATCATCCATTCAACTTCGGTCGGGCCATCAACCGGCGCTGCGGCGACCGGGGCGGCAACCATTTTGTTGGCGTCACCAATATGGATCTCGCCACTGCGGTCATGCTCGATAGCCTTGTCGGCAGGCATGGTGGACCAGTGCGGCCAAACGCGACTCTCGTTCTTGGTCTGCTTTTCAACGATGGCAGCGATGACTTGCTGCGGAGTTGCGCCACTACGCCACGCCCCGTCGAGTGCCAAGATAGTTACATCAATCCATTCCCGCAGGTCGCCGGGGTCCGCTTCGATCTCCAACAGTTCCTTGCGGATGTGGTCGACGATTCCCGCAGCGCGAGTACCAGGGCCGAAGGTGTGCGCGGAGAAACGCTGTTGCCGTTCCAGATGCGCCAGGAAATCGAACGACCGGTCCCGATTTGCCTGCTGCAGCAGCGCCACGACGTTGCCGCGCATAGTGCGCAGCCGTGCCTTTGACTTCATCGGAATGGTGGGGTTATCCAGCATTGCGTCAATCAAGTTGATGGCACCGGACGCGCAGTCAGTCGAGTGCGCGGGGCATGGATGGGAGAGCGAACCGTCGCCGCTCGGGCAGGTGCAGGTCGCTGGGATGGAATCGTTCATTGACTGGTTTCCTTCTTACTTTGGCGCTGCGAGTACTTCGCGCGGCCTGGTAGCTGTGGAATGAGGAGCATCTGATCGGTGACCACGCTGTAGCGGGCAACGCGGCAGGGCTTGCCCTTACGGTTCTTGACCACGATTTCCGTGGAGTGGATCGGGTGGCCTTGCTGGCGCAGGTCGTAGATGCGTGCGCTGGCTCTGGCGATGCCGAGCTCCAGGAAGATCTCAGTTGCCGTCATTGGTCGTTTGGTGAGCGCCGCAAGCAGCTCGTCGCATTGGGCTTGATAGGTCATGCGTAGCTCACAGAGCCAGCGGCAGCTGAGCGAGTTCCGAAGGGAAGACCGACCGCTTCACTGTTGCCTTGCGCCGTGGCGCGCGCTGGCCGTGGACGAGGTTCCACTCTGCGTGCGCTTCTTCAAACGTCAGGTGCCTGGCAGTGCTGGTGCAGGCGCACTCGACACTATGTCCGCCGCCCGCCGAGGGGCGGCGCAAGTCCAGCATGTGTCGTGCCGCGTGTCCCTTGTTGCAGGGAATGATCGGCACGTGCTCCGTGATCATGCGTTGCATGTGGATTTCCTCAATCAGTAGGAGAGGAGCGCGCAGAGCGCACCGAGAACGACGGCAGCGGCCAGCGTGAAACAAGGGCTTCAACAAACGTGCGGGTTTGGTGCTTCATTGCGCACCGCCGACGAACGCCAGGTCATAGATGACGCAGTGCGCCCGGGCGGCCGAGGGGGAGTCGGCACTGACCGCAGAGAGGGGGACAACCGCAGTTGCCCGGGCGCATGCGTTTGGAACGGGATAGGAACCGCTGGCGACTGCATCGACGGCGTCGAGCGCGTATTGCCAGCGGCGGTCTGAGAAATCGGAGGTCAGTGCGACGGCAACGCCAGCGGCGCAGTTGGGCACGCGGTCGGCGACACGAAAGCCATTGAGGGCGGTTGCCGCGATGGTGCCGCGCAGTCCCCAATCGTCGTGGTCTGCGAGCTCGTAGACGGCGAGGGCGGCGCAGATGCGCGGGCTGCTGATGACCAGGTCTGCCGGGATGGTCACTTCGCCATCAGTGGTGACCTCAGCGGCCGGGGAGGGCTCAGGCTGGCCGGTGGCGGCGCAGCCGCCCAGGACGAGCAGCAGGGAGGCGAGGAGGGCGCGGATCATGCGACACCCCGGAGGCTGGAGCCAGGCAGCGGGGCCGGCTTGGCCAGGTGCAGCATGCGGAACTTGTGCAGGCTCTTGGCGCCGTTGGCGGTGAACCAGCCGAGCACGTCACCATGGAGGCGTGTGGGCTTGAAGAGGGGGCAGGCGTCCAGCGACTCATGGAGGAACTGCGGGGTGTCGCCGCTGGGGTGGTGGCGCTCGAAGTCGCCCCAGAACTTGTATGCCGATCGGGCGGCACGGTAGCGGTTTTGCCAGGACTGGCGGGCGGTGGCCATTGACCGAATCTCCAGCCCCTGCCCGGAATGGGTGTATCGCGGGGCGATAGAGCAAACATTAGCCAGTGGCTATTCTTTAGTCAATAGCCAAAAGCTAATATTTTTCTGAATTGGTGATAGCCAAAAAGAAAGCCCCGCAGAACGGGGCTGTCATTGAGCGATGTCCGGAGGCCCTAGAACTTGCGGAGACCTGCGTGTATCAGTGCTTTTCCGAGAATAGTCACCTCACCAACATCGGGCCGATAGGCGGGGAAGTCGGTGTTCACGCTGACCACATACAGTCCGTCACCGCGTTTCTGAAGCATCTTAATTTGCGTCTCGCCGCCCACGTTGATCAGGTAATAGTCGTCACCATCGAAGTAGTCACAGCTAGTGTCGATCCAGACGATGTCTCCGTCTTCCAACTTTGGGCGCATGGATGGGCCGCGGCCAGTGATGATCTGGATGCGCCCTGGCTTGGGTAGATAGCCGAGCTTCCTCCGGACTTCCCATTCGGCAATTTCGATGGTCTTTACCACCTCTGGGTAATCCTGATTGACCATCCCTGCTCCCATACCAGCACCCCCTTCAAACAAGTCGAAGCGAACGTAGCCGGGCGGGGTCTCAGCCTCTAAGACCGCATGGCTGCCGGCGTCAGTAGCGCCCTGGTGTGTGTCCATCCATCCCGTCGGCAGTCCCAGCGCAGCCTCTATTGCGCGGGCTGTGCCGCCGGACATGACCCTGGGCTTTCCCGTTGCGGCATTGGGGCTTCGGTTCACCCATTGGCTCACTTGGGCCGGATTTTTTATGCCAGCCGCGTCCGCAAACTGGCGTTGCCCGCCCTTGGTGGCAATCAGGGCAAGGAGATTTTCGTGGCGGATATCGTCGATTGGGCGCATATCGCCATTGGATAGCGAAAGGCTATTCAATCCAACGAGCTTTTGGCTATTGTAAATAGAATAGCCGTAGGCTAATGTTTGGCTTATGGACCTACTCACATACATCTCCGATATGGGCCGCCGGCACGCACTCGCCCAGGCTTGTGACACCAGTTCCGAGTACCTGTGGCAGATCGCCACGAGGTGGCGAGGGAAGCGCCCGAGCCCCGAGCTCGCTTCGGTGATCGAGCGGGAATCGGCACGCCTCGGGCCAGAAGCGGTTCCCAAGGAGCCAATGATTTTCGGCGAAGCGACGCGCGGATCTGTGCGGGAGATGAGCCAAAGCGTGGACGCTCGCATGAGCAAGCGCGCGCTGCGGGCTCGGCTGGGCCTGTCCAGTGACAAGCAGCTGGCGACGGTCCTGCAGCTTCCGCTGGCGCAGGTTGAAGGATGGGAGGAGGAACGCGCGCTGCCGCCCATTCCGGAGGTGCTGCGCCTGCTCGGCGTCCAGCCGGCTGCCGCAGTTGAAGTGCCGCCGGCAGATCCGGACGACAACCGCATCGTTGCCGTGGAGGTGGCCTGATATGCGCGCCACCTCCACAGGTTGGTTCCTCAGTGCTGGGGAGATCCAGCACTCGTCTGCGGTGTTTTTTCCAGTTGATCCGCCAAAAACAGCATTCGCTGCCCCAGCTCGCGCAATTGGGGAACGGTCATCGCGTAGTTGGGGCTTGAGTGGGCTTGCTCCAGCGTTTCGGTCGGGCTCACGAGGTATCTCAGCGTGACGAACCCGATCCCATACGCAGGCACGGTTCCGGTTTTCCAGCCGGCCACTGGTGCCAGCGGCTCGTCCTGTTCCTTGGTCATGTCGCCCTCCTTGCGGGCTGTTCGTGTGGAAACAGCAGCCTACCGCAAGGAGGGCGGCTCCCGCTTTCCGGTCCTGAGGGTCCATTGAAATGAGTTCGATTCCTTCCATGGGCAGCAGTCTGGCGACCGGTACCGGCGAAGTCATGAAGCTGGGGAGGCAGTTTCTGCCTTCGCGCCAGCAGGTGGTCTACGGCTACACCGACAAGATGCTCAACGAAACGGCGATGAACGCAAACAGCTTCGCGATGCACGTTGCGGAGCAGTACTTCGCAATAACCGCCCCACACCGGCACGACAAGAAGGCCGTTCCGCTCCGGATGGGGCAGGGCGACGACCTGGCTGACGCGCTCAAGGCCAACGGTCAGGCCCTGCGCCGGTACATGGACGGCACGGTGAAGACCTTGCCGGCCGACCTGGAAGACGCTTGGGTGCTTAGCCTTCCTGAGCCGTACCGCAGCGACTGTGAGCGAGACCTAGCCGCGCGGCGCGGCCTCCTGCCCATCCGTTTGAGCCTGATTGCTTCGGACGCGGACACGGCTGGGATTGGCGTGTTGATGACGGACTTTGGTTCATTGGTGAGCGCCCTGACGCCGGCCATCGCTGACGGCGTGATCGACGAGCGGGACCGCCCGCATGCCAAATCGATCATCGATCGCTGCAACGACGTGGTGATCGCTGCCCTGACGATTCAGCGCCGCTTCGTGGCGCTGCTGGGTGGTGACAAGTGAGCAGCCTGGACGTTCGCCGCCGAGGCCCGTTGTCAGAGTTCACCGACCAGCAGCTGCGCAATGAATTGGACCGACGCGCACGCGAGGACGGCAAGCCCGCAAACCTGTGGGTGCAGAAGCGCTCCGAGTTCCTCACCAACAAGGCCGACGAGCTGGAAAAGACGGTCGAGACCCTGGAGGAGGAGCTTTTGCCGCGCGGGCCGGCACGCCATCAGCAGCTCAATCGCATTCGCTCGCTGAAGGATCAGATCAGGAAATACCGGGCTTTCGCCGTACTGGCAAAGGCCGACGAAGACGCGGCCGACGCTGGCAAGAGCCAATAACCGAATCCCGCCCCTCTAACCGCCGGGTAGCTCCTGGTGGGACAGCCGAAATCCTGCACGGTTGAGGGATGCGGGTTTGCAGGAGGAAGTAGGAGCAATGGCGTGACACAGAGAGATTCCCCGATGCAACGACCTATAGGGCCTTCGCCATGAGCGTCGAAGCGATCACCTGGGCACTGAAGCTGCCGATCAAGCATTCCTCAGCCAAGTTCGTGCTGACGGTGCTGGCGAACTGTGCGAGCGGCGACACGTGGCTTGCTTACCCGTCCGTGGCCTATCTGGCTGAGGCGACAGGGCAGGACCGCAAGACCGTCCTAGCCAATCTCGTGCGCCTGCGTGAGCTGGGTTTCATCGAGGACAGTGGCCGTCGCATGGGCGACACGAAGCAGGTGATCGTCTACCGGCTGCTCGCTGGTCAACAAGCTGAAACAGTACCGAAAACGGAACAGTCCCAAAAGCGGAACAGTACCGAAAACGGAACAGTCCCAAAAAGTAACGGAAAGAGTCCCGTTTTTCCCTCCAAACAGTCCCGTTTTTCCGCGAAACAGTCCCGTTTTTCCGCGAAACAGTCCCAAAAACGGGACACGGAACCGTCAGAAACTAAAGGGAACCGTCAGAACACACACCGCGTGTGTGGAAGCGGGCTCACCGCGGCTGACATCGATCGCGAGATATCGCCGCTCGGTTCGTTGCCGGACTGGATCGACCACGAGGTGCTTGCCCAGTTCGTGCGGCATCGACGGGTATCCGGCCGGACGCTCTCGGTGCAGGGCTGGCTGCAGATCCTGCCCACGCTGAAAACCTTGGCCGCGTCGGGCGGCGACCCGAATCAATCCCTCCGCGACGCTATGGCCGCCGGCCTGTCGTTGCCCGTCATCCCGAAATCTGGAGCCAACGCCCATGGATCAACTGCAGAAGGTTCTGCCGCCGGAGTCGCCCAAGCACGCGCCGAGTACGAACGCCGCCACGGCAGTGGCAGCGCTGGCGGCCAGGGCGGAGCAGGACGAGGCCGCCCGGCAGGCGAGGTCATCGATGCCGAGTTCGCCGTTGTCGGCTGAGCCCAGCCAGCGCGCCATGGATGCGCTGTGGAACCTGTGGGAGCGCATGGAGGCGATGTTCCCGGGCAAGTGGAAGCACGCCAACGGTCTGGCGCCTGCCAGTACGGACGGTCCGCTGACTGTGGCCGGTGAGACTTGGGCGCTCGCGCTGAAAGGTCTGCTCCCGCGCCAGCTAGGCGAGGGCATGGCGGCTTGCATGCGCATGGGCCTGAAGTGGCCACCAACCCCGGGCGAGTTCCGCGCGCTGTGCTTGGGCCTGCCATCGCTGCCGCAGGTGGAGCAGGAGCTGCGCCCCGGACAGGACCGTAGTCCGTTTTCCGTGCTGGTTCGTTCGCTGATGGACCTGCACGCGTTCAACGCCGCGGACGGCTACCAGCAGTCCCGAATGGTAGCCGCCGCCTTCAGCCAAGCAATGCAGCACGTCTCCGCCGGCGGAGCGCTCCCTGCCGCAGTCCCGGCGCTGGTTCACGAGAGGCCGTCCTCGCCCAGCGTGACCAACCGGGAAACGGCGGCTGCCGCAATGGCGCGCGCTGCCCAGGAGCTTGGGTTCGACTGATGGCGATGCAGCACTCCACCGGAACACCGACTGCAGCCGAGTCTGAGCGCATCGAACTGGCGAAGGTTGGGCCATGCATGGCTTGCCTGGTGCTCCAGATGGCCGGCCTTCTGTCCGCGCACCGCGTGGTCTACGGCTGCGACTACAACCACGCCAAGAGGGGGAACCGGCGTCGCGGCCACATGTTCGGGTACGCGCTGTGTGTCTGGCACCACCGCAGGCACCCCAATGAGGGCAAGACCCTTGCCCAGACCAGGGCGGTCTACGGCCCGAGCTTGATGGATGGCTCCCGTGTATTCCACGAAACCTACGGCAGCGACGACGACTTGATCGAACAACAGACCCACGTGAATGAACTGAGGAAAGCAGCATGAAGAACGTACGTGAGCTACTGGCGAGGTTTCACGCCTCCTCGTTCCGCCTGGATGCGGGTGCTGGCACTGGTGGTGGAGTAGATGCCCTGACCAACATCGATATCGCTGGGGCGCTCGGTATGGTGCCAGCAGGCCTTGGTCGCAACTTGTTAGAGCTGCTGTACGGACCGGAGCCGAGCAGAGCGGACATCGTACGTGCCTTTGAGGGAATCACGCGTTTGGCATTGGAAGAACGCAACCGTCGCTCGCGTGCCTACCATGACGCACGGACCACGTGGGGTATTGCTGAATGCATGGCAAAGTTTCACCGGGACAGAGACGTGGGTAGCCAGCGCAACCTTGGCGTCCTGAAAGCGCGCGCTGCAGTGACTCGCGAGCAGTTACTCCCGGAGCGATTGGAGGAGCGTATGCCGCAGATTGTTGCAGTGGTTATCGGGTACATGAAGGGGGAGCGTCTTAGCAACCGCGAGCGCGCGGCGGCTTTGGGGGTTAGCGAGTCAGGCTATCGACAATTCTGGGCGCCGGTCGTCGATTGGTTGCTTACACAGCTGATGGAGGCAGAGGAAAGTGCCGCCCGCAGTTTCGGGAAAGCACTGGAATCCGAATCACGAGGAGAAGGGGATACTTCCGGTGAAAAGAGCCGGCGTTCTTAAGTTCGTAAGACGCTTGCGTACTTAAGTTCGTAAGACGCTTGCGTATAGGTGCCCTCACCTATGTTGATGCCGGGCAGCTAGGAACAGCAGGGCTGCGCGGTTAGAAATGGAACAATTGCCTAGACGTTGTCAGATCGCCAATAATCTTTACGATCCCCTGATGCTTGGAGGCAATGGAGGTGCCGTATCGAATTCACTCAATCCTACCCAAAGGCGGCCCAGCGATTGAGTTAGGCCAACTAACTGTCCTTGTAGGGCCAAACAACTGTGGGAAGTCTCAGACCCTAAAAGACATCAAGGAATACACCAAAACCGGCGTTTCAGGGCGATTGGTCGTTCTAGAAGAGATCGTTTCTACGCTGCCTACGGTGGCTGAACTAAAAAAGGGAGTGCGGATTCGGCCCCACGATCGTTTCATCGAAAATCTCAAGGTGATCGGCGTACAGGATGATCTTGTTACGCAATTTCTGTTTGAGCCGCCGAATTCCTGGTTCAATGCAATCGAACCGGATGATCCAGCTTCTACCCAAGAAGTCCTGCGGTCTCTTGGTACGGCCCTGATTGCTTATTTAGGAGCTGAGGCGAGGTTCACACTGACCCGAAACTGTCCAAGCTTCGATCCGCGCAGCGACGATCCTTCCAATGCACTGCAGTCACTGCTCGTAGCCGGTACGGAGGTTAGAGACCAACTCCGTGACGCGTTCCAAGCGGCCTTCAAGACGGACATCGCCCTAGATTGGGGTGGCATGGTCAGGCTGTACCTGAGGGTCTCGCAGGACTTCGGCGACATTCCAGAGAGCCGGGTTGAGTTAGATAAGAAGATGGAGGGGGCCGCGGAGCTCGAGAAGCAAGGTGACGGATTCCGATCATTTGCAGGAGTTGCGTTAGCACTTCTTACATATCCCGATCGCGTGCTGCTGTTGGATGAACCGGAGGCATTCCTTCACCCTGCGCAAGCTCGTGCACTTGGGCGCTGGGTGGGCTCCCAAGCTGCCACCAGATCTGGCCAGATTATTGTCGCGACCCATAGCGCAGACTTCTTGGCAGGTCTAAGCTCGTCGGGCGGTGACACCACGATCCTTAGGCTTAATCGCACCGACACCATCACATCTTTTCACCGAGTTCCTTCCACCATCACAGCTCAGCTGATTGAATCCCCGTTGCTTTCGAGCCAACCAGTTCTGGACTCTTTGTTTCACAAGGGTGTCGTGATCTGTGAGGGTGATCCTGATCGTTCTGTTTACCAAATGGTGGCGCAACGCTTCCATCCTGGGCGGCAAGCGGAAGATTTCCTCTTCATCCACAGCAACGGGAAAGATGCGGCAAAGTCTCCTGCAGCCTTGTTGCGAGAATCTGGCACGCCTGTTTGTGTAATTGCCGACTTCGACATACTGAACTCCGCAGGGACACTAGACGGGGTAGTGAACGGTCTTACTGGGAACGATCTTGCTTCTGCTAGTAAGGTGCTTCGGTCAGAGATTTCCGCAGCTATTGAGGTAAAAAGCCAAGAGCAAACGCTGCGGGAGTTGAAGGGAAATGTGGCGAATTGGCTTGATCAGCCAGATGCCGACCTTCGAGCAGCTAGAAGAGCCTTGAGTTCGATGGCGAGAGCGGGTGCGAATAAGTGGGATCGGGCAAAGAAGTTCGGGCTTGCTGCATTGGAGGGGGACGGCAATGGTCAGGCTCGCGAGCTCCTTGAGCGGTTGGCGAATCTCGGACTTTTCGTTGTCCCGTGCGGTGAACTGGAGTCTTGGATGAAGCTCCAACGGCCGAAGGGGAATAGATGGAATCAGTCCGCTTTGAAGGAGCTCCATAGTGGGAACTGTCCTGAAGAACTGAAAGAGTTCGTATCCCAAGTCTTGGGTTTTCTAGAACGCCCAAGGATTTTCAACTGAGGGAGCGGTAGGTAAGGAACCATAGTCGCACTCAGCGGGTATGGGTCGGGGGACTTCGTGAGATCGTCGCGCATGGTGCGCAGGTGAAGCCTGCGCAAGTTCTCCGCTACATTTCTACCATCACGCGACGAAAGCCCGGCACAAGCCGGGCTTTTTCTTTTCAATCCGATCACCACTGCACCGCAAAGCCCGCCGCACGCTGTGAAGCGTTTGGGGCCGGTGCCGCGCGTGAGCGCGCCAGTTCCGCCATTGCTGGTATGGCACCAGGCAGCGGTGGTGATCGGTTCTTCTACGCCCGTCCACTCTCACCGGAACAACGACTGAGCCCAGCCGGGCTGCGGTGACGGGCACCTTTAGCCATACAGGGGATTCACCCATGAGCAACAAGCAGGAGCCGCGCGGCGTCCGCAATAACAACCCGGGGAACCTGGACCGTACCGCGACCGTGTGGCGAGGCGAGGACCGCAGTGCGGCGGCACTGGCGAGCGAGAAGCGCTTTTGTGTGTTCGAGACACCGCAGGCAGGTTTCCGCGCGCTGGCCAAGACGCTGCTGACCTACCAGAGCAAGCACGGTCTGCGGACAGTCCGCGACATGATCAACCGCTGGGCTCCGCCGGTGGAGAACAACACCGAGGCCTACATCGCCCAGGTGGCCCGCGAGGTCGGGGTTGGCAGCCGCGAGATTGTCAGCCTCAACAAGCAGGTGCCGCTGCAGCGCATGGTGACTGCCATTGCCCGACACGAGAACGGCGGCCTGTTCTGGGACAACGCGGTGATCGAGGCTGGCGTGCGCCAGGCCTTGGCCTGATGGACGGTGATCCGACGACCGCACCCTGGTGGGCCGCCGGCGGTGCCTTCGCTCTCTGGGCAGTGCGGGAGATATGGGGCGTCATCAACAGCCGCAAGAAGGAGCGGACCGAGACGGATGCCAACGTGACCCTGGTAAGCGGGCTGACGGAACGCATCGACCGGTTGGAGCAATCGCAGGCCAGGATGGGCACGCAGCTGGACGAGGAAATCAAGCTGCGGCGTGAGGCGCAGGAAGAGGCGCACCGGCTTCGTATGCGGGTGCAGACGCTGGAAGGCCTGCTTCGCGGGCTGGGGGCGGTGATCCCACCGGAGCCGCCGTGATGTACCTGGGCATTGGCCTGCTGGCCGGCCTGATCGTTGCCGCGCTGGCGTACTGGCGCGGCGACATAGGAATGGACCCATGAAAGCCCTTGTGGGCGTGGAGGTTTGAGATGCGCATTCGTTTGAACGGCAGCCTTGCCCACTTTCGGCCCGACCTGCACCCGGCACATGGTCCGCAGGTGTGGCCGTGGTGGAGGCTGGTGAGCTTTAGCTTGGTGCAACTCGAATTGCTGGCCGAGCCGTGCATTGGCTGGCGACTATGGGTCTATACCCGTTGGGGCGCTGGCTACGGTGACTTGGTGCTTGATCGCCGAAAGCTGGCTGCAGCATGACCCGCGCCCAGATCCTCGCAGGGCTGCTGCTGTTCCTCGCTGGCTGCCTTCTGGGCAGGGAGTGGCGGGACCGCAGCGCCGAGATTGCCGCAGGCAAGCAGGAAGTAAAGCAGCTGGCCGGGCAAGTGCAGGCAGAGCAGCAGGCCAGGGCGGTAGAGCAGAAGCAATCCCAGGCCCAGCAAGCGGCAGGCGACACGGCAGACAAGAGAGAGGCGCAGATCAATGCGGACTATGACAAGAGGCTGGCTTCTGCTGGCAATGGTGGGGATCACGGCAGGCTTTCCCAGCTGTGGGGCCAATGTGAAACCGACCGTCTGTCCGAGCGTGCAGCCACTGCCGCAGAAGCTGCAGGACAAGACCGACTACGCCGCGAGAGTGCGGCGCGAATTGTTCGGGACGTCGAGTCAGTCCAGTCCGAGCGAGACGAAGTGATTGACCGGTATCAGGCGCTTGCCGCTCCCGCTGATGCCAAACAGCTATAAACAAAAGTGTTGACACATAAACAAATGTGTTTATACTTACTCCCAACAAGACAACGTTAGGAGGCTGATGAAGACAAGCGAGTTTAGGCGGTGGTTGCAGTCCCAAGGCGTGGTGATGAAGGAAGGAGCCAATCACACCAAGCTGATCTACAGGGATAAGCGATCAACACTGCCAAGGCACGCAGCTGAACTAAAGGAAGGCACACGGAAGGCCATCCTCAAACAGCTGGGCATCGAGGAGCCGCCCCGATAAGGGGCGGTAACTTGGACTCGCAAGATTCATCTGATCACATGCTCTATCCAGCAAAACTCGCACCGGAAGACGGTGGGTTCGTTGTGACGTTCCGGGATATCCCGGAGGCGATCACGCAGGGCGATACGAGGGAGGAGGCCATTGCGATGGCTGCCGATGCCCTCGCAACCGCAATGGAGTTCTACTTCGAGGACGGCAGGCAGGTTCCGCTGCCGAGCGAGGTGGGACGTGGTGAGGTGGGTATCCCGCTGGCTGCGGCCTTCTCTGCGAAGGTGCTGCTGCTGAACGAGATGCTGGCCCAGAAGGTTACGCCGGCTGAGCTGGCGCGCAGGCTGGGCACCTCACCGCAAGCGGTCAATCGCACGGTGAACCTGAGCCATGCAACGAAGGTGGACGCCATCGCCGATGCACTGAGCGCCCTGGGCAAACGCCTGGAGCTGTCGGTGGTAGACGCGTAAGCGCCCAGGACAATCAAGCAACCAAGAGCCCCGGCAGCCCCGGGGCTTTTTTGTGGGAGTGAACATGGCGCAGGTGACTGGACAGCTGTGCTTCCGCTGGTGGTGGAAGTGGTACGTCCGGGGAGTAATCCTCACGGCCCATCTGACTGGACTCAGGCCCAATACGGAGCGGGTGGAGTACTGGGCTCGTCGCGCGCTGTATTGGCGCGAGGTGAAGCCAGAGGGCCGCAGCTCATGAGGTGCCACGTGGAGTCCGACTCCACCCGAGCGGACGGGCGGGATATCGGCGATTGGGTCATGGGGTAGGTCTGACCAATGAGACAGAGAGGCGGAACCCAGTTCAAGCACCTGTATGGCTCAGGCAGATGGAAGAGGTTGCGTCGTGCTCAGCTTGAGCGGGAGCCGCTATGCAGCATGTGCGCCAAGCGTGGTCGAGTGACTGAGGCAACCGTGTGCAACCACACGCTGGGTCATCCAGATGGAGAGACCGAAGAGCAGTTCTGGGCTGGTCCGTTCGACAGCCAGTGCAACGATTGCCACAACGGCGATACGGCGCGCATCGAGCGCGGTGCAACGCAGCTCAAGGGGTGCGATGACGATGGTTGGCCGATAGATGCAGGCCCGGCGTGGAACCGTCGCTCCGAAGGGGTCCAAAGGCCGAATGTTCCACGGAGCGCCGGTCGCAGGTAGGACATACGGAGGGGGGGCAAAAGTATGGGGCGATTTACCCCCTACACCGACTGCCCTCCTTTCTTCGCGCATCCACAGTTGGAAAGACGACCCCTCTGAGGGGTGAAAAATGGCAAATCCAAGGACACCAGCTGCAAAAGCTGCAGTTTCAGGCGCAGCGGCAAAGAACCCGAAACGGCACAAGGACCGCAAGACGCCGAAGAAGGTCAAGGCCATCGGCCAGCCCTACAAGGGAATGACAAAACCGCAGATCGCGGTGTGGCGGGAGCAGGCCGAAAACATGCCTTGGTTGCACGCCGGTCATCGGCTGCTGTTGCGCCAGGTATGCATCTTGGCTGCTCGCATGGAGACGGATGCGGACATTGGTGTTTCGGCGCTGCAGGCGCTGGGCTCGCTCCTGTCCAAGCTCGGCGCTACGCCGGTTGACGAGACGAAAGTGAATCATGGCGGCGACGAGGACCAAGACCCGGACGAAAAGTTCTTCAGCTGATCGAACGAGCGCATACGCGCATGCGGTGCTGGCTGGAGAGATCGTCGCGGGGCCGCACGTCCGCAACGCTTGCCGCCGCCACCTGAAAGACCTGCAGGATGCGCACAAGCGCGGCCTGTACTTCGACCAGGAAGCGGCAGAGCGCGTTTTCAACTACTTCGAGGGCGTCCTCAAGCTGAGCGAGGGGCAGTTTGAGGGCAAGGCCTTCCAGCTCCACGCATCGCAAGCCTTCGTACTCGGCTCGCTGTTCGGGTGGAAGAAGGCGGACGGGCGGCGGCGTTTCCGACGCGCCTACATCGAGCAGGGCAAGGGCAACGGAAAATCCCCGATGGCTGGCGGTATTGGCCTCTATGGCATGACGGCGGACGGGGAGGCTGGCGCGCAGATCTACGCCGCAGCCGCGAAGAAGGAGCAGGCGGGCATCCTGTTCGCCGACGCGGTGAAGATGGTCAAGGCCTCCGGCGCGCTGATGAAGCGCCTGGAGTTCTCTGGCGGCGAGGGCCGGGAATACAACATCGCGCACCACAAGAGCGGGAGCTTCTTCAGGCCGGTATCGCGCGACACCGGTAAGACGGGTTCGGGCCCGCGTCCGTACTTCGTTCTGGCCGATGAGGTCCACGAGCTGCCGGATCGCAAGACCATCGAGATGCTGGAGCGTGGCTTCAAGTTTCGGCGTCAGCCCCTGCTGTTCATGATTACCAACTCCGGCAGCGACCGGAATAGCGTGGCATGGGAGGAGCACGAGCATGCGGTAAAGGTGGCGGCGGGTCATACCGAAGCGGTCAACGACCCGACGTTCATCGGCGAGCCGCTGGACGACACGACCTTCAGCTATGTCTGCTCCCTCGATGAGGGCGACGACCCACTGGAAGATCCGACGTGTTGGGCGAAGGCCAACCCTCTGCTTGGGGTGACGATCACCGAGGAATACCTCGCAGAGGTGGTTGCGCAGGCAAAGGCGATCCCCGGCTCGTTGAACGGCATTCTTCGCCTGCATTTCTGCATCTGGACCGATGCGGAAACGGCGTGGATGGCGCGGGCGACACTGGAACCCGCGCTGGTCGATTTCGACGTGGCCGAACACCACGGCAAGCGCATCTATAACGGTTTGGACCTGTCGCAGGTTCGCGACATAACCGCGATGGCCTCGGTGGTGGAGACGGGGGCGGTTGAGGTTGAGGTTGAGGTAAAGGGCCAGAAGAAGATCGTTTCCAAGCCGACCTACGATGCTTGGATCGAGGCCTGGACGCCGGGCGACACGCTTGCGGCGCGGCAGCTCCGGGACAAGCTGCCGTATGAGGTGTGGGCCAAGGCCGGGCATATCCATGCACCGCAGGGCCAGTCGATCAACTTCCGGCACGTCGCGCAGACGCTGTCGGAATACAACGACAAGTTCGAGATCGGCCTGGTCGCATACGACCGCTATGCGTTCCTCAAGTTTGAGAACGAGGCCAGGGAGATCGGGCTTTCGTTGCCGTTCGCCGAGCATCCCCAGGGCGGCACCCGCAAAGGTAAGCCGCTGGAAGAGGCGGTCAAGGCTGCCAAGGCTCGTGGAGAGCCAGCGCCCGAAGGCATGTGGATGCCCGGTTCGCTACGTCTGCTGGAGGAGGCCCTTTTGGAAGGGCGCATCCGCCTGAAGCGAAACCCAGTCTTGGTTTCAGCCCTGATGAGCGCCGTGGTGGAAAGCGACAAGTGGGAGAACAAGTGGCTGGATAAGGCCCGATCCATCAACAAGATCGACGCCGCTGTGGCGCTGTGCATGGCGATAGGCGCGGCGAACGCGAGTGGCGGCGAGGTGATCTCCGTCTACGAGAAGCGCGGCATCAGATTTCTATAAGGAAGCCAATGAGCAGGTTCAATGAGAACTCCATGGCTGCGCTGGATCGCATCTGGCGCGGAGACCATGGCGGCAAGCCGGTGCGCGCAGAGTCGCGGCAGTTCACCGGAATGGATGATCCGGCGCTGCTTGAGTTCATCCGGGCAGGGCAGGGCGGGGCACACGACAGCTTCCAGCTGCGGAACATGGCGGTCCTGCGCTGTGTGTCTCTGATCTGCGGAACGGTCGGGATGCTGCCCATCAGCCTGATAGAGGCTGGCCCAGAGAAGCGTGTAGCGTCGGAGCATCCAGTCCACCGGCTGCTGAAGCGAAAGCCAAACCCCTGGCAGACGCCGCTGGAGTTCAAGCGGCAGATGGAGCTGGCTAAGCAGCGCCACGGCGACGCCTACGCGCGCGTGGTGTGGTCGGCCGGTCGCCCCATCCACCTGATTCCGATGGACAGCTTGGCGGTCCGCGCGGAGCTGGGCGACGACTGGAAGATGGTCTATCGCTACAACTCCAAGAAGCGGGGCGAGATCGTCTTGAAGCAGGAGGAGGTATTCCACCTGCGAGACCTCTCCATCGATGGCGTTACGGGGCTGTCGCGCATGAAGCTGGCAGACCGGGCAATTCGCCTGGCGCTGGACGCGGAGCGAGCCGCGAGCCGGATCTTTGAGACCGGCAACATGGCAGGCGGTGCTATCGAGGTGCCGAACGCGCTTAGCGATGCGGCGTACAGCCGCATGCGCGAGTCATTGGATACCGACTTCGCAGGGGCAGCGGCAGCACAGCGCTGGATGCTCCTGGAAGAGAACGCCAAGGCCAACAAGTTCGGTAGCACCGCCCAGGAGGCCCAGCACGTCGAAAACAGGAACGCGCAAGTTGGAGAGGTGGCGCGTTTGTTCGGCGTCCCCCGGCCGCTCCTGTTCATGGATGACACGAGCTGGGGCAGTGGCATCGAGCAGCTTGGAATCTTCTTCCTCCAGTACACGATGCTGGAGCACTTCACGAACTGGGAGCAGGCCATCGAGCGCACGCTCCTTCAGGAGCACGAGCTCGAGCGTTACCAGGCGAAGTTCAATGTCCGGGCACTGATGCGCGGCACGTTGAAGGATCAGGCGGACTTCTTCGCCAAGGCGCTTGGCGCAGGCGGCACCTCTCCATGGCACACGCAGAACGAAGTCCGCGACCTGCTCGACTACCCCGAATCCGATCAGCCCGGCACCAACGAGCTGCGCAACCCCATGACCCAGAAAGGAAAGCCCGATGAGCCTCCGGAATCTGCCTGAAATCCGTGCCGATGCTGGCCTGGCCGGTATGCAATTCGATGTGCGCGAGGATGCAATCGACGCGTGGCAGCCTGAGCTGCAGGCTGCGTCGATGGACCCTTCGACCTCGATTTCTATCTATGGCCGGATCGGCCAGGGCATCGATGGCCAGGGAATCACCTCCCGATCCATTGCTGCAGCGCTGCGTTCCATCGGGCCGCGCGCAGTGACCGTCAACATCAACTCGCCCGGCGGCGACTACTTCGAGGGTCTGGGGATCTATAACCTGCTGCGGCAGCACGCTGGCGAAGTAACCGTCCACGTCCTGAGCATGGCCGCTTCGGCGGCGTCGGTCATTGCTATGGCGGGCGACCGAATCCTGATGGCGGACCACTCGCGGATCATGATCCATAACGCATGGGGCGTTGCCGTAGGCAACCGGCACGATATGGCAAAGGCCATGGCGATGCTGGAACCACTGGACCAAGACATGGCATCGGTCTATGCCAGCCGGTCCGGCATGGACGCTGCGAAGGTCGCGGCCCTGATGGACGCGGAGACGTTCCTGTCGGTGGACGACGCGATCAGCAAGGGTTTCGCAGACGCACGTCTGGCCCCTGCCAAGGTGAGCCGCGACAAGGCTAAGGCCCCGGCGAAGGCGCTGGCGATGGTCGAGGCCAGCCTGACGAAGGCTGGGTACTCGCGCGCCGACCGCCGAGATCTCCTGAAAGACCTGTTTTCCGGCAAGCCGCGCGCTGCCGAATCTGCCACGCCGTGCGCTGGCGACACCCAGACGGCAGCCCTGTTGCAGGGTCTGCTGAACACCATGAAAGCGTAAGCGAGGTATTCAATGAGCAATATGCAGAAAGGCCGCGTCACTCGCGGTCTCATTTCCGTGCGCGCTGACGGCGGCAACCCGCCCGACGTAAACGCCCTGGTCGAGGCGCTGAACAAGGCATTTGCCGACTTCAAGGCAGAGCACAACCAGCAGCTGGAGGAGGTGAAGAAGGGCAACGCCGACGCCCTCCAGGCGCTGAAGGTGGACAACATCAACAGCGAAGTCACCCGGCTGCAGGCAGCGGTGGATGCTGCCAACACCCAGCTGGCTGCGCTCCAGATGGGCGGCGGTGCAGCCGGAGGCGGCCTGGCAGATGCCGAGTACAGCGGCGCGTTCTCGGCACACTTCCGCAAGGGCGAAGTGCAGGCGGCCATGAACAAGGGTGTGGCCGATGACGGTGGCTACTTGGCCCCGGTCGAGTGGGACCGCACCATCACCGACCGCCTGGTGATCCTTTCGGATATGCGCCAGTTGGCCAACGTCGTTCCGTGCTCGGGCGCTGGCCTGACCAAGCTGTTCAATATGGGCGGAACCGCGTCCGGCTGGGTCGGCGAAGAGGACGCCCGCCCGGAAACCGCTGGCCCGAAGTTCAAGTCGCTGGGTTTCGGTTGGGGCGAGCTGTATGCGAACCCGGCCGCAACGCAGCAGTTGCTGGATGATTCGGAGATCGACCTGGAGGCATGGCTGGCCGGTGAGGTGGACGTTGAGTTCTCCAAGCAGGAAGGCGCAGGCTTCTTCGCCGGCAATGGCGTGAACAAGCCGTTCGGCATCCTGACCTACGTCGAGGGCGGTGCCAACGCTGCGAAGCACCCGTTCGGTGCGATCAAGGCGGTGAACAGCGGCGCCGCAGCGGCCATTACTGGCGATGGCTTGATCGACCTGGTCTACGACCTGCCGTCGGCGTACACGGCGAACGCTCGCTTCGCCATGAACCGGAAAACGATGGGCTCGGTGCGCAAGCTGAAGGACACCGAAGGCAACTACCTGTGGCAGCCTTCGCTGATTGCAGGTCAGCCGTCCACTCTGCTGGGCTTCGCGGTGCAGGACGTGGCGGCTATCCCGGACGTGGCGGCCAACGCCATCGGTGCGCTGTTCGGTGACTTCAAGCAGACCTACACGGTTTACGACCGCAAGGGTGTGCGTGTGCTGCGTGATCCGTTCACCAACAAGCCGTTCGTGCACTTCTACACCACCAAGCGTGTGGGTGGCGGCGTGCACAACCCCGAACCGATGCGTGCGCTGAAGATCGGCGCGGACGCACCGTAACTGCCAGGAGGGCGGCCGCAGGGTCGCCCTCCCTCTTTGCGAGGACGAAGATGGCAAAGCTGACCAAGGCCTTCCGGGGTGTCCCCGTTGGCGAGATCTACCCGATCCAATACCAGCCGGGCGACGAATGTCCGCCTGAACTGGAGGCAGGTGCCCGCGCGTCCGGCGCGCTGGCTGAAGGCAATCCCTCTGGAGGCCCCGGACAGGAAGACAAGGCGGAGCTTATCGCCAAGCTGGAAGCGGCTGGCATTGAGCACAAAAAGAGCTGGGGTGTGGACAAGCTCGCGGCCGCTCTGGCCGAAGGCAAGAAGGAGTAACCCATGCCGCTGCTGACCATCGAGCAGTGCCGCCAACAATGTCGGGCAGACGGTGAGCACGATGACGCGCTTCTTGGCGACCTACTGGCATCTGCCGAGGACGCGGCGGCGGCATACCTCAACAGATCGTTGTATGCCGATCAGGAAGGGTTGGATGCTGCACTGGATTCCCTGCCTGATGGCGCGGCCAATGCCTCCCAAGCGTACGAGACGGCGGCGGTTGAGGCGGCTGCGGAGGCTGGCACGGCCAAGGCAGCGGCCATCCTATCCGTAGCGGAAAGCCGGATGGGAGCGTGGCAGCTGCAGGCGGGCAGGATCATGGCAGGGATTGTGGCCAATGGCAGCATCCTGGCCGCGATCCGGCTAACGCTTGGGCACCTGTATGCCAACCGCGAGGATGTGGTGACGGGTGTATCGGTCGCGGAGTTGCCGCAAGGCGCTAAGGCCCTACTGCGGCCGTATCGGAGGGTGATGGGACCATGAGAGCGGGCGAACTGAACCGGCGAATCCGTATCGAGCGTCCCGGGGCTGGGCAAGACGCAGCAGGGCAGCCGGTGCAGGGCTGGGAATTGGTCGATCACCTATGGGCGGGCATCGCCGGTGAGACAGGGTTGGGCGCGATCCGCTCCAGCCTGCAAGGCGGCGTTCCTGCGTCCATCGCGCGGTACAGCTTCAAGGTGCGGTTTGAGGCCATCAGCCGCCTGGGCATCGATGCGGGCATGCGAATCGTCTACGACGGCCTGATCTTCGACGTAAAGGGTGTTACGCGGGATCTGAAGGACAGGCAGGCGGCCTACATCTTGACCGAGCAGGGTGGGAACAGCGGATGACCATCAAGGCGAACGTTGACTTCAAGGATGCCGTGGCAGGGCTGGACAAGCTGAGTGAAGTTCGCGCCAAGCTTGCCCGGTCCATGGCCGTCGCGGGCGGGAAGGTGCTTCGGGATGAGGCCAAGATGCGCGCGCCAGTGGGGACGGATGAAGGAGGCAGCAAGAATCCTGGCGGCCTTCAGCGATCCATCTACCTGGCCTACCGTGACAAGGCGTCTACGACCGCAAAGCAGGTCTATGCGGTCAGCTGGAACGCAAAGAAGGCCCCTCACGGGCACTTGATCGAGTTTGGGCACTGGCAGACCCACGCCCGCTACAAGGGCAAGGACGGCAACTGGTACATAGGCGCTCAGCTGGCGGCACCAAAGTGGGTTCCGGCAAAACCATTCCTACGTCCTGCGCTGGACAGCGGAATGGCCCTGGCGAAGGAGGCGATGCTGGCACGAGGGCGCGAACGATTGCCCGAGCTGCTGGCCGGGGGAGGTGCTGATGACCTATGAGGCCACCCTTTCGGGCCTGATTGGACCGTTGCTGGACGGGAAGTTCTTCCCCGACGTTCCGCCAGATGCGCCGAAGTATCCCTGCGGCGTCTACCAGCAGGTCGGCGGCCAGTCGTTGTGGTTCCGCGAAGGCGCGATGCCAGGCCACAAGCACGCCCGCGTGCAGATCACGGTATGGGCTGAAACCCGACTGCAGGCCAACCAGCTGATGCGCCGGATAGAGGGAGCAATCTGCATCGGTCTGCGGAACGCGGAGCCGTTCGGCGCGATGGTCGGCGGCTACGAAGACGCAATCAAGAAATACAGCGCAAGACAAGACTTCGGGTTCTGGTATCCGGACCCGTGAGCAACCACCACCGCCCGGCACTCGCCGGGTTTTTTATTGACCCAGCGAGGTAATCAAGAATGGCACTCAAGTTCCCGAATGGTTCGGTGTTCGGCATCTCCACCGCGTTGTCTGCGGCCATCCCCGTATCGGCCATCTCCAATGCAAACCCGGCAGAGGCAACAGTCACGACTGGCGCGGTAGCGACCGATGACGTCCTGGTGATCGCATCGGGTTGGCCCCTCATCAACAACTCTGTCACCGTCGCAGGTGAGGTCAGTGCTGGTGACGTCCCATTGCGCGGCCTGGACACCTCCGACGTGACCCTGTTCCCAGCTGGCAAGGCAGCTGCGACCTTCTACAAGGCATCGAGCTTCGTGGATGTTGACCAGCAGGGCGACCCGTCCACGTCGGGCGGCGAGTCGAAGGAGTGGACGGGCACGCTTCTGGAAGACCCCCTCGGGCGCGAGATCAGCATTCCGATTGGCCTCACGGCCGAGAAGCTGACCCTTCCGCTCTACTACGACCCGAAGAAGCCGTGGTATGCAGCCCTGAAGGCGGCGGCGGTTAAGCGCGCCCCGGTTGTCCTGCGGTGCAAGCTGTCTGACGGTGACGAAATCTACCGATACGGCTACTTGGCTTTCAACTCGAATCCGTCGATGAATGCCAACAACCCGATGCAAAATCAACTGACCTTCACTTCGCAGGGTGAGGCAACGCTGGTGGAGGCTGAGTAATGTTCAAGGTCAAAGCGCCGGAAGTGTTCGACGCAACCCTGACCATCGTTGGTCAGGGCCGAGAGCAGAAGCTGAAGCTCAAGTATCGCCACCTGCTCAAGGACGCCTATAAGGCGCTGGTAGACAAGCTGGCCGGGGGCGAGTTGACCCCGGCGCAAGTCATCCTCGACATGGTCGCCGAGTGGGACGCGGACGTGGATCTGGATACCGAGGGCGTGGAACTGGCCCTGCAGCATCAGATCGGCTTGGATTCGGCCATCATCCACGGCTATGCCCAGGCAGTGCAGGTCGCCCGCAAGGGAAACTGACAGAGGCGGTGGGGGCGATGTACTGGCGCGCCCCCACCGAGGCCGAGCTTGCAGGATCAGGCCTCAAGGCCAAGCACTTCCAGCCGCCCGAGGTTGACCTGTGGCCGGAGTGCGCCTTGCCTATCGAGATTTACAGCAGGGTCGCTACCCAGTGGCGCGTTGGTGCCGGTGGCCCAGTTGGCCTCGACTACGGTGTCGTCTTCTACGAGATGGATCGGGAGGGGCTTGAAGGTGAAAAACGGGACGAAGTGATGGCAGGCATCCGAGTGATCGAAGCGGCGGCTCTCGCGGAGTTCGCCTCGTCCAGTCAGAAGTAGGTTTGCTACCATCGGCCCTCTAATGCAATGGGGCCTGAGACGTGGCACTGATAAAATGCACGGAATGCGGGAAAGAAGTCAGCGATAAAGCGGTGGCTTGCCCGGGATGTGGCGCGCCGTTGCCGGTGAAGTCGTTGGTTCCGGATCAGCCCGGGAGTACTTCGGGGGCCTCCAGCCTGGCGCTGCTTGCAATGGTCATTGCAGGGCTCGGCTTAGCCGCATGGGCCGTAAAGTTCTGGATTGAGGCCCGTTCGGGCACTTGATCCAGTGCGACGTTTATCGAACCAGCCCGCCGCTTGGCGGGCTTTTTGTTGCCCAAAGGAAAGCCATGACCGATACCCCCATCGGCACTGCTCGGATTGAGATCGAGGTTGACACCTCCCAGTTCGACTCGGCCATCACAGCGGCGAAGCGATCAGTTGCGGACATGTCCGCGTCCGCTCAGCAGCAGTACCAGCAATTGGCGGGCGCGGAAAAGCGTCGCATCGATACCATGATCAAGCAGGCCGACATTGTCGGCATGAACAAGGCGCAGCAGATTGCGTACTCGGCGGCTCTGCGCACAAGCGGCCCGTTGCTTGATGAGATCACAAGGAAACTTGCCAGGAATCAGACGGCAGCGCAGGGCGCTACCACCGAGCTGAATAAGTACGGCGTCAGCCTGAAGCAGCAGGCGGCCGCAATGCGTGGCGTGCCTGCGCAGATGACGGACATTTTCGTCAGCCTGCAGGGCGGGCAGCGGCCAATGACGGTCCTTCTGCAGCAAGGTGGCCAGCTGAAGGACATGTTCGGCGGCATCGTCCCCGCTGCGCAGGCTCTTGGAACGCAGCTTGCGGCCATGATCAACCCGGCAACGATAGCTGCAGGTGCATTGGCTGCCGTTGCGTACGCAGGCTACTCTGCTGTCGAGCAACAGGCTGCGTTCGAAAGGGTGCTGATCAGCACCGGCGGCTATGCCGGAGTTGCAGCGGACGACTACCAGGAGCTTGTCGCGCGGCTTGATGCAGTGGCTGGCATATCTCGCGGGGGAGCTTCTGATGCTCTGATGAAAGTCGCTGCATCGGGGAAATTCGCTGGCGAGCAGTTCGACATAGTGTCGCGCGCGGCCGCACGCATGAGTGTTTCGACGGGACAGGAAGTTGACAAGACCGTTTCCAAGTTCGAAGCGATTGCCAAGTCGCCTGTGGATGCCCTGCTGGAACTGACGAGCACGGAGCATTTCCTGACGCAGGCGCAGCTCGACCGAATTGTTGCCTTGGAGGATGAGGGGAGGAAGCAGGAAGCGGTAGCTGAGGCTGTCCGCATCTATGGATTCCATTTAGATGAGGTAGCCGAGAAGGCGGACGAAACTCTTTCGGTGCTTTCGAAGTGGTGGCGAGATGTCAAGGATGACACCTCGGCTGCATGGGGCGAAGTTGGCGTCTACATGCAACTGCTGGACCAGCTGATTGAGAAGCAGAGGCTCTCTAACTCGCTGTGGGCAGGTGGTGAGGTAAGTGCATCTGGCGCACTGCGCAGAGCCGGATTCGCCCAAGGGAATGCTGCATCGCTGATCCCTGATGGGTGGCTGTCATCAGGGGCAACCCTTGCCAACGCCCTTGGCAAACAATGGCTTCGCGGAAAAGTCGCTGACGGGGGCCTCCAGCAATTCCCCGCAACCTCCACATGGGACAACGCGATTGACCCTGTCGGGGCGAAGGAGGCAGTAGACAAGGCGCGCGAGGAGAGGAAAAAAGCTGAGGCTGAATGGGACAAGTGGCATGGGCAAAACCTCAGCAAGAAGGAAAAGCAGCAGGCTGAGGAAAAGCGGATTCAGGCGGCGGGCGACGCGCTGGGCAAGAAGCAGAGCGACATTGATGCGCAGATCGCAGCCTCGCGCCAGCGATTCGCGGAGTCAGAGAAGCGGTCGGCTGGGACAAAGGCGATTGATCCCACCATCGCCCTTGCCCAGCGGATTAAGCAGCAGATCGCGTTGAACACGGAGCAGCTGCAGAGCGAGGCCAAGCTCACCACCAGTCAGCGGCTACGCATCCAGGTGGAGCAGGATTTGTTGAGCCTTGGTAGCAAGGCAAGCCCAGAGCGTCGCGCTCTACTGAACGCAATGCTGAAGGAGCTGGACGTCAGTGGAGATCTGGCATCAGCGCATGAGCGCGAGGTCAAGGCCAAGGAGCAGCTGTCCAGGTTGAATGCTCAGATTGCTGTCAGTGAGGAGAACCGCCTTCGTGCCAACACCTTGGACCTGATGGGCTACGGGCGAGGCGGTGACGCTGTGGACATGCTTCGGCGGCAGTTGGACATTAGCCGTGAATACGAAGAAGGGCTGAGGCAACTTCGGGATCGCGGCGTGGCGGAGGATTCGGAGTCATGGACCCAGCAGGAGGCTGCGCTTCGGGCAAGCCGTGAACGCATGCTGGAGGTGGAGCGGGACTTCCAGAACCAGCGCTTGGCCTTGATGGCTGACTGGCGAGTGGGGGCGAATGCAGCCCTTGAGGACTACCTGTTCTCTGCAGCAGACGTGGCGAGCCAATCCCGCGACATGTTCGCCAATGCCTTCGGAGCTGCAGAGGATTCAATCGTCCAGTTTGTGAAGACCGGCAAGCTGTCGTTCTCCGACCTGGCTGACTCGATTATTTCCGATCTTGCCCGTATTGCGGCCAAGCAGATGATCACCGGCTTGTTCGGCAACATGATGGCTGGATGGATGGGGGGCGGGGTGACGGCAACTGGCAATTCCTTGGTCAGCAGTGGGACGCAGGGCATCAACGCGGGGTTGTCGGCCGGACTGACTCCCCATGCGAAGGGTGGCGTCTACGACTCGCCAAGCCTGTCTGCATACTCTGGCGGGGTCTACAACAGCCCGCAGCTCTTCGCTTTCGCCAAGGGGGCGGGGGTGTTTGGTGAGGCTGGACCGGAGGCGATTATGCCGCTTAGGCGCGGTAGCGATGGCCGCTTGGGAGTGGCGGCGACAGGGGGCGGCGCGCAGCAGATCAGGATCGAAGTCGAGAACAAGGGCGAGCCGGTGAGGGCATCTGCCACCGCCCAGCGCCAGCCGGATGGCTCAACGCTGATTAAGATGGTTATCGACGCTTGGGCTGATGACTTCTCAAGTGGCGGGAAGACTTTGTCAGCGGTTAAGTCCCGCTTGGACGTTCAGGAGCGCGTGTAATGGCTGAGTTCCCAACCTACGCCCAGATCCTGACCGATGGATTCACCGAATCCTTTGACCCCGCTGTCGAACGTACCGACATGGAGCGCGGCGTGCCTAAGCAGCGCCTGATCAACACTCAGGTGCTGGTGAAACTCAATGCGAGGCTGCTCTTTCGCTCGGCTGCAGACGTTGATGCCTTTGAGGCGTGGTACTTCGATGCCATCAAGCGGATCGGCTGGTTCCAGATGAAGCATCCAAGAACCGGGGCAACAATCACTGCCCGCTTTGAAGGCGGCAGCATTGGGAGCCTCTCTCCATTGGCCCCTAGGTTCTACATCGCCAGTCGCAGCGTGGTAATGGAATACCTCCGCTGACCCACAGCTACCCCGACCCACGGCCCGCATGCGCGGGCTTTGTCGTTTCTGGAATCTAGAATGACCACATTTCTCGAGCGCCGCCAGCGCGTCACTGACACCACGGGCACGCTGCTGTTCCTGGAAGTCAGCGCACCGTCATTTGCCGACACCCTGCGCATCGTCAACGACACCCAGAACTGGACTAGCAACGGCATCGAGTACATCGGCGTGCCGTTCGGCTTCAAGCTGCCAGATGACGTGTCCGGGCAGACGCCGCGCGCGGTCCTGACGCTGGACAACATTGGCCGGGGCATCACAGACGACCTGGAGAGCCTGCAGCCCTACGACGTGGTCAGGGCCAAGCTGATGATCAGCGACCGAGCAGACCCAGACGTTATCGAGCGGGTCTACATCCTGCCCATCACCCAAGTCTCCGTGAACACCAAGACGGCAACCGCGCAGTGCGGCTATGACGCGGTGATGCGCCAGCAAGCCGTGCGCCTGCGCTACAACCCGTTCAACTCACCTGGAGCGTTCTGATGGAAAGGGTCAGTGCGATTGAGTCTCACATGCCCGCAGGCGTCAGCAGGGTACTCATTCCCCAGTACGTGGAGCAGCTCGTTTACCGTCCACCGGCATCGGTGAAGGATCTGGATCGCTTTGTTGGTATCCCTTATGACGAAGCGACGCTCGACTGCGCCGATTTCGTTTTGCGTGTGCAGAAAGAGTTTTTTCTGCGTGACGTGTCCTTGCCGTCAAGCCGCCCACGCGGTGTAGCTGGGCAGGCGGCCATCGGAGAGCTGTCCAGGCCCTTTGCGCAACGGACGGAGACGCCGCAGGACGGCGACCTGGTGCTGATGATAGAGCACGGACAGAAGCGCCCCGGCCATGTTGGGGTGTACTTCTGGGTGGCGCACGAAGCTTGGGTACTCCACAGCAATGAGCGAAACGGGTGCAGTGTGATGCACCGCGTCCGTGACCTGCCCGACTTCGGGCTACGTATCGAAGGAACATATTCATGGGTCTGATGGAACTGCCGCGCACCGAGCCGGGCCAGCTGATTGTTACCCCGCATCCGATGCTGCTGGACGGCCAGCGCACAGTTGTTTGGGAGGCGCGTGCCGGAGAGAGCCTGTATGCGCTGCTGATGCGCAACGTGCCCGAGCTGGACGGGCAGCCGTGGGCGGTTTCCATCGGCGGCGTGGTGGTGGAGCGCCACCTGTGGCACTGCGTCTATCCGAAGCAGGGGCAGGTGGTCGAGGTGCGTGGCGGCGTCGGCAAGACCGCGCTGATGGTAGTGGCCATGATTGCGCTCACCTACTTCACCATGGGTGCAGGCGCGGGTTGGATTTCGGGTGCTTTCGGCGTTGCTGCCGGGGGAATGGGGGCCACCCTGATCGGTGCTGGCCTCTTCATTGCGGGCTCCATGCTCGTCAACAAGGTGCTCGGCCCCAAGCCAGCCAAGATGGGCAGCCAGTCGCAGGATTCTGTCTATTCCCTGTCCGGTGCCCGGAACCAGCTGCGCCAGTATGAGCCGCTTCCCATGCTGTTCGGCAAGGTGCGCATCACGCCCGACCTGCTGAGCAAGCCATACACCTGGTACGAAGGCAACGACCAGTACCTGGGCCTCCAGCTGTGCGCGGGTATCAATGTCGGCCGCGTCGAGGAGATCTACAACGGCGACACGCTGCTGAGCAGCTATGAGGGGGCCAAGGTCTACCACGCTGGCTACAGCCAGATGCCGGACCAGGCAATCCCCCTCTATAGCAACGCCGACGTGATCGACGGTGGGCAGCTGCTGGACACCAGCAGTGACCCGAAACACACCCCGAGCGCGTGGATCGAACGCACCAGCTCGGCAGATACCGTGCGCCTGATTGTCGGGCTGGAATTCCAGCTCTACGACAAGACCAGCAAGGGCAAGGACAAGAACAACACCGAGCGCGTCGAGATCCAGTACCGGCCGACCGGTACCACCGGCTGGTTGAGCTTCGGCAACTACACGCTCAACAGCAGCCAGACCAAGGCCCACCGGGCGGGGTATGGCAAGGATGTGGCGCGCGGTCAGTATGACGTTCGTGTCCGCACGGCTGGCCTGAACACCGATGGCAGCGGGGCCCAGGCTGCGTTCACCTGGACCACGCTCACCAGTGTGCAGGTGGATGAGAGCGATTACACCGGCATCTCGCGCACCGGCCTGGAGCTGAAGGCAACCGGGCAGCTGAACGGAACCCCGGACGAGCTGCGCGCCATCGGGTATGCCGACCCCATTCCGGTATGGGATGGGAGCGCGTGGACCACGGAAGAAACCAGCAACCCGGGCGCGCAGATCCTTTCCTATGCGCGAGGTATCAGCCGCGGCGGCCGTCTGCTTGGCGGCATGGCGCTGGATGAGGATCAGATCGACGTTGAGTCCCTCAAGGCCTTTACGCTGCACTGCGCCGCCAACGGCTACGCGTACAACTTCTACATCAAGGACGCGCGAAACCACGAACAGGTGCTTTCGGCCATCGCTTTGGCTGGCTTCGGGCAGATCACCTGGGCTGGTGGCCGCCTGGGCGTCGTCTGGGCCGCGCAGGACCAGCCGCTGTCCGGCGTGGTCAACATGGGCACGATCAAGAAGGGCCAGTTTCAGGTTGATTACAGCCTCAGCAACGCCGCTGACGGTATCGAATACACGTACATCGATGAGGCGACGTGGGAAACGAAGACGCTGCGGGTGCCCGCTCCGGGCGTGACCACGATGCTCAACCCGGCCCAGGTCACAGGCGAGGGTGTCACGACCGAGGAGCATGCCGCCCGCATGGCGCGCTGGCACCTTGCCCAGTCGCTCTACCAGTACAAGGACATTAGCTACAGCACGGACATTGAGCACCTGAGCTACCAGCGGCTGTCGGTGCTTGCCATGCAGCACGATATGACGCAGTGGGGCTACGGCGGCCGCGTCGTTGCTGCGGCCGAGGTTGCAGGGGTGATGACGCTGCAGCTGGATGAGCCAGTGCCAGCGCCGCCCAGCGGCGTGGGGTACATCGGTCTGCGCATCCCTGGTGAGCGCGTGTATCGGGTGCTGAAGGTCAAGCCCTTTACCGGGGAATCCGACACCATCGATCTGCTGGACCCGTGGCCGTCTGATGCGGCCGTGCCGGGTGCTACCCCGAACAACCCGGCACACGACACGCTCTGGATCTACGACTTCAAGCAGACCCCGGGCCTACGCGTGCGCGTGGTGAGCGTGGAGCCGGAGTCAGATCTGAAGGGCGCAAGTGTGCGCGTGGTCCAAGAGGGCGCGGAATTCTGGAATTACGTCCTTACGGGCGACTATGTCCCGTCGCCGAGCGGTTCGCTGCTCCAGACCCGGCCGGTGGCGTCGAATCTGCGTGTGACGGAGCAGCAGGTCGTCCAGGGCAACACCACCTTCACCGAGTTGACCGCCACGTTCGACGTGTCCGGCCCGGTCAGCAACGTTGTCGTGCGCGCGGCCGTCGATGGCCAGGAGCTGGAAGAGGTGGCCCAGACCCAGACGCGCATGGCGACCTGGCGCATCCCGTCTGCCGGTGCCTACAACATTGTTGTCCGCCCGTTCTCACCCGATGGCGAGCCGGGCGTCGCCGTGTCGGCGGCCTATGTGACTGTCGGTGCCGAGCTTCCCCCGAAACTTGTGGATCTGTTTGATGTTGAACAGCGCAGTGGCGGCGTGCGCATCTACACATGGGGCTGGCTGGCAGAAACCATCCAGTCGCCTGATTTTGCGGGCGTCGAGATCCGGTACATCGCGGGCAGCGTGTCGTCGCCGATTTGGGACGAAATGACGCCAGTTGGAGACACCGGATACCACACGGCCCCGTTTGAAGTCGTAGTGCCGGAGGCCGGGACGTGGACATTCTCCTGCCGCAGCCGGAACAGTAACGGCGTTCTGTCTACGGACGCTCGAACTGTCACCCGGGCCCTGACTGCCAACCTTGGCGAGCAAATCGGCGACATTACGGAAGAACAGGCAGCGCAGCAGCGCAAGATTGACCAGGAAATCGAGGCTCGTGTTCAAGGCGACTTGGAGAACGCGACAGCCGTTGCGGATGAGGCTACGGCGCGTGCGGCAGCTATCGCTACCGAACAGATGGATCGTGCCAGCGCGATCATTGCCGAACAAACTGCACGCGCTGCCGCCATTGCAGCCGAAGCAACTGCACGCTCCAACGCAATCAACGCGTCTGCGGCTGCCTCGGCAGAAAACCTGTTGAATGCGCAGCTTGCCCTTGAGGCGAAGATCACCAATGAAGCGACGTTGCGACAGACTGCCGACACATCGCTTGCCAGCCAGATTGCAACGATCAGTGCAGGCACTGGTGAGCAGTTCGACACTGGTGGCGGCATCTGGTATTTCGACACGACTGCGGAAGGCTGGACGGCTGTTAGTGGTTCCGGAACTACGATTGTTGATGGATGGCTGCGTCCCGATTTCAGCGCGAATGCCACACAGAACGTGCAGTCACCTCTGCTGACCTTTGATTCAACGTCATATCGGTACGTTAAGTTCCGTCTGCGCAAGGTTGGTAACCCGGGAATGTGGCGCGGTTGGGTGCGGTGGATCACTGCTGCCGATCCGACCTATGACACCGCAAAGCAGGTTTCGATTCCCGAGCCAACTTTCGACGCAAACGGCATTGCTACCGTCGATTTCAAGGACATTCCGTGGCCTGCTGGCGTTACCCGCGTGCGCATCTACCCGTACTCGGGCATGACAAGTGCTGGCAACTACGTTGAATATGACTGGATTGCGCTGGGCCGTCCCTCGCCTGGTGCGTCTGCTGCTGCGCTGCAGGAGGAGCGTACAGCCAGAATCAGCGGTGATGCTGCCGAAGCCACCCAGCGTACAACCCTGGCAACACAGGTTCGCGGCAACTACACCGGCACCGATCCGGCCCAGCTGCAGTCTGGCTTGCTCTATCAGGAACGCCAAGTTCGCATCGCCGCCGAAGGTGTCATCGCAACCGACGTTTCGAGCCTGAAAGCGCGTATGCCAGCCGGTAACGGCAAAGTGGCCACCGAAGCATCGGTAACTGCAGAAGCTTCCGCGCGCGCAAGTGGGGATGAAGCTAACGCATCGCGCACGTCCGCCATCGAATCTCTGTTGCCCGCTGGCGGTGGCACGCTGGCAACCGCTGCAGCTGTTGATGCAGTGCAGGCCAACGTCAACACAGTTGACGGCAAGGTCACTGCGAACACTGACAGTATTCAGCGGCTTACTGCAGCTGTTGGCTCCGCACTTACTTTGTTCAACGCGTCGTTCGAACTGGATTCCGGCTGGACTGACTTTCCATCGTCCGACCAGGACACGATTCCCTCTGGCTACAGTTTCGTCACCACGGACCCGCATAGCGGCGCACGCCACTTGCGCATCAATGGCGGCGGTCAAGGCGCGATCTACAACCGTTCCAAGCTTACTGTCGCTGTCGGCGATGACGTTGATGTGTCGTTCTGGTGCGGCTCCATAGGTTCAACCCCAGATGGGTATGTCCGCCTGTCAATCTCGTGGCGGAAAGCTGACGGGACCAGTAATGGTGCGGTTGCCACAACGGCTCAGCAAAACACGTCAGTTGCACGGTGGACAAAAGTTGTTGGCAAGTTGCCGCAGCCGCCAGCCGGTACGGCTTACGGAATCCTCTACATCCAAACCAATCACACGGTTGGCGCGTGGGCGGTTGACGATGTTCAAGTGAGCAAGGTTGGTGACACCGCCGCTGCTACTGCACAAAGCCTTGCCGCGCTTAGCAACACCGTGACGCAGCAAGGGCAAGATATATCTGCAGTGTCCACGCGCCTTGGGACCGTCGAAGCGCGGGTTCCGTCGGGAACTGGCGTCTTGGCAACAGGTGCTGCAGTTGATGCGGTGCAGGCAAGTGTCGCGCTTGTTGACGGCAAGGTCACAGCAAACGCTGACAGCATTTCCAAGCTATCTGCGGAAATCGGCAACGTTATCGCTGTGCAGAACCCATCCTTTGAAACCGTCGCTGGAGACATCGGCTGGGGTACTGACATTCTCGGCAGCAATAACACGCTGCCTGCAGCTACCACGTTCACTGATAGCTACGCAGCCCAGGGCAAGTACTCCGTGCGCATGTCCGGTGGGCCTGATGCGCCAAACCGCATCATGTATAACGCGCAGCAGTTCTCGCTGCAGGGTGTTAAGCGTATCTGGTTGTCGCTTGATTCGCGGACGGCCGGTGCCCCACCGGAAGGTACTCAGGTGCGAATCGGTTTGCGTTACTACGATGCAAACGGTGCACAGATTGCCAATTCCTATATCCCGTGGTTCACGGCAACCGGTGGGACCTGGCAGTGGGGGCAGAACATAGTGTCAGGGTGGCATACGCCGCTCGCAGGTGCAGCGAGCGCGCGTGTGATTCTGTATGTCCAGGGCCTAACCGCTGGCGTGTTGTTGCTTGACGACGTTCAGGTGAATTTGGAAACAGCGACCGGAGCCGCAATAGCGCAGACTCTGGCGACTGTAAGCAACACCGTAACCCAACAGGGGCAGGACATTGCTGCAACGTCCGTTCGCCTTGGGACCGTCGAAGCGCGCCTGCCAGCTGGCAGTGGTGCGCTTGCCACTGTCGCATCAGTTACTGAAGTGGATAGTGCATCGGTTAGCCGAGATGAGGCGCTTGGTACAAGAACCGGAACCATCGAGGCACGCTTGCCACCCGGTAGCGACAAGCTGGCGAACGAAGCACGCGTCGTTGCGGCAGAATCCGCTGCAGCTACTGCTACCGGTGCAGTGGCAACGCAACTGACGCAAGTTAAAGCCACTGCCGAGGGTGCCAACGCTTCTATCACCAACTTGATGGAAGTCTCCGCAACGACCAACAGCATTGGCCTCGTGGATGGGGGGTTTGAGGGCAGTAAGGGCTGGGGCTCGTCTTCAACTGTGGACCAACCCAGCTACAACTTGCCATCGACGGCGCAGTATTGGGCAGATACTTATCGCAGTGGCTTGCGTAGCCTGCGGTTCAACCCTGGCATTGCATCGGCCGCCAGCGTGTTCAACAACTCATGGTTGAGGGTCAAGACCGGGCAGAAAGTTCGTGTGACGTACTGGGCACGTACTACCGGCTCGGTGCCGACAAGTGCTGGCTACATTCGCGTTAGCGCCCGGACATTCAGGACAGACGGCACTAACCCGTATGTGGCAGTCGGCGCGTCCTCTCCTGTCACTGCGCTGTCGTCAACATGGCAAAAGCTGACTGAGGTTTACACCGTGCCCGCCGGTGTGACGATCATGCAGTTCGCAATGCAGTGCTTGAACAACAACGCCAACACTGCGGTGTATGTCGATGACGTGAGTGCGGAGCTTATCGGAGAAGAGGGCGAGATTGCCCGCGCGAAGGTCACAAACGTACTGGATGTTGACGGGAACATCAGCGGCACGGTCAGCGAGAACGATGGAGTTCGCAGCAGCTACAGTATTCTGGCGAGCGTGTTCCGGGTCGTCTCAAAGCTGACCGGGATGGGCATGGAGTGGCTGGACGGCTACCTGCGGATATGGAAGGGCTCGGCGCAGTTGGTGCTGGGCCATTCGTTCGGTTCTGGTGACCTGGTGATGTGGTATGGGCCCAACGTGGGCGCGGCAAACTGTACTAAGTCGAATGGTCTTTTCCACCTCGATACCTCTGGTGGCGGCTACTTCGGCGGCTCCTTGTCTGCAGGCACTTTGAAGAACGCGGTCCAAACCACTACGACGGTGACAACTGGAACCGAGTTGATCAATGGCCCGTTCGACACAAACGGCAACACACGAAGCGTCGTCCTGAGCTTCAGTCGAACAATGGCCTATGTGAGCAATGCATACGGAACTTCCGGATTCACTGCGGGGGCCGGGGAAAACACCGCCACGATCAGGCTCTATCGGAAGATCGGGTCGGCAGCAGAGACGCTTTGGCAAACGCTCAACGCTGCGGGCATGGTGGATATTTTCAACGAGGGCGACGCGCCCGACAGGGCGAACTCGCGGTGGGGTGGCGCGCTCACAGTCAACGATACTTCACCGGCGGGGCAGCAGGTCACCTATCGAGCCGTAATTACGGGCTATACATCCCAGTCGGTGTCGCATCCTGGAACGATCAACTCGATCAATACCACCCAAAATTTGGCGATCATCGCCACAGAGCAATGAGGGAAGAAGATGGTGTCAGAGATCCAACTCAACGAGCAGGGAGACGTGCAGCGCGTCTACGACGAAAGCAACCGAGACGTGCTGTTCTGTCGTCGCGCGGAGATCTTCTTCACGCCGAACGAAGACGGTACGCCTAGCACTGAAGGGAAAGTGCTCTGGCACACGCAGTGGTGGCACTACATCGGGAACGTGAAGCGCGCTGAAAGCTTGGGCCCGGTGATCGAGAACTCGATTGCCCAGGTGCTGGGGGACAGTTACGAGGTGGGGGCGGCCGAGCCATTGCCAGCGGCGGTCATAGTGGCTGGCATCAAGGCTGCATACACGCACCGGGCTGCGGCGCATTTTGGGATTGAAACCGGAGAGCAGGGCGAGGGCTAAACGAATCCCTGCAGGCTGTCCTTTATCGCGACGCCAAGCATCCCAAGGCACGCTGCTATCACTACTGTGTCGGTCGGCCCTCTCGGGCCGACCTGGTGGGTCAGAAAATTGCCTCGGGTTTATCCAGCTTTTGCTGCTCTCGCGTTTCCGCCGCCCTTGGCAAGCATTGTCAGCTTTTCATCAGTAGCTTTCTCTTCTTCCAAGGTTTCAAGCAAGAGCGGTAGCGCATCGTTGTATCCAAGCTGCTTAGCCAACGCGGCAATGGTGCCGTAAGAGGCGATCTCGTAGTGCTCGACCTTCTGTGCGCCGCCGATCAATGCAGCGTCAAGTACAGGCCCTTTCTCGATTGAGTCAATCGCCTCCTTGCTTTCCTCAACCAACCCCTCCATGGCCGCGCACTTGATTCTCTTAAGCCTAATGCTCAGTGCCTCGACTACTTGGTCGATGCGTTCGATCTGACCTTGCGTCTCTTCCAAGTGAGTTTCGAACGCGAGGGCTAAGTCGGGATTCGAGGCCGCGCGCGCAAGCCGAGGCAGTGCTTTGGTTAGCTGCTTTTCTGCGCTGTAGATGTCGGACAATTCGTGGATAAAGAGTTCTTCTACTGTCTTAATCGCCATTTCCCGTCTCCGTATGTGGATCTTTAACCATACGAACGGGGAAGGCAGGTGACGTGAAAGGGCGCATGCTTGATGTGAAATCGAGTATTCAAGCCTGTTAGTGCCGGGTGTTCTGGAGCTGTAGCAAATTGGGGCGCTCCGTGAAGCCGTACCGTAGAACCCTCACGGCGCGCTTCGCCTTGTCTGCGTTCTAATCACCTCAAGCCAACGCGTGAGAGGGTGTCGTGCAAACAGAGCTGTGGAGAGCGCCCTATGTAGATATTGACCTGTACATGGGTCGCTGGTACGAAATTTGCCGTAAACCGCAGAGTGCTGACGATAGAGACCTCCGAGATGTGCGTGTAGACCATTCACGCGGTGCGGATGGCTCGATTGATTTGCTGAGTTCATTCGATCATCCAGTGTTGGGGAATCGTACCTTCCACGGGGTGGCCACGCCGCAAGATTCCTCAGGTTCACTTTTGGATATCTCCTATCCGGAGACATTGCATTGGTTGCCCTTTCTCTCAGGTAGGGTGTTCGTGGTCAAGGTTGACGTTGATTACCGGACGGCTTTAATTGGCGATCCGCGACGGCATGGCCTAGTGCTTCTGCATCGAAGTCCGGTGATGGAGCCATCGGAAGCACGTAAGTGGCTGCGGATTGCTGAGTGCCAGGGCTTTGACACAGAAAACCTCGTGTGGCCGATTCATTCGGGGTGTGAAGGGCCGCTATGAATACTACGGGTCCAGCCGGCGGCAGCGCTAAGCTGGCTCCTCGCGATGAGTCCCCACGGCTTTGGACGGTAGGCCATTCCACCCGCACTTGGGAGGATTTTCGGGAAGTCCTACGAGTCCACGAGTTCACCACGGTGGTTGACGTCAGGCGGTTCCCTGGCTCTCGAAAGTTTCCTTGGTTCGGTAGCGACGCGATGAGCGAGCAGTTGCCTCGGGACGGCGTTGGCTACGAATGGATTCCTCAATTAGGAGGGCGGCGATCAGTGCTGCCGGGGTCGCCGAATGGCGGGTGGAGAAACTCGTCATTTCAGGGGTACGCGGATCACATGGCCAGCGCGGAATTTGCGAACGGGCTTGAGCAAGCCTTGGCCGCAGCTGCGCAAGGGCGCACGGCCTTGATGTGTGCCGAGCTGTTGTGGTGGCGCTGCCATCGGCGCTTGATTTCGGACCTCTTGGTACACCGGGGGCACCAAGTCCTGCATATCCAGACCGAACGAGCGGCAGAACCGCACCACCTCAATCCGATGGCCCAAGCGCTAGGCGAGGACCTTATATATCCCCCTTTGCAGCTCGGTTTGCTTTAGGCCTTCAGAGCACGCCCGTCTCTCTCCGCTCGGACTTCGCAGAAATGCTTGACTGAATTGAGGGCGGTGGTCATGATCCGCCCCCTCTACTGGGGAGTAGAACCGGGCCCGGTACGCCGGGCTTTTTTATCCGTACAGCAGTGACCAAATGACGGGAGAACGCTGGAATTGGTAGCGTAGACCGTCTACGTCCACCTGCGTTGCCATCTGCCCATCCGCGTCTACGAGGATCTGGCCATCCACCACCGTTGAAGAACCTCGGAAGCGGGTGACGATTGAAACTTTACTGGTGGCAAACAGTGTTACAGGCCTGCGCTCCAAGCCCGGGCCTTCAAGGAACATCTGCAAATCATTCATGATTGCATCTCCGATTGGATGCCCCTGTAGTTGTAGTCTGGACACACGGCTGGTGACCACGGTGCGAAGAAGTAGGTCCTCGCCTTAGTTTTGGGATGGCGGTCTCCCACTCGATCACAGCGACTTCACGCGCGGTGATCCGCTCTTAAGCGCAGGGGTGCAAGGGTATAGGCGTCCTCAGCAGCTGCGGGTTGCCGCCCTCCTCAGAAGTAGCTGCGCATGACGGGTGAGCAAGGCTCACCGCTGCCCACCAGTCGTTTCCCGGCGACTGGTGGGCTTTTTTATGGGCCCTCCGACGACCTCACCTAGCGGTTGCGCGATGGCTTGGGGCACATGATTGCAGCCCAGCAATTGTGAGTTGCGCGCCCCAAGGCCCGGAGCTACGGAGGAGTTGCTTCAGTTTGCAGCTGAGACCAAAACTCGACGAGATCGTGGAGTGCTGGCGATCCGATTTCGCCATCAATCTCCTGAAGATGATCGGCCTCACGCATCCAATGCTGTGTGCTGATCTTCTGAAGCACGCTGTCCTCTACCTCTTTGCAACCCATGTTCCATTGTGTGAAGTAAGGGAGCTCGATGGGGTAGTGGTGAAGCTCTATCAGGTCGTGATGTAAAGCCGATGAGCGTATCCGACCGTAGATGCGTTCAACCCCTTCCGTTGGCCCTTCGAAATACTGGAAGAACCGCTTTCCGTCGTACAGCAGAACTCCCGTCACGCCTGCAATCTGATTGTGGGCACGCGCGTCGACCAAGAGGTGGTCCAACTGGTCTGCGGTCAACCCTGAAATAGCCGTGCTTATGTACGCAACTGCCTTGTAGGTCATGGCAAATGATCAGGGGTAAAGGATGCGCACAGTTGCACAAATGAGGGGGCGTTGTGAAGCCTTCAAAAAAAAAGAGCCCGGGTGGTTATCCGGGCTCGCTTCGCATCATCCGAATACTAGACTCCATTGGATATCGGAGTCTTGGTACTTGAACCTGAATCCGTCGAAATCGGTTTGCTTCGCAATTTTTCCGCTTTCGTCTATCAGAGTGCGCAGTTCTATATCTTGGCCGCGGGGGCGAGAGAACCTGATCCCGTCGCTGAGCCCTGCTTTCAAGTGCTTCGATTCGGTAGATAAGAGCTTCACCGAGCGACGTTCTTGTCCGGGTCCTTCCAGCCACATCGCAACAGATCCCATCAATGTTCTCCACGTTGGTATAGGTGAGGGCCTCTCCGACCTGGCTCGGAGATCAGTGAGATCATTGAGGATAGATAGTGAAATAGCCGTCAATCCAAGGGTGACCCGCGTCACATTGTTCTATACGAACAGCGCGTTCTTGGTTGCGCCCATCTTTTCAGCAATTCTGGCCATTTCATTGGCGACCTTTACACAGGAATCGCCTGTCCTTTTCAGTGCCGTGATTTGAAGCTCTTGGTAGACCTGCCAGAAGACCGGTCCACATCCATTTTCCAAGTAGGCGTCGTGCAGGCTCATCCACTCGTCATTGGTCAGATATTGCGCGCTGTATCCCATACGCCCTCCGGTGCATCCTGCCCCTGTTTTTGCACGGTAGGCCCCCGAGCCTGACCGATGTGTTAAGCCGACGCTCGAAGTCTCATTCTTCCAATTCAGCGTGGTTGGTCAGGCTTCAAGTATTGCGTGCAACCAGGCCGCAAGTCGCAGCCTAATGAGATGCCGATTGGCTCCAATCTGATCGCGGCATCTACCCCCCGTATGCAGCAGCCGGGCCGCTGATTCCCCCTCTGCAGTGGCTGACGCCCGAAAGGCTCATCTTGATCCGGCCATCTCCATACAATGGCGGCCGCATGAAGATCCCCGTGTTCCGTATCCCCCAGATCTATGTCCCTGGTTGCCGTGGACCTGATGCTCCACGGCATCGTGGTCGCCGACGCCATGCGTCCCCACAACAGCCTGCTGGCGGGGGCGCACCCGCGTAATGCGGTGGAACAGAGGTTGGAGGCGCATGTCGGTAACTACGATTTAGGTTCGAGCGGCATACGTTAGGATCAAGGCCACGTCTTCCAAGGCCACCTTGGTAGAGTGCGACCATCGCATCACTGCACCTTTGTTATTGATCAAGGTTCCCAGTTGAATGCAAAGGCATTCGGCGCACACTTGGCCCCCAGGACTACTCCTTCCGCAACTCTTACAAGGCCCCATCGTTGTTGATTCAGAGGGTCGCAGCTGATGGGTGATTTGCGCCATCAGGGCTTTTGCTTTTGTCACGTTGCTCACTAACCATCCCATTGGGAGCGGCTGCGTGTTCAGACGCAGCCCTCCTTCAATTACCAGCGGAGGCTGTTACTTCTGCTGGTTTTTACCCTCATCCTGGGGTTTGCCTTCCTTAGCATCGGCATCCTTGCCGGCGTTATCGTTCTGCTGGGGCATGCTGGGTGCGCGCTTCTCATCGTGCTCATGCTGGCCCGGGGTATTGGTGCTCGGGGTGTTGCTAGTCATCTTCTGCTCCATCGCGGTGAGGTCACCGCAAATGAAGGTTGCGCCTTGATCTGTTAGCGGAGCGTGCTATTGCGGTTGCGAGAATAAATAGGGCGCTGCCTAATTGGTTTCGTTCAGGCGGAGCCAGCAGAGTTGGGCCACTTGCCTTGTGATCTCTCTATTGAATCTCGAAATGATTGGCGAACTGCTAGCACATAGCACTTGGAGCCATGACTCCACGGAACCATTTGGACTTCGCAGGAAGATATCACAGGCCTGTTTTATCACTGGCACGCAGTCGTTATCGAAAGAGCCGGCGGCGAAGGTTCCATGAGTAAAGCGATCCCGCCAGTACGCCACCTCGCTGACTACATCGACGAAGTCCCTATCTCTTTGATATTTCATGTTGTACATCCTCACCCAGTCATTGGGCGCGGTAGCTGCGTAACGAGCTACTTTTGCGCGGGATTCTGCGCTTTGTGGCGACCTGCGGTTCCATCACGAGGCACCACAGGATGATAGGAGACGGTATGTGGCGCGGGTCCGTCAGTGCCTGTAATTTTCTTGCAGCGCCTCAAGCTGTTCAGTCGCGGAGAGCATGCTCTTGATTCTGTCAAGCACAGCCTCTATGGCATTTCGGCGTTCAGCTTCGTTGGGAAGTCCGGCAATTGAGCGTAAGGCTCTTTTAGCAAGGATTTCTAAGGACCGCAGTGTATCCAGTCGTTTAGAGTAGTTCCAAGAATGAGTGGACGCCATCATTTCAGCCGCGAAGTCATCCAAGTCGGCTTTTGCGTCATCGTGGTTCATGAGATATCCCTGCGCGAAAGTGCGCTTGAGTACCCACCATAGGCGCTTTACGCATCGGCAGTGTGACTGCGTGGATCAGGCCGCCGCCGACAGGCGGCGATAGGCTCCCAAGTTCCAGGCAATGGCGGCGCGCTGGCGCCCGGAAGAGGCGGTGTAGCGTGCACCCTATCGCCACCTAACTCGTTGATACTTAAAGGCCGTGGTCGAGGCTTTTGGAACAGTGCAGCTCCCCTATCTTTCCTAGATATTTCAACAGCTTGCTGTGGTCATTGCAGATGCCTGGGGGGCAGAGGGTCGTCGGTTCAAATCCGGCCGTCCCGACCACTACTGCAATACGAACAAGGGCTTGCGCTTCATTGCGCAGGCCCTTTTTCGTTGCCCGCGTGGTTTGCTCCCTGCGCCGTGGCGCATGGAGCCGTCAGCCTTGGTAGGCGAACCTTGGCTGGGACACGCCTTCGACGGTGACCTGTTCAACGAACATGGCATATGGCCTGACCCACAGGCCCCGGTCGCCATACAGGGGCTTGTATAGCACCACTGCTTCCAATGTTTCGCTGCTCCGGGCGAGGCCGATTACCTCGTATTCGCCGCCTTTGAAATGGCGATAGCGTCCGAGCGTGAGATTGGGAAGAGGAGGAAGGTCGGACATCGATGATTTCTCTGTCGGGTATGGGGGGCGGATCGTAGTAAGTCAAACAAAGGGCTGCCCTGCGAGCTGAAAGCAAGGACAACCTTGATCCCTGGCGGAGAGGGATGTCGGTCCCAGCTTGCTCGCTGCGACCAAGCCGCGAAGATCGGGAGCTGCGTCGCCGCAAAGCATTGCGGTAGTTCCGCACCTGATTTCTGCCTGGTCGGCTGTCGGCAGGCTGGGGTGGAAAGCTGCTTCGTTCCTCAGCGCTTGCCCAGGTAGCCTTCCACTACTTGCCTGGCCAGCGTCAGGTTGGTGACGAGGGTAGGGTCGAGGAGGGCGCGCGTGGCGGGGCCGTTGCTGAGGCTCAAACCGCGGATATCGAGGGACTGCCTTATGCGCTTGCCGACGAATCTCTCCAATGCTGGAGATCCTGCCAATGAGGCGCGGATTTCGCGCATTTCGATGATCGCTTCGCGCCAGGCTTTCTCATCCGGGGTGGCTGAAGAGAAGACGGTGATGAGTCTGTCCAAGGTGATCAACATGTCGTGGAGCAGGCTGTCTTGGGGCATGTTCTTTTCCTTCGGCAGAGGATGAATCTTAGCGGCTGCCGGATGGGTTACAAATCTGGAAGTGCGGCATTACCCCTGCGCCGTTGTGTGATCGAGCTCCAGGCACAGAGTCCAGTCTGGCAGGCGTCCATGCCGCTGCACTTGCTCCTCCACATGAAGTAAGTCGCATGGAAACGCCCAGCTCACGGCAGACATCCTTGCTCCGTTTTCCGGCCTCAACCTGCTTCAACGTCGTGCCGATCTGGCGCTTCGTGAAATTTTTCGGCTTCGCGGATCTGCCCGGGCTGGTTTGCCGGGGACCACCAGGAATACCTGGATCAAATCAACGGGAAGCCGAGCAGCTTCTGCGCGCCAAGGCGCCGCAAGGCGTTGCTAGTCACTGAAGCTACAGAAGCTGCCTTGTTATGGTCGTTCTTCGAGGGCAAGTTGGCGGCAACTGCGTTTTGGGGCGTTTCGGGATGGGGAACAAGCGTTGGCTGGTGTCCAGGGTGGGGCTGGTGGTTGCGGCCATGCTGTTGGCTTGTACTGCGGGTGCTTCGGGGTGGGCGCAGGAAAAGCCTTCTGGGAGTCGTCCCAACATCATTGTTGTCCTGCTGGACGATGTCGGCTTCAGTGACCCTGCCGGCTTCGGCGGCTTGGCGCAGATGCCGGCATTTGACAGCGTGGCACGCGGCGGGCTGCGCTTCACCAATTTCAACACCACCGGCATGTGCTCGCCGACACGCGCGTCGCTGCTTTCCGGCCGCAATCACCACGCGGTAGGCTTTGGCCGTGTTGCCGACTGGGCGACGGGCACGCCCGGTTATGACGCCGTCTGGAAGGCGGATGCCGCACCCATCGCGAAGGTGTTGTCGCATGCGGGATACAGCACCGCAGCAATAGGGAAATGGCACAACACGCCGGAGTGGGAGGTTTCACCCGCCGGTCCATTTGATCGTTGGCCTACCGGGCTGGGTTTCGACTATTTCTACGGCATCATGAACCACGGTGGTGACAACCACTGGGAGCCGGCCAGCCTCTACCGCAACACCACGCCGGTGGAAGCGGATCATCGGCAGGGAAGCAGCTATCACCTGACTGCCGACTTCGTCGACGATGCCATCCAGTGGCTGAGAACGCACCGATCCGTCGCACCGCAGAAGCCTTATTTCCTGTATCTGGCCACCGGTGCAGTGCATGCCCCGCACCATGTGCCCAAGGAGTGGATAGAAAAATACAAGGGGCGATTCGATCAGGGCTGGGACGCGTTGCGGGAAGAAATCTTCGCGCGCCAGAAGACGCTCGGGATCGTACCGGCAGATGCTGTATTGACGCCGCGGCCACCGGAAATACCTGCCTGGAGCGCGCTTGATGAGGCCCAGCGCAAGGTGTTCGCACGGCAGATGGAAGTGTTCGCAGCCTATCTCGCGCATACGGACCATGAAATCAGCCGGCTGTTGAATGAGGCGGCCGCTGATGATCCCGCCAGCAATACGGTCGTGTTCTATGTTGCAGGTGACAACGGCGCCAGTGGCATGGAGGGCATTCACGGTTACATGGATGCAGCCAGCGGAGCCCCTGCGCAGCTTGAGCACCTTGATGAACTGGGTGGCCCTCTGCATTTCAACGACTATTCGTCAGCTTGGGCGTGGGTTGGGAGCACGCCGTTTCAATGGATGAAGCAGGTGGCTTCGCATTTCGGCGGATTGCGTGTGGCCATGGCGGTTTCCTGGCCTGGCAGGATCACCGCGCCCGGCCGTACCGTGCGCGATTTTGCCCACGTCAACGACGTTGCAGCCACAATTCTCGAAGTAGCAGATGCGCCGATGCCTGCGTTTGTGGACGGGGTTGGGCAGCGCGCATTGGATGGCAGCAGCTTTGCCGATACGTTCCGGGGCGAACGCAGCAGCGCGCCAGCAAGAACCCAATACTTTGAAATGCTCGGCAACCGTGCGCTGTATCAGGATGGCTGGATCGCAAGTGCCCGGCACATGACGCCCTGGATAAAACCGTATCCGGAGAGCTTCGACACAGACAGTTGGGAGTTGTACAACCTCGCCGAGGACTTCAGCCAATCCCATGATGTGGCAGCCGCCTATCCGGAGAAGCTTGAAGCGCTGAAGCAGCTGTTCGACGAGGAGGCACGCCGGAACAATGTCTATCCATTGTCCAACTACGTGGAGGGCCGCGACTATGGCGCACCCACCGTGGCTGGCAATCGAAGAACTTTCAGCTACCACCCGCCGGTGCAGCGCCTGCCGACCAAGTCCTTGCCTCGTCTGGCGAAGTCCAGCTTCTCGGTGCACGCGCATGCACGGGTCGCGGCCGGAACGGGGGACGGCATGTTGATGGCCTATGGCAGCCGCCTTGGCGGGTTTGCGTGGTATATGCGCGAGGGCCACCTGGTGTTCAGTAACAACATCAACGGCCGCGAGCGCGTTCAATTGCGCGCTTCGGAACCGGTGCCCGCCGGGCCTGCGTTGCTGCAGCTGTCGTTCAAGCGCGAGAACGATGGCCCTGCCGGCGCGATTGAAATGCATGTAAACGGGCGTCGCGTGGCGCGCGGGCACATCGATCGGCTGGGCTCACCCGTGTTGGGTTCTCTGGGAGTCGGGCAGGCATTCACCTCGCCGGTTGATGAGAGCTATGCGGTGCCCTATCCCTTCCAGGGCGTGCTGGAAGAGCTGACGGTCGTGATGGACTGAGGCCGGCGCCGGGTACCGGCATTGATCTGGTCGCTGCGATAGAGGGCAGCGCGTACTTCCAGGTGTACTTCTTGCTGTTGTGGAAGGGCGCCGCCTCAGGGTGTGCGCCTTTGTCCTGCATGCGGGCTTGGTGGGATATTGCTAGCCTGTGGTGGACGCTGACGATGGGTCGAAGCCCTTGGGACGAGACATGGCTGTTTCATGGATCCGCGGTATCGCTGTTGTGTTGTTGCTCGGTCTGATGGCGTGTAGTCCGGGGCGGAACGCTCAGGGTCAAACTGCTCCGCAGCGTGTGGGCATGGCCAACCCAGCGTCCGAGCATTGCGCGAAGAAGGGCGGAAAGCTTGAGATCCGCAAGAATGCAGAAGGCGCCGAGTACGGCATCTGTCATTTGCCGGATGGCACCGAGGTTGACGAGTGGGAGTTGTTTCGTCGCGACGGTCCTGCCGGCTGATTCGTGCATTGCCTGGATGGTTGACGGCGTACCCGGTAGTGCCGAGCCATGCTCGGCATGGGGCGCTCCCGGTAAAGCCTCTGCCGAGCATGGCTCGGCACTACCCGCAGCCTGTAAAGATCGCTGGAGATTCGCTTCCCGTGCGCTGCGCTTACCCGGGCTACGGCGCTACGCCGCTCCCACAAAAAATCCGATGCCAGAGGGCTGGCATCGGATTCGGGATAAGTCATCGGCAAGTGGGGCGTGTTGGTGCGTTCTTGCTTGCTCGGCTCAGCCAGCGGCGCTCAACGGTGCTGCAGTGTCCTGCAGCTTCGGCCAGCGCTTCAGAATCGCTGCGCGGATACCGGCGGCGTCAATCCCGGCTTCGGCCAGCAGGTCTTCGCGGCTGGCATGGTGCTGGTAGCTGTCGGGCAGGCCGAGATGCAGCATCGGCATCAGCACGGCTTCGGCATTGAGCAGTTCCGACACGCCCGAGCCAGCGCCGCCGGCAACCACGTTGTCCTCTACGGTAACGAAACCATCGTGGCTGCGTGCCAGCTCCAGCAGCATCGCCTTGTCCAGCGGCTTGATGAAACGCATGTTGACCACGCTCAGGCCCAGCTCGCGGCCTACCTGCTCCGCCGCGGGTACGGCCGCGCCGAAGGCGAGGATGGCCACGCGGCTGCCCTGTACGCGCAGCTGTGCCTTGCCGATCTCCAGCGTGGACAGGTCGGTGCCGACAGCTGCGCCGGGGCCGGTGCCGCGTGGGTAGCGCACCGCAGCCGGGCCCTTGTACTGCAGGCCGGTGCTGAGCATCTGCCGGCACTCGGCTTCATCGCCCGGTGCCATCACCACCATGTTGGGCACGCAGCGCAGGTAGCTCAGGTCGAGGTTGCCGGCGTGGGTGGCGCCGTCCGGGCCGACCACACCGGCGCGGTCGATGGCGAACAGCACGTCCAGGTCCTGGGTGGCGACGTCGTGCACCAACTGGTCGTAGGCGCGCTGCAGGAAGGTCGAATAAATCGCGACAACGGGCTTGGCGCCCTGGGTGGCCATGCCGGCGGCCAGTGTTACCGCATGTTGTTCGGCGATCGCCACATCGAAGTAGCGCTCCGGGTACTCCTTGCTGAAACGCACCAGACCCGAGCCTTCACGCATGGCCGGGGTGATCGCCAGCAACTGCGGCTCGGCGGCGGCGGCATCACACAGCCAGTTGCCGAAGATGTCGGTGTAGGTGGGCTTCTTGGGCGCGCCCTTTTCCGGCAGGCCCTTGCTGGGATCGAACGGGCCGACGGCGTGGTAGCCGATCTGGTCGTCTTCGGCCGGCTCGTAGCCCTTGCCCTTGGTGGTCATGATGTGCAGCAGGTGCGGGCCCTTGGCATCCTTCAGGTGCTTGAGGGTCGACACCAGCAGCGGCAGGTCATGGCCATCGATCGGGCCGGTGTAATGGAAGCCCATCTGCTCGAAGGCGGTGGAGGGCACGAACATGCCCTTCCACTGTTCTTCCCAGCGCTTCACGAAGCGGGCAGGGGGGCTGTGGCGCTTGTCGCCGAGGATCTTCTTGCCGCTCTCGCGCAGCGCATTGAGCGTGCGGCTGGCGGTTGCCCGGCCCAGCATCTTGGTCAGTCCACCGACGGCTTCGGAGATGGACATGTTGTTGTCGTTGAGGATGACCAGCACGTTCGGCTCGTCGTCCATGCCGCCGGCGTGGGCCAGCGCTTCGAAGGCCATGCCGGCGGTCATCGCGCCATCGCCGATCACCGCGATCACCTTGCGCTCGTCGCCCTGGCGCTGGCGCGCGATGGCCATGCCCAGCGCGGCCGAGATCGAGGTTGAGGAGTGGCCGACGCCGAAGGTGTCGAACTCGCTTTCCTCGCGCTTGGGGAAGGGGGCAACGCCGTCCTTCTGCTTGACGGTGTGGATGCTGTCGCGGCGCCCGGTGAGGATCTTGTGCGGGTAGGTCTGGTGGCCCACGTCCCACACCAGCTGGTCGACCGGGGTGTCATACAGGTAGTGCAGGGCGACGGTAAGCTCGATCACGCCCAGGCCGGCCGCGAAGTGACCGCCGCTCTTGCCCACGGATTCGATCAGGTAGGCGCGCAACTCAGCGGCGATGGCTGCCAGTTCGCTCTCATCGAACGTGCGCAGGTCATCGGGAGTCTGGATGCGCGACAGGCGCGGGTAGCTGGCAGAGTCGATCATGGTCTTCGCGTTTCACTCGAAACGGTATTTTCCCCGTCCGGAGAGGGTGGGGCAAGCAAAGCGCGACACCTGTGAATGCCGGATGACGTGGTTTTGCCCCAAGCTGAAGCGATTGTTCAGCCTGGACGGTGTTTCCGCGTGAATGCGAAGCCGCGGCGTGGCCGTTTCAGGCGACGCGCTGCTGGGCCTTGCGCGGCAGTTGGGCCTTCAGGAAGGCCATCTGGTCGGCCAGTATGTTGCGGTTGGACAGGATCAGGTGCTCGATCCAGCTGGGCCGGTACGGCACTGCCAGCAGTGGCATGTTGGCCTGCTGCGGGGTGCGGTTGCTCTTGCGCGAGTTGCAGTGGAAGCAGGCGGTGACCACGTTCTCCCAGGTGTCCTGGCCGCCCTTGGACACCGGTAGCACATGGTCGCGGGTCAGCTGCGGGCGGCTGAAGTGCTGGCCGCAGTAGAGGCAAAGCTGTGCGTCACGCGCAAACAGCGCGGTGTTGGTGAGGTTGGGAGTGGGATCGATGGCGCGCGAACGGGCATGGCCGCGCGAGGCGATGATCGGGTGCAGGTCCATGCCGCTGCGCAGGCCGGTCAGGCGCGAGATCGCGCCATGCACGTGCAGGCAGGGGTCACCCAATGTCCAGGCCACGGCACCGCGGGCATACAGGCAGGCGGCGTCCTGCCAGGTGATCCAGTCCAGCACCCGTCCATGCGCATCCAGCGACAACAGTCGCACGGAGCCGAGTTGGTGCAGGGAGGGCGGTAGTGAAAACCCGTCTGTCGGAGCGGAAGTTCCGGCTCCGGTATCGATCAGACTACGCGGTGTAGTGTCTGTCTCCATCGGGAAAACAGCTTATACACGATACGTGACAATTTGTGTAAAGGCCGATGGCGGTTGGCCTTGTAGGAACGGCGTGAGCCGCGAGGCTGGTGGTGTTTCAAGCGCCTGAAAGCCAACCCCTCCCCAGCCCTCCCCTCCGCCTTCGGCGCAAGGGAGGGGGCGAGCGGAAGCTGCCCTCAACCCAACCCCTCTCCCGCGGGCGGGAGAGGGGCTTCAGGGTCGCAGGCATTCCTGATCGCTCCCTTCTCCCGCGTGCGGGAGAAGGTGCCCCGAAGGGGCGGATGAGGGGAGCTTTGCGCTTTTTTTGCTGTCGGATCAGTCGCCGAAGCGGACCGAATCCATTGCCATCAGCGAGTCGGCGCCTGCAGCGATGCCTGCGGCATGGCTGAGGGTGCGCGGCAGGATGCGGGCGTAGTAGAAACGCGCGGTTTCCAGCTTGGCCTGCTTGAAGGCTTCCGGATGGCTGGAGGCCTGCGCGGCCACCACCGAACGCGCCCACCAGTAGGCGACGGCGACATAGCCGCTGTAGAAAAGGTAATCCCAGCTGGCCGCACCCAGTTCTTCCGGGTTGGCGGCGGCACGCTGCAGCACCTCGATGGTCAGCTTGCCCCACTCCTTGGCCTTGCCACCCAGGGCCGGCAGGAACTCGGCCACGGCCGGGTTGCTGGCGTTGTCGGCAATGAACTGTTCGATCTCGGCCAGGAACAACTTCAGGCCGGCGCCCTGCGAGACGGCGGTCTTGCGGCCGATCAGGTCCAGTGCCTGGATGCCGGTGGTGCCTTCGTACAAGGTAGTGATGCGGGCGTCGCGGGCGTACTGCTCCATGCCGTGCTCGGCGATGTAGCCGTGGCCGCCGAACACCTGCTGGCCGTTGTAGGTGGCCTCGATGCTCCACTCGGTGAGGCAGGCCTTGACGATGGGGGTGAGGAAGCTGACCAGCGTGTCGGCGTCGGCACGGGCCTTGTCGTCCTTGGCATGCTGGGCCGCGTCGAGCTGGGTGTAGGCGTGCGCGGCCAGCAGGCGGCCACCTTCGGTCAGCGCCTTGGTGGTCAGCAGCATGCGGCGCACGTCGGGCTGAGCGATGATCGGGTCGGCCGGCTTGTCGGCCAGGATCGCGCCCTTGGGCGCGCGCGACTGCAGGCGCTCGCGGGCATAGGCCAGCGCGCCCTGGTAGGCGCGCTCGGACTGGGCCAGACCCTGCACGCCGACGCCGAGGCGGGCGGAGTTCATCATCACGAACATCGCCTGCAGGCCCTTGTGCGGCTGGCCGACCAGGTAGCCCTGGGCGCCGTCGAAGTTCATCACGCAGGTGGACGAACCGTGGATGCCCATCTTGTGCTCCAGCGCGCCACAGCGCAGCGCATTGCGCTCGCCCTGCTTGCCGTCGCGGTCAACCTTGTACTTGGGGGTGACAAACAGCGAGATGCCCTTCGGGCCGGCCGGTGCATCCGGCAGCTTGGCCAACACCAGGTGCACGATGTTGTCGCTCAGGTCGTGCTCGCCGGCGGTGATGAAGATCTTGGTGCCGGTGATGGAATAGCTGCCATCGGCATTCGGCTCGGCGCGGGTCTTGAGCAGGCCCAGGTCGGTGCCGGCATGCGGCTCGGTCAGGCACATGGTGCCGGTCCAGTTGCCGGCCACCAGCGGCTTGAGGAAGGCTTCCTTCTGCCAGTCCTCGCCGTAGTGCTTGAGGGCCTCGACCGCGCCGTGCGACAGCATGGGGAACAGGCTCCAGGCCAGGTTGGCCGAGGACACCATTTCGCTCAGCGCCATGCCCAGCGTCTCCGGCATGCCCTGGCCGCCGAAATCCGGCGATGCGGTCAGGCCGGTCCAGCCGCCTTCCACGAACTGCGCATAGGCTTCCTTGAAGCCCGGTGCGGTGGTGACCTCGCCGGTGGCCTTGTCCAGCTTGCAGCCGGTCTGGTCGCCAACGGCGTTCAGCGGGGCCAGCACGGCGCCGCTGAAACGGCCGGCTTCTTCCAGCACCGCATCGATGACGTCGGCGCTGGCGTCCTCAAGACCCATCGCGGCAAACAGGGACTCGGCCTTGAGCACGTCGTGCAGGGCGAAGCGGAGGTCGGTAACGGGGGCTTTGTAGTTGCTCATCAGAACGATCTCGAACGATGCGGGAAACGGTGGGGATCAGCGCAGCACGCCGGGCAGGCCCGGGGCCTGGTTGAGGCTGTTGCGCGACTTGATGTCGAAACTGCGTTGCTTCTTGTCTTCCGGTGTGGCGCTGACGCTGCCTTCCAGCTCGTAGAACAATGCGCTGCTGCCGGCCAGGGCGTCAGCCACCACCAGGCGCGCGGCCGAAGCAGGCTGCAGGCGCACCTTGATCACATCCGCCGATTCCGGGCCGATGGACAGGCCCGGGGTTGCGCTCAGCGTGCCCGCCGCCTCGTCGCCCACCTTCACCGCCAGGCTGACGCTGTCAAACCGCATCGGCATGGAGCTGTAATTGCGCAGGCGCAGGTCCACCTCCCAGTTGCCGTCGTTGCCCACGGTGAGCTGCTGGATGCTGGCGGCCGGTTCGGAGACGCGCTTGACCGGGCCGCTGCCACAGGCGGTGAGCAGCAGGGCGAGCATGGCGGTCAGGGCGTACTGGGGGCGAAAACGCATGGGGCGAGGTCCTCGGTTGCGGAGGTTGTCGTCGAAGGATACTACGGCGTATGGCGCGGCGTGCGGGTACAGGTATGCACATGCGACCAATTGCGGACAGGATGGCGGAACCTGCGCGGTCATGCATCAAGTGATGCAAGGGGCAGTGGTTGCCGCCTTTCGCGTCACTTTCTGGGGATACATCAATGCGTTCATTCAAGTTGTTGCCGCTTGCAAGCGCTATCCGCGGCGGTCTGGCAGTTGTGGCGCTGTGCGCCTCCGTTCCGGCGCTGGCAGCGCCGCCGCAGTTCGATCTTGAGGCCGGCAACATCGAGGACGTATTGCCCGAATTCGCCCGCCAGGCCGGCGTGCAGATTGTGGCGCCCGCGCATTCAGGCGAGGCCGGACGCATTGCCGTGGCCGAGCTGAAGGGGCAGATGGAGCCGCGCCAGGCCTTGGCACGCCTGTTGGCCGGCACCGGCCTGACCGTTGCCTCCGACGATGGCCGCACCATCACCCTGCGTGCGGGCACGCCGATGCTGGCATCGCTATCAGGCCTGGGCGGGCTGGCGGTGGGCCAGGCGGTGCAACCTGAAGCTGCTGCGCCCCCGCCACCGCCACCGGCCAACACGAACGTGAACACCTTGGACCAGGTGACCGTGGTCGGCAGCCAGATCAAGGGCAGCAAGTCGGCAGCAATCCTGCCGGTAGCCACCCTGCAGGCCGAGCAGATCGAGGCCACCGGTGCGGTGTCCGGGGACGACCTGTACCGGTCCATCCCGCAGATGGGTGATGTCTCCTTCAGTGGTACCAACGGCGGCAACAGCTCCAACTACGCACGTGGCGACATCGCCTCGGTCAACCTGCGCGGCCTGGGCGTCGGCAACACCCTGCTGCTGATCAACGGGCGCCGCACCGTGGTCCACCCGACCAGCCAGGCTGACGGCAACCTGGTGCCGGTGCTGACCTACAACGCCAATGCGGTGCCCGTGGCCAACCTGCGCCGGGTGGAGGTGCTGCTGGACGGGGCGGCCGCCATCTACGGCACCGACGCGGTGGCTGGCGTGGTCAACAACGTGCTGCGCGACGACATGGATGGCGGCACCATCAGCGTGCAGAAGGGCTTCGGCGAAGGCACCGACCTGCGCGATATCGGCGTCAATGGCATGTGGGGCAAGAACTCCGAAGACCTGCGTTCCAACATCACCATCGCCTTCAACTACTACAACACCACCGGCTTGAACTCGCTGGACCAGGACTGGACCCGCGATGGCAACCGTGCGGCGGATTTCCTTGGGACGCCGTTCGAGGGCCTGGCCGGTACCGACAACCGCAATACCAACAGCCCGTGGGGCAATTTCACCGTCAATGGCCCGCGCGTTTCGCAGGACGGCACCTGGCTGACCACTGCGGCGGGCGCCTTCCATGTGCAGCCGACCAGCAACAGTGGCTGTGCTGCCACCCTCGGCGATGGCCTGTGCGTACAGTCCGGCAGCAAGGCAACCTCAGGTGCCGATGCCGACCTGCGCGACAACCAGCAGAGCCAGTACCCGCTGTCGATCAGCCCGGATGTGCGCCGGCTGAACCTGTTCGTCACCGGCAAGCACGATTTCGACAACGGCCTGTCGTTCTTCAGTGAGGCCGGCATCTACGACTCACGTGCCTACAGCCTGCAGAACGGCGTCAACACCATCACCGCCTTGCCGATGACGGTGGCGGCCAGCAACTACTGGAACCCGTTCGGCGCGATGTACCTGCCCGATGGGTCGCTCAACCCCAATCGTCTGGAAGGCCTGAACATCGGCCCGGACGGCCTGCCGGTGACCATCACCAGCTATCGCTTCGAGCGCCCGACCCGCATCGAGGTCAACAATACCCAGGTACGTGCACTGGCCGGCCTGCGTGGCTTCCACTTCGGCTTTGACTGGGAGTCGGCGGCGCTGTACTCGCAGGCAAAGGTCAAGGACACCCAGGACGCGGTGAGCATGTCCTTGTTCCAGCAGGCGCTGGCCAACCCAACCGCGTCGGCCTACAACCCGTTCTGCGGTGGTTGCAACGACTGGGACAAGCTGGACCAGTTCTTCTACAGGGCGCAACGGCAAAGCAAGACCGAGCTGTTCCTGTGGGATTTCAAAGCCTCGCGTGCGGACCTGTTCAAGACCTGGGCCGGTGACGTGGGCATGGCGGCAGGCCTGGAAGTGCGCCATGAAACCCAGCGCGACGACCGCGATGCGCGCGTGGACGGCTCGGTGACTTTCACCGACGCCATCACCGGGGTGGAATACCCCAGCGACATGTATGGCGTCAGCCCGACCCCGGACACCTATGGTTCGCGCACGGTGGCCGGCTTGTTCGCCGAGTTCTCGGTGCCGCTGGTATCGCCGGAGATGAACGTACCGCTGGTGCGCTCGCTGGACCTGCAGGTGGCCGGGCGTGCCGAGCGCTACAACGACTTCGGCAACGTCGCCAAGCCCAAGTTGGCGCTGGGCTGGCAGATCTTTGATGGCCTTACCCTGCGCTCGTCCTGGGCCAAGGGCTTCCGCGCGCCCAACCTGGAGCAGATCAACGCGACCGTGGTCAGCCGCTCCAACAACCGCACCGACTACATCCAGTGCGAGGCCGACGTGCGCACCGGCACGCAGGCGTCGATCGCCAATTGCGGCGGCTATACGTATTCGACCACGGCGCGCCGTTCCGGCAACCCCAACCTCAAGCCGGAAACCTCCACCAATACCAGCGCCGGGCTGGTGTTCCAGCCGCGTTTCATCCCCGAGAACTACGGCCGTTTCACGTTTGCCGTGGATTACTACAAGTATGAGCAGGAAGGCATCATCGGCCTGTTCGGCGAGGGCAATGCGCTGATCCTGGACTACATCCTGCGCCAGCAGGGCAGCAGCAATGCCGCCGTGGTGCGCGCCGACCCGACCGCGGATGACATCGCCCGCTTCGCCGGTACTGGCCTGGCTGCCGCTGGCAAGGTGCTCTACGTCACCGACCAGTACGTCAACCTGGAGCCGCAGACGCTGCGTGGCGTGGACTACAACTTCAGCTGGAACTCGCCGGAGACCGCCATCGGCCGCTTCGACGTGTCGGTCACCGGCACCCACCTGGTGGAGTTCTACCGCCAGCGCTCGCCGGCGCTGCAGGCGCTGGAAGATGCAAAGGCCACCGGTCTGGTCGATCCGTCGATCCGCATCACCGGTGGCGGCAACCTGATCGGCAATGGCGGCAACCCGGAATGGAAGTGGTCCGGCACCCTGACCTGGCGTTACCAGCAGTTGTCGGTGGGCGCCAACGCACGCTACGCAAGTTCGTACGTCGAGAACGGCCTGACCCTGGCCGACGGCACACCGTGGACGGTGAAGTCGCAGACCCTGGCCAATGCCTTCGTCAAGTACGATTTCGAGCGCGAGGGCTGGCTCAACGGCGTGGCGGTCAAGGTGGGTGCCAACAACATCGCCAACAAGCGGCCGCCGGTGTCCGATGATGTGTTCGGTTTCCCGTCCGGTGTGTACCAGGCCAATCCGCGCTACTGGTACGTCAATGTGAGCAAGGCGTTCTGATGTTCGACAAGGTTGTAGATCCCCGATGGCTGCAGGCAAGCCGGGTGCCGCGATGAACGCGGCACTCGCCCGTGACCGGGCCGGCTGGCTGGCCGAACACGTGCTGCCCTGCGAGCCGGGGCTGCGCGATTGGCTGCGGCGGCGTTTGTCGCTGCGCCAGGACGTGGACGACGTGGTGCAGGAAACCTACGCCATCCTCGCAGCGATGGCGGATGTGTCGCATATCCAGCAGCCCCGCGCCTATGTGTATTCGGTGGCCCATTCGGTGGTACTGCAGCAGCTGCGCCGCGCGCAGGTGGTGTCGATCGAGGCGGTTGCCGAGATCGACCGCGTGGCGATTGTCGGTGACGAGGTCAGCCCCGAGCGGCTGGCCTCTTCGCGGCAGGAGCTGGCGCGCATTGGCGCGTTGATCGACGGCTTGCCAGAGAAGTGCCGCGAGGCCTTCGTGTTGCGCAGGGTGGAGGGCTACTCGCAACGCGAGATCGCCCAACGCATGCAGATCAGCGAGAACACCGTGGAGAAACACATCTGCAAAGGGATCCGGGTATTGATGGATTCGATGAAACGCGATGACACCGGAATGCAGGACGACAAGGAGCGGCCCGCCGCGCAAGGAGCCCGCCATGCGCGCCGGCGCTGAAATGAGCATTGATGATGTGGCGGCAGCGTGGGTTGCGCGCGAGGACCGTGCGCCGCTCAGTGGTGACGAAAGTGCCGAGCGCGATGCCTGGTTGCAGGCCGATGCGCGGCACTTTGGCGCTTATGCGCGCGCCCATGCCGTGCTGGCCCGTACCGACCGTGCCCGCGCCTTGTCGGCCGGCGGCATGGACCGTGCCTACACCGCGCAGGCACCACGCCGGGCACGGCGGGTATTGCGCTGGGCGGTGGCCGTGGCGGCCACGGTGGGTGTGCTGGCCATCGGCGTGCAACGCCACGAAGACGGTGCCGACTACTACGCCACCCGCAAGGGCGAGATCCTGCGCGTGCCCTTGCAGGACGGTTCGGCCATCACCCTGGACTCGGACTCGCAGGTGCGCGTGCTGTTCAGCGACAGCCGCCGTGATATCCAGCTGCTGCAGGGGGAGGCCTTGTTCGACGTGGCCAAGAACCCCGAGCGCCCGTTCGTGGTGCGTGCCGATGAGACCGACGTGACCGCCGTGGGCACCAGCTTCGCGGTCAGCCTGACCGAGCGTCGCAGTGGAGGGGTGGAGGTGCTGGTGCGCGAAGGCGTGGTGGACGTGGCCGATACCCAGGGTGCAGTCGCACCCGCAAGGCTGGTGGCCAACTACCGCGCGCTGGCCAATCGCAGCCACGGCATCCGCATCGAGGCGGTGGCCACCGATGATGTTGATCAGCAGTTGGCCTGGCGCGAGGGCATGCTGTCCTTCAATGGTGACACCTTGTCGGTGGCGGCGGCGCAGTTCATGCGTTACAGCGATACCCGCATCGTCATCGACGACCCGCTGGTGGGCAGCCGCCGCATCGTCGGCCTGTACTCGGCCAGCGACCCGCTGGGCTTTGCCCGCAGCGTGGCCTTGAGCCTGGGCCTGGTGGTGCAGCAGCACGGCAACGTGGTGCGGCTGAGCTCTCCTGACGCCGCGCCGCACGTGGCGCGGTCCATGCAATGAATTCGGGAAATCACATGCAGCACGACAGCAAGCGTATTCTGGCATTGGCGGTAGTGACGGCGGCATTGCTGGGCGCAGGCCAGGCCTGCATCGCCGCCACCGCCGCCGACAAGGCGGTGTTGATCCGCGATGCCATGGTGTTCGATGGCACCGGCCGGGCGCCTTTCGCCGCCAGCGTGCTGGTGGAGGAGGGGCGCATCGCCGCCATCGGTGAGGGCCTGGCAGCACCCAAGGGCGCGCGCGTGGTCAATGCACGCGGGCAGGCATTGTTGCCGGGCCTGTTCGACCTGCACACGCATTGGACGCCCAATGCCACCCCGTCCGAACTGCCGCAGGTAGCCAACCTGTACATGGCTGCCGGGGTGACCACGGTGAGTGATTTCCACGAGCCGCCGGAAGCCTACGCGCCACGTCGCGCCTGGCTGGCGTCCATCGCCGCGCCGGACGCCAAGTTCGCAGCGCGCATGAGCACGCCCTTGGGCCACGGTGCCGACTGGGGCGACGAGAACACCACGCGCTGGGTGAACTCGCCCGAGGCGGCGCGCGCGGGTGTGCAGGCGGTTGCCGCCTACAAGCCGGATTTCATCAAGGCGTTCACCGATGGCTGGCGCTATTCCAATGCGGCCGACAACAGCAGCATGGACGAGGAAACCCTCACCGCGCTGGTGGACGAAGCGCACAAGCACGGCCTCAAGGTCTTCACCCATACGGTGATGGTCAAGCGCGGCAAGGCCGCGGCACGTGCCGGCGTGGATGTGATTGCCCATAGCGTGCAGGACGGGCCGGCCGATGCCGAGCTGATCCAGTTGATGCGTACCCACGGCACGGCGTATGCCCCGTCGCTGGCGGTGTACCTGCCCGAGCGGGTGGACGGCAGTGGCCGCAACAACGGCAAGCCCGAGGTGCTGGCCCAGCGCGAGCAGAACTTCGCCAACGCCCTGCACAACGTCAAGACGCTGCACGATGCCGGCATTCCCGTGGTGGTGGGTACGGATGCAGGCATGACCGGTACGCCGCATGGCGCATCCACCCTGCGCGAATTGGAACTGCTGGTGCAGGCCGGGCTGAGCCCCGGCGAGGCATTGCTGGCGGGCACCTCGGCCAGCGCCAAGGCACTGGGCGTGGACGACCGCGGCACCATCGAGGTCGGCAAACGTGCCGACCTGCTGCTGGTGCGTGGCCAGCCGTGGAGCAGGATTGCCGACATCCGCAACACCCAGCAGGTCTATGTCGCCGGTCGTCAGGTACACGGCCGCGGCGCGGTGCTTCCGGCGGGCAACAAGGCGCTGGCACTGCCCGCGCAGCCGGTGCAGGCGCTGGTGGATGATTTCGAGCGTGCCGATGGCCGTACCGCACTGGATACGCTGCGCGTGGACGAGGCCGACGGCGGCAACGACCGCACCTGGCAGGTGACCGAAGTGGTGGCGCGCGAGACCGGCGGCAAGGCTTTGGCCACGCAGGCCAAGTTGTCGAGCAAGGACACGGCGTTTGCTGCCGCCATCCTGCCGCTGAGCCGTGGTTCGGTGGCACCGGTGGATGCCACGGCGTATCGCGGCGTGCGCTTCGAACTGCGTGGCAGCGCGCCTGAGCTGCGACTGGAGGTGCGTGCACTGGGCAATCGTCGTTTCATCGCGCCGTTGCAGGCGGGCGATGCCTGGCAGACCGTCGAGATCCCGTTCAGCGCCTTGCAGGGCCAGCCGCCTTATCGCGCCAAGGCACCGGTTGCACAGTGGCAGGGCAATGACCTGCAGCAGCTGGTGTTCTCGGCCAGTGGTGCAGCGGGCAGCAAGGTCTGGTTCGAGATCGACAACGTCAGCTTCTATTGATGCGGCAGGAGTACGGGATGAAGCACACACGTTTGCGCCCGGGCCTGCTGCTGGCCGTGCTGTCACTGGCCGGGACTGCGGCCGCGACGGATGTCATTGCAAGCCTGGATGCCTACGCGCCGCGGCAGGCGGCCGTGGGCGTGCAGTTGTGGCAGCAGCCCGAGCTTGGGTACCTGGAGCAGGCGTCGTCCGCACTGCTGCAGCAGGAACTACGCCAGGCAGGCTTTCGCATCCAGGCCGGGGTAGCGGGCATGCCCACGGCCTTCGTTGCCAGCTATGGCAGCAAAGGGAAGGGGCCGGTGATCGCGCTGTTGGCGGAAATGGATGCGCTGCCGGGCATGGCGCAGGCGGCTGTGCCGGTGCGCACGCCCATCGCCGGCCAGGACGCGGGGCAGGCCTGTGGTCACAACCTGTTTGGTGCGGCATCGGTGGGCGCGGCGCGGGCCATCGCGCAATGGCTGCAGCAGACCGGCAATCCCGGCGAGGTGCGGTTGTACGGCACGCCGGCCGAAGAGGGCGGCTCGGGCAAGGTCTACATGACCAAGGCGGGTCTGTTTGATGATGTGGACGTGGTGCTGCATTGGCATCCGTCTGCCGAGAATTCCGCCGCGCAGGGCACCAGCCTGGCCAATATCAGCGGCAAGTTCCGTTTCCAGGGGCGAGCCGCGCATGCTGCCATCGCCCCGGAACGCGGGCGGTCTGCGCTGGATGGCGTGGAGGCGTTCAACCACATGGCCAACCTGATGCGCGAGCACGTGCCCGATGGCACGCGCATCCACTACATCATCAGCAATGGTGGGGCGGCGCCCAACGTGGTGCCTGCCGAGGCCGAAGCGTATTACTACGTGCGGCATACCGACCCTGCGGTGGTGCGTGATGTGGTCGAGCGCCTGCACAAGGCCGCCGAGGGTGCAGCAATGGGTACCGGCACCACCGTGGCGTTCGAGCAGACCGGCGGCGTGTTCTCGCTGCTGCCCAATGACACGCTGGGGCAGGTGATGCAGGCCGCGCTGCAGCAGGTGGGTGGCGTGCATTACGACGCGGACGAACAGGCCTTCGCGCAGCGTCTGCAGCAGAGTTTGGAAAAGCAACCGGGGCTTGAGCAGGCCGAGGCCTTGCAGCCGTACCGTGCCGATCTTGCAGGCAGCGCATCCACCGACGTGGGCGATGTGAGCTGGAACGTACCAACGGTGGGCCTGAGCACGGCTACCTGGGTGCCCGGCACACCGGCCCACAGCTGGCAAGCCGTGGCGGCGTCGGGCATGTCCATTGGCGCCAAGGGCGCGCTGAATGCCGCCAAGGCCATGGCCCTGGCGGGTGTGCAGCTGCTGCAATCGCCGGAGACGGTGGCCAAGGCAAAGCAGGAGTTCGATGCGCGCCGTGGCCCGCAATTCCGCTACACCCCGCTGCTGCAGCGGGCTGATCCGCCACTGGACTACCGGCGCAAGCCTGAGGGTTGAGCACGGATGTCGCAGGCCTGACACGCCAGTTCGACACAGGCTTCACCCGGGCACAGGCACTCTCCCCCGGGAGCGATGCCGCTGGGTAGCCCATCGCTTCCAGGGCGGCGGCCCGATCCCCTCCATCGGGCCGCCGCTCGAACTTTGAGCCGTCGATCGGTTTTGCATGACACCGGCAGCGGGCGTACACTGGCCCCTGTCGTGTGGGGCGGTAGCTCAGCTGGGAGAGCGTCGCGTTCGCAATGCGAAGGTCGGGAGTTCGATCCTCCTCCGCTCCACCACTGTCTTCAAAAACGCCACGTCCAACGACGTGGCGTTTCTGTTTCTGCAACCGAGGCAGGGCTTCCCGCGACAAGCGCGCACCGGCTCGATGGCGGGTTGAACCCTGATTGTCGGCCGACGGTTTCATGCAGGGCACGCCGCATTTGTATGTTTCTGTCACTGCTTTGGCGTGCAGCAATTCATGTTGCCGGAGCGGCGCAGGTTCTTACATTATCTGCCAGGCAGTGTGCACCTGGCCTGCACATGGGCGCACCTGAGGTTGCAGCAGGGGAACGGAAGCCACGCGTCAAGCGGCGGCCCGCAGGTTTTCTGTTGTGATTCCAGTGATGGCACCGGGAATGCCATTGCCTGGAGGGGGCGAAGATATGCATGCATCTCGGCCCCGGTTTCCCTGCAGATCAGCAACTGGGAATGAGATTTGAAGAAGTTTTCCCTGGCCGCGATGCTGCTGTCGCTGGCTTCGTGCACTGGCGACACGCCCTCCGCAGTAGCCGCCAAGCCCAACAGCACCTCTGGCATGGGGCAGGTGCTGACTGTCTACAACTGGCCGGACTATGTGGCCCCGGACACCATCGCCCACTTCGAGAAGAAGTACGACGTACATGTGCGCTATGAAGTATTCACTGGCAACGAGGTGCTCGATCAGAAACTGAGCGAGGATGGGTTGAGTGGCGCCGCGCGGAAACGCGGGCATGGATGCATCAGCTGCGCAGGCGTCGTTGGGTTGAGTGGGATAGCGGGGCTTGCAGGGGGAGGTGGCGAAGTCTTGCTGAAATTATCGCCAGCGCAGCCGCTGTCGCATTGGGGCCGCTCCTTGCGCGACAAGGGTTTAGGCAGCAATTCCGGGCAATGTGAAATTTTTTGTGAAAATGGCTTGCCGAAACCGAAATAGCTCCGTAATATACGCCTCCTCGACGGCAGCAACGCCGACGAAAACAAAGCAAAGTGGCCGAGTAGCTCAGTTGGTAGAGCAGGGGATTGAAAATCCCCGTGTCGGCGGTTCGATTCCGTCCTCGGCCACCAAAAATTTCAAGGGCTCGCAGAAATGCGAGCCCTTTTTTGTTGTTTGATCTGCTCCGTTTCCACGTCCGTGGCTTCTAGTCCGGCAGCTCAGCTGGAACGCAAGCAGGCAGCGAGCGCGGCGCCTGGCAACACGTTTCGTCCGCGTTGCGCCTGCAATTGCCCAGCGCCCGTGGCGGCGCCCATCGGGTCTTTATCGTGCCAGCAGCATTGTCTGGAGAGGGACGTCACGCAGACGTTGCGCAGCCGCAGATGCCTGGCTGCCATTCACCATCTTCCGGTGGCAAAGAACCAAACATGATTGGACGCGCTGTGCGTGCGCTGGCGACTCTAGCGGTGGCGCTGTGGCGAGCATCGCAACAGAGGCAACAGGGAGGTTGGGATGGAGGATCCATCAATGTCCGCGCGGATCAAAGCATCACGCGTCAGTGCAGGACTGTCGCAGACGGAACTCGCGGTCGCGATCGGTGTGAACAGGGCGACCGTCGGGCATTGGGAGCGCGGCGGGGCTTTCTCGCCAAGCCTTGAGCACCTGCAGGCACTGAGCGTGACGTTGCAGGTCAGCCTGGATTGGTTGGTTCATGGCGAACCGTCAGTACCGCCATCGTCCACGCATACAACGGTTTCATTGTCCCCGCGGCTCGCGGCCGAACAGCGGATGGTTGGGTTGTCGCGACAGTTGCCACTGTCCTTCGTTGATCGCGTGCTTGCGCTGATGGAAGGCATGGCTGCCTATCTATGAGGGGGGAATGCCGTGCTGTGCGGAGAACAGCACGGCGTTTGTCGCGATGGTGGGGATGGCGTCTAGTGAGGGTGCGGGCCGCGTCGCTTGCCTGCATCAAGCAAGACGCCCCGCTGTTGCCAAGGTAGGGGGGGCTACACCGGGACGCGTTCCTGGTGTGCGCACTGTCTTGGTCATGGTGTTTCCCAACTCTCTCAAGAAGGAAATCTGCAATGGCTGACAATCTCAAAACACCCAAGGCGCTGTCTGCATTGGCGTTGGTTCTGGCGGGCAGCGTGACGGGTGGTGCGTTCGCGCAGTCACCTGATGCGGCAACACTCGACCAGCAGCTCTCCGTTGCCACCAGCATCGACCTGGCCAATGACGCGGCGTCGGCCGGGGCTGGAGCGGTGGCGCAGCTGGGTGTCGATCCGCACCATGTTGACGAAATCCACCATCACCACAGCGAAGCCAACCTGGCTGCACGGGAAGGTGACGCGGTTGGCGGCGCCGACGACGCCGTGTTCAAGGTTTGATCCCCGGGCGTGCCCGCGTGGTGCGGGCGCGCCTTTGCAATGCTGTGCGATACAAGGATGAATCACGTGGATATGCCAGTGGATGGTGTGTTGGACGGGGCAGGTGACGTGCGGGTACTGCTGGGGCTGGCCCAGGTCGATGACCAGGCGGCTACTATGGCCGATGGGATCATGTGGGCAAGGCTGCGCGCGATGCGGGGTCATCTGCATCGGATTTTTTCCGGCAGCGGCAGCGATCTTCTGGTTGCGGCCGCCAAAGAACGCTACGGGCAACTCACGCCGGCCCATCAGGCGCGGGTTCTGCTGAGTTCGGAGTTTTGTGATCGACAGATGGCCTGGAACCACGCCTGGCGAAGGGTGCCGAGGGGCGAGGGCGGCGGTGCAAGCGAACAGGTTGGGCCGCTGAGAGACATTTTCGACATCCTGTGCCGCGAGCACGCTATTGCCGGATTGCTCGGCGGTAGCACGCATGAGCATCTGCGCCGTAGTGAGCAATGGCAGGTGTACAGCCCGGCCGGCGACGTGGTTGCGCTGAAGGGGGAGGACGGGCATTGGCGGCTGGAGTCGCTGCCCACCATTGGTGGCAGCGTGGCGGTCGACTTTGACAGTCCATCGGCCAGGTTGCATGAGCCGCGGTCCGGCATCTTGAGCCAACCCTGCCTGCCATTCCTGGCCGCGGAGCGGACTGCGTTGCTGGAGAAGCTCGAGCGCGCGCTTGGCCTGATTGATGCCTGCGAGCCATTCTATGGGCAGCTGATTCGAACCTTCGTTCGCCGGATCATCGTCCGCAAATCACAAAGCGATGGCGATGCCGTATCCCTGCACTATGGATCGGAACACGCGCCGCGGCACCCAGGCTCGTTGCGGCTGCTCAACTTCCACCGAACACAGGTGAGCGTGGAGGCATGCATGGAAAGCCTGATGCATGAGAGCACCCACAATTTCCTGGCGGCATGGGAGCTGTCACAGGGATTTCTTGCCGGTAACGACGACAGCGTTCGCGTCATCTCGCCGTGGTCGGGGAATCCGATCCCGGCTTCTTCGTTCATCCATGCGGTCTTCGTCTACTACATCTGCCATCGCCTGCATGAGCAGCGCCTGCAGCGGGAGCAGGCGTTGAGTTCCGCCGTGCGTGGGTTCATCGAAGGGCGTCTGGCAGTGTGCGCCGCCGGATTTCTGATCGCGCGGCCGCTCAGCTCGCTGCTCCCCGCTGGCGCCGCACTGCGGCCGGGTATTGCTGCCCTGCTGGACGAGATGCAGGCGGGTATGCGTGGGCAATACGCAGCGAAGGTGTGGGCATGAGTGCGGTGACCATTCTGCATGCCGATCGTGGTGATCCCATTGCCCGCATTGCACGAGCCAAAGGTAAAGCTGGGGATGTCCGCGTCCTGCATCTGGATGATTGGCTGCAGCTTGTGCAGCCTCGCCCCTGGCCGCAGATGCTTGCGGTGCGGGCGGATGCATCCGGCGCGCCGATAGTCGGCAGGCATGTCGTCAACCGTCTCTTCACTGTGGCCGCGACCGCTACGGGCAGGCGTTTGGAGCAGGGCTCCAGGAACGAACGCTGGTTGCACGTGCGCCTGCAGCAGGTATTTGAACCTGCTGCGTCGCTTGCCTACGAGCCGGGTGTGCGGGGTATTTCGCGGGCCTTGCTTCCGCTCAACCTGCAATGGTCGTCGATCCGGCACGAAGTGGATATCCGGGTGCCGAGGTTTGTCTATGGCTTTGGCTTCCAGCGTCCTGATACCGCCGGGTTGCGGAATCCGATGCAGAAGTCGATCTGGTCCTTGTTCGATTGGGACCAGGAGCGGCATCTTCCGCCGATTGAAGCAGCTCGGCACCAGTTTTTCGTGGAACGGCCGTCCGGCGAGCCCGTGCTGGCCTGTTTCCTGGGCGAGCATGTCTGTGCGCCCCTGCATCCGCATGGCCAGCCACTGTTCCTTGCAGAGGCTGATGCAGCTGAACTGCGGCGCATATGTCAGGCCGCGCGACGAGCGTTCCATGCAGAGGCCGGAGAGCTGCTGCTGTATCGCGACCAGCAGGGTTGGGTCTTCCATGCGTTCTCACCGCACCTGCGCTCTGCCCAGCAAATGCCTGATTTCGAGTTGCGGGCACGCGCGTGGATGGAAGACTTGTGCTCCCCAGGCGTCCGTGTGGTGCCCGGGCAGACTGCGGATCACCGCAGCAGCTGATTGACCTGTACCGGACCGAAAGTTCCACCTGCAGCAGATGGTGCTGGCTGCCCAGCCGTGGCCAGTACCAGGAGACGAACAATGCTGGGTCACTATTTTCACTTGGCGCTGCGTGCGCTCGGGAGGTCGCCGCTGATGGCTGTTGCCGTGGTGGTTGCCCTGGCGCTGGGGGTGGGGGCGAGCATTGCCATGCTTACGGTGGTTCGGGTGATGTCCTGGGATCCCTTGCCCGGGCTGAGCCAGCACCTCTATCGCCCTGTCATGGATCCATTGCCAACATCGTTCAAGATCCGGCCAAGTGCCGATCCCCGCATCGCCATGACCTGGGTCGACGCCAAAGCCCTGCTTGATGATGGTCCTGCGGCTGCCCAGGTTGCATTGGCGACCGGCCGTGTGGTCCTGCCGCCACAAACGCCGTTGGATCAGCCTGCGTATGTGGATGGGCAGTTTGCGACGTCACAGGTTTTCCGCGTGTTCGGCATCCGCTTTCTGGAGGGGGCGGGCTGGTCAGCGGCCGAAGAAGCCGGGCACGCGGCCGTCATTGTGATCAGTGAGAGCTTTGCCCGCAGGCTCAGGGCAGAGGGTTCCTTGGTTGGGAGGCGGATCCGGCTCAGCGAGCACAGTTTTACCATTACCGGCGTGATCGCCGATTGGACACCAGTGCCGCGCTTCCATACCGATATGCAGCGCGAGGTGTTCGCGGGCAGGGATGATTTCTTCATCCCCTTGGAGACGGCGATTGCCCTGGATATGGAGGTGCGCAACGCGGTGTTTTCGTGGGGTGATGTGACCAACTCCCGCGACATGAAGAGCGCATCGGCGACATGGCTGCAGTTCTGGGTGGAACTTGAAGGCGCGCAGGCGCGTGCCGCGTACGCCGCTTTCCTGCAGAACCATGTGCAGGCGCAGCTTGATCTGGGCCGATTCCAGCGCCCGCAGCAGACGGCGCTCGTGCCGTTGCGCGACCATCTGCGGCAGCGCGGGGTTGTACCCGCGGAAGTCAGGCTCCAGTTGTGGCTTGCGATTGGGTTCCTGTTTGTCTGCATGGTCAATATCTGCGCGCTGTTGTACGCACGCTTGAGCCGGCGTACGCATGAGATAGCGGTTCGGCGGGCATTGGGGGCACGGCGTGCCGATGTCGTGCTGCAGTTGGCCACAGAGGCGGTGCTGGTGGGCGGCCTGGGAGGCGTGGGTGCATTGGCCGTTGCCGCGCTGGGCCTGTGGTTTCTGCGTACGCAACCGGAGGGCTATGCAGCTTTGGCGGTGATGGACTGGCCCATGGCCGTGCTCACGCCCTCGCTGGCCTGTGTGTGCAGCCTGCTTGCCGCTGCTTTGCCTGCCTTGCGCGTGGCTTCCACCCGTATAGCCATGCAGATAAAGGTCGCCGAATGAACATCCTGCAACTGGCATTGATTGCACGAGCACTGACCCGCCATCGTCTGATTGTTGGCATTTTTGCCGTACAGATCGTGGTGACGGTGGCAGTAGTGGCGAACATCGCTTTCCTGTTCATGCAGCGGCTGGATGCGCTGGCCGTTCCCAGCGGGCTTGCCGAGCCGGGTCTGGCCATTGTCGAAGCGGAGTTCGTCGGCGACGGGCTTGGCCGCATCCCTGGGGTAGTGCAGGCGGACCTGCAGGCATTGCGGCAGTTGCCAGGGATCACGGCCGTGTCGGTGCTGGGGGCGGTGCCGTTGGGACAAACCGGCTGGTCGATCGGCGTTGGCAATCTGCCCGACGTACAGGACGGGGCGCCGGGTGCCCTCGAGGCCGATGTTGCGGTGTTTGCGGCGGCCCCGGATGCCATCGCCGCGCTGGGCCTGCGACTGGAAGCCGGCAGTGATTTTGGGCAGGACGCGTATGTGCCGCTGGCATCGGATGACTATTTTTCGGGCCTGTACAAGGCGGCGGAAGTGATTGTTTCCAGACAGATCGCCGAACGGCTGTTCCCGGGGCAGAACCCACTTGGCAAGGCGTTGTACGCCGACGGCAACCATCCACTGCAGATTGTCGGCGTCGTCGAGCATCTTGCACGGCCGGTGCTTGGGCAGGGGCGCGATGGTGATGCAAGCATCCTGTTGCCATTGGTGCCGGACGGGGCACGGGTGACGTACGCGTTGCGGACGCAGCCAGGCCGGATCGGCGAGGTGCTGGCTGCTGGTGAGCAGGTGCTCAAGTCCAATGAGCGCAGCCGGATGCTGAGACGCTCGCTGCCCTATGTGGATCTCCGCCAGGGTTACTTCCGGCGCGACAAGACGATGGCAACACTGTTCATCGGTGCCGGCGTGGCGCTGCTGCTGGTCACTGGCATCGGGATCTATGGGTTGTCCAGCTTCTGGGTCCGCCAGCGTTATACGCAGATCGGTATACGCCGTTCACTGGGCGCTCGAAGGCGCGATGTCATCAGCCATTTCCTGGCGGAGAATCTGATGATCTGCACTGTCGCCGGTGCACTTGGCGCGGCATGTGGTGCACTGCTCAATCGGGTATTGGCACTGTTCAATGAGGTGCCCGTCATCCAGTGGCCTTACCTGGTCAGCGCTGCGGTGCTGGTGGCGATGGTCGGGCAGTTGGCAACCTGGCTGCCGACCCGCCGTGCGGCCAGGGATGCGCCAGTGACATCCTTGCGCGGCGGCTGAAAGCCGGGTGTAGCGCACTACACCCGGGGGCGCGGATCAGGCGGTGGGCAGCAGTGGACGCAGCACCGGCTCCAACTGCTCGCGGCGCCAGCCGGCCAGGGCGACTGGCCAGTCACCGCTTTCCAGCAGGGCTTCCAGGTGCTTGCGCGAGGCCAGCAGGCCCTCCGGCAGGCCCAGCTCGGCAGCGCGCTTGCTCACGGCGTCCTGCAGGCGCTTGAGCGCGCTCTTGTTGCCGTCGGTGGCGGGCAGGGCCATCGGTGCGTCGGCTTCATCGGCCAGCGGCGTGTTCAAGGCCTCCCACAATGGCTGCGCCAGTTTGCGCGGTGCCTTGGGGAAACGGCCGAACAACTTGAGCATGGCGTCGTAATCGGCCGGTGGGGTGCGTGCCAGCAGGTTGGCCAGTTCGTTGTCCAAGATCCAGCTGCGCGGCTTGTCGCTGCTGCGTGCCTGGTGGTCACGCCAGCGCAGCAGGCGCAGCAGGCGCCGCTGTGCGTCCGGCTCCAGGAACTGCGAGGACCGCATGGACAGGTGCGGCCAATGCTCGCCTTCGTCGCGTTCAACGCTGGTCAGCAGGCGCTCGCCGTCGTCCTGCAGCCATTGCATGCGGTCCGTGGCCTGCAGTTTGGTGCTGATGGCGTCGTGCAGGGCGAACAGGTACTCCACGTCGTCGGCGGCGTATTCCAGCTGCGCGTCGCTGAGCGGCCGCTTGAGCCAGTCCGAACGGGTCTCGCCCTTGGGCAGGGTCACGCCGGTGATCTCGGCTACCAGCTTCTGGTAGCCCATGCCGCCGCCGATACCGGCCAGGGCGGCACCGATCTGGGTGTCGAACAGCGGGCGCGGCAGCGCGTCGCAGGCGCACTTGAACGCCACCAGGTCCTCGCTGGCGCTGTGCATGACCTTGGTGATGGAGGTGTCGCTCAGCCAGGGTTTCAGGGCTTCGCACATGCCCGGTATCAGCGGGTCGATCAGCAGGATTTCATCGCCAACAGCCATCTGTACCAGCGCCAGCTGTGGCCAGTAGGTGCGTTCGCGGATGAATTCGGTGTCCAGCCCGATCCGGCTGGGGCGCTGGCGGTAGCGTTCTTCCAACTCCGCCGGGTGTTTGATCCAGTAAGCCACGTGGGTTCCGTCAACTGCAGGGTTTGCTCAGGCGGGTGAGAATAGCCTAACGTCGGGCCGCTCCCGGGAAAGTGTGCAAGGTAATGGAGGCGTTTTTGGGTAAGACCGGCCAGATCACGGGCTTGATGGCGCTGCTGCTGGTGGCCCTGGCGGGCTGTCAGCCGTCATCGGCGCCGGATCCGGCACAAGCGGCGGCGCAGGAGCAGAAGTCCCTGGCCGCGCGGGTTGCCGCGCGGCTGGAGGCACGCGCGGTGGCCAAGGCCGCACAGGCGGCGCCGGATCCGGTGGCGGTGGTCGAGGACACCGCGCTGCCGGTGTGGAATGCGCCGGAGCTGAGCCTGGCGCCAGAGCAGCTGGCGCAGGCGCGCAAGGACGCCGACAAGGCACTGGCCGAGGACCGGCTTTACAAGGATGCCAGCGACGCGATCCCGCTGTACCTGGCCATCCTGGCCCAGGATCCGCAGAACCGCGCGGCCCGGCTAGGGCTGGACAAGGCCCGGCAGCGCCTGCGCAGCCTGATCGGGCAGCGCTTGGCGCAGACCGAGAATCAGCGTGTGGCTCTGGCCGAGGCTGCGGAGATGACGGGGGTTGCAGTGGCACTCGCGCCTGATGCCAAGGCCGAGCAGGCCCTGCAGCAGCGGGTGGCGACTGCGCGGCGGCTGTTGGCATTGAACCGTGCCGGCGAACAGGCCCTGCGGCTCTACCAGTTGGGGGAGGATGGCGGCGGCGCGCAGGCAGCGTTTCGTGAGGTGCTGGCGGCCGATCCGCTCAACAGCCGTGCCCGGCAGGGGCTGGCCGCAGTGGAAAGCGGGCTGATCCGGCGTGCCGAGCATGCTGCCGGGGTTGATTCGGATTTCCCTGGCGCGGCGCGCTGGCTGGACAAGGCCGGCACCATCCGCGGCGAAGGGGCGGTGACGGTACTGGATGCACGGCGGCGGGTGGAGGCCATCCGCCGTGCCCAGTTGGATGCCCTGCGCGAAGGCGGCCTGCGCGACCTCACCTCATCGCAGGGGCTCAAGCCGGCCCGCGAGAAGCTGGAGCAGGCCATCCGCATCGCCTTGCCCGGTGATCGCACCGTGGCACTGTTGCGCCAGCGCATCGATCTGGTCACCCACTACGGCAGCTTCCGGCCGGGACAGGTGTTCTCCGACGCGCTGGCCAATGGCGGCCGTGCGCCGCAGATGGTGGTGGTGCCGCATGGGGCGTTCCAGATGGGCGCGCCAGCGGAGGAGGTGGGATCGGTGGATGCCGAGCGCCCCCAGCACTACGTCCGCTTCGACCGTGGTTTCGCCATGTCGATCACCGAGGTGACCGTGGCCGATTTCCGCCGCTTCGTGGAGGCTGCCAACGCCCGGCCACGCGCCACCCGGCGCGGCCATTCCATCGTCTACGACGAGCGCAGCGGCAATTTCATCCGCCGCAGCGGGGTGGACTGGCAATCCGATTACAACGGCGTCAAGGCCGCGCCCAACAGCCCGGTCATGCATGTCAGCGTGCGCGATGCCGAGGCCTATGCGGCATGGTTGTCGGAGCAGACAGGGCGCTACTACCGCCTGCCCAGCGAGTCGGAGTTCGAGTACGCGCTGCGGGCCGGCAGTGTCGGCCGTTATCCCTGGGGGCGGGCGGCCGTGCCGCCGGAGAACACCGGCAACTTTACCGGCAGCCTGGATGTGTCGCCCAGCGGCCGCCACTGGAACAACGCCTTCATCGGGTATGGCGATGGCTTCTGGGGCACCGCGCCGGTGGCCATGTTCCGAGCCAATGCCTGGGGATTGCACGACATGGGCGGCAATGTCAGTGAGTGGGTGGCCGATTGCTGGCATGCCAGTTACCGGCGTGCGCCCGCGGACGGTGCCGCCTGGTACAACCCGGGTTGCCGGCAACGGGTGATCCGCGGAGGCAACTGGGCCAACGCACCGGAACAGGTGCGGGCGGCATGGCGGCAATCGCAGGATTCGGATGTCACCTCGGCCCGGATCGGCTTCAGGCTGGTGCGCGGCATTTGACCTTGCCCATGCGCCCAGTAGCGTTAACATCGGCCACGGCCAGCCCGGCCCAGACGGAACCCAACCATGCGACAAGATCCTTTCGGTAACCAAGGCGGCAGCCGTCAGCGCCGGGGCGGCGGCCTGTTCGGCAACATCCGTTGGGTGGTCCTTTTGGGCTTTGCGATCTACGGGGGCTGCTATTACTTCGGCAACCGTTCGGTGGATCCGTACACCGGTGAAAAGGTGCTGATCGACAGCTCGCTCGACGCCAACGAGGAGAAGGCCCTTGGCCTGCAGGCCTACCAGGAGATCCTGTCGCAGGAGCGTCCGGTGGACCCCAACTCGCAGATCGCGCGGCAGGTACGCGAGATCGCCAGCCGCCTGATCGCCAAGGTGGACGTGGTGGAAACCTCGCTGGCGCAGGAGCATGGCCTGCAGCCACAGCATTTCGCACGTGATTTTGATTGGGACGTGAACGTGCTGCAGTCCGACGAGGCCAACGCGTTCTGCCTGCCCGGCGGCAAGATGGCGGTGTATACAGGCCTGATCCCGGTGGCACAGAACGCCGATGCGCTGGCGGTGGTGATGGGCCACGAAATCGCCCACGCCTTGCTGCGGCATGGTGCCCAGCGCATGGCCCAGCAGAAGCTGACCCAGATCGGGCAGATGGCGGGCGCGGCCAGCGGCATGGACGCGCAGCAGCAACAGATGATGATGTCGGCAATGGGCTACGGCTATCTGTTGCCCTATGCGCGCTCGCATGAAACCCAGGCCGATGAAGTGGGCCTGATGTTGGCCGCCGCCGCCTGTTTCAATCCTGAGGAAGCGGTGCCCTTGTGGCAGCGCATGAGCGAAGCCAGTGGTGGCCAGGCGCCGCCGGAGTTCTCCTCCACTCATCCCAATCCCGGCACCCGTATCCAGAACCTGCAGGCGTTGATGCCCAAGGCATTGGAGTACAGGCAGCGTTACTGCACCGCGCAATAAGCAGGCAACAGCAGGACGGGGCGCCCTGGAGCGTGCGCGGCGGTTGATGTACCCAAGCGCTGCTGTGCACCAGCCCCATTGGCGTGTTTTGCGAGGTGCGCTGCGCCTGCGGGCTAGAGTGTTTTTTCTACCCGTAGCTGCAGGCTGCCTTCTGCCAGACGGGCCTGCAGGGTGTCCCCCGGACTGACCTGATCGGCGCTGCGCACCAGGCTGCCATCGTCTGCGCGGGTGAGGATGGAATAGCCACGCGCCACGGTTGCCAGTGGGCTGACCGCTTCCAGCGAACGGGCAATGCCGCGCAGGCGCAGTGCATCGCGCTGCAGTTGCCGGTCCATGGCGGCCTGCGCGCGCGGGGCCAATGCCGCCAGTTTTTCTGCCAATGCATCCAGGTGGCGCTGTGGCTGCGCGTTGCGCAGCACGGCGGCGGCATGGCGCAGCTGTGCATGGCGGCGTTCCTGTTGCTGGCGCCACGCTCCCTGCAGGCGTGCAAAGGCTGCCTGCTGACGGTGCTCCAGCAAGGTCAGCCGGGCCTGGGGGCTGTGCGCCTGCAGGCGCAGGGCGGCACGGTCGGCACGCTGCATGGCCTGGCCCAGGGTATGCACCTGCAGCTGGTTCAGGCGCTGCGCCAGCCGGCGCACGCGCAGGGCAAGGTCACGCTGGTCGGGTACCAGCAGCTCGGCGGCGACCGAGGGGGTCGGCGCGCGCAGGTCGGCGGCGAAGTCGGTCAGGCTGAAGTCGGTCTCATGGCCTACTGCCGAAACCACCGGCGTATTGCTGGCGGCAACCGCACGCGCCAACTGTTCATCGTTGAACGCCCACAGGTCCTCCAGTGAGCCACCACCGCGGGTCAGCAGGATCACGTCGTAGCGGCCGCTGGCATCGGCCTGGCGCAGCAGCGAGGTGATCTGCGGTGCAGCGGTTGCACCCTGCACCAGCGAAGGCAGCAACTCCACCTCCAGCATGGGGAAGCGGCGTGCCAGCACGCTCAGTACGTCGCGCACGGCCGCACCGCTGGGCGAGGTGATCACCGCCAGCCGGCGCACATGTGCCGGCAACGGCCGCTTGCGTGCCGGGTCGAACAGGCCCTCGGCTTCCAGGCGTGCCTTCAATTCGTCGTAGGCACGGCGCAATGCGCCTTCGCCGGCCTCTTCCATGTGGTCCAGGATCAGCTGGTAGTCGCCGCGTGCTTCATACAGGGTAAGCCGCCCGCGCACGAGTACGCGCATGCCCTCGCGCGGGATGAACTTCAGCCACTGGCTCTTGGGCTTGAACATGGCCGCGCGTACCTGTGCGCGCGCGTCCTTGAGCGTGAAATACAGGTGCCCGGAGGCTGGCCTGCTGACACTGCCCAGTTCACCCTCCACCCACACCAATGGGAACGCGCTTTCCAGCAGGTCGCGCGCCAGCGTGTTGAGCTGGTTGGGGGTGAGGATGTCGTTGCTTGGGCTCATGGACACGGTACGGCAGAAAGAAGGCGCGACGAGTGCATGCAGGATGGCCTGCCAGATCGCCGAATGCCGCCCATCTTAAGCCCTGCAGCTAGTCGAAGAAATCGAAGATGGAAATGTCCAGGTCCGGGAATTCCAGCCAGGACAGGTCGAAGTCGAACCAGCTGGAGCTGCCGTCGTTGGCCACCGAATGCAGCATCTCGGCTTTCATCGCCGCATAGTCGCAGGCATCGCGACTGCCGGCATGCAGGCGATCAAAGTCGGCATGGGTATTGAACAGCGCATGTGACCAGCAGGCCACGTCGATATCGATTTTGTTGCGGCGGTTCGCCTCGCGCACCTGCTGCACCGAATAGAAATTGCGCTTGCCATGGTGGCGGACCAGGTCATCGCCTATCAATTGTGCCTGGCGGCGCTTGTCCGCCGGGGCGATGCTGCAGGGTGCTTGCTGGATATGGGTGTCCATCACGGTCCTTGTGGCGGTGTCGGGTGCGCATCATTGCACGGCGGGCAGGGATGCGTCCGCTTGCCCTTCGGCGGCATCGGCATGCCGCTGCAGCGCCCATTGCACATGCTCACGGACCAGCGGCGATGCATGCCCGCTGCGGCTGTGCAGTGCCTGCAGCACGCTGGGCGTAGCTGTGGCATTGCCCAGCGCCACGGCAATGTTGCGCAACCAGCGCTCATGGCCGCTGCGCCTGATGGGGCTGCCTTCGGTGCGGCGCAGGAATTCCTCCTCATCCCAGGCGAACAGCTCCGGCAGGGTGGCGGTATCCAGGTTGTTGCGGGCGCGGAAGTCGGGCTCGTCCGTGCGCCGGGCAAACTTGTTCCAAGGGCAGACCAGTTGGCAGTCGTCGCAGCCATAGATGCGGTTGCCCATGAGTGGGCGCATTTCCAGCGGGATCGCGCCATCGTGCTCGATGGTCAGGTAGGAAATGCAACGCCGCGCATCCAGCCGGTGCGGGGCGATGATGGCAGCGGTGGGGCAGACGTCGATGCAACGGGTGCAGGTGCCGCAGTGGGCGGTGGCGGGTACGTCGATCGGCAGCGGCAGGTCGACGTAGATCTCGCCCAGGAAGAACCACGAGCCACCATTGCGATCGATCAGGCAGGTGTGTTTGCCGATCCAGCCCAGCCCGGCGTTGCGTGCCAGGGCGCGCTCCAGCACAGGAGCCGAATCGACGAACACCCGGTAGCCGAATGGGCCGATCTCGCTGCCGATACGGTCGGCCAGCTTCTGCAGTCGGTTGCGCATCAGCTTGTGGTAGTCGCGGCCCAGCGCATAGCGCGCCACATAGGCGCGCTCGCCATCATTCAGGGTGGCCCAGGCTTCGGCGTCGTCCTTGTGGCCATAGTCCAGGCCTACCGAGATCACCCGCACCGTGCCGGGCAACAGCTCCTGCGGGCGCGCACGCAGGCTGCCATGGCGCGCCATCCACTCCATCGTCCCGTACAGGCCCTTGCCCAGCCAGTCGGCCAGGTGCGCTTCGTCCTCGCCCAGTTCGATACCGCTGACCCCGCAGCGCTGGAAGCCAGCGTCGCGGGCAAGCTGGCGGATGCGCAGCGACAGCTGCGCGGGATTTGCGGCGGAAACGGCTTCAGGCATGGCGCAAGTATAGAATCGTCGGCATGTCAGAGCCCGTTGAACTGTTTGATATCGCCGCCGCACGTCGCATCGACGCGCAGGCAACCGCTGCCCTGGGCGGCGACGGCTATGTGTTGATGCAGCGCGCAGGCCAGGCGGCCTGGCACAGCGTGCTGCAGCATTGGCCCCAGGCGCGATGCATCGTGGTGGTATGTGGGCCGGGCAACAATGGCGGCGACGGTTACGTGCTGGCCCGCCATGCCCGCCAGGCCGGGCGGCAGGTGAGTGTGTTGCACCTGCCCGATGCGCCGCCACGCAGCGGGCTGGCGCAGCGTGCCTGTACCGACTACCTGGCCATTGGCGGCCACGTAGAGGTGACCCTGGACTGTCTGCAGCAGGCCGATCTGATCGTGGATGCGCTGTATGGCATCGGCTTGGCGCGTGCGCCAGAGGGCGAGGACATCGCGCTGATAACCGCCATCAATGCCGCCCCGGCACCGGTGTTTGCACTGGATGTGCCCAGCGGCGTGGATGCCCTCAGCGGCGACGTGCCCGGCATGGCGGTGCGCGCGCAGCGGGTGCTGCAGTTCATCGTGCCGCACGTGGGGCTGCATACCGGTGCTGCGCTGGAGCATGCCGGGCAACGTCTGTTAGCGGATCTTGGCGTTCCGGCGGAGGCGTTTGCCGGCGTTGCTCCGGCCGCCCAGAGGTGGATCAAGCCGGTACTGCAACTGCAGCTGCCGCCGCGCCGGCTCAATACCCACAAGGGCGAGAACGGCCATGTGCTGTGCGTGGGCGGCAACCATGGCAGTGGCGGGGCGGTGATGCTCAGCGCCGAGGCCGCACTGCGCAGCGGTGCCGGCCTGGTCAGCGTGGCCACCCGCGCCCCGCACGTGCTGCCGCTGCTCGCGCGCTGCCCGGAGGCGATGGTGCATGCGGTGGAGGAGGGGGCGGCGTTTGCTGCCTTGTTGGCGCGCGCCAGTGTCGTTGCGATCGGGCCGGGTCTGGGCCAGGACGATTGGGCAGGCGTGCTATGGGCGGCTGCCGTGGCCAATGGCAAACCGCTGGTAGTGGACGCCGATGCGCTCAACCTGCTGGCGGCTGCGCCGCAGCCGCTGCCGCAGGCCATTCTTACCCCGCACCCGGGCGAGGCCGCGCGCCTGCTGGATACGGATACGGCCAGCATTCAGCGCGATCGCCTTGGCGCCGCGCATGCGCTGGCAGCGCGCTATCAGGCCGTCGTGGTGCTGAAGGGTGCAGGCACCGTGGTGGCCGCACCGGGGCAGTTGCCGCGCGTGGTGGTGGCCGGCAATCCCGGCATGGCGGTCGGTGGCATGGGGGATCTATTGACCGGTGCCATCGCCGCGCTGCGCGCACAGGGTCTGCCGGCCTGCGATGCGGCCAGCAGCGGTGCGCTGCTGCACGGCTTGGCCGGTGATGCGGCGGCAGGCGAGGGTGAACGCGGCTTGTTGCCACGCGACCTGTTGCCACACCTGCGTACGCTGGCCAATCCATAATGCTCGGCATGATCGACTTGTTTCTTGCAGACGCCGACGGCACCGACCAGCTTGGCCGGGCATTGGCACACACTCGTCCGGCACAGGCCGTGGTCCACCTGCAGGGCGACCTGGGTGCCGGTAAATCCACCCTGGCGCGGGCATTGCTGCGCGCGCTGGGCGTGCAGG
>DKPB01000066.1 GCA_002471015.1 Stenotrophomonas sp. UBA7346
GAAAACGCCCGGCAAAGCCGGGCGTTTTCATTCCATCAAGACCAGTAACTGCTTACTTGGCAGCAGTACCGGTGGTCAGGCCGCGCTTCTCCAGCAACGGCTCGATCTGTGGCTCGTGGCCGGCGAAGTTGCGGAACAGCTCCATCGCATCCACGCTACCGCCCTTGGACAGCAGCGTCTTGCGGAAATGGTCGCCGTTGGCACGCGACAGGCCGCCATGCTCGCGGAACCACTTCTGGGTGTTGGCGTCCAGCACCTCGGACCAGATGTAGGCGTAGTAGCCAGCCGAGTAGCCGCCCATGATGTGGCTGAAGTACGGGGTCTTGTAACGCGGCGGGACCGGCGCGTAGTAGATGCCGTCCTTGACCAGCGCTTCATGCTCGAACTTCATCACGTCCTTCGGTGCCGGGATCTGGCCAACACTGATCTGGTGCCAGCTCTGGTCCAGCATCGCCGCACCCAGGTATTCGGTGGTGGCAAAGCCCTGGTTGAACTTGGACGCGGCAATCACCTTGTCCAGCAGCGCCTGCGGCATCGCCGAGCCGTTCTGGTAGTGCTTGGCGTAGTTGGCCAGGATGGTCGGCTCGTCGGACCACATCTCGTTCACCTGCGAGGGGAACTCGACGAAGTCACGCGGCACTGCGGTGCCGGCGAAGTAGGGGTACTTCACGTCCGAGAACATGCCGTGCAGCGCATGGCCGAACTCGTGGAAGGTGGTGGTCACTTCGTCCCAGGTCAGCAGGGTCGGCTTGCCGGCCGGCGGCTTGGGAATGTTCAGGTGGTTGGCCACCACCGGCTTGTCACCGGTCAGGCCCGACTGCGACACATAGGCGTTCATCCACGCACCGCCACGCTTGGACTCACGTGCATACGGGTCGAAGATGAAGATCGCCAGCTGGCTGCCATCGGCGTCGAACACGTCATAGACGGTGACGTCGTCGTGGTACACCGGCAGGTCGGTGCGCTGCTTGAAGCTCAGGCCGAATTCCTTGCCGGCGGCAAAGAACACGCCGTTCTCCAGCACGTTCTTCAGCTCGAAGTAGGGCTTGAGCTGCGACTCGTCGAAGTTGTACTTGGCCTGGCGCACCTTCTCGCTGTAGAAGGCCCAGTCCCACGGCTGCAGTTCAAACGTCGGCTTGCCGGCGGCCTTCTGCTCGCTGTCGATCATCGCCTGCAGGTCGGCGGCTTCGCGCTTTGCATTGGTGACTGCGGCCGGGGCCAGCTGGCCGAGCATGGCGTTGACCGCTTCCGGGGTCTTGGCGGTCTGGTTGCCCAGCGAGTAGCTGGCGAAGTTCGGGAAGCCCATCAGCGCGGCCTTCTCGGCGCGCAGGGTCATGATGCGCGAGACCAGGGCGGTGTTGTCGTACTCGCCACCTTTGCTGCCGCGCGACACCGAAGCTTCGTAGATCTTCTGGCGCAGCTCGCGGTTGGTCAGGTTGGTCAGCGGCGGCTGGCCGGTGGTGTTGAGCAGGGCGATGACGTACTTGCCGTCCAGCTTGCGGGCCTTGGCGGCCTCGGCGGCGGCGGCGATCTGCTCATCGGACAGGCCATCAAGCTGCTTGACGTCGTCCACCACGATGTAGGACGCGTTGACCTCGGCCAGCACGTTCTGGCTGAACTTGGTGCCCAGGTTGGCCAGCTCGGCGTTCATCGCCTTGAGCTTGGCCTTGTCGGCGTCGGACAGCTTGGCACCGGCGCGGACGAAATTGTCGTAGTACTTCTCGACCAGGCGCAGGCCTTCAGCGTCCAGGCCCAGCTTGGCGCGGTCGTTGTACAGGGTCTCGATGCGCGAGAACAGCTTGCCATTGAGGTTGATGGCATCGCCATGCGCGGCAAACTTGGCCGAGTAGTCGGCCTGCAGCTTCTTGCGCGCGTCATTGGTGTCGGCGCCGATCAGCGAGAAGAACACGGTGGTGGCGCGGTCCAGCACGGCGCCGCTGTTTTCCAGCGCGATCAGGGTGTTCTCGAAGGTCGGTGCGGCCGGGTTGTTGGCGATGGCCTCCACTTCCCGCAGCTGCTGGGCCATGCCAGCGTCGAAAGCCGGCGCAAAATCGGCGTCCTTGATCTTGTCGAACTGCGGGTAGTGCAGCGGCAGCGGGCTTTCAGCGAAGAACGGATTGGCCTGCTGGGCCGACTGGGTGGTCGCAGTGGTTGCGGCCTGGCTGTAGGCCGGCAGGGCAAGACCCAGGGTCGCGGCAAGGGCGAGGGCGAGACGGGTGTTCAAGGCGGAAACTCCGGTAAAAAGACTGATTCTTTCAGGGTACCTGCAGGCGCGCCTGTACGGGTGTGTCGAATGGCATGGTTGCGCTGAAAGGCCACATTTTGCATGCCGTTCGTGCCGTGATGACGTAGGCTGGCCGTCCTGCCAGGAGTCGCGCCATGCCAAACGCCTTTGATTTCGAGTTGACCGCACTGGATGGCCGTCCGCTGCCGCTGGCCGCCTTTGATGGCAAGGTGCTGCTGATAGTGAATACCGCGTCCAAATGCGGCTTCACCCCGCAGTACGAGGGGCTGGAGCAGCTGTGGCAGGCGCTGGGCCCGCAGGGGCTGGTGGTGCTTGGCTGCCCCTGCGACCAGTTCGGTCAGCAGGAGCCGGGTGATGCGGCTGCCATCCAGGACTTCTGCAGCATCAATTACGGGGTCAGCTTCCCGCTGTCGGCCAAGCTCAAGGTCAATGGCGCCGACGCCGATCCGCTGTGGCAGTGGCTGCAGCGGCAGAAGCGCGGCGCGCTGGGCATCGCGGCGATCAAATGGAATTTCAGCAAGTTCCTGGTTGGTCGCAACGGCCAGGTGCTTGCCCGCTATGCGCCAACCACGCGTCCGGAGTCGCTTGAAGCGGATATCCGGGCGGCGTTGGGCTGAAGCGAGCGCTGCGTCATCAGGCCGCAGCCAGCTGCAGGCGGCCTACAGATTTCAGATCGACATGCTGGCGGGCGGCCCAGAGATCATGCGCGTCCTGCATGGCCAACCAGCTTTCCAGGCTGCGCCCAAGGGCGACAGGCAGGCGCAAGGCCATTTCAGGGCTGGCCCGACTGCAGCCGTTCAGCACCCGGCTCAATGTCGATGCGAAGACCCCAAGTGCCGCACCAATTCGCGGCCACTGGCATTGTTCGGCTAAATGCTGGAGATGAGGGTGCCCGGATGCGGCGAGTCATGCATGTTCATCAGTGATAGTCCTCGTAGTCCAGCACGTGGCAATTGCCATCCTTGAATTCAAAGGTGACGCGCCAGTTGCCGTTGACGGCACTAGACCAGCGTCCCTTCATCCCACCTCTCAGTTCGTGCAGGCGAAATCCGGGGATCTGCTGGCGGGCGTTGCGACGCGCCTGCGCCAGGCCCTGGTCAAACACCGGACGCATCGATTGTGCTGCCTGGCAAGCGGCGGGATAGGCAGCGCCCCCGCCTGTTTCGCGGTCTCCGCGCATTGCTGGCACTGCACCAGTTCGTCGAGCAGCACGCCGCGTTGGTTGTCGATGAAGCTGCCGGGAGAACTACTGGAACCCGGGAATCCTTTCCGCTGAACTGAAAACGGCCGGATCACTGCGATCCGGCCGTTAAGCTAACGATCATTCTGTGGCTCCTAGCCGCAGAATGTCGGCAAAACCCCTACGTACTTACTTCTCGACGAAGGCGCGTTCGAACACGTAATGGCCCGGCGTGCCGATGCGTGCCGAGACTTCAAAGCCGCGCGCATCCAGCACGGTGCGCAGGTCGGCCAGCATCTGCGGACTGCCGCAGATCATGAAGCGATCATTGGCCGGGTCCAGCGGCGGCAGGCCGAGCGTTTCCTGCATCTGCCCGGTTTCCATCAGCGAGGTCAGCCGGCCCTGGTTGGGGAAAGGCTCACGGGTAACGGCTGGGTAATACAGCAGCTTGTCGCGGACGATGTCGCCGAGGATCTCGTCGTTGGGCAGTTCCTGCTCGAAGTACTCGCGGTAGGCGAGATCCTTGGCGAAGCGCACGCCATGGCAGACGATGACCTTCTCGAAACGCTCGTAGGTTTCCGGGTCCTTGACCACGCTCAGCCACGGCGCCAGGCCGGTGCCGGTGCCCAGCAGGTAGAGGTGCTTGCCGGGATGCAGGTCGCTGATCAGCAAGGTGCCGGTGGGCTTCTTGCCGACCAGTACCTTGTCGCCAGGCTTGAGGTGCTGCAGGCGTGAGGTCAGCGCGCCTTCCTGCACCTTGATGCTGAAGAAGTGCAACTGCTCTTCCCAGTTGGCGCTGGCGATGGAATAGGCACGCATGACAGGGCGGGCGCCTTCGTTTTCCAGCCCGATCATCACGAACTGGCCGTTCTCGAAGCGGAAGCCGCTGTCGCGGGTGGTGGAGAAGCTGAAGTAGGCGTCCGTCCAGTGACGGACCTCGAGCACCGTTTCGGCGCCAAAAGCGGAAGACATGCCGTGATTCGTAAATTGGAGACCGTCCTATTCTAGCCGATTTCCCTTAAATGGGAATGAATCTCATTTGAGCTGATTGCTGTAGTGCCGAGCCATGCTCGGCATTACGCCCCCTCCCTTTGGCCGCAGGCCAAGGGGAGGGCCGGGGAGGGGTGCTTTCGCCGGTAAAGCCCCTTGCCGAGCATGGCTCGGCACTACGCTCCTTCCCTTTGGCCGCAGGTCAAGAGGAGGGCTGGGGAGGAGTGCTTTTCGCTGGTAAAGCCTCTGCCGAGCATGGCTCGGCACTACGCTCCCTTCCTTTGGCCGTAGGCCCAGGGGAGGGTTGGGGAGGGGTGCTTTTCGCTGGGAAAGCCCCCTGCCGAGCATGGCTCGGCACTACGGTCAGCGGTATCCGGCGGCCTGCAGCTCAAACAACTCGGCATAGCGGCCGCCTTCGGCCATCAGCTGCTCGTGGGTGCCACTGGCTTCGATGCGACCGTCGGCCAGCACCAGGATGCGATCAGCCATGCGCACCGATGAGAAGCGATGCGAGATCAGCACGGCGGTGCGGTTGTCCGACAGTTCCTTGAAACGCTGGAATACCTCGAATTCGGCGCGTGCATCCAGGGCTGCGGTCGGTTCGTCGAGGATCATCACCTGCGCATCGCGCATATAGGCGCGGGCGATGGCGATCTTCTGCCACTGACCACCGGACAGATCCACGCCGGTCTTGAAGCGGCGACCGATCAACTGCTCGTAACCGGCAGGCAAGGCCTCGATCACCTCGTCGGCCAGCGAGCGGTGGGCAGCGTCCCGGATGCGTGCCTTGTCGTTCATGGCATCCACCAGGCCGACGCCGATGTTCTCGCCAGCGGACAGGTGATAGCGCACGAAGTCCTGGAAGATCACCCCCATGTTGGCGCGCAGGTCGTCGAGGTCGTAATCGCGCAGGTCACAGCCATCAAGCAGGATGCGACCTTCATCGGGGTCGTACAGGCGCGCCAGCAGCTTGACCAGGGTGGTCTTGCCGGCGCCGTTCTCGCCAACCAGGGCAATCACTTCGCCAGCCTGCAGCTCGAAACTGAGGTTGCGTACCGCCCAGCGCTCGGCATCCGGGTAGCGGAAGCCGACATTGTCGAAAACAAAACCCTGGCGGATCGGGCGCGGGATCGGCACAGCGTCCGGGCGCGAGCGGATCTCCGGTTCGATCGCGAAGAACGAGAACAGGTCGTCCAGGTACAGGGCCTGCCCGGCCACCTGCGAAAAGCCGGTGAGCAGTCCTTCCAGCAACTGGCGCAGGCGCAGGAAGCTGCCGGACAGGAAGGTCAGGTCGCCGATGCTGAAATCGCCGCGGATGGTACGCCAGGCGATATAGGCATAGGCGGTGTAATAGCCAAAGGTGCCCAAGGCTGCGAGCAGGGTGCCCCAGATCGCGCGCTTGCGCGCCAGCGTGCGGTTGGCTTTGTAGAAGCGCTCGGCCAGCAGCTTGTAGCGGTCGATCAGGAAACGGTTGAGGTTGAAAATCTTCACCTCCTTGGCCGTTTCCACGCTGGCGCCTACCTGGCGCAGGTAATCGAGCTGGCGGCGTTCGGGGGTCCAGCTGAAATTGAGCGAATAGCCCAGCGTGTTGAAGTGCGATTCGCCGATGAAGGCCGGCACCAGGGCAATTGCCAGCAGCACAATCAACCATGGCGCATAGACGATCAGGCCGGCGGCAAAGCTGATGACGGTGATGGTGTCCTGCACCTGGCCGAACAGCTGGCTCATCAGGCTCATGCGGCCCATGGTCTGGCGGCGTGCGCGGTCCAGCTTGTCCTGCAGGTCGGGGTCCTCGAAATCCTCCAGGTCGAGCTCGGCGGCGTGCTCCATCAGGCGCACGCTGGTGGCATTGGTGAACAGCTCGGAGAGCAGCGAATCGGCGTAGCTGATCAGTCGACCAAGCAGGTCCGAGCCGATGGCGATGGCCAGTTCCAGCAACAGTAGTTCCAGCAGGGTCGTGAGGTGACCGCTGGAGAGTGCGTCGGCCAGCGGTGGCATCGGGCCGGCACCAGCCAGGCGCACCGCTTCATCAATGATCAGCTTGCCGACGTACAGCATCGCCACCGGCATCAACGCACGGACCAGGCGCAGGCCGAGGCTGGCGAGTGTCAGCCAGCGGCTGGTCTGCCACACCTGCCGCAGGAACGGCGGCAGGTTGCGCATCGCATCGACGCGCTCGCGGAAGCTGGGTTTCTTGGCGGGAGCGGGTTCGGGGTGGGGCATGGGGGGCTCAAGCGGCGAGGTGCCGGTTCAGGTTACCTGCAAATGCGTTCAGCCCGCCGCATCACTATGCTCAGCCGTCCTTGCTCAGGTCGATATCGCCCATCTGCGCGTCGTCGCGACCGTCGGGATTGTCACGGACAGCCTCGCCGGCGGCACCGAACGAGCGTTTGCCACTGTCGACGTGGAGGTGACTGACCACTTTGTGCACGCCTTCGATGCCAGCCACAAGAGCCTCGGCTTTGTGCTTCACCTCGGCACTGGGAACATCGCCGGACAAGGTCACCTGGCCATTTTTGACTTGGGCGAGTACCTGTGAGGTCTGGGCCTGCTGGCCAAGGGTATGGACGACTTCATCGCCGATCAGGGTGTCGGAGCGTTCTGCGGACATGGTGGGGTCCTGTTGAAGCGGGATTCCCAAGATCGCTGATGCAGTGTGAGTTTGGCGTTACCGGGGGCTTGGCTTCGCCCCTCCCTTTGCCGAAGGCAAGGGGAGGGCCGGGGAGGGGTGCTTTGGCTTTGGCTTTGGTTCTGGCTCTTGCTTCTGCCGTTACGCCGTCATTCCCGCGCAGGCGGGAATCGCTCCTGCTCTGCTCCTGCCTTGGCATTTGGCGAGGACGACAGGCAAGGTCAAGATCAACGGCAAGAGCGATTCCCGCCTGCGCGGGAATGACGGCATAAAAGCAGAAAGCAAGCGCCCAAAGCCCAAAGCCCGAAGCCCAAAGCTCTTACCTCAACTACGCGGCCCTTCCGGCGGCGGTGGCTCCGACGACTGCAACGCCACCGGCAGATGCCAGCCGAAATGCATGGCCATCATGCGCAGGCCAAAACACAGGCCGGCACCCACCAGCGCACAAGGCAAGGGCGGCAAGCCCAGCCAGTAGCCCACGGCCACCACCGCGGCGCCCGCCAGCGCGGCCACTGCGTACAACTCTGCCTGCAGCACCAGCGGCACCTGCGCCAGCAGCACGTCGCGGGCGATTCCGCCGCCTATGCCGGTCAGCATGCCCAGCGCGGCCGCCATCGGCGGAGCAATGCCGAAGGCCAAGGCCTTCTGGGTGCCAGCCACCGCAAACAGCGCCAGACCCATGGCGTCGAACATTCGCACCGGGTACTGCAGGCGTTCGATCAGCGGTGCCCAGAAAAAGGTGACCACGCCTGCCAGCAGGGTGATGGCAGGGTAGCGCCAGTCACTGATCGCGGCCACCGGGGTGGCGCCGATCAACAGGTCGCGGGTGATGCCGCCGGCCAGTGCCGCCGCGAACGACAGCACCAGCACGCCGAAGATATCCAGCCGCCGGCGCACGCCCATCGTTGCCCCGGACAGGGCGAAGACGAAGGTGCCGACGAGGTCGAGGATCAGTACAAGGGTTCCCATGCGCCGTATTGTGCGGTGTGGCGGCGGCGCAGGCCATCAGCCTTGTCTGCAGTGCTCACGGCAGCGGTGGCAGCAGCCCTGCGCCCAGCCGGTTCCAGGCGTTGATCACGGCCACCGCCATGCTCAGGTCACTGATGCCTTTTTCATCGAAATGCGGTGCCAGTGCGTTGAAGGCTACGTCCGAGGGGGCGCCATCGGGCAGTCGGGTCAGGGCCTCGGCCCAGCCCAGCGCGGCGCGCTCGCGTTCATCGAAGAAGCGGCTCTCGTGCCAGGCGGGCAGGGTGTCGAGTTTGCGCGGCTCGATGCCGGCCTTGCGCAGGGCGGTGGCGTGCATGTCCATGCAGTAGCCGCAGCCATTGATCTGCGACACGCGCAGGAACACAAGTTCCTGCAGCTGATGGTCGAGCGAGCTGTCGTGCACGGCCTTGCTGGTGGCCAGCAGGCCCTTGAACGCATCGGCGGCCAGGCGGGTGTAGGGGACGCGGGGGGTGTTGGAAGCGGACATCGGGGAACTCCAACCGACCAGGTGGCCGGCTTTCAGGTATCAGGACGCCGCAGCGCGCGGTGGCGTGACAAGCGCCGGCAATTTTTCCGGATTGAGCACGCTGTACAACGCGGCGATGCGCCCCTCCACCACCTCGATGGTGGTGAACGAGGCCAGCCTGCCGTCAGCAAAGCGCAGGATCGCTGGTTCGCCGTTGACGTAGCCCAGCTGTGCCGGCAGCGCCGCGCCACGGCGGGCAATGGCCCAGTACAGGCGGCCAATGCGCTCGGCGCCTACCAGTGGGCGCACGGTGGCGGTGACGCGGCCGCCGCCATCGGCGACCGCCGTCGCGTTGGCATGCAGCAAGGCCTGGATGGCCTCGCTGTCACCACGCTGCGCCGCTTCCATGAAGCGGTGCAGCAGTTGCCGGTGGTGCGCAGGCGCGGCGTCAAAGCGGGGCGCGCCGGTTTGCAGCCGTTGCCGGGCCCGGCGTACCAGTTGGCGGCAATTGGCCTCGCTGTGGCCAAGCAACGTGCCGATCTGGCGGTAGTCATGGTCAAACGCCTCCTTGAGCAGGAAGGCGGCGCGCTCGTCGGGGCTGAGCTGTTCCAGCAGGGTAAGAAAAGCGAAGGAGACCTGGTCGGCAACCGCGTGGGCCTGGGCGGGGTCGGCGCCGGACTCGGCTGCCAGTTCGACCTGCAGGGGTTCGGGTAGCCAGGGGCCGACGTAGTGCTGGCGTTCACGCTTGGCGGCACGCAGGCGATCCAGGCTGAGCCGGGTGGTGGCGGTGACCAGCCAGGCCTCGGCATCGCGGACCTCGTCGCTGGCGATACCGGCCCAGCGCAGCCAGGCGTCCTGCAGCACGTCCTCGGCATCGGCGCGGCTGCCGAGCATGCGATAGGCCAGGGCCAGCAGGCGCGGGCGGTGGGTCTGGAAGAGGGATTCGGCGTTCATGTAGACAGGACGGCGCAGGGCTGACTGGCGTGACAGACCCACTTTGCCTGAAGCGGAGTGGGCTGGTGCGGAAGGGGCGTCCGCCGCGAAGCGGGAGATCTGTCGGTTCTGCGCGTTCGCGGCGGACGCTCCTCCCCCAAGACCAAGGGCGGACAGCACGGCGCGGCTGCAGGGCGTAAAATGGGCGGCTGAACCCCCGCCAGCCTTCAGCAAGCGAGCAAGCCCGTGACATCGATCAAGCAGGAAGACCTCATCCAGTCCGTCGCCGACGCACTGCAGTACATCTCGTACTACCACCCGGTCGACTACATCAAGAATCTCTCCGCTGCCTATGAGCGCGAGGAGTCGCCGGCGGCCAAGGAGGCCATTGCGCAGATCCTGATCAACTCGCGCATGTGTGCCGAGGGCCATCGCCCGATCTGCCAGGACACCGGCATCGTCACCGTGTTCCTGGAAATCGGCATGAACGTGCGTTGGGACGACGCCACCATGGGCGTGGAGGACATGGCCAACGAGGGCATCCGCCGCGCCTACGCCTACCCGGACAACAAGCTGCGTGCCTCGGTGCTGGCCGACCCGGCCGGCAAGCGCACCAATACCAAGGACAACACCCCGGGTGTGGTCAACATCAAGGTCGTGCCGGGTGACAAGGTCGACGTGATCGTCGCCGCGAAGGGCGGTGGCTCCGAGGCCAAGAGCAAGTTCGCCATGCTCAACCCGTCCGACTCCATCGTCGACTGGGTGCTCAAGACCGTGCCGACCATGGGCGCTGGCTGGTGCCCGCCGGGCATGCTCGGCATCGGCATTGGCGGCACCGCCGAGAAGGCGATGCTGCTGGCCAAGGAATCGCTGATGGAGCCGATCGACATCACCGACCTGCAGGCCCGCGGCGCGTCCAACCGTGCCGAAGAACTGCGCCTGGAGCTGTATGAGAAGGTCAATGCGCTGGGCATTGGCGCGCAGGGCCTGGGTGGCCTGACCACGGTGCTGGACATCAAGGTCAAGGACTTCCCGACTCACGCCGCCAACCTGCCTGTGGCGATGATCCCGAACTGTGCCGCCACCCGCCACGCCCACTTCACCCTGGATGGCAGCGGCCCGGTGATGCTGGACCCGCCGTCGCTGGAAGACTGGCCGCAGATCACCTACGACGCGTCCAAGGGCACCCGCGTTGATCTGGACACCATCACGCCGGAAGAAGTGGCTGCATGGAAGCCGGGCCAGACCCTGCTGCTCAATGGCAAGCTGCTGACCGGTCGCGACGCCGCGCACAAGCGCATGGTCGACATGCTCAACAAGGGCGAGCCCTTGCCGGTGGACCTGAAGGGTCGCTTCATCTATTACGTCGGCCCGGTGGATCCGGTGCGCGACGAAGTTGTGGGCCCGGCCGGCCCGACCACGGCGACCCGCATGGACAAGTTCACCCGCCAGATCCTGGAACAGACCGGCCTGCTGGGCATGGTCGGCAAGGCCGAACGTGGCCCGGCCGCGATCGAGGCCATCCGTGACAACAAGTCGGCCTACCTGATGGCCGTCGGTGGCTCGGCCTACCTGGTGTCCAAGGCGATCAAGGCCTCCAAGGTGGTCGGTTTCGCCGACCTGGGCATGGAGGCGATCTATGAGTTCACCGTGCAGGACATGCCGGTAACCGTGGCGGTGGATTCCACCGGTGAGTCGGTGCACAAGACCGGTCCGCGTGAATGGCAGGCCCGCATCGGCAAGATTCCGGTGATCGTGGAGTAAGTGCCGCCGCGCCTGTGCCCGCAGACAGGGGTGGCAAGGAAACAGCCCGGGCGTATGCTCGGGCTGTTTTCATTTCCGGAGACCGGCATGCGTATAGGGAAGTGGGGTGGGGCGGTGGCCTTGTCGGTGTTGCTGGCCGGCTGTGGAAATGGTGCTTGGCGTGACGCCCCCAGGAATGACCCGGCCGCCTGCGTGAACTATTGCCAGGACCGCTATCAGGCCTGTACTGCCAACCCGCGCAGCTATGGTGATTGTGGCGAGGCCAGTCGCAACAATCAGTGCGACAAGATCACCAACCCGGAGTTGCGCGGTGCCTGCCAGACCTCGCAGGCGTTCTGCCAGAACCGTTCTGCGGCAGCGGTGTGCGGCGAACGTCTGAACAGCTGCATGGCCAGCTGCAACTGACAAACAACAGTTGCTGAGGGGGAACGCTGTAGGCCTTTGGTTGGGCGGCGGGGCCGCCTTCACGGTGCTAGAATTGATAACCATTCTTATCAACTCTTCATAGGCGCCCATTCAGTGACGTTGTCAGATTTGCCGCTGCATGCATCCGCGAAGGTGGAAAACGTACAGGACCTGCATGCCAACGACGCCATTGCGCGGCGCTTGCGTGAGCTGGGGTTCGTCAACGGGGAGGAAGTGCGGCTGGTCGCGCGCGGACCGGTGGGCGGTGAACCGATGCTGTTCCAGGTGGGTTTCACCCGTTTCGCGCTGCGCCGCAGTGAGGCTGCCCGCGTGCTGGTGAGCTCGACCGGAGGTGTGGCGTGAACGAGGCAGTTGCACGGCTGGCCCTGGTCGGCAATCCGAACAGCGGCAAGACCGCGTTGTTCAATCAGTTGACCGGCAGCCGCCAGAAGGTGGCCAACTACACCGGCGTTACCGTCGAGCGCAAGGAAGGCCGCATGCGCGGGCCATCCGGGCGTGAATATGCGGTGCTGGATCTGCCAGGCGCCTACAGCCTGCACCCGGCCAGCCTGGACGAAGCCATCACCCGCGACCTGTGCCGCGGGTTCTACCCGGGTGAAGCCGCGCCGGACGCGCTGGTGTGCGTGATCGACGCCACCAACCTGCGCCTGCACCTGCGCTTCGCGCTGGAAGTGCGTGAGTTGGGCAAGCCGATGATCGTGGCGCTGAACATGGTTGACGCTGCCCGCAAGCGCGGCATCGAGATCGACGTGCCCGCGCTGGAAAAAGCCCTGGGCGTGCCGGTGGTCGAGACCGTGGCGGTGCAGCGCAATGGTGCGCGGGCGCTGGTGGAGCGCATCGATGCGCTGGTACCGGCGTTGGCCAGCCTGCCGGTGCATGCGGCCGAAGCCGGTGCCGATTACCACGCCCAGGTGCGTGAGATCCTGGCCAGCGCGGTCAGCATGCCGGCCCGTACCGGCCGCATCGATGATGCGCTGGACCGCTGGCTGCTGCATCCGGTGTTTGGCCTGTTGAGCCTGGCCGTGGTGATGTTCCTGATCTTCCAGGCGGTGTACGCCTGGGCCACGCCGATGATGGACGGTATCGAGGCCGCATTTGCCTGGCTGGGTGAGGCAGCGGCGACGCATCTGCCTGAAGGGCCGCTCAGCAGCCTGCTCACCGATGGCATCATTGCCGGCGTGGGTGGAGTGGTGGTGTTCCTGCCGCAGATCCTGATCCTGTTCGCCTTCATCCTGGCGCTGGAAGAATCCGGCTACCTGCCGCGTGCGGCCTTCCTGCTCGACCGGATGATGGCCGCGGCAGGTCTGTCCGGGCGCTCGTTCATCCCGCTGTTGTCCAGCTTTGCCTGCGCGGTGCCGGGCATCATGTCCACGCGCTCCATCCAGGACCCGCGCGACCGCCTGGCCACCATCCTGGTGGCCCCGCTGATGACCTGCTCGGCACGCCTGCCGGTGTATGCGCTGCTGATTGGTGCGTTCATTCCCGCCAAGACCGTGTGGGGCGTGTTCAACCAGCAGGGGCTGGTGCTGTTTGGCCTGTATGTGGCCGGCATTGCCAGCGCGTTGATCATGTCGTGGACGATGAAGAAGTTCCGTCGTGACAAGGGCGAGCATCCGCTGATGCTGGAGCTGCCCTCCTACCGCCTGCCCAACCCGCGCGACCTGCTGGTGGGCCTGTGGGAGCGTGCGGTGATCTTCCTCAAGCGCGTAGGCGGCATCATCCTGGCGCTGACCATCCTGCTGTGGTTCCTGCTGTCGTTCCCGGGCGCGCCTGAGAACGCGACGCTGCCTGCCATCGATTACAGCTACGCCGGCCAGATCGGCCATGCGATGGCGGTGATCTTCGCGCCACTGGGTTTCAACTGGCAGATCTGCATTGCGTTGATCCCGGGCATGGGCGCACGCGAGGTGGCGGTGTCTTCATTGGCCACGATCTATGCCTTGTCGGCGGCCGATGATGACGCGGCCATCCAGGCGCTGACGCCGGTGATCAGTGATGGTTGGACGCTGGCTACCGGTCTGTCGCTGATGGTGTGGTTCATCTACGCGCCGATGTGCATTTCCACCTTGGCTACCATCAAGCGCGAGACCAACTCGTGGAAGCAGATGTCGTTTGCCACGGTCTACCTGTTTGCCGCGGCCTATCTGGCGGCGCTGGTGACCTACCAGGTGGCCAAGGCCCTGGGGGCGGGCTGATGGACAAGGGTCTGCTGCTGCAATACCTGATCATCGGCCTGGCGGTGCTGGTCAGCGCCTGGGTGGTATTGAAGAAGCAGTTCCCTGGCGTGGTGCGCAAGCTGCGCGGGTCGCTTGCGCTGTGGCTGGTCAAGCCGCAGCGTTCACCGCGGCTGCAGGCCTGGGGGCGGCGGCTGGCGCCGCCTGCGGCCAGCAATGCGGGTGCCTGCGGCGGCTGCAACAGCTGCGGGCCCAGCGAACCCAAACAACATTGAGTGCAGCGCGGCGCCGGGGAAACACGGCGTTGCCGCATTCAGATGCTTGTGTGTTGGCCTGCGGAAACGGTAGCTTGGCTGCATGAACAACATTCCGACCCGTTTGCTGATCCATGGCGCCTCCGGCCGCATGGGTCAGGCCCTGCTGCGACTGGCAGCCGAAGATTCGTCCCTGCAGGTGGTGGCCGCCGTGGTGCGTAAGCCGCCAGTCCAACGCGTGGTGGATGGCATTCCCCATTTCGCTACCAGTGAGCTGTCCGGCGTGCCGGCGTTTGATGTCGCCATTGATTTCAGTCTGCCGGAGGGGTTTGACCCCATCCTGGCCTTGTGTGTGGAGCGGGGTGTCGGCCTGGTGTCCGGCACCACCGGCATCAGCGACGGGCAGCAGGCGGCGCTGGATGCGGCTGCGGCGCGCATTCCGCTGGTATGGGCAACCAATTTCAGCCTCGGCGTTGCCGTGCTGGCCGAGCTGGTCGAGCGCGCGGCAGCGACGTTGCCGGGTTGGGATTGCGACATCGTCGAATCCCACCACGTGCACAAGAAGGACGCACCTTCCGGTACCGCACTGACCTTGGGCGAATCTGCCAGCCAGGGCGGGGCAGCGCCACGCTATGCCAGCCTGCGTGCCGGCGACATCATTGGTGAGCATTTCGTTCAGTTCACCGGCCTGGGTGAGCGGGTGGAACTGGTCCACCGGGCCACCAACCGTGACATTTTCGCGCGTGGTGCGTTGCACGCGGCACAACGCCTGCTCGGGCGTGAACACGGGCGGTACCGGGTGCGGGACCTGATTGGCTGAGCATTGCCGTCGGCAGCCGCTGAACAGGCGGCTTTACCGGGCAGAACCGGTTTTCCGTACGGTCTGAAACCATCGGCCGGGTCTGTACGCGACGCTGGCGCTGGTGGCCCCGTTGCCTTTACAATTCCCGCTCGCCGAAACACGTCAGCCGGACCGGTTCCCAGACCGCCGTCCGCGCTTTTTTGCAACCGGTTTTTGACCGCGGACGCAGGCGTGGCTTCGGAGTCCCCCGGTAGCCAAAGTGAGATTCCCGTGACCCAAGCCGCAATTCTCGTGCTCGAAGACGGCACCGTATTCGAGGGCGAATCCGTAGGCGCGCCCGGCCTATCCGTGGGTGAGGTGGTGTTCAACACCGCCATGACCGGTTACCAGGAAATGCTGACCGATCCGTCCTACGCCCGGCAGATGATCACCCTGACGTACCCGCATATCGGCAACACCGGTATGAATGACCAGGACGATGAAGCCAGCAAGGTCTGGGCATCGGGCCTGATCGTGCGCGACGTGCCGCGCCGCCCCAGCAGCTGGCGCAGCCAGTTGTCGCTGCAGGATTGGTTGATCCAGCGCGGCGTGGTGGCCATTGCCGGCATCGATACGCGCAAGCTGACCCGCATCCTGCGTGAGCGCGGCGCCCAGAACGGTGCGCTGATGGCTGGCGACGGCATCGATGTGGAGAAGGCGCTGGAAGCTGCGCGCAAGTTCCCCGGCCTGAAAGGCATGGATCTGGCCAAGGTGGTCAGCACCGACAAGACCTATGGTTGGGCCGACGGCCAGCTGGACCTGGACCGCAACGAGTTCGTGCGCGCCGAACCGAAGTTCAAGGTTGTGGCCTATGACTTCGGCGTCAAGACCAACATCCTGCGCATGCTGGCCGAGCGCGGCTGCGAACTGACCGTGGTGCCGGCACAGACCCCGGCGGCCGAGGTCCTGGCGCTGAATCCGGACGGCGTGTTCCTGTCCAACGGCCCGGGCGACCCGGAACCCTGCGATTACGCCATCAGCGCGATCAAGACCTTCGTCGAGAAGAAGATCCCGACCTTCGGCATTTGCCTGGGCCACCAGTTGCTGGGCCTGGCTTCGGGTGCCAAGACCATGAAGATGGGTCACGGCCACCATGGCGCCAACCACCCGGTGCAGGACATCGACAGCGGCCGGGTGATGATCACCTCGCAGAATCATGGCTTCGCCATCGACGAGAGCGTGCTGCCGGGCAATGTCCGCGTCACCCATCGCTCGCTGTTCGACCAGACCATCCAGGGCATCGCCCTGACCGATGCGCCTGCGTTCTCCTTCCAGGGCCACCCGGAAGCATCGCCGGGTCCGCACGACGTGGCACCGCTGTTCGACCGTTTCATCAGCCTGATGGAAGGGGCCAAGGCGTGAGCAAGGCGCGCTGGCTGATGTTGCCGGCGCTGCTGGCCACCTCGGTGGCCAGCGCGGCCCCGGTGACGGCCCAGCAGATCCGTGATCTGCTGCCACTGACCGGTTTCGAGCGCATGGGTGAGGACGCGGCCAAGTCCATCCTCGCCAACGAAGCGTTCTTCCCGCAAGTGACCCCGCAGCAGCGCCAATGCATGGCGGCGCCGATCGGCGCGGTGCTCAACGACGCGCTGGTGGAACGGCTGGTCAGCAACCTCGGTGACGAGGGTCAGGTGCACCTCAAGCGCTGGCAGGCCTTCTATACCAGCCAGGGCGGTAAGCGCATGGTCGCTACCCAGCGCCAGATGATGTACGGCACCGCCTTGCCGGCGGAGTTCGCGGGCGAGCCCAGCGAACTGGAACGCAAGCAGGTGGGCGAGTTCATGGCCAGTGGCTCGTATGAGGCATTGGCGGCGGTGCTGGCCGAGATGGGCGACTTGCCCGACGGCCTGCCGGCGCGCATGAGCGAGCGCATCCTCGGCGAATGCGGCGTCACCATAGATAGCAACGAGTTTTCCTGATCGACAGCGTGCGATCACTTCCCCCAGACACGCTGTACTGACTTAGAGAAGAAAATGCCAAAGCGCACCGACCTAAAAACCATCCTGATCATCGGCGCTGGCCCGATCGTCATCGGCCAGGCTTGTGAGTTCGACTACTCCGGCGCGCAGGCGTGCAAGGCGCTGCGTGACGAGGGTTATCGTGTGGTGCTGGTGAACTCCAACCCGGCCACGATCATGACCGACCCGGAGATGGCCGATGCCGTCTACATCGAGCCGATCAACTGGCAGACGGTGGAGAAGATCATCGACAAGGAGCGCCCGGACGCGCTGCTGCCGACCATGGGTGGCCAGACCGCGCTGAACTGCGCGCTGGACCTGGCCGACCACGGCGTGCTGGAGAAGTACAACGTCGAGCTGATCGGTGCCAAGCGCGAAGCCATCCGCATGGCCGAAGACCGCGAGCTGTTCCGCGTGGCCATGCAGGAAATCGGCCTGGAGTGCCCCAAGGCCGCCGTTGCGCACACGCTGGAAGAAGCGCTGGAAATCCAGACCCGCGTTGGCTACCCGACCATCATCCGTCCGTCCTTCACCCTGGGTGGCAGCGGCGGCGGGATCGCCTACAACCGCGAGGAGCTGATCGAGATCGTCGGCCGCGGCCTGGAACTGTCGCCGACCACCGAAGTGCTGGTGGAAGAGTCGGTGCTGGGCTGGAAGGAATTCGAGATGGAAGTGGTCCGCGACACCGCGGACAACTGCATCATCGTCTGCTCGATCGAAAACCTCGACCCGATGGGCGTGCACACCGGTGACTCGATCACCGTGGCGCCGGCACAGACCCTGACCGACAAGGAATACCAGCGCCTGCGCGATGCCTCCATCGCCGTGCTGCGCAAGATCGGCGTGGATACCGGCGGCTCCAACGTGCAGTTCGGCATCAGCCCGACCACCGGCCGCGTGGTGGTGATCGAGATGAACCCGCGCGTGTCGCGTTCCTCGGCGCTGGCCTCCAAGGCCACCGGCTTCCCGATCGCCAAGGTCGCCGCCAAGCTGGCCGTGGGTTACACCCTGGACGAATTGAAGAACGAGATCACCGGTGGCCTGACCCCGGCTTCGTTCGAGCCGTCCATCGACTACGTCGTCACCAAGATTCCGCGCTTTGCCTTCGAGAAGTTCCCGATGGCCGATGCCCGCCTGACCACCCAGATGAAGTCGGTGGGTGAGGTGATGGCGATGGGGCGCACCTTCAAGGAATCGTTGCAGAAGGCGCTGCGCGGCCTGGAAACCGGCAAGATCGGCCTGGACCCGACCGAGCTGGACCTGGGCAACGAAGACGATATCGCCACCATGAAGCGCGAGCTCAAGGCCCCGGGCCCGGAGCGTCTGTTCTATGTGGGCGATGCATTCCGCAGCGGCTTGAGCGTTGAAGATGTCTACGGCCTGTCGCACATCGACCCGTGGTTCCTTGACCAGATCGAAGAAATCATCGTCGACGAAAAGCAGGTCCATGCCCAGGGCATCGACGCGCTGGATGCCGCACGTCTGCGCAAGCTCAAGCGTGCCGGTTTCTCCGATGCGCGCCTGGCGCAGCTGACCGGCACCAACGAGGCTGCCATCCGCGCCCTGCGCCGCGCCCACAAGGTGCGCCCGGTGTACAAGCGCGTGGACTCCTGTGCCGCCGAGTTCGCCACCGGCACCGCCTACCTGTACTCGACCTACGAGGATGAGTGCGAGGCCGCACCCAGCAACCGCGACAAGATCATGATCCTGGGCGGTGGCCCGAACCGCATCGGCCAGGGCATCGAGTTCGACTATTGCTGCGTGCATGCCGCGCTCGCCCTGCGCGAGGACGGCTATGAAACCATCATGGTCAACTGCAACCCGGAAACCGTGTCCACCGACTACGACACCTCCGACCGCCTGTACTTCGAGCCGCTGACGCTGGAAGACGTGCTGGAGATCGTCGAGCTGGAACAGCCCAAGGGCGTGATCGTGCAGTACGGCGGCCAGACCCCGCTGAAGCTGGCGCGTGCGCTGGAAGCCAACGGCGTGCCGGTGATCGGCACCTCGCCGGACTCCATCGACCTGGCCGAGGACCGCGAGCGCTTCCAGAAGCTGGTGCAGGACCTGGGCCTGAAGCAGCCGCCGAACCGCACCGCCCGTACCGCCGACGAGGCACAGGCGCTGGCGCGCGAAATCGGCTTCCCGCTGGTGGTGCGCCCGAGCTACGTGCTGGGTGGCCGTGCGATGGAAATCGTCTACGGCGAGGCCGATCTGGCCCGCTACATGCGCGATGCGGTCAAGGTCTCCAACGATTCGCCGGTGCTGCTGGATCACTTCCTGGACGCAGCCGTCGAGGCCGACGTGGACATCATCTGCGACAAGGACGGCAACGTCCTGATCGGTGGCGTGATGGAGCACATCGAAGAAGCCGGCGTGCACTCCGGTGACTCGTCCTGCTCGCTGCCGCCGTATTCGCTGTCGGCACAGACCCAGGCCGAGCTGCGTCGCCAGGTCACCGAGTTGGCCAAGGCGTTGAAGGTGGTCGGCCTGATGAACACCCAGTTCGCCATCCAGACCGATGCCGATGGCAACGACGTGGTCTTCCTGCTGGAAGTGAACCCGCGTGCATCGCGCACCGTGCCGTTCGTGTCCAAGGCCACCGGTATGGCGCTGGCCAAGATCGCCGCCCGCTGCATGGCCGGCAAGACCCTGGCCGAGCAGGGTGCGACCAGGGAAGTCGTGCCGGATTACTACTCGGTCAAGGAGGCGATCTTCCCGTTCGCCAAGTTCCAGGGTGTGGATCCGATCCTCGGGCCGGAAATGCGTTCCACCGGTGAAGTGATGGGTGTGGGCCGTACCTTCAGCGCCGCGTTCGCACGTGCGCAGGAAGCCGGCAGCATCAAGACCCCGCCGGTCGGCAAGGTGTTCATTTCGGTGCGTGACATCGACAAGCCGCGCGTGATGCCGGCGGTGCAGGGCCTGGTCGAGGCGGGCTATTCGCTGGTGGCTACCCGTGGCACCGCTGCCTGGTTGCAGCAGCATGGCTACAGCTGCGAAGTGATCAACAAGGTGGTCGAGGGCCGTCCGCATATCGTGGACAGCATCAAGAACGGCGAAATCGTCTACATCGTCAATACGACCGAAGGCCGCGCAGCGATCAACGACTCGTTCTCGATCCGTCGCGAAGCCCTGCAGAACCGCATCACGTACTCGACCACGGTTGCAGGCGCCAAGGCATTGGTGCAATCGTTGGAGTTCCGCGGCACCGGTCCGGTCTGGTCGCTGCAGGAACTGCACAAGGAGTTGAATGCATGAGAGCACCCATCACGGCAAAGGGCGCCAAGCGCCTGCGTGACGAACTGGAACACCTGAAGTCGGACAAGCGCCCGAAGGTCATTGCCGCCATCGCCGAAGCCCGCGAGCACGGTGACCTGAAGGAGAACGCCGAGTACCACGCCGCGCGCGAGGAGCAGGGCTTCATCGAAGGCCGCATCAAGCAGCTGGAAGGCGAGCTGTCGCATGCCGAGATCATCGACATCACCAAGCTCAACGCCGGCAGCAAGGTGGTGTTTGGTGCCACGGTGACGCTGGCCGACGTGGAGACCGACGAAGAGAAGCGTTACCAGATCGTTGGTGACCTGGAAGCGGACATCAAGCTGGGCTTGATCGCCATTTCCTCGCCCGTGGCACGCGCCCTGATCGGCAAGAACGAAGGCGACGCCATCGCCATCGACGCGCCGGCCGGGCAGCGTGAGTACGAGATCGTCAGCGTCGAGTACCTCGACTGACGATGGCCAAGGCCACGCTGCTGCTGCCCGCGCGCAGCCGCTTCCCCGCCGGCACCCTGCCGGCGCCGGTGGCCACGGCACTGGGCCGCGCCGAGCGTTCGCTCGGCACGGCCGGTGAATCGGCGCAGCTGCGCCGTCACTTCCGCGTGCAGCCGGCCGAATGGTCGGCGGCCGCCTTGACCCGCCAGACCGATGCCGGCGATGCCGCCGGCAGCTTCTGGCTGCGCGCCGACCCGGCCAACATCGTGCCGGACATGCAGGGCGCGCGGCTGATGGCATCGGCCGAAACCCTGCGGCTGGAGCAGGTGGATGTGGAGGCGCTGTTGCCCGCCTTGCAGCCGTTGTTCGCAGGCTTTGGTTACCAGTTGGATGCGCCCACGCCGTCACGTTGGTACCTGCGGCTGCCTGAAGACACGCCGCTGCCGGCCTTCGCCGCACCGGAAAACGTGCTGGGCGATGACTTGTTTCCGCATCTGCCCGACGGTGACAACGGCCGCCAATGGCGGAGCCTGATGACCGAAGCGCAGGTGGTGCTGCATCAGCATCCGTGGAACGCGCAGCGCGTTGCCAACGGCAAGCGTGCGGTCAACTCGCTGTGGTTCTGGGGGGCGGGGCGTTTGCCCGATTCTGTCAACACCGCCCATGCGCAGGTGCGCAGCCGCGATGCGCTGCTGCAGGGGCTCGCCACCTTGGCCGGTGTGCGGCTGGGCGGGGAGCAGACCGTGGATGCCCTGGTGGACCTGCGCCAGCTGCGCTCGCTCGAGCAGTTGACCCGCGATGCAATCCTGCCGTTGCTGGAGGCCATCGGCCGCGGTGAACTGGCCGAGCTGCAGCTTGATTTCGAGGATGGCGCCAGCTATCGCATCCGGCGCGGGCAACGCTGGCAGTTCTGGAAAAAGCCGGTAAGCAGTCTGCTTGATGAGTGAGGCCATGAAGATCGTCCGCCGCGTTGCCGCTGCCGAAGGGCAGTGGGGCGATGACACCTTGCCGTTGTTGCGACGCATCTATGCCGCACGCGGTGCATTGACGCCGGAGCAGGCGCAACCGCGGCTGGCGCAACTGCACGCCCCCGATCTGCTGGGTGGCATGCAGCGCGCGGTGCAGTTGCTGGCCGATGCCATCGCTGCCGACAAGCGCATTCTGATCGTCGGCGATTTCGACTGTGACGGCGCCACTGCCTGCGCGGTGGGTGTGCGTGGCCTGCGCATGCTGGGGGCCCGCGACGTGGTGCATGCCGTGCCCAATCGCATGGTGCATGGCTATGGCCTGTCGCCGTCGCTGGTGGCCGAGCTGCAAGCCTTCAAGCCGGACCTGCTGGTGACGGTGGACCACGGCATTGCCTGCCATGCAGGTGTACATGCGGCCAAGGCGCTGGGCTGGCAGGTGCTGGTGACCGACCACCACCTGCCGGGCGAGCAACTGCCTCCGGCCGATGCCATCGTTGACCCGAATGTGGACGGCGATGCGTTCCCGAGCAAGGCGCTGGCCGGTGTCGGGGTGATCTTCTACGTGCTGATGGCGCTACGCCGGCATCTGCGCGTGCAGGGTGCCTTTAGCGCCGGTGCCGAGCCCGACCTGCTGACCCTGCTGGATCTGGTTGCGGTGGGCACTGTCGCCGATCTGGTGGCATTGGACGACAACAACCGTGCACTTGTTTCGGCCGGGTTGCGCCGGCTGCGTGCGGGCAAGGCCTGCGTCGGTCTGCGTGCGTTGATCGAAGCCAGTGGCCGCGATGCGGCGCGGCTGAGCGCCAGCGACATCGGCTATGCGTTGGGGCCACGCCTGAATGCCGCCGGGCGGCTGGAAGACATGGCTTTGGGCATCGAACTGCTGTTGACCGAAGACCCCCGGCAGGCAGGCGATATCGCGACCATGCTTGAGGAGATCAACGCAGAGCGCCGCGCCGTGCAGCAGCAGATGACCGATGATGCCGAGCGCGCGGTCGCGCGTGCGGTCGTGGACACATCCATGCAGCGGCCGGTGGCTGCCTGTCTGTTCGACCCGGATTGGCACCCTGGTGTTGTCGGTCTGGTGGCGTCGAAGATGAAGGATCGCCTGCATCGGCCGGTGATCGCGTTCGCACCTGCCGAACCAGGTGGCCAGGCATTGCGCGGGTCGGCCCGTTCGATCGCCGGCTTCCATATCCGTGACGCGCTGGCAGCGATCAACGCCAGCCATCCCGGCCTGATGGAAAAATTCGGCGGCCATGCCATGGCTGCCGGCCTGAGCCTGCCGCTGGCACAGCTGGAAACCTTCAAGGCGGTATTTGCCGCGCAGGTGCAGGCCACCCTGGACCCGGCCTTGCTGCAACAGCAATTGCTCAGCGACGGTGAGTTGACTGCGGCCGAGCTGGACTTCCAGCACGCCGAAGCACTGCGACTGGCCGGCCCGTGGGGTCAGGGCTTTGCCGAGCCCCTGTTCGATGGCGTGTTCGAGGTCGTGGAATGGCGCGTGCTCAAGGAGCGCCACCTGAAGCTGGTGGTTCGTGCACCCGGTGGCCGGGCGCGCATCAATGCCATCCATTTCAGTGGCTGGACCGGCGCCGCGCCAGAACCCCGGCTGCACCTGGCCTACCGGCTGGTGGGCGATGACTACCGGGGTGGCCAGGCCATCCAGCTGATCGTCGAACACTGCGCGCCCGCAGAAGCGGCGTAAGCGTCGACGCGGGCCTGGCCTCATCTGTCGCCGCATGCGGTGGCGCCGGGAACCTGATCAGTGCGGGGGCGTCTGGGCGTGGCCGAAGGCCGAACAGCGGCCGCAGCAACGCACTGCGTTTTATCAGCTCGTAAGCTGCCAGGCACAGCGCGAACGTCGCGGCGGTCAACAACGCCGCCTCCCAGCCTGCCGGCAGGTGCAGCGGCTTGAGCTGGTGGGCCAGCACCACGATCACGGTCTGGTGCAGGATGTAGAGCGGGAACACCGCCAGGGTGAGGTAGCGCAGCAGCCGGCTGTCGGCGTCGCGCCAACGGTAGGCAAAACCCAGCAACGCGGCGATCGCCGTCCACTGGTCCACCGCCCAGGCCACGCGCAGGCCCAGCCGCAGCCACATGGGGGGCGGGTTGTCGTCGTTGTAGCCGGCGAAGTACCAGCTGTGGATCAGCAGCGCATAGGTGATGGCAGCCAGCAGCAGCGCCGCCCAGCGCAGCCGTTGCAGTGATTGCCAGAAGCCGGTGCTGAACGCGGCCAGGAAGCCGATCAGGAACACGGCACCGTACTGCGCATGGTTGTACCAGTCGTCCACCAGCGCATGGCTCTGTTCAAAGCGGGTGACCAGCAGCAGCCGCGCCAGCGCCAATATCACTACCGGCACCCATAGCGCGCCCCAACCCTGTAGTACGCGTCCACAGGCAGCGCGCAGCCGTTGCAGCGCCCCGTCCGGGAGCAGGCGCCATAGCAGCCAGGCCAGCAAGGTGTAGCACCAGAGATAGGGCAGGAACCACAGGTGGTTCCAGGTGGGCAGGCGCAGGCAGCCATCGGCATCGCAGAAACCGTGATAGCCGGTCAGGTACTTGCCGTAGAACGACCAGTACGATGCGTCGTAGCCACCGGGCAGCTGCTCCACCACCTGGTAGTAGGCCTGGGGCGGCACGATCAGCAACATGCCGAACAGCAGCGGCCACAGCAGTTGCCGTGAGCGACGGCGCAGCAAACCTTGCGGCCGGGACTGCAGCATGTAGGCGGTAGCCACGCCGGAAATGAGGAACAGCAACGACATCCGCCACGGGCTGGTGAGCAGCATGAACGGCTCGGGTGCGATGCTGGCGGCCGCGCTTTTCACATGCCAGTCCCAGCTCACGTAGTACATGCCAACGTGGTAGATCACCAACAGGGCAAAGGCGATCACACGTAGCCAGTCCAGATCGTTGCGGCGGGTCATGCGGTTGCCTGTGGGTTTTGTGTCGGGAGCCTGGCATTGAGCCATCCGCATCTGCCAATCGGGCCGGTAAGGGATGATTGGCGGGCACTTTGGGACGAATGGCGATGGTAGCGGGACGAATCGCGCGGCCTTCGCAGGGGCCTTGGCCTACACTGCGCGGATGAGTGAACGAGCTTTGCGTGATCCCTTGCAGCGTTTCCGCCCCTGGCGGCGTGGTGCGGAAATCGGCTTCTGGTTGATCGTGGTGGTGCTCAACTGCAGTGGCAATGCCATCACCACCTGGATGGATGCCAACCGGCATGGCGACCCCGGCATGCATCCGTGGGAACCCTGGGTCTGGGAGTTCTCCAGCGGCCTGGTCTGGCTGGTGCTGTTGGTGCCCCTGGTGGCCTGGTTGAGCGGGCGCTTGCCACTGCATATGGACAACTGGCGGCGGCGGTTGCCGTGGTACCTGCTGGCGAGCCTGCCGCTGTCGGCGATGCATGTGCTGCTGATGGTCGGCCTGCGCGTGCTGGCATACCGTGCGCTGGGCCACGGCTATGACTTTGGTGATTGGGGCCGGGAGTTTCTGTATGAGTACCTCAAGGACGTGCGCACCCTGGCGATCATCCTGATCAGCGTGGAGAGCTATCGCTTCCTGCTGCGCCGGCTGCAGGGTGAGGCACAACTGCTGGCGGCGCCGGACGAGGGCCCGCCAGTGGAGCCGATCGAACGGCCGGAGCGGCTGCTGGTGCGCAAGCTGGGGCGGGATTTCCTGATTGCCACCGCCGATATCGAATGGGCGCAGGCTGCCGGCAACTACGTCAACCTGCGCGTCCGCGGGCATGACTACCCGCTGCGCAGCACCATGGCGGCGCTGGAGCAGCGCCTGGATCCGGCCTGCTTCATCCGCAGCCACCGCAGCTGGCTTATCAACCAGCGCCACCTGGTATCGATCGAGCCCTTGGACGGCGGTGAGGCGCTGTTGCACATGGACGACGGTCAGGCGGTGCCCTGCAGCCGACGCTACCTGGCCGACGTGCGTCTGGCGCTGGGCGAGGGCGAGGAGCGCGTCAGCGCAGGCTGAGCCTGCAACAGCTGCCATCCCGTTACGATGTGGTCGGCGACTCACAGGGGAGGGGTGCCAAACCCCATTGCCTGTAGCTGGACGTTTACCCCCCCGACCCTTGGATGGAGCAATGCGATGGCAGGCATGCAGTGGCAGCGATGGATGGCGGTTGCGGTATTGGTGGCCTTGGCAGTGCCGGCAACCGCGCAGCGGCAGGCTGCGGTACGGGTGGTGGGCAATCCACCGGTGTTGATCGCTGCCGCCGAGGCCGAGCAGCCTATTGTCCTGCGCAGCGCCAGCATCACCGGCGAGGTGCAGGCCGGTGTCGCCCAGACCCGCATCGAGCTTGAGTTCCACAACCCCAACCGACGGGTGCTGGAGGGCGAGCTGCAGTTCCCCTTGGCTGATGGCCAGCAGTTGACCGGGTTTGCGCTGGACATCGAGGGAAAGCTGCGCGACGCGGTGGCGGTGGCAAAGGAGCGCGGCCGCCAGGTGTTTGAAGCGATCACCCGTCGCAGCGTCGATCCTGGTTTGTTGGAGCAGACCGCGGGCAACCAGTTCCGCCTGCGTATCTACCCGTTGCCCGCTGGCGGCAGTCGCCGCGTGCAGCTGACGGTGCGGGAGGCCTTGCCGGTGCACGCTGGCAATTGGCAATGGCGCCTGCCATTGCAGTTTGCCGGGGGCGCCGATGAGGTTTCCCTGCGGCTGCAGGTGGGCGGGCGCGCCGAGGGCGGCGGCGCGCCGTTCGGCTTCAAGGGGCGTAACTTGAACTGGCAGGGCAGGGGCACGGCGCTGCCAGCGCAGCTGCAGTGGCAGCTGCCGATGGATAGCGCGGCGGGCATGCATTCGGCCAGCCTGGACGGGCAGCACTATCTTGTTGCCCAGGTTGCTGTGCCTGCGCCTGCCGTGCGCCGGCTCCCCGACCAGGTGGGGCTGCTGTGGGATGCCTCGGGCTCGGCCGGGCAGCGGGACCGCAAGGCCGAGTTCGCCTTGCTTGACCGCTATTTCGCCGCGATGGGCGACGGCCGTGTGGCCCTGACCGTCCTGCGTGATCGCGCTACTGCCGTGCGCCGTTTCGAGGTGCGCAAGGGGGACTGGAGCGCACTGCGCCGTGCGCTGGAGCAGGAGCCGCTGGATGGCGCCAGCAATCTGACCGGTTGGACGCCGGACCCGGCTGTCGGCGAGTACCTGTTGCTCAGCGACGGCTTGTCCAACTGGGGCGCGGACACCCTGCCTGGGTTGGGCCAAACGCAGCGCCTGTTTGCGATCAGCAGTGCCGGCGCAAGGACGGACAGCGTTCGGCTGCGGGGGTGGAGCGAAGCCAACGGCGGGCGTCTGGTGCTGGTTGACGGACAACCCCAGGGCGCCGTGCAGGAACTGCTGGCCGAACCTGTCGCCGTCGAGGTCGCCGACGCCGCCGGCCTGCATGAGGTGGTGGTCGACAGGCGCAGCCAGGCGCAGGGCTGGGTCTGGCTGCATGCGCGCGCCGACAGTGCCCGGCAGGCAATGCGGCTGAGGATCAACACTGGTCCGTGGCAGCAGTTGCAGGCAGAGCGCGACGCCGCTGATCCGGGGTTGGTGGCCGGACTGTGGGCGCAGGCGCGGTTGCAGCAGCTGGCGCTGGAGCCGCGTCGCAACCGCGAGGCGATGCAGCTGCTCTCGCAGCGTTTTGGCCTGGTTAGCGCAGCAACGTCACTGATTGTGCTGGATGGCATCGACGACTACCTGCGCTATGCCATTCGCCCGCCTGCGCCGCTGCGCGCCGAGTATGACCGCCGTTATGCGCGTTTGCTGGAGGACCGTGCACTTGCCCGTCGCCAGCACCTGGACGCGATCGTCGGGCAGTGGCAGGAACGTGCCCAATGGTGGGCACGTTCCTGGCCGAAGGATGCGCCAGCGCTGGCCGCACCGGAAAAGCAGGCCGCGCGGCTGCGGCGTGCCCAGGCGATGGCCGAGCATGCGGGACCGGAAGCGATGGCCTTGGTGGTTCCACCGCCTGCGGCACCTGCGCCGCCGGCACCACCGGTCGCGGCGGATTTGGACGCGCTGGAAAGCGTGGCGGTAGCTGCAGACGGTTACGACCCGGAGCCGTCGGCCAATGAGGGCGCCTTGGAGATCCGCCTGGGTGCATGGGAGCCTGATTCGCCGGTGGCGCGCCGTTTGCGCCAGGGCCCGGCGGCAACGCTCTACACCCGCTATCTTGCCGAGCGTGCGGACAACGCCAACAGCAGCGCTTTTTTCCTGGACGTGGCGGACATGTTGTTGGAGCACAAGCAACGCGAGCTGGCGCTGCGGGTATTGTCCAACCTGGCGGAGATGGAACTGGACAACCGCCATCTGTTGCGGGTGTTGGGCTATCGGCTGCTGCAGGCCGACGCGGCGCAGTTGGCGGTGCCGGTGTTCGAGCAGGTGCTGGCGATGGCCGAGGACGAGCCCCAGAGTTTCCGTGATCTGGGGCTGGCGCTGGAGGCCGCCGGACGCCCACAGGATGCGGTAGGACCGTTGTACCAGGTGGTCGAGCGCGAGTGGGACGGCCGTTTTGACGGCGTCGCCCTGATCGCATTGGACGAGCTGACCAACCTTGGCAAGCGCACCAACAGCACGCTGGACCTGTCCACGGTCGATCCGCGCCTGCGCAGGGCCTTGCCGCTGGATCTGCGGGTGGTGCTGGCCTGGGACAGCGACAACAGCGACATGGATCTGTGGGTGACCGACCCCAACGGTGAACGTGCGTACTACGGCAACCGCCTGACCTACCAGGGCGGCGCCATGTCGCAGGATTTCACCGGTGGCTACGGTCCCGAGCAGTTCTCGCTGCGTGATGCCAAGCCCGGTATCTACAAGGTGGAGGCGAACTACTTCGGCAGCCGGCAGCAACTGGTTACCGGCGCCACCACCCTGATGCTGCGCCTGAGCACGCATTGGGGCAGCACGGCACAGCAGGACAGGGCGGTGACCCTGCGCCTGCAGGAGAGCGACGACACCGTGCTGGTGGGCGAGTTCGAAGTGCGCTGAGTGGCGCGCAAACAAACGGGGCCGGCAATGCCGGCCCCGTTTGTGTATTGCGGTGCTGCGTATTACTTGCGACGGGCCAGCAGGCGGTAACCGCCGGTGGCGCTGGAGTCGAAGCTGTGTGCCAGCACCACGTAGCGGCCGGCGTCCAGTTCCACTTCCAGCGACGGATCCAGGCTGTCCTCGCTGTCATCCTGCTGGGCGACTTCCTCGCCGTTGCGCATGACGGTGATCATGCCGTCCAGGCCGTTGGCACCGACCATGCTGATCAGGTACTTGCCCTTGCGCGGAATCTCCAGCGTGTACAGGTCGCGGTTGCCGGCGCGCAGCTGGCCCTGGACCTCACGGCCCAGCTTCAGTTCCTGGCGCGACGGGCCTTCTGGTGCCGCCGAGGTGCTGGTGGACAGCTGGAACACGCCGCCACGGCTGTTCACCGAACGCACCGAGACGTTGTACTGGCCGGCTTCCAGCACCTGCGACAGCCGTGAGTTGACGTTGCCGCCACCGTCGTCGTCGGTCAGGATGATGTCATCGCCCTGCAGGGTCAGCAGGGTGTCCAGCTCGCGGCTGCTGGCGTCGAACTGCACGCGGCGGCGCTCCGGCAGGTTGAACACGAAGCTGCGGGTATCGTCGGCGTTGATGAAACCACTGGCCTTGCCATCCATCGGCAGTTCGGTGCCGTCCTCGAATACGAGGCCTTCCGGGAAATCGGTACGTTCCACGCCCAGGTAGAAGGCGCCGTTGGCATTGGAGACGCTGTTGGCGGTGAGGGTGTAACGGCCGGGCTGCAATGGGGCCACCAGGCGCGCGTTGAGCTGGTTGCCGCCGTCATCATCTTCCATGTTGACGCCGTTGCCGCTCAGTTCCAGGCGCGAGTCGAACTCGGTCGAATCCATGGTCAGCGTGTACAGGCCGGCCTTGTCCACCTCCAGCGTGTACTCCTTGCTGTCGTCACGCAACCAATCGGTCACCCGGCGGCCAGCCACCAGCGGCTTGCCGTCGTAGGCCACGATCGGTTCGACCGAAAGCTGGAAGGGGCCGAAAGCGCGAGCGTCGGCACCGCTCACCGAAACCAGGTATTGGCCGGCCTTGTCGGCACGGATGCTCAGCGTGGTCGGGCCTTCGCCGTCGGCTTCCGAGCGGCCGACCAGGGTGTCGCGGGTGAACACCGCCAGCGAACCATTGAGCGGGCCTTCCAGCGACAGGCTGACGGCCTGGCCGGCAGCCAGCTGCAGCGAGAACAGCTGGCTGCGGGTGCCATCGCTGTGGTTGATCGGGGTGGACGAGGTGATCTCGCCCGAGGTCTCGCCGTTCATGGCAAGCGGCCGGGCCGACGGGGCGGCATGCGCGGGGGCGTGCACGGCGGCGGCAATGGCAAGGGACAGCAGTCCTGCTGCGAATCGCTTCACTTCAACTCCTCAAGTGTTGGAACCAGGGTGCGGCATGAAGCGCCCGCCGCATCGGGGGATGTGGCGGGCGCGAGACGCGGGCTGCCGCCGTGGCAGCCGGCGTGGATGGATCAGTTGCTTGCTTCGACCGCTGCGGCGGCATCGGCCGCAGCAGCGCTGGCTTCGCTGACAGCGTCCTTGCGATTGCTTTCGCCCGGCGTAGCCACATCGCCGCCCATGTCGGTGGTCTCCAGCTCGAACACGCCCTGCTGGCTGCCCAGGCTGGTAACGGCCACGATGTAACGGCCCGCACGCAGCGACAGGTTCAGGCGAGCGTTGGTGCCGTTGCCACCGTCGTCGTCCTCGGCATCGGTACCCGGGCCGGTGACATGCAGCACCGAGTCGAAGCCATCGGCGATGGCGTCGAACTGGATCTGCTTGGGCGCGTCCAGGTTGAGCACGAAGGTGCGGCGGCCACGCGAATCCATCATCGACTGCGCGGTCTGGCCGATGGTCAGGGCGGTGCCGTCGCGGTTGACCAGGCCATTCGGGGTGGGGGTCAGGGCGACGTTGAGCTTGAACGAGCCGGTGTTGCCGTTCACCGACGAGGCGCCGATGGTGTACTCGCCCGGCTCCAGGTAGGTGCGGATGCGGGCATTGAGGTTGCCGCCGTTATCGTCGTCCTCCAGCTCCACATTGCGGCCGTTCAGGTGCAGGTAGGTGTCGAACGCACTGGATTCCATGGTGATGGAATACAGGCCGGCCTTGTCCACCTTCAGCTTGTACTCCTGCTTTTCGCCCATCAGCCAGTCGATGGCCTGGCTGTCGGCGCCCAGTGGCTTGCCGTCATAGGGCACCACCTTGGCGCTCTTGAGCTTGAACGGGCCAAAGCTGTCGGAGCTGGCGCTGTTGACCGCGACCACGTAGCTGCCGTCCTTGGGCGCACGGAAAGCGAGGTTGACCGCCGAGGCGGACCCTTCCTCCGTGCCGTTGCCGCTGGCGTGGGCCAACATGGTCTGGCCGTCGAACACGGCGATCTGGCCGTTGAGCGAGCCGCCCAGTTCCAGCGAGACCGCTTCGCCGTCCTTCAGGGTGATCTTGTAGGCCTGGTGACGGCTGCCGTCGTTGTAGTTCAGGCGGCTGCCGGAGGTGATCTCGCCCGAGACCGTGTCACCCACGGCCAGGTTGGGGGTGTTGTCGCCGGCGCCGGCGACGCTGCCCAGCTTCTGGCAGGCGCCAAGGGCCAGGGTCATGGAGATGGCTGCAAACAAGCGGGCAGTGCGCGTATTCAAGCGTAGGTCCTTCGTCATTTGAGGGGTATCCGTTCCCCGCACGGGCGGGTAGTGGGGCAGATTCTAACGGCAAGCCGTGTTCATGCAGCGAGAACAGCCTGAATGCCCGGTGGATGCTAGAATTGCCTTCTTGTCTGCCTGTCCATAGACCGACCATGATTGAACTGAATCCCATCCGCCAGCGAATCACCGATCTGACCGATCGCGTGCTCTCGCTCAGGGGGTATCTTTGACTACGACGTCAAGAAAGAGCGTCTTGAAGAAGTAACCCGCGAGCTGGAAAACCCCGACATCTGGAACAACCCCGAATACGCCCAGACCCTGGGCCGGGAACGTTCGATGCTGGACAAGACCGTCAGCGGTATCGCCACCGTGCTGGACGGCATGACCGACGCCACCGAGCTGCTCGAGCTGGCCGAGAGCGAGCAGGACGAGGACACCGCGTTGTCGGTGGTCGCCGACCTGGACAAGCACCAGTCGCACATCGAGAAGCTGGAGTTCCAGCGCATGTTCTCGGGCGAGATGGACAACTGCAACGCCTTTGTCGACATCCAGGCCGGTGCCGGTGGTACCGAAGCCCAGGACTGGGCCGAAATCATGCTGCGCATGTACCTGCGCTGGTGCGAGGCGCGTGGCTGGAAGGCCGAGCTGCTGGAAGTGTCCGGCGGTGACGTGGCGGGCATCAAGTCGGCCACGTTCCGCGTCGAGGGCGATTTCGCCTACGGCTGGCTGAAGACCGAAACCGGCGTGCACCGCCTGGTGCGCAAGTCGCCGTTCGATTCGGACAACCGCCGCCACACCAGCTTCACCTCGGTGTTCGTGTCGCCGGAAGTGGACGACAGCATCGAAGTGAACATCAACCCGGCCGACCTGAAGACCGACGTGTACCGTTCTTCCGGTGCCGGTGGCCAGCACGTCAACAAGACCGAATCGGCCGTGCGTATCACCCACGTCCCGACCGGCGTGGTGGTGGCCTGCCAGACCGAGCGTAGCCAGCACGCCAACCGCGACCGCGCGATGAAGATGCTGGCCGCGCGCCTGTATGAGCTGGAAGTGCAGAAGCGCAACGCCGAACGCGATGCGGTGGAAGCCACCAAATCAGACATCGGCTGGGGCAGCCAGATCCGCAACTACGTGCTCGACCAGAGCCGTATCAAGGACCTGCGCACCGGCATCGAACGCACCGACACGCAGAAGGTGCTGGATGGCGACCTGGACGAGTTCATCGAGGCCAGCCTCAAGTCCGGCCTGCAGGCCGGCGCCAAACGCAGCGACGCGTAACCCGGAATGGCCCTGCTTGGGCCATTCCCTTGTTGTACGGTGCGGTGTCACCCAATGGTGGCCGCACCCTGTTACCTCCCCCTACAGAAATCAAAGCCATGACCGAACAGACCCCTGAAACGCAGCAGCCCCCCGTCGACGAGAACAGCCTCATCGCCGAGCGCCGCGCGAAACTCACGGCGCTGCGCGGGCAGGGCATTGCCTACCCGAACGACTTCCGCCGCGAAGACTTCGCCGGCAAGTTGCAGGCCGAGTACGCCGATGCCGAAGCCTGGACCAGCGAAGCGCTGGAAGCCACCGGGCGCACGGTGAAGATGGCCGGTCGCTTGATGGCCAAGCGCATCATGGGCAAGGCCAGCTTCGCCCAGATCCAGGACGAGAGCGGCCGCATCCAGCTGTTTCTGCAGGCCACCGCGCTGGGCGACATCTATGCGGCGTTCAAGGGTTGGGACGTGGGTGACATCATCGCCGTCGAGGGCGGCCTGACCCGCACCAAGACCGGCGAACTGTCGGTCAAGGCGACCAGCATCCGCCTGTTGACCAAGTCGCTGCGCCCGCTGCCGGACAAGTGGCATGGGCTGGCCGATGTCGAGCAGCGTTATCGCCAGCGTTACGTCGACCTGATCGTCACCCCGGAGTCGCGCGAGGTCTTCATCAAGCGCTCCAAGATCATCCGCGCGATGCGCGCCTGGCTGGACAACCGCGACTTCCTGGAAGTCGAGACGCCGATGATGCATTACATCCCCGGCGGCGCCACGGCCAAGCCGTTCACCACCCACCACAACGCGCTGGACCTGGACCTGTACCTGCGCGTGGCGCCGGAGCTTTATCTGAAGCGCCTGGTGGTTGGCGGCCTGGAGCGCGTCTACGAGATCAACCGCAACTTCCGCAACGAAGGCGTCAGCACCCGCCACAACCCGGAATTCACCATGATGGAGCTGTACGAGGCCTATGCCACGTACAACGAAGTGATGGACCTGACCGAAGGCGTGATTCGTGACGTGGCGCAGCGGGTGCTGGGCACCACCCAGGTGGAATGGGACGGTGCACAGATCGACCTGGCCCCGGCGTTCCGCCGCTGGCGCATGGACGAGGCCGTGCGCCACCACAACCCGGAAATCAGCGTCGCCGATTGCACCGACCGCGAAGCGCTGCTGCGCCATTGCGAGCGCCTGAAGATCCGCGTCAAGCCGAGTTACGGCTGGGGCAAGCTGCTGCTGGAAATCTTCGAAGCGACCGTCGAACACACCCTGATCCAGCCAACCTTCATCACTGACCACCCGGTGGAAGTCTCGCCGCTGGCCCGCGCCAGCGACACCGAGGCCGGCTATACCGACCGCTTCGAGTTGTTCGTCAACGGCAAGGAACTGGCCAATGGCTTCTCCGAGTTGAATGACCCGGAAGACCAGGCCGCGCGTTTCCAGGCGCAGGTGGAAGCCAAGGACGGTGGCGACGACGAAGCCATGCATTACGACGCCGACTACATCCGTGCGCTGGAATACGGCATGGCACCGACCGGCGGCCTGGGCATCGGCATCGACCGCCTGGTGATGATGCTGACCGGCCGCGCCTCGATCCGCGACGTGCTGCTGTTCCCCTACATGCGTCCGGAAGCCTGAGTTTTCGGGCTGATGAGCTTGAAGGCCCCTGCGGTGACGCGGGGGCCTTTTTTGTGGCGTTGACGGTGGCTTCGGTGGTGACGCTGGCTTTGGCGTTGACCCTGGACCTAGGCCTTGGCCTTGGACTTTGGACCTTGGACCTTGGACCTCGCCGATGGCCTTGGACCTTGGCCTTGGGCGTGGCTCTGGCTTTGGCCCTAATGCCGTCATTCCCGCGCAGGCGGGAATCGCTCTGGCTCTAGCTTTCACTGTGGCAGTCGCACGCAGCTGCCTCTATCCCGCGGCGGTGGGAATAAAGGAGGAAGGACGAACGACGAAGGCCAGAGCGATTCCCGCCTGCGCGGGAATGACGGCTCCAGGGCAACGGACAAAGGCCGGAGCGATTCCCGCCTGCGTGGGAATGACGGCTCCAGGGCAACGGACAAAGGCACGAGCGATTCCCGCCTGCGCGGGAATGACGGCTCCAGGGCAACGGGCCAAGGCAGGAGCGATTCCCGCCTGGGCGGGATTGACGGCTCAAGAGTGCTGCACAAACAAAAAACCCTCCCGGTCAGGGGAGGGCTTTCAGTCAATTGCCTTCAAACCAACAGGTTGCCGGGTCGATCAGGCTTCCGGCTTGGCGTCACGCAATTCACGGCGCAGGATTTTGCCGACGTTGGTCTTGGGCAGTTCCTTGCGGAACTCGACAATGCGCGGGTGCTTGTAACCGGTCAGGTTGGCACGAGCGAATTCCTTGACCTGCTCCTCGGTCAGGTTGGGGTCCTTCTTGACGATGACCACCTTCACCACTTCGCCGGACTTCTCGCTGGGCGCGCCAACCGCGGCCACTTCCAGCACGCCGGGCATCATCGCAATCACGTCTTCGATCTCGTTCGGATAGACGTTGAAACCGGACACCAGGATCATGTCCTTCTTGCGATCGACGATGTAGAAGAAACCGTTCTCATCCATGCGCGCCATGTCGCCGGTATGCAGCCAGCCATCGGCGTCCATCACCTTGGCGGTTTCATCCGGGCGGTGCCAGTAGCCCTTCATCACCTGCGGGCCACGGATGCACAGCTCGCCCACTTCGCCCATCGGCACCTGCTGGCCATCATCGTTCTTGACGCAGGCATCGGTGGACGGAATCGGCAGGCCGATGGCGCCGTTGTAATCGGCAAGATTGAGCGGGTTGATGCACGCGGCCGGCGAGGTTTCGGTCAAGCCATAGGCCTCGACCAGGGTCACGCCGGTGACCTTCTTCCATTTGTCGGCAACGGCGCGCTGCACGGCCATGCCGCCGCCCAGCGCAACCTTGAGGTTGGAGAAATCCACCTGGTCGAAACCTTCGGTGTTCAACAGACCGTTGAACAAGGTATTGACGCCGGTGATGGCGGTGAAGCGGTTGTTCTTGAGCTCCTTGACGAAGCCCTTCATGTCGCGCGGGTTGGTGATCAGGTAGTTCAAGCCGCCGAGCTTCATGAAGACCAGCCCGTTCGCCGTCAGTGCGAAGATGTGGTACAGCGGCAGTGCGGTGATGATCACCTCTTCGCCGGGCTTCACGCCCGAGGCGCTGATCCACGCCGAGGCCTGCTGCATGTTGGCGATCAGGTTGCGGTGGGTCAGCATGGCACCCTTGGCCACGCCGGTGGTGCCGCCGGTGTACTGCAGGAAGGCGATGTCGTCGTGGTCCACTTCCACCGCAGGCAGCGCGTGGCGCTTGCCCAGCGCCAGCGCCTGCTTGAAGCGGATGGCGTTGGGCAGGTCATAGTCCGGCACCATCTTCTTCACGTACTTGAGCACGAAGTTGATGATGCTGCCCTTGGGGAAGCCCAGCATGTCGCCCAGGCCGGTGGTGATGACCTGCTTGACGGGCGTGTCGGCAATCACCTGTTGCACGGTGTCGCCGAAGTTGTCGACCACCAGCAGTACCGCGGCTTCGGCATCGATGAGCTGGTGCTTGAGCTCACGCGCGGTATAGAGCGGATTGACGTTGACCACCGTCAGGCCGGCACGCAGGATGCCGAAGATGGCGATGGGGTATTGCAGGCAGTTGGGCATCATCACCGCAACGCGGTCGCCCTTCTTGAGCTGCAGTTCGCCGAGCAGGTAGGCCGCGAACTGGGAGACCAGCACGTCGGCTTCGCCATAGGTGAGGGTCTTGCCGAAGTTGGAGTAGGCAGGCCGATCACGGAACTTGGCCACAGACGTATCAAACACGGCGGCAACGGAGCGGAACTCGTTGACGTCGATTTCAGCCGGGACACCGGCCGGGTAGCTCTGCAGCCAGGGACGTTCCTGATTCATCTTCCCCTCCAGGAAATGGAATGATCTATTGGGTCAGGCGCGGCATTGGGCACCGGCGCCGTTGCTGCCAGCATACCGTTCCGAATTGAAAAGGCGAAGAGGCTGAGATGATCCGAACTGTACTCAACTGCATGCTTATGGTGGCGATCATGCTTGGCATGACCGCATGCAAGGCAGATCCCCCTGAGCAACGCCTGCGGCAGACGATTGCTGCGATGCAGGAGGCGGTGGAGGCGGGCAGGCCCCGGGACTTCATGGCCTCGGTGGCCCCCGATTTCGTCGGCAACGAGGGCATGGATCATGGCGGGCTGCACAACCTGCTGAAGGCGCAGTTGCTGCTCAACAGCAAGGTCGCGGTCCAGACCGGCCCGGTATCGGTGGATGTGCAGGGGGAGGTCGCATCGGTACGGTTCAGCGTGCTGCTGGCAGGCGGCAACCGCGGCCTGCTGCCGGAGCGGGGGCAGATGCAGGAAGTCGTCAGTGGCTGGCGCGAGCAGGACGGACAGTGGCAGCTGTACAGCGCCAGCTGGGAGCCGGTGGGGCGCTGATCATCGGCCACGCAGGCAGTTGGTCGCGGGCGTATGCCGTGAAGCTGTTGGCGGACTGTCTTGCCGTGCGGCTACAGGCTGTGCAGGTACGGCTCCTGCCGAGCTTGGCTCTCGGTATTACAGGGGCCCGGGATTGTCGGTGGATTGCGATATCGCGGCCGTACGCTGCGCAGGTACGGCTCTTGCCGAGCATGGCTCGGCACTACAGGGGCCCGGGATTGTCGGTGGTTTGCGATATCGCGGTCGTACGCTGAGCAGGTACGGCTCTTGCCGAGCATGGCTCGGCACTACAGGGGCCCTGGATTGTCGGTGGTTTGCGATATCGCGGCCGTACGCTGCGCAGGTACGGCTCTTGCCGAGCATGGCTCGGCACTACAGGGGCCCTGGGTTGTCGGTGGTTTGCGATATCGCGGCCGTACGCTGCGCAGGTACGGCCCTGCCGAGCATGGCTCGGCACTACAGGGTGCTAGATGGTGCTGCACTGGCGCCAGCGCACCGGCTCCTCCACACCGGGGCGCGGGTTGAGCTGCACGCGGGAGGTGCGCAGCGACGGATAGCGCTGCAACACCGCGCAGATGCGCGGCCAGGTATCGGCAGCTTCACCCGTGCGTTCGACCGACAGCGTCGAGCGCGTCAGCCAGATGCCGCTGACCACACCGGGGGTGGCAGCCAGCGCCCGTGAAACCTCCTTCTGGTAACGGGCCAGGGTTTCCGGATCGGGGTCCTGGATCTGGTTGCCGGGGTCGACAGGCTCGCTGTTGGCTGCGGGGGCAGGACTGGCTGCGTCGGTCTCGTCGGCAGGCGTGCCAGCGACCGGCGCGGTAGCCGCTTTGGGAGCTGTCGTTGCTGCCGGTTCGTTGGCATCGCCCTGCAAGGTCATGTAACCCATGCCTGCCAGCAGCCCCAGGGTGATGGCGGCAAGGATGGCAATGCCGGTATGGCGTACAGCTTCGCGCCGGGCGATGCCGGTGACCATCGCATCGGTATCGCTGGTGACGTAGGGTTTGAGCAGGTCCCAGAGCTGCCTGTCGGCGATGATTTCGATGGCATGCTTGGCGGCCACGGCCTGGCCGTCGCGCTCAACCTGTCCTTCGGTGATCAGGATGCCGCCCTGGGCGCCAGTCAGGTCGACCGCGGAGACCAGTTCGTTGATTGCCGCTGCGCCAAAGCGGTAGGCGCGGCCGTGTTTGCACGACACCAGCCAGCGCTGCCCGTCGCGCTGCAGCAGGAAGTCGCTGCTGGTGCCGCGATCGCTGTCCTCGCTGTCCTGCAGCGGCTGCAGGCCGCGTTGCTCGGCCATCGCCTGGTGGACGATGCGCGAGAACTCGCGCCAGCGCGTGCCGGCAAGTGCGGCCAGCCCGTGCTGTACTTCGGTCTGCCTGCGCTTGACCAGCCAGAGGTAGGCAGACGCCAGCCCACCGAGAAGCAATGCCAGTGACAGCGCCAGGAACCAGGAGAACATCTATATGCCTGAGGAAAGGGTTACAGGAAGGAAGCTTATGGTATTCCCCCGGGCCATCGTAAGAGTGGACGCGCGGCGCTTTTTCGGGTGCCGTGCAAACAGCGTTCAGCGGGTGCCGGCAGCGTCCGGCCAGTAGTGGCTGTCGGGTACGGAGCGGGCGCCGAAGATGGCCTGGCCAACGCGTACGACGGTGGCGCCTTCCTCGATGGCGATCTCGAAGTCGCCGGACATCCCCATCGACAGTTCATCCAGCTGCACGGCTGCCGGAGCGCTTTGGCGCAACTGTTCGCGCAGTTGGCGCAGCCGCACGAAACATGCACGTACCTGTTCGGGCGCGGCGGAAAAGAGCGCCAGGGTCATCAAGCCGCGTACCCGCAGATTGCCGAAGCGGGGCATGGCCTGCACGAAGGCTGCCACTTCGCCGGGCGCCAGGCCGAACTTGCTGTCTTCGTTGGACGTGTTGACCTGCACGAAGACGTCCAGCTGCCGGCCCTCTGTCTGCAGGCGGCGGTCCAGGGTTTCGGCCAGGCGCAGGCTGTCCAGCGCCTGGAACTCGCTGGCAAAGCGTGCGACCAGCTTGGCCTTGTTGGTCTGCAGGTGGCCGATCACCGACCAGTGCAGGTCGCCGAGGTCCTGCGTGGCCTCCCATTTGTGATGGGCTTCCTGCACCTTGTTCTCGCCCAGCAGCCGGCAACCGGCAGCATAGGCCAGACGGATGTATGCCTCGTCCATGGTCTTGCTGACCGGCAACAAGCGGACGCCGGCGGGATCGCGGCCCACACGCTGGCAGGCAGCATCGATACGCTGCTGTACCGTGGCCAAGTTATGGCGGAAGTCTTCCACGCTCTCGGCGCGTGGGTAGCGGCCGTGCTGGTCGTGACGGGTCTGGGTGGGGGTAGTGCTCATGCTGTACTCCGGTGCGCGCGACCGGTGCTGCGCAGCAGCCGGATCGGGCGCGCTGGCGAGGATCGGGCCATCGTTCTATCACGTTGCCTGCTGCCCGTGGCGCCGGCAGGCGAGGGCACTTGTCACTGCGGGTGCCGGCGCGGGGTTCGGCGGCGCGAGCGCGCGGGGCAAACGTTGGGCAAGAAAAACCCGCCATCCGGTGCCGTGAGGGGAGGGAGACTTACGGCGCGGTACTGCTGGCGGGTAGGTTGATTCTTGCGCAGCTTTTGCTGCTTTGCAACATCAGTGTTCTTCAGGCCCTGCGTCGGCGTTCGCCGTGCGGCTTTCGGTCCGGGTAAGGCGTCGGTTGAGTGCGTCCAGGCGCTCGTTCAGCGCCTCGATATCGGAGCGGCTGGGAATATCCATGCGGCGCAGTACCCGGTGAACGCGGTCCTCGAAGCTGCGCTCCACCCGGTCCCAGGTGCCGGCGGCGCGGTCGCGGGCCTGGCCCAGGGTGTTCTCGACGGTATCGCGGATGCTTTCACCGCGGCTGGATTCATCGCGCGAACGCTGCTCCACGCTTTCGCCCTCCTTGACCAGGGTGTCGAACAACTTGCTGCCTTCATTCTGTGCCCGCGACAGCGCACCGAGCCCTGCAAGCCATACCTGCTGGGCCGATTCGGTCATCTTGCGGCCCAGTCGTTCGGCCTGTTCCTGCAACCCCGGGCTGCCATGGTCGCGGTCTTCGGGGCGGTGTTCATGTGTCGTCATGAGGGGGCTCCTGTGCGGGACTGTCCAGGGCACCACCGTAACGGCTCAAATGCTTGCGTGGTGTGACGGCAGTGCGTCAACCGAGCTTTTCGGCGAGCACGCGCTGGATTTCCGATTCCACCATGCCCTTCATGGCGGACAACAGGAAACCCAGCTCAGCCTTCACCCGCACGGCCCCCGGCAGCAGTTCGATCGCACCGTCAACGCCGGAGCGAGCGAAATGCAGTACCTCGCCTTCCCAGCGGGTGGTGACATCAAAGCGTTCCTGCAGCTTTTCGGCTACTTCGGCGATCGCAGTGCGGGCCTTGTCGGCGGGCAGGGAATGGGCATGCTGGATATCGATGGTGGACATGAGGGCTGGCCTGGATGGCTTGCGGATAAGAGGAGCGGCATTGTGCGTACCTGCGGCGCGTAGTCCAAGCCCTACGTACTGCTTCTGCATGCCGGAAGGACCTGCTAGTCTGCTGCGGTGCGCACTCTGCAAGTTCATTTCAGCAACCGTCAGCAGCCCGATCAGACCTTGTCGCCGGGGGTGCAGCGCATTGTGCGCCATGCATCCGGCCAGGTACGTCTGGGCGACGGCAGTGTCGGGCCGCTGCTGCTGGCCCAGTTCTGCACCGACCAGCGCGGGGTATGGCTGCAGGTAGCCAGTGGTGTACGTGGCATCCATGTCAACGGTCGTCCGGTACGGCGCATGGCTCTGCTGCGCGCCGGCGACTCGGTCTATGCCGATGGTACCGAGATGCTGTTGCGTGGTGAATGCGAGCAGTTGGCCCAGGCCCCCGAGCTGCCTGCCGAGCCCGGCGAGGACATGCGGGTGCTGCTGCGCGGTGTCGGCGGGCGCCACCATGGACGCAGTTTCACCCTGGACAAGCCGCGCATCATCGGCGGCGACGCGGGCAGTGACATCACCATCGACGACCCTGCATTCGCATCGCAGCACGCCCGCCTGGAGCGCCATGGTGAGCGCGTGTTGTTGCGTGACCTCGGCTCGGCCGAGGGCAGTGTGGTCAATGGCGTGCCGGTCCGGCATTGCTGGCTGCAGGCCGGCGACCAGGTGGTGCTGGAAGGCAACCACCGGTTTGTGCTTGAGGTTCCACTGGGCCCGGCCAATGCCGCCCAGGCGTTTCCCGAGCTGGATGAGCCGGCGGCAACCGTGCCCGCCGAGACGGCCGAGATGGTCCGCCCGCGCAGGCAGCGACGTTGGCCGTGGCTGCTGCTGAGCGCCCTGTTGCTGGGGGCGGCAATCAGTGCATTGCTGATGTTCGGCGCCCGCTGAAAGCACCGCTGTCTGTGGCGTATCGCCGGGCAATGCTTTACCCGCTGATTGGGTGCAGATGCAACTTTTTCCGCGGCCCCCAAGGCTGTTGCGCTGCGGCATACTAGGGGTTCTGCCCAACAGGTGTGACATGACGCGCGCATTCAATTTCAGTGCCGGCCCTGCGACTCTGCCGGAATCGGTCCTGCGCCAGGCGCAGGCGGAGATGTTGGAATGGAATGGCGTCGGCGCGTCCATTGTCGAGATCAGCCATCGCAGCGCCGATTTCATGGCCGTTGCGGAGCAGGCCGATGCCGACCTGCGCACCCTGATCGGCATCCCCGACGACTACGCCGTGTTGTTCCTCGGTGGCGGTGCCACCACCCAGCAGGCGCTGATGCCGCTGAACTTCGCCGCCCCCGGCCAGCGTGCCGATTACGTGGTGACCGGCCACTGGGGCAAGACCGCGGTCAAGCAGGCCAAGCCTTATGTGGATGCGCAGGTTGTCGCCAGCGGCGAAGCCGGCGGCTTCCGTGACATTCCGGCGCAGGACCAGTGGCAGCTGTCCAGGGACGCGGCCTATGTTCATATCACCGCCAACGAAACCATCCACGGCGTCGAGTTCCGCGACGTGCCCGATGTGGGCGATGTACCGCTGATTGCCGATTTCAGCTCCTCGATCGCGTCCGAGCCGATTGATGTGTCGCGCTATGGGGTGATCTATGCGGGTGCGCAGAAGAACCTGGGCCCGGTCGGGGTGGCGGTGGTGATCATCCGCCGCGACCTGCTGGAACGCGCTGGCCAGCCGCGCGCGGACATCTTCGATTACCGCTCGCATGTGGCACGCGACTCCATGCTCAACACCCCACCGACCTGGAACTGGTACCTGGCCGGGCTGATGTTCAAGTGGATGCTGGCGCAGGGCGGTGTCGAGGCGTTTGCCAAGCTGAGCGCGGCCAAGTCCGCGGCCATCTATGAGGCCATCGATGGCTCGGGCGGCTTCTATCGCAATGACGTGGCCAAAGCGGGGCGTTCGCGCATGAACATCCCGTTCTTCCTGGCCGATGATGCGCTCAATGCGCGCTTTGTCGCCGAATCCAGGGCCGCCGGGCTGCTGGCGCTGAAGGGCCACAAGGCCGTCGGCGGTATCCGCGCCTCGCTGTACAACGCCATGCCGCTGGAAGGTGCGCAGGCGCTCGCGGCCTTCATGCGCGAGTTCCAGCAACGCAACGGCTGATCCAACCCCGTCGGCGCCTTCGCGCCGGCCTGCAACAGGTAGACGACCCATGGCATCAAAGCCAAGCAAACCCGCCGGCAAACGCAAGCCGGCACCGGCAAAGAAGGCCGCCAAGGCCAAGGCCGAGGCACTGCCGGTGGCCAAGCCGGTGCTGTCCGACGTGCGCGCCAAGATCGACCAGATCGACCGCAACATCCAGGCCCTGATCGCCGAGCGTGCGCAGTTCGCGCACCAGGTGGGCAAGGCCAAGGGCAAGCTGGCTGCCGCGGTGGACTATTACCGACCCGAGCGCGAGGCACAGGTGCTGCGGATGGTGGTGGACCGCAATGAAGGCCCGCTCAGCGACGAGGTGCTGGTGCATGTGTACCGCGAGATCATGTCGGCCTGCCTGGCCCAGCAGGAGCCGCTGAAGATCGGTTACCTCGGCCCGGAAGGCACCTTCAGCCAGCAGGCCGTGCTCAAGCACTTCGGCCGCTCGGCGATGGGCCTGCCGATGGCCAGCATCGAGGAGGTCTTCCAGGAAGTGGAAGCCGGCAATGCCGACTTCGGCGTGGTGCCAGTGGAGAATTCCGGGCAGGGCACCATCCAGATCACCCTGGACATGTTCCTGACCTCCAACCTCAAGATCTGTGGCGAGGTCGAGCTGCGGGTGCAGCAATACCTGATGTCGCGCAGCGGCCGCATCGAGGACATCGAGCGCATCTATGCGCACCCGCAGTCCTTCATGCAGACCTCGTCGTGGCTGCGTGCCAACCTGCCCAAGGCGGAGAAGATCCCCGTTTCCAGCAATGCCGAAGGCGCACGCCGCGCCCGCAATGCCGACGACGCGGCCGCCATCGGTGGCGAGAGCGCCGGCCATGTCTATGGCCTGAAGAAGGTGGTGACCAAGCCGATCCAGAACGACGCCGACAACACCACGCGTTTCCTGGTGATCGGCCGCCAGCTGTTCCCGTCGTCCGGGCATGACCGCACCTCGGTGCTGGTTTTCATCCATGACAAGCCCGGCGCGCTGTTCGATGTGCTCAGCCCGTTTGCCCGCCATGGCATCAGCATGAACCGCATCGAGTCGCGCCCCTCGCACCAGGCCAAGTGGGAATACGGTTTCTTCATCGACCTGGCCGGCCACATCGAGGACGAATCGATGCAGGCCGCGCTGGCCGAGCTGGAATCGCACTCGGCGCAGATCAAGGTGCTGGGCTCCTATCCGGTCGCCGTGCCCTGAGTTTTGAGTCCCTCTCCTGCGGGAGAGGGGTGGGGTGACGGTTGGGCGGCACGCGCTGTTCATGCAGTGCATACAGGGCGCCGCCAAGCCCTCATCCGCCCCCGCCTTCGCGGGGCAGGCCCTTCGGGCACTCCTCCCGTAGGGAGAAGCTTTGCTGACGCGCTCCGGCGCACTGAATACTAGAGAGACCGCATGAGTTCCCAGCCGTACTGGATTGCACACAAAGGTTCCGCCCTGCAGGGCACGCTGGCCATTCCCGGCGACAAGTCGGTCTCGCACCGCTCGGTGATGTTTGCCGCGCTGGCCGATGGCGTCTCGCGCATCGACGGCTTCCTGGAAGGCGAGGACACCCGCGCCACGGCCGCGATCTTCGAGCAGATGGGGGTGCGTTTCGAGACGCCATCGCCGTCGCAGCGCATCGTCCATGGCGTGGGCGTGGATGGCTTGAAGGCACCCCAGGCAGTGCTCGATTGCGGCAACGCCGGCACCGGCATGCGCCTGCTCGCCGGCCTGCTGGCGGCGCAGCCCTTTGATACCACCCTGGTTGGCGATGAATCGCTGTCCAAGCGCCCGATGCGCCGGGTTACCGGCCCGCTGGCACAGATGGGCGCGCGCATCGACACCCAGGACGATGGCACACCGCCGCTGCACATCCATGGCGGCCAGCCCCTGCACGGCATCGACTACGAGCTGCCGGTGGCCAGTGCCCAGGTCAAGTCTGCGGTACTGCTGGCCGGCCTGTACGCGCAGGGGGAAACCTCGGTGGTCGAGCCGCATCCTACCCGCGACTACACCGAGCGCATGCTGCGTGCGTTTGGCGTGGAGATCGATTTCGAGCCGGGCAAAGCCCGCCTGCGTGGTGGTCAGCGCCTGCGCGCTACCGACATCGCGGTGCCGGCGGATTTCTCGTCCTCGGCGTTCTTCATCGTCGCCGCCAGCATCATTCCGGGCTCGGCAGTGCGTTTGCGCTCGGTGGGCTTGAACCCGCGCCGCACCGGCTTGCTGACGGCATTGCGCCTGATGGGTGCGGATATCACCGAGGAAAACCACGCCGAACACGGTGGCGAGCCGGTGGCCGATCTGGTGGTGCGTTATGCGCCGTTGAAGGGGGCACAGATTCCGGTGGAAGTGGTGCCGGACATGATCGATGAGTTCCCGGCGTTGTTCGTCGCCGCAGCGGCGGCGGATGGCCAGACCGTGGTGCGTGGCGCAGCCGAGCTGCGGGTCAAGGAATCCGACCGCCTGGCGGCCATGGCCACCGGCCTGCGTACGCTGGGGCTGCGGGTGGACGAAACCGAGGACGGTGCCACCATCTTTGGGGGCCCGCTGGGCAGCGGCACCATCGAAAGCCATGGCGACCACCGCATCTCGATGGCCTTCGCCATCGCCGGCCAGCTCAGCACCGGGGAAGTGCGGATCAACGATGTGGCCAATGTGGCTACCTCATTCCCGGGCTTTGACAGCCTGGCGGGTGGGGCAGGTTTCGGCCTCAGCGTTCGCGCCTGAATTCCACCGGCACCTGCACCACGCTGCTGACAGCATGGCCTTCCCGCACTTCAGGGCGGAAGCGCCATTGCTGCAGCGCCTGCAGGGCGGCTTCTTCGAAGCGGGCATCCACGGCAGCGTCCCGCGCAGGCACGCTGGCCTGGGTCACCGCGCCATTGGCGTCGATCTGCAGGCGGACCACTACGTCTGCCTCCAGCCCTGCGGCCAGCAGTTCGGCCGGATAGTGCGGCACGGCATTGCCCGTTAGCGGCTCGGCCTGCTGGTTGAACACCGCCGGCACCTGGCTGGGGAGCGTGGCGGCGGCAGGTTCCGCAGCGGCAGTGCTGTCACCCTTATGGATGACCTCGTTGACATGGGTGCTGCGGTAGCCCAGCACTACCATCACGCCCAGCAAGGACACCAGCAGCAAGGCCCACAGCAATACTGTCGGCGTGCCGTGGGCACCTACCGTCGTACTGGATTGATTGTGTGGAATGCTGCCCATTGACGTGACCGCCATGCGTTTCGCGTTGGCGGCCAGTCTGGTGCCTGACGCATCACGGGGGGTGACTTGGGCTTAAACCCGACCCCCCTTGTGGGGCCGGGGTTCATGTTACTGAGCCGGTTTGAAATCGAACGGGATTTCCAGCCCGGCCTGCATCGGCTGGCCATTGTTCATCGCTGGCTGGAAGCGCCAGCCACGTACCGCGTCCAACGCTGCGCGATCAAGATCGCGCGAGCCGCTGCGTTGTACCAGGGTGGCGTCCAGCGGCGTGCCATCAACGCCCACTTCAACCCGTACCACCACCGTGCCGCTGTCGCCGCGACGCAGTGCGGCGGGCGGATAGCTTGGCGGCGGACTCTGGCCGGGCAGGGGGACAGGGCGGTCGGTCGGCGTGGCCGCCACCGGGGCCGGGGCAGCAGGGTCAGGTGCGGCCGGGAGCGGCGCCTCGGCGATGGGCTGCGGCGGTGGGGGCGGAGCGGTCTCCACCAGTTCCGGTTTTTCCTCGACGGCCTCGGGGCGTGCATCGGGCATATCGCTTGCGCCGGCACCGGCGGGCAAGGGTGCCGGCAGGGGCGCCAACTGGGCGGTATCGGTTTGCGGCTGGGCCGGGTCGGCGCGGTAGAACTCGTTGTGGCGACGGGCGTTCAGCCACACCACCAGGAACAGCAATACACCGACACCAAAGGCGATGCCGGCGATCTTCAGGCTGCTGCGTGGCAGCTGGAAAGTGACGTTCTGGTCGGAGCGGGAGCGGGGAGCGGGCATGGGACTGACCGGTTTGAACGCGTCGATTCTTGCACAGGAACACGAATGCGAGGCAGAAAGTCGCGGTTCGCGCGATAATCCCCTTTCACATCCGTACACAGTGCCCATCCATGCTTGATCCAGCCCTTCTTCGCCAGCAGCCCGCCGAACTCGCCCAACGCCTGCGTGACAGCCGCGGCTATGAGCTGGACGTGGCCGCGTTCGAATCCCTTGAGGCGGACCGCAAGCGTATCCAGGTGCGCACCCAGGAACTGCAGAACCTGCGCAACAGCCGCTCCAAGGCCATCGGCCATGCCAAGGCCAAGGGCGAGGACGTGTCGGCGATCATGGCCGAAGTTGCCGCCTTTGCCGATGAGCTGAAGGCTTCCGAAGCCCAGCTTGACGTGCTGCGCGAGAAGATCGAAACCCTGTCGATGGGCATCCCCAACCTGCCGGCGGCCGATGTGCCGACGGGCAAGGACGAAAACGACAACGTCGAGCAGGCACGCTGGGGCACCCCGCGCAGCTTTGATTTCGAGGTGAAGGACCATGTGGAGCTGGGCGCACGCAACGGCTGGCTGGACGCCGAGACCGCGGCCAAGCTGTCTGGCGCCCGTTTCACCGTGCTACGTGGCGAGATGGCGCGCCTGCACCGTGCACTGGGCCAGTTCATGCTCAATCTGCACAGCAACGCGCATGGCTACGAGGAAACCAACGTGCCGGTGCTGGTCAACGCCGACTCGCTGCGCGGTACCGGCCAGCTGCCCAAGTTCGAGGAAGACCTGTTCAAGACGGCGCTGGGTGAATCCACGCGTTATCTGATCCCGACCTCGGAAGTGCCGCTGACCAACATCGTGCGCGACGAGATCGTCGACGCCGAGCGTCTGCCGCTGCGCATGACCGCCCATTCGATGTGCTTCCGCTCCGAGGCCGGCAGCGGCGGTCGCGACGTACGCGGCATGATCCGCCAGCACCAGTTCGAGAAGGTGGAACTGGTCAGCATCTGTACTGCCGAGCAGAGCGAGGCCGAGCACCAGCGCATGACCCAGTGCGCCGAAACCGTGTTGCAGAAGCTGGGCCTGCCGTACCGCAAGGTGCTGCTGTGCTCCGGTGACATGGGCTTCTCGGCCATCAAGACCTATGACCTGGAAGTGTGGCTGCCGTCGCAGCAGACCTATCGCGAGATTTCCTCGTGCTCCAATTGCGGTGATTTCCAGGCCCGCCGCATGCAGGCGCGCTGGCGCAACCCGGGCGGCAAGCCCGAGTTGGTGCATACCCTGAATGGCTCGGGCGTGGCCGTCGGCCGGGCCATGATCGCGGTGCTGGAGAACTATCAGAACGCCGATGGCTCGATCACCATCCCCGAGGTGCTGCGTCCCTACATGGGTGGTGCCGAGCGCATGGGCTGACGCGCAGTTCCCAGGCAACACGCCGGTAAAGGCCCGCAGCGATGCGGGCCTTTGCTTTTGACTTCAATTACATACAGGACCGTTTGTGGCCTGATTTGTAAATTCAGGACAAAGGTGGTTGAATTGCGCGATTCGTTCCAGTTCTGGGATTAATCCATGCAGGATCTCAACGACCTCTATTACTTCGCCATGGTCGTGGACCACGGCGGATTTGCCGCCGCCGAGCGCGCCCTGGGCATTCCCAAGTCGCGACTGAGCCGGCGCATCAGCCAGCTGGAAACCGACCTGGGCGTGCGCCTGCTGCAGCGTTCCACCCGCCGTTTCGCAGTCACCGACGTGGGCATGAGCGTGCACCGGCACGCGCAGACCATGTTGGCCGAGGCGCAGGCCGCGCGCGAGGTAGTGGACCGCCTGAGCGCCGAGCCGCGCGGGCTGGTGCGCGCCAGCGTGCCGGTCTCGCTGGCGCAGATGCAGCTGCCCAAGCTGCTGCCAAAATTCCTGGAGCAGTACCCCAAGGTGCGGTTGCAGCTGAACATCAGCAATCGCCGCGTAGACATCATCAACGAAGGCTATGACGTGGCCCTGCGCGTGCGCTCGCGCCTGGATGATGATGGCAGCCTGGTGATGCGCAGCTTTGGCCAGGTGCAGGAACTGCTGGTGGCCAGCCCGGCGTACCTGGACCGGGCCGGGCGGCCGTCCTCGCCGGAGGACCTGACCAGTCACGTGACCTTGAGCATCAGCGAGGACGAAGCGCGCCAGCGCTGGGAACTGCATGGGCCAGGGGGCGATGTGCGCCGGGTGGATCTGCAGCCGCGCGTGGCCGGCTTCGATTTCCCGCTGCTGCAGTCGATGGTCAAGGATGGGTTCGGCATCACCATGCTGCCGGAAACCGTCTGCGCCGAGGCCGTGCGCAACGGCGAGCTGGAGGTGGTGCTGCCGGACTGGTCGCTGCCGCAGGGCATCTGTCATGCGGTGTTTGCCTCGCGCCGGGGGTTGTTGCCAGCGGTGCGCGTGTTCATCGATTTCCTGGCCGAGCACCTGCCGCCGCAGCTGGAGGCCTCACGTCTGGATTGTGGCGGTGCCTGCGAACGCGCCAAGGAAAAGATCCGCGCCTCGATGGCCGGATCGCTGGCGATCGAAGCCGGTTGAACAAAAACCGGGGCAGGCGTGCGAGAATGCCCGCCCCGGCCGTCACCGCTGCCGGGTCAGCAATAATGGACAGATGGCCGAGCGGTTTAAGGCACCGGTCTTGAAAACCGGCGAAGGGTCAAACCTTCCGTGGGTTCGAATCCCACTCTGTCCGCCAAGCTCGCTGAAAAAACCGCTGACAACAGCGGTTTTTTTATGTCGCAAGCAGGCCGCGCACTGGTCGCCCGGCGGACAGCGCGCAGGCATGCCGTTTGCTACAGGCCATGGAGAAGGCCGTGGATCGGTGGTGTGATCGCGCTCGGGGGGGCTGCGTACCCGGGTGGCATGGGTTCAATCGCGGCCTCACCTTCAAGCTTCGCATTGGATCATGGATCTACGAAAACTCATTCTGGTGCTGACCCTGCTCGGGGCCCTGGTGCCATTCGCCAACACGTTCTATGCCAGCTACACCGTGCAGCGCCAGCAGTTGGTGGATACCACGCTGGATGGCAATTATGCCTATGCGAACAAGCTGGCCAGGAGCACCGAGGATTTCCTGCAGTCGGCGCAGCTGCAACTGGCCTATACCGCGCAACTGCTGGCGGTGAAGATGGGCGATGTGGCCCAGCTGGAGGACGAGGCGGCCCGCTTGCGGATGATGAGCAAGAGCTTCAATTCGATCACCATCTTCGATGCCAGTGGCACGGTACTGGCGACGTCGCCTGAAACCTTGGGCCTGCAGGGCAAGGTGTTGAACAGCGAGGCAGTAAAGGCCGCGCTGCGTGAGAAGCAGCCGCTGATCAGTGCGCCGTACCAGTCGGCTACCGGCAACTTCATCGTCTTCATCAACCATCCCATCGTGTCCGGGTCCGGCGAGTATCTCGGCGCGGTGGGTGGTGCCATCTACCTGCAGAAGGAAAACATTCTTGATCGCCTGCTGGGCCAGCACTTCTACGTGGACGGCTCCTATCTGTTCGTGGTCGACAGGCACAAGCGCATCATCTATCACCCCGACCCGAACCGGATTGGCGACTTCGTACAGAACAACGCGGTGGTCGATCGCGTCGCGGCGGGGGAGTCTGGCATGGGCCCGGCAGTCAACTCGCGCGGCATCAAGATGCTGGCCGGTTATGCATCGGTAGCTTCCACCGGCTGGGGCATCGTTGCCCAGCGCCCGGAAGAAGCCACGCTGGCGCCGCTGACACAGCTGATGCAGAGCACGCTGTACAAGGCGTTGCCGGCGACCCTGCTGACCTTGATTCTGATCCTGTGGAGCGCGCGGTTGATCTCGCGGCCGCTGCGGTTGCTGGCCGATGGCGCGCGCAAGATGGAGGATCCTGCCGCTGCCAAGGACATCCGTGCCGTGCGGTCGTGGTATTTCGAGTCCCGCGAACTGAAGAAGGCGCTGCTGATCGGTGTGGATGCCATCCACAAGAGTTTCAGCAAGCTGCGCGAGGACAATGCCACCGATCCGTTGACCAAGCTCGGCAATCGTCGGCGGATGGACGAGGCACTGGCCAATTTCGACAGCCAGGCCAATGCATTCTCGGTGATCACCATCGATATCGATCACTTCAAGGCGGTCAACGATACCTACGGGCATGATGCCGGCGACGTTGCGTTGCAGTATCTGGCCAGGTGCATGCGCGAGGCCTGCCGGGCCTACGATATTCCACTGCGGGTGGGGGGCGAGGAGTTCGTCATCCTGCTGCCTTCGACCACGCTGACTGCGGCAGCGCAGGTAGCCGAGCGGCTGCGGGTGGCGGTGGAGCAGATGGTGGTCCCCAAGGTGGGCCGGCTGACGGTGTCGTTGGGTGTGGCGAACTGCCCGCAGAGCGGCTTCCAGATCGAAGCGGTGCTGAAGGCTGCCGACGAGATGCTGTACGCGTCCAAGCGCGGCGGTCGCAACCGGGTGACGGTGGACCAGCGCGAAGCTGTCCGGCTGCAATGATACCTGCGCTGGCCACCCATCATCTAAGCTACGCTCTGCCCCCTGTTGCCTGCATTTGACGCATGTCTTCCGCTGATCTCAAGCAAACCGATGAACACTGGATGCGCCACGCGTTGGCCCTGGCCGACCGTGCGCAGCGTGAGTTCGACGAGATCCCCGTGGGTGCGGTGCTGGTGGGGGCCGAGGGGGCGGTGCTGGGCGAGGGCTGGAACCTCAACATTGCCAGCCACGACCCCAGTGCCCATGCCGAGATCGTGGCGATGCGCGCTGCCGGCAAGGCGCTGGGCAACCACCGTCTGATCGGCAGTACGTTGTATGTGACGCTGGAGCCCTGCGCGATGTGCGCCATGGCCATGGTGCATGCGCGTGTCGCCCGCGTGGTTTTCGCCGCGGCGGACCCCAAGACCGGCGCCTGCGGCAGTGTGTTCGATCTGGTGGCCGACCCGCGCCACAACCATCGCGTGCAGGTGCACGGTGGCGTGCTGGCGCAGGAAGCCAGCCTGCGCCTGACCAACTATTTCCGTGCCAAACGCGGCCGCCCGCTGTTGACGCCCGACGATCTTTGACGCGGCATAAGGCGGAGCCGGGGGTATCATTGGCGCTACGTATTTCAGGCTGGCGCCGATGGCGCAGGCCCCCAGCAAGAGGCATGACATGGCGGACAACAGCGCAGGCAATGATCGGTTGATCTGGATCGATCTGGAAATGACGGGGCTCGACACCGACAACGACTCCATCATCGAGATCGCCACGGTGGTCACGGATGGGCAGCTCAACGTGCTGGCCGAAGGTCCGGAGTTCGCCATTGCGCACCCGTTGGCCACATTGGAAGCGATGGACGAATGGAACCGCAACCAGCACCAGCGTTCGGGCCTGTGGCAGCGCGTGCTGGACAGCACCACCAGCGCGGGCCAGGCCGAGGCACAGACCATTGTGTTCCTGCAGGACTGGATCAAGGCTGGCGCGTCGCCGATGTGCGGTAACTCGATCTGCCAGGACCGGCGGTTCCTGCACCGGCAGATGCCGCGCCTGGAGCGGTACTTCCACTACCGCAACCTGGACGTATCCACGATCAAGGAACTGGCCAAGCGCTGGTCGCCGAGCGTGGCGGCCGGGGTGAGCAAGACCTCCAGCCATACCGCCCTGAGTGATGTGCACGATTCCATTGACGAACTGCGCCATTACCGCCAGTTCATGGGCACCCTGGCCGGTCTGCCCCTGTAATGCCGAGCCGTGCTCGGCAATGGCGTTCCCGGTAAACCCCCAACCGAGCACGGCTCGGCTCTACCGTGTGGCGACCGCGCAGATTGGCTGGCCCGCCCTGTAGTGCCGAGCCATGCTCGGCGATGTCATTCCCGGTAAGGCCCCAGCCGAGCATGGCTCGGCTCTACCCTGTGGCGGCCGCGCAGATTGGCGGGCCCGCCCTCTAGTGCCGAGCCATGCTCGGCGATGGCATTCCCGGTAAAGCCCCAGCCGAGCATGGCTCGGCTCTACCGTGTGCTTGCCGCGCAGATTGGCTGGCCCGCCCTGTAGTGCCGAGCCATGCTCGGCAATGGCGTTCCCGGTAAACCCCCAGCCGAGCATGGCTCGGCTCTACCTGCTGGCGGCGGCATACGTTTCGTTCAATGGCCGGCCGCTATGATCGCCGGCATGAACGATCTGATCCCTGCGCCGCGCGATATCCAAACCCACGATCAGGACTGGGCTGACCTGCAGCGTGCAGTTGCCCTGCTGGAGTCGCCCACGCTGACTGCGCGCATGGCTGGCATCGTCGGGGCGCCGCTGGAGTTCGCGGTCAGCCGCCTGCCCGCAGCGGTATCCAAGCGCATGCACGGTGCGGTACAGGCCGCCCTCACCAAGGCAACCCAGGCGGCGCTGTGGAGCATGGACAACGCGCCGCACAAGGCAGCCTCCACCCGTTGGCACAAACTTGCCGCCGCCACCTCTGGCGCGGTTGGCGGTGCGTTCGGCTTCACGGCCTTGTTCGTGGAGCTGCCGGTGTCGACCACCATCATGATGCGCGCGGTGGCCGACGTGGCCCGTAGTGAAGGCTTTGACCTGGCCGAACTGAGCACCCGCCAGGCCTGTCTGGAAGTCTTCGCATTGGGCGGTAACTCCTCCAGCGACGATGCCAGTGATACCGGCTACTACCTGGCGCGTGGTTTCACCACCGATGTCATGCGCCACCTGTCAGCCGAACTGGCCGGCCGGGTGATCACCGGGCGTGACCTCACCCTGGGGGTGGCGCCCAAGGAGGCGGGCAAACTGCTGGCCAAGGTGGTGGAGAAAGTGGCCGCACGGTTTGGCGTGGTGGTGACCGAGAAGTTCGCCGCGCAGGCAGTGCCCATCATCGGCGCGGCAACCGGTGCCACGCTCAATACCATGTTCACTGATTACTACCAGGACATGGCCCGCGGGCACTTCATCGTGCGCCGGCTGGAACGCAAGTATGGCGAGCAGGCCGTGCACCTGGCCTACACCCGGATCAACGGACGTCTGGCCGGGTGACTGCAATGGGGTGTCTCGTCGGGACGCCAGAGCCGCCGTTGTGATTTTGTTGATTTGAATTCAACAATCTTTTCCCTTGGCAGCATCTAGTGCAAGGCTGATGGGCGGTCGAAGATGCGTTTCCTTTCCTGCTTGTCCCGTACAGATGAATTCAATTCTGCCTGTTGTTGCCTCGACCCTGATGGCGGGGATGGGCGTGGTTGCGGCCGCCGAAGTCGCTGAAGCACCTTCCAGCCTGCACTGGACGAGCAGTTGGACCGCGGCGCCGCAGGCTATGTGGGATGACGGCTTTCTGTTCCCGAGCAATGTGCCGCCCGTGTTGCAGGATCAGACGGTGCGGCAGGTGGCGCGCCTCAGCGCAGGTGGCCGACGTTTGCGGCTGCTGTTTTCCAATGCTTACGGCACGCAGCCCCTGCAGCTGGGGCGGGTGACCGTGGCGCTGGCGGGTGAGGGCGATGCGCTGGTGCCGGGCACAACCCGTCAGGTGCTGTTTGCCGGCTTGCCGACGGCGACCTTGGCCGCAGGGGCGCCCTTGGTAAGTGATGCGATCACGCTGCCCGTGGCGGCCTTGGCACGGGTGACGGTCAGCATCCATCTGCCCGGCCCGGCACCTGTGCAGACCTTCCATTGGGATGGTCGCGAGAACAGTTGGATCGTTGCGGGAGATCAGACGTCGGCGGCTGTATTGGCCCGTGATGACGCAGCGGACCAGCTCACGACCGCCCGCCTGCTGTTGAGCGGCATCGAGGTGGATACCGGCGCACCGGCACACAGCATTGCGGTGATCGGCGACTCCATCACCGACGGCGCTACAGCCAGCCTCAATGCCGACAGTCGCTGGCCCGATGCGCTGGCCGAGCGCCTGGCTGAGCATGGCGTTGGCGTGATCAATGGCGGCATTTCAGGCGGCCGCCTGCTCAGTGATGGCATGGGCGAGTCCGTTCTGGCGCGCCTGCAACGCGATGCGCTGGGGCAACCGGGCGTGCGCACCGTGGTGGTGATGGTGGGCATCAATGACATCGCCTGGCCGGGTACTGCGTTTGCACGTGATCACGCCATGCCCACGCTTGCCGCGCTGCAGGCGGGCTACCTGCAGCTGATCCGCCAGGCTCATCGACAAGGCATCCGCGTGATCGGGGTGACGCTGACGCCGTTCAACGGGGCGTTGCCGGATACACCGTTGTCGGACTACTACCAGCCGCAGAAGGATGCCCTGCGGCTTGCACTGAATGACTGGATGCGCCGTTCCGATGCGTTTGATGCCGTCATCGATGCGGACCTGGCGCTGCGTGATCCACGCGACCCTTCACGTTTGCTGCCACGTTTCGACTCCGGCGACCACCTGCATCCCAGTGATGCCGGCAACCGCGCAATCGCCGAGGCGGTGGATCTGGATGCCCTGTTGAGGCCTGGCATCCGTGAAGGCGCCGTTTCCCATCCCCCACGCAAGGATTGACCATGTTGTTCACCCCGTATCGAATGGGCGCGCTGGAGTTGCCCAACCGCATCGTGATGCCGCCGATGACGCGCTCGCGGGCAGCTGCAGGCAACGTGGCCACGCCCTTGATGGCGCGCTACTACGCCCAGCGCGCAAGTGCCGGGCTGATCGTCAGCGAGGGCACCCAGATCAGTCCGCAAGGCCAGGGCTATGCGTGGACACCGGGTATTCACAGCCAGGCGCAGATCGCCGGGTGGCACGGTGTGACCAATGCCGTGCATGCGGCGGGCGGGCGGATGTTTGCCCAGTTGTGGCATGTGGGCCGGATCTCGCACGTGGCGCTGCAGCCGGGTGGTGCCGCGCCGGTTTCGTCCTCGGCCCTGCTGGCCGAAGGCGTCAAGGTGTTCGTCGATCCGCTGGGTGCCGGACCGGAGCAGGGCGTGGGTGAGATGGTGCAGCACTCCCTGCCACGCGCTCTGGACGTCGACGAGATACCCGCCGTGGTCGCCGACTATGCGCGAGCGGCGCGCAATGCGATGGAGGCAGGCTTCGACGGCGTCGAACTGCACGGCGCCAATGGCTACCTGATCAACCAGTTCATTGACTCGCGGGCCAACCTGCGCACCGATGCCTACGGCGGTTCGCTGCAGAACCGGTTGCGGTTCCTGCGCGAGGTGGTGGAGGCGGTTGTCGCCGAGATTGGTGCGGGGCGGGTCGGGGTGCGGCTGGCGCCGCTGACCACGCTGCAGGGCGCGGTGGACGATACGCCGCAGGCAACCTATCTGGCGGCGGCTCAGGTGCTGGAACGGCTCGGCGTGGCCTATCTGCACATTGCCGAGGCGGATTGGGAGGACGCGCCGGAGATGCCAGTGGCCTTCAAGCAGGCCTTGCGGATGATCTATTCCGGCACCTTGATCTATGCGGGCAAGTACGACCTTGCGCGCGCGGAGGAAGCTCTCGGAGCCGGATGGGCCGACCTGATCGGGTTCGGGCGGCCGTTCATCGCCAATCCGGACCTGCCAGCGCGATTGCAGCACGGGGTGGCATTGAGCGCGGCTGACGGCACTACGTTCTTTGGTGGTGGCGCAAAGGGCCTGGTGGACTATCCCCGTATTGGTGAAGCGCTGTCTGCGGTGGTTTGAACAGCGTCTACGCTCCTCCCGCCGATCTTCTTCTTCAGCAGTGAGCGGTGGGCAGCCAGATGCCTTCTGAACCGAGAGCTCCGGCGCTGATGAGCTGGGTAGCCATGCTCGGATTCCGGAAAGCAGAAAGCCCCGCTTTGCGGGGCTTTCTGCTTCAGGCATTCAAGCGGTCTTGGCTCAGGCGGACGCCTTCAGCTTGGCCAGGCGCAGCCAGGTGTCGACCACGGTGTCCGGGTTCAGCGACACCGACTCGATGCCTTCCTGCATCAGCCATTCGGCCAGGTCCGGGTGATCGGACGGGCCCTGGCCGCAGATGCCGACGTACTTGCCCTTGGTGCGGGCCGTCTTGATCGCCATCGACAGCAGCTTCTTCACCGCCAGGTTACGTTCGTCGAACAGGTGCGCGACGATCGAGGAATCGCGGTCCAGGCCCAGGGTCAGCTGGGTCAGGTCGTTGGAGCCGATCGAGAAGCCGTCGAAGATGTCCAGGAACTCATCGGCAAGCAGTGCGTTGGACGGCACCTCGCACATCATGATGATCTTCAGGCCGTTCTCGCCCTGCTTCAGCCCATTGGCGGCGAGTACGTCCACCACCTTGCGGCCTTCTTCCAGGGTGCGCACGAACGGGATCATCACCCACAGGTTCTCCAGGCCCATTTCGTTGCGCACGCGCAACACGGCCTGGCATTCCAGTGCGAAGGCCTTGGAGAAGCTCGGGTCGACGTAACGGCTGGCGCCGCGGAAGCCGATCATCGGGTTCTCTTCGTGCGGCTCGTAGTTGCTGCCGCCGATCAGGTTGGCGTACTCGTTGGACTTGAAGTCCGACAGGCGCACGATCACCGGGTTCGGTGCGACCGAGGCGGTGAGTGTGGCGATGCCTTCGGCCAGGCGGTCCACGTAGAAGCTCACCGGATCCTTGTAGCCGGCGATCTTCTCGTCGATCTTCTTCTTGGTGGCGGCGTCCTGGCGGTCGTATTCCAGCAGCGCATTCGGGTGGATGCCGATGTGGCTGGCGATGATCATTTCCAGGCGGGCCAGGCCGATGCCGGCGTTCGGCAGCTGGCCGAAGTCGAAGGCACGTTCCGGGTTGGCCACGTTCATCATGATCTTCAACGGTGCCGGCGGCATGTTGCCCAGATCGGTGGTGCTGCGCTCGAAATCCAGCTTGCCGGCGTAGATGAAGCCGGTGTCGCCTTCGGCGCAGCTGACGGTCACTTCCTGGCCGTCCTGGATCACCTGGGTCGCATTGCCCGAGCCGACCACGGCCGGCACGCCCAGCTCACGGGCGATGATGGCGGCGTGGCAGGTACGCCCGCCCCGGTTGGTGACGATGGCCGAGGCACGCTTCATCACCGGCTCCCAATCGGGGTCGGTCATGTCGGCGATCAGTACGTCGCCCGGCTGCACACGGTTCATGTCGTCCAGCGACTTGACCACGCGTGCCACGCCCGCACCAATCTTGGCGCCGACGGCACGGCCTTCGGCGATCACTTCGCCCTTGCCCTGCAGCGCGTAGCGCTCGATCTGGGTGGCCTTGGCGCGCGACTTTACCGTTTCCGGGCGTGCCTGGACGATGAACAGCTTGCCGCTGACGCCGTCCTTGGCCCACTCGATGTCCATCGGGCGGCCGTAATGCTTTTCGATGACCAGCGCCTGCTTGGACAGTTCCTGCACGTCCTCATCGCTGATCGAGAAGGTGTTACGCACCTCGACCGGAGTGTCCTCGATCTTGACGCGCTCGCCCGGGACGTCCGAATAGACCATGCGGATGGCCTTGGAGCCCAGCGAACGGCGCAGGATCGCCGGCTTGCCGGCATGCAGGCTGGGCTTGTAGACGTAGAACTCGTCCGGGTTGACCGCGCCCTGCACGACCATTTCGCCCAGGCCGACCGAGGAGGTGACAAACACCACGTCGCGGAAGCCGGACTCGGTGTCCAGGGTGAACAGCACGCCCGACGAACCCACGCCCGAGCGCACCATCAGCTGCACGCCGGCGGACAGGAACACGTCTTCATGCTTGAAGCCGTGGTGCACGCGGTAGGCGATGGCACGGTCGTTATACAGCGAGGCAAACACTTCCTTGACCTTGTGCACGACATCGTCGGCACCGGTGACGTTGAGGAAGGTTTCCTGCTGGCCGGCAAACGAGGCATCCGGCAGATCTTCGGCGGTAGCCGAGGAGCGCACGGCCACGGCGATGTCGCCGCCGCCGTTCTCCGCGCTCAGCTTGGCATAGGCATCGCGGATGTCCTTGTCCAGCTGCGGCTGCAGCGGGGCGTCGATCACCCAGCCACGGATTTCCTTGCCGGCAGCGGTCAGGGCAGTGACATCTTCCACGTCCAGCGTGGCCAGCTTGTCGAAAATGCGCTTGGACAGGTCGTTATGGGCGATGAAGTCCTTGAACGCCTCGGAGGTGGTGGCATAACCACCGGGGACGGACACCCCCAGACCGGCAAGATTGCCGATCATCTCCCCGAGCGAGGAGTTCTTGCCACCTACGCGGGCCAGGTCGGCCAAGCGCAGCTCATGCAACCACAGGATATTCTCGTTCAAGCGCGATGCTCCGTTGAGGCCATCGCCCGAGGCGGGCTTGGGATGGCCACGTCCGTAGGAAGAAGCCAATATGATGCAGTGCACACCGAAGCCGCACAAGCTTGTGACAATACTTTGTCTTGTGCTTGTCTTTTCCGGGACAGGCGCTGGTCATCGTCCTGACCCCTGGTCAGGAACACACTTTTGAAGGGGATCCCATGACGGCAATCCGGCCGGTTTTCTATGTTTCCGATGGTACCGGCATTACCGCCGAGACCGTGGGTCACAGCCTGCTAACCCAGTTCAATGGCTTCAGTTTCGTTACAGATCGCATGTCGTTCGTTGACGATGCCGACAAGGCCCATGAGGCGGCGGCGCGTATACGGGCGGCCGGGGAGCGCTACCAGGTGCGTCCGATCGTGGTCAGTTCCTGCGTGGATTCCAGCCTGGGCCTGATTCTGGAAGAGAGCGGGGCGCTGGTGCTGGATGTCTTCGCCCCGTTCATCGGGCCATTGGAACAGGAGCTCAGCGCTGCCCGGCATTCCAAGGTGGGCCAGGCGCACGGCATGGTCGACTTCGATACCTACCATCGCCGTATCAATGCGATGAATTTCGCGCTCAGCCATGACGATGGCATCGCGGTGAACTACGACGAGGCCGATGTGGTGCTGGTGGCCGTGTCGCGTGCCGGCAAGACCCCGACCTGCATCTACCTGGCGTTGCACTACGGCATCCGCGCCGCCAACTACCCGTTGACCGAGGAAGACCTGGAGCAGGATCGCCTGCCGCCACGGCTGCGCGCGTACCGCAACAAGCTGTTCGGTCTGACCATCGACCCGGAGCGGCTGCAGCAGATCCGCCAGGAGCGCCGCCCCAATTCGCGCTATGCCAGCCTGGAGACCTGCAAACGCGAGGTGGCCGCGGCCGAGACCATGTTCCGCATGGAGCGCATTCCTACCCTCAGCACCACCCACACCTCGATCGAGGAGATTTCCAGCAAGGTACTGGGTACGTTGGGGCTGCAGCGCGAAATGTTCTGACGCGCAGGCGGGCAGGGTGCCCGGGCCGCCACGCCGGGCCAATGACGTTGCGCGCTCGGCGCGGCCTGTCCAGGCCTCCGTCCGGCAGGCCGTGGTGCCGCGTCGGCCGATGCGGCGGGTGCCTGTTCGTCGTGTAGGATCAGCCCATGGCACAGGCACTTTCCCGCATCGATCGCATCCCACGGCTGAGCCGGCTCAGCTGGCTGATGGGGCTGTATGCGGAAAACTATGTGCACCTGATGCGGCTGTTCGCACCTGACCGCCTGCAACAAGGCCACTACGTGTCCAGCATCGGCGATGGTCTTGACCTGCGCCTGGACGTGATCGAATGCCATCGGTACACCGTCGAGCTGCGGCTCACCTACGATCTGTGCGATCCCTTGACCGGTGAACCCGATCCGTCGGCCTATGTGCGCCTGTACCGCGATGCGCGCCAAGCCGAAACCACGCATTGCTACGTGGGGCGGCGCTGGCAGGACGTGGTGGGCATGTACCCGCCGGCCGACGCGCTGATCAGCCATCGCATGCGCATGAACACCTTCCTGGGCAAATGGATGGCCTACCTGGCCGAGCGCGGCCACGGCGTGGCCACGCTGCAGCGCACATCGGCGACCGTGCTGCAGTTGCGCAGTCCGGGCGCTGCCACGGACTGAGTCGCTGGCCGGATCGGTCATACTTGCAGGCCCCAAGGTTTCTGGTTGTCGCTGCTGATGCCGTATACCCCGATCATGGCCACGCTTGGCTACGTACTGTCCCCCGATGGCAGCAAGGCATTGATGATCCATCGCAACACCCGCCCCGGCGACATCCACCTGGGCAAGTACAACGGCCTGGGCGGCAAGATGGAGGCCGACGAGGACATCCTGGCCTGCATGCACCGCGAGATCCGCGAAGAAGCTGGTGTGGAATGCGGCACCACCCGCCTGCGCGGCACCATCAGCTGGCCGGGGTTCGGCAAGAACGGCGAGGATTGGTTCGCCTTCATCTTCATCATCGACGACTACACCGGCACCCCGCTGGAATCGAACCCGGAAGGCACGCTGGAATGGGTGCCGGTAGACCAGCTGGAATCCTTGCCGCTGTGGGAGGGCGACCGCCACTTCCTGCCGCTGGTGTTTGATGCTGACCCACGTCCGTTCCATGGCGTGATGCCTTACCGCGACGGCCGCATGCAGTCGTGGAGTTACTCCCGCGTCTAGGTCGCAGCGGTGCCTGCGCAGGGCGCATTCACTCCAATCGCGCTAGGCTGCGCGCAACAAGGCCCAAAGACCCGATATGAAACGCCATTTCTCGATGCTCCGCGAATTCCAGCTTGCGGACTGGTTCACCCTCGGCAACGCGTTCTGCGGCACCGGCGCGGTGTTCGCGGCGATGCGCTTCCTGCAGGACGGCCAGCGGGGTTTCCTGTTGTTCGGCATGGCCTTGATTCCGCTGGCTTTCATCTTCGATGCCCTGGACGGGCGGGTGGCGCGCTGGCGCCAGTCCTCCTCCACGCTGGGGCGCGAGCTGGATTCGCTGGCCGACATCATCTCCTTCGGTGTGGCGCCGGCCGCCCTGGCCTATGCCTGCGGCATGCAGGGGGGCTGGGACTGGCTGGTGCTGAGTTACTTCGTCTGCTGCGGTGTCAGCCGGCTGGCGCGCTACAACGTCACCGCCGAGGAGATTGCCGGCGAGTCGGACAAGGTGCCGTACTTCGAGGGCACGCCCATCCCGACCAGCCTGGCGCTGGTGGTGGTGCTGGCGTTGGCCGCGCACTTCCAGGCCATCGGCCCGGCGCTGTGGGGCGGCAGTTGGCAGCTGGGTCCGTGGCAGCTGCATCCGCTGGTCCTGCTGTTTGCACTGTCCGGTTCGCTGATGATCAGCAAGACCCTGCGCATTCCCAAGCCCTGACGCTGCATTCCCGCCCGCGTTGCTATCATCGGCGCGTACTGGGAGAGGCAGACGATGGCGGCACCGGGCAACAACGACAACAACCCGTTTGAAGCGCAGATGCGTGGCTACTGGGACGCCTTGGCACAGTCCATGGGGGGGCAGGACGTTGCCGCTTTCCCTTGGCGCGAGAGCATCGCGCAGTGGACCCGGCTGGTGACCACCGATACCCCGCCCGAGGTGCAGGAGCTGGGAGCGCGTTTCCAGCATCAGGCCGGTGATTGGTTGAGCACGATGCAGGCGGTGGCCGCCCGTTTTGCCGGGCGCGATACCAGTGCCGCGGAAGTGGCCGGTGCCTGGCGCGAAGCCACGCAGGGGCAGGGCGATGCGCTGCTGCACTGGATGCTGGGCGCTGCGCGCGGTGGCAGCGCACTCAACGATCAACCCTGGGTGCGTGAATTCGCGCGCGCGGTGCAAACGGGCCTGGGGGGCAGTGACTGGCTGGATGCACCCGCCTTCGGCCCCGCACGCGAGCACCAGGCGCGCTGGCAGACATTGCTGAAGATGCAGCAGGACTACCAGGCCCGTGCCGAGCACTACGTGGATGCGATCCGCACGGTGCTGGACGATGCATTCAAGCGTTTCGAGGCCAAACTGGGCGAGCATGAGGTGCCCGGAGGTCAGCTGACCAGCGCCCGCGCCATGTTCGATCTGTGGATCGATGCGGCCGAGGAGGCCTATGCGCAGATGGCGCTGTCCGAGGACTTCCAGCGGATCTATGGCGAGCTGGCAAATGCGCAGATGCGCCTACGTGCGGCCAGCCAGGGCGAGCTGGAGCGCGCCTGCGAAGCGATGGGCGTGCCCACCCGCAGCGAGATGGACGCCGCCCACCGTCGCATCACCGAGCTGGAGCGGCAGCTGCGGCGTCTGGTCGCGCGCATGGGGCAGATGGTCGCCGGCGCTGAGCAGCCGCGCGCCGAGGATCAGACTGCAGCGTCGCCAGCGCCGGCAAAAGCGGCGCGTGCGGCAACTGGCAAGGCAACTTCCGGCAAACCTGCGGCAAGAAAGACCGCCGCGAAGAAGGTGGCCGGAAACAAAACCGCAGGCAAGAAACCGGCCGTCAAGAAGTCGGTGGTCAAAAAGGCCAGCGCCAACAAGAACGCCCGTTCCATCAACCCGCCGGCTGCAACCCGGAACGCTGCGCCCGCCAGCAAGGCGCAGGCCCGCAGCAAACCTGCAGCAGCGCGCCGTGGAGGCCGGGCATGAAGGGGCCGCTGGGGTTTGGCAATGACGACCTGCTGCAGGAAACACTGCAGTGGCAGCGCAAACTGGTTGAGGGGCTGAAGCTGCTGCCGGGGGTGGAGGACGTCAATTACGGCGTCACCGAGCGCCAGGAAGTATGGAGCGATGGCAAGGTCAAGCTGTACCGCTTTGTCAGCGAGCACCCTGGCAACGGCCAACCGCCGCTGCTGATCGTCTATGCGCTGGTCAACCGGCCCTATATGGTCGACCTGCAGGATGGCCGTTCTCTGGTGCAGAAGCTGCTGGCCCTGGGCCAGGACGTCTATGTGCTGGACTGGGGCTACCCGGATCGGTCCGAGCGTTACCTCACGCTGGAGGACTACCTGCTGCGCTACATCGACGGCGCGGTGGACCACCTGCGTGCGCAGCATGACGATCAAGCCATCAACCTGCTGGGCATCTGCCAGGGCGGGGTGTTCTCGCTGTGCTACAGCGCGCTGCGCCCGCACAAGGTGCGGTCGCTGATCACCATGGTCACGCCGGTGGATTTCCAGACGCCTGACAACATGCTCTCGCACTGGGCGCGGCAGGTGGACGTGGACCTGTTCGTCGACACGCTGGGCAATATCCCGGCCGACCTGATGAACGCCAGCTACCTCATGCTCAAGCCGTTTCGCTTGAACGTACAGAAGTACGTGGGGCTGATGGACATTCTGGACGACAAGCAGGCGCTGGAAGATTTCCTGCGCATGGAAAAATGGATCTTCGACTCGCCGGACCTGGCAGGCGAGGCGTTCCGTGAGTTCGTCAAACAGTTCTACCAGGGCAACGGCCTGATGCACGGCAGCATCCGTATCGGCGAGGAGGCGGTGGACCTGCAGGCCGTGCGCATGCCGGTGCTGAACATCTATGCCGAGCAGGATCACCTGGTGCCGCCAGCCGCGTCGCGGGCGATGGCGGGCCGGGTAGGCAGCAGCGATTACACCGAACTGGGATTCCGGGGTGGCCATATCGGCATCTATGTTTCAGGCCGCGCGCAGCGCGAGGTGCCGTCGGCAATCCACCAGTGGCTGAGCAGGAACCGCTGATGCATAAACATTCATTGTTGGTTGCGTTGTTGCTTGCTGCCACCAGCGCTACGGTGCAGGCGGCGCCAAGTGCCGCTACCCAACGCGAAATCAGCGGCCTCATGCAGGCGCTGGAACGTTCTGGTTGCCGCTTCCAACGCAACGGCAGCTGGCACGATCCGGCGCAGGCGCGCAGCCACCTGCAGCGCAAGTACGACTACCTGCTCAAACGCGATCTGGTCGACAGCAGCGAGCAGTTCATCGAGCGTGCGGCCAGCCGCAGCAGCATCAGTGGCAAGGCCTACCGGGTGGCTTGTCCCGGCAGCGCGGAACAGGATGCCGCAACCTGGTTTCTCGCCCAGCTGCGGCAATTGCGCGAAACGGGGCATCAGGCGCGGGAATGAACGAGGTACTGCCGGAGTGGGGCAAGCACGTGTTGCAGGCCGTGGGCGGTGTATGGACCCTGCCCAATACCCTGATCGGCGTAATGGCTGGCCTGGCTGGGTGCCTGGCCGGGGCGCAGGCTTACTGGAGTCGCCGCGAATGCGCGCTTGTATTTCGGCATTGGCCATGGGGGCCTGGCGGCGCCATCACCCTGGGCATGGTGATCCTGCATACCGGGGCCGACCTGGATGGGCTGTGCATGACCTACGAACACCGTGCAGGGCGATGCCAGCATCCACGCGTGCGTCTGGGGGATCATGAGCGCGCGCATGTGTACCAGTACATGGTGTTGGGGCCCCTGTTCCTGCCGGTGTATCTGCTCAGTGGCGGGGTGAGTGTGCGCAATCCCTTCGAGCGTGCAGCCGACCGCTATGCACTACAGGGCAGGGGCTGGTTTCCCGGCGTTGGCTGAACCTGTCTTCAGTCGGCAACGCCTTGGTCATGGAGTGAAAACCTTTTGTGTACATCCTTCTAACGCAGGCCCGCGTAGTGTGGCGGCGTTATAGATCCAACAGGAGTACCAACCACCATGGCAATTGTTCTTTATATCGGTGGCAGCAAGGATGGCGACAAGGGCGTGGTGCCCTATGGTTTCAGCAAGACCCGCGCGGACACCGAATACGGTCCGGAGTTCTATGTGGAGCGGATGATGAACGTCACCGGCCGCGGCCGGATGCGCGTGATGGTGCTGGAAGACCTGCGCGATGACATTGCCTGCCAGCGGCTGAGCCAGCACCTGGCCTGAACCTGTACCTTCCGTGCCGGGCTGCATGCCCGGTGCAATGGATTGTCAAGCTTCCGTCGCGGCGCCAGCGTTGCCAGAATGCAGATTCCCCAGAACGTGGTTTCCGCACCCGGCAATGCAAGACATCAAGCTCGCGCAGCAGATCGCGCAGACCATCGCCAACGAGATCGGCGCCCAGGCCGCCCAGGCTAAGGCCGCCATCGCGTTGCTTGACGAAGGTGCCAGCGTCCCGTTCATCGCGCGCTACCGCAAGGAAGTCACCGGCGGGCTCGATGACACCCAACTGCGCAACCTGGAAGTGCGCCTGACCTACCTGCGGGAGCTGGAGGACAGGCGCAAGGCCGTGCTGGCCAGCATCCAGGAGCAGGGCAAGCTCAGTGATGCGTTGCGCGAGGACATCCTTGCGGCAGATACCAAGAGCCGCCTGGAAGACCTGTACATGCCGTACAAACCCAAGCGCCGGACCAAGGCGCAGATTGCCCGTGAAGCCGGGCTGGAGCCCTTGGCCGATGGGCTGCTGGCCGATCCCCGGCTGGATCCGCAGGCCTTTGCTGCCGGTTTTGTTGGTGCCGACAAGGGCGTTGCGGACAGCAAGGCAGCGCTGGAGGGCGCGCGCGCCATCCTGATGGAGCGTTGGGGCGAAGACGCCGCGCTGGTTGGCGAGCTGCGCCAGTGGTTGGCCGAGCAAGGCGTGATCCGTGCACGCGTGGCCGAGGGCAAGGAGTCCGAGGGCGCCAAGTACCGAGATTACTTCGACCATGCCGAGTCGCTGGCGCGCATTCCCTCGCACCGCCTGCTGGCGCTGTTTCGCGCACGCCGCGAGGAAATCCTGTTCCTCGAACTGGACCCGGGCAAAGAGGCCGAGGCGGGTCACCAGTATGCCGAGGGCCGTGTTGCCCGCAATGCCGGCATCGCCGACCAGGGGCGCCCGGCTGACCGCTGGTTGCTGGATGCCTGCCGCCTGACCTGGCGCGCCAAGCTGCACATGCATCTGCTGCTGGACCTGTTCAACCAGGCCCGCGAGAAGGCCGAGGCCGAGGCGATCGGCGTGTTCGGCGACAACCTCAAGGACCTGTTGCTGGCCGCACCGGCCGGCCCCAAGGCCGTGCTCGGTATGGATCCCGGCATCCGCACCGGCTGCAAGATTGCCGTGGTCGATGCCACCGGCAAGTTGCTGGCCACGGATACCATCTATCCGCACGAACCCAGGCGGCAGTGGGAGCAGTCGCTGCAGACGATCAAGCAGTTGTGCAGCAGGCACAATGTGGAGTTGATCGCGATCGGCAACGGCACCGCCAGCCGCGAGACCGACAAGCTGGCGGGCGAGGTGATCAAGGCCAGCAACAACCCCCGCTTGCAGAAGGTGGTGGTCAGCGAGGCCGGTGCATCGGTGTACTCGGCGTCGGAATTCGCTGCCAGGGAGTTCCCGGGCCTGGACGTCTCGCTGCGTGGTGCGGTGTCCATCGCCCGGCGCCTGCAGGATCCGCTGGCCGAACTGGTAAAGATTGAACCCAAGGCCATCGGTGTGGGCCAGTACCAGCACGACGTGGACCAGTTCCGCTTGGCCAAGGCGCTAGATGCGCGCGTGGAAGACTGCGTCAACGCCGTGGGGGTGTACGTCAATACCGCCTCGGCGGCGCTGCTGTCGCGCGTGTCGGGTCTGTCCTCCACGGTGGCCGAGAACATCGTCCGTCACCGGGACGAAAACGGCCCGTTCAAGCGCCGCAAGGAGCTGCTGAAAGTGCCGCGACTGGGTGAGAAGACCTTCGAGCAATGCGCCGGCTTCCTGCGCATCGCCGACGGCGACGAGCCGCTGGATGCGTCGGCGGTGCACCCGGAGGCCTACCCGGTGGTCGAGCGCATCGTGGCTGCCGCCGCGCGCCCGATCAAGGCGGTGCTCGGTGACGGCAGCTTCCTGCGTGGGTTGAAGCCGGAACAGTTCACCGACGCCACGTTTGGCGTGCCGACCGTGCGTGACATCCTGAAGGAGCTGGAAAAGCCTGGCCGTGACCCACGCCCGGAGTTCAAGGCAGCACGTTTCGCCGACGGTGTGGAAGACATCAAGGACCTGCGTGAAGGCATGATCCTGGAAGGTGTGGTCAGCAACGTCGCTGCGTTTGGCGCCTTTGTCGATATCGGCGTGCACCAGGATGGCCTGGTGCACATCTCGGCGCTGTCCGACAGCTACGTCAAGGACCCGCGTGACGTGGTCAAGGCGGGCGACATCGTCAAGGTGAAAGTGCTGGAAGTGGATGTTGCACGCAAGCGCATCGCCCTGACCCGGCGGCTGGAAGATGCGCCGGTAGCGAAGAAACCGGAGCACGGTGCAGGGCAGGGCGCCTCACCGCGCCGCGACGGCAGCGGGCAGCGCGGACAACCGCGCCAGGCCAATGGCGGCGGCCGCCCCAGCAATCCCACCCCGCGCTCGGCGCAATCGGCTGCACCTGCCAACAATGCCCTGGCAGAAGCCTTTGCGCGGGCCCGGAAGGGCGGCTGAGTACAGGCGTAGCGTTGAGGCCCTGCATGGCGGGGCCTCTGGCTGGGCGACGGACAGCTGTCAGCTGATGGCCAGCGAGTGGGCCAGTGCCTGGCTCAGGTCGGCCCCGGTATAGGGCTTGGCCAGCTTGATGCCAGCGTCGAATACCGGCGGCAGCTGCGAGGTGTCCATGCCGGTAGCGACCAGGAAGGGGATGCCGCGCTGCTGCAACCGTTCGGCGACAGGCGTGCTGGTCTCGGTATGTGACAACCAGTAATCCAGAAATGCCAGCTGTGGTTGCATTTCATCCAGCAGCTGCAGCGCCTCGGCGACATTGCAGGCAACACCGACCACGCAAAGGCCCTCTGCCTCGAGCTGCAGCTGCAGCAGCATGGCGTTGAGCTCGTCGTTCTCGACGATGAGCGCGCGCGCTCCCTGTAACGATGCCATTGATCGTCCCCATTTCCGTTGGCGAGAGTATAGCCCCGGTGGAAATCGGCATTACAGAAAAAATTGGCCGTGACCCCTGCCCAACTGAACAAAGCTCCGCTATACTCGCCGCCTTGCCAGCCGAAGTGGCGGAATCGGTAGACGCAGCGGATTCAAAATCCGCCGCCCTTAAAAGCGTGTGGGTTCGAGTCCCACCTTCGGCACCAGGAAGAAAACAGGCACTTCGGTGCCTTTTTCTTTGCCTGCGATCGGGCTTTGCCGTCGCGTTGCAGCGATGCTTCGGCTGATTCCGGAATGGTGCAGGGGCGGATTTGTCCCGGCCTGATGCGTTGGGTTGCGACCGCGCTTCGTGACCTTCATGCGGGTGAGGCAGTGCGGCAAGCAATGGCTTCAGCAGGCCCTTGGCGACGTGAAGATTCCTGCATCCGCTTTTCACCCTTCATTAGCCGGCCCTGCGTTCTGATGGTGACCAGACCTGCAGGAGGATGCCATGACCGAAGAACTATTGACCGCTCCCCATGTTGAACTCGACCGCTACTTGGGGTTGTGGTTCGAGATTGCGCGCAAGCCCATGCGGCACGAAGATGCCAATGCGCGCGACATCACTGCGGAATATTCCTTGAACGAGGATGGATCGGTGCGGGTGTTGAACTCCTGCATCAATGCCGAGGGCAAGCTGGAGCAATCCGAGGGCACCGCCAAGGTGGTGGATGAAACCAATGCCAAACTCGAGGTCAGCTTCCTGCCGCAGGGGCTGCAATGGATTCCCTTCACCAAGGGCGACTACTGGATCATCAAGGTGGACGGTGATTACCAGACGGCGCTGGTGGGTGACCCGCAGCGCAAGTATCTGTGGCTGCTGCATCGGCAGGGCAGCATGCGCAGGGACGATGCGATGGAGTGGCTGGAAATCGCACGGGCGCGCGGCTATGACTTGTCCGACATCATCTGGCCTTCGCAGTCAGGCGCCGTGTATCCGGCGCAGGATGCGCGTTAAGCGCGTTGAATCCGCATTCGCTCGAAACCTTCTTGCCAACGAGGCGGGTGCAGGGGGTTTTGTGCGGACGAGCGTAGTGATGTCATCGGCACAACAGCTGGATCATGCGCTTTGCAGTGCTGCACGTGATGGGTTGCGCGCGGCACTGTATTTTCTTGCCCAGTCAGCGCAGCCTGTCACACATAGGGTGCGTTCTGCTTTATCGCGTTTTGATGCATGTGCTAATTTTTTGACACCTTCAGGGGAGCGAAGAATTACCAGTGTTTGAGTACCAGAACATGCTTATCAATCCGCGCAAGATCATCACCGTCTCGGCCATCACCGAGGCTGGCGATGGTCGCGTGCGGATGACCTTGGTCGCCGAACAGGTGGGCCAGTTGAAGCTGACCTACGATACGTTGGCCGAAGCCAAGGCTGCGAAGGATGAGTTGCGTCGCCTGCTTCGGCTTGTGGACTGATTGCGTCCGGTGTCAAAGAAATAAACCCTGGCGCAAGCCGGGGTTTTCTTTTATCGGAGGGAGCAGATGCGGCGAGCCGATAGATCCGTGCGGGATCGTGGTTAATGGCGTGGCATTGTGCAGGCCTCCTGGATGGCCGGCCGCCAGGAGCCAGGCGGATACCCTTGCTGTATGCCATGGAGTCGGCCATTGTTGTCGGCGCCGGAGAACAGGCAAGAAAAAAGCCCTGGTTTCCCAGAGCTTTTTAAAAATGGCGTCCCCACGGGGATTCGAACCCCGGTCGCCACCGTGAAAGGGTGATGTCCTAGGCCTCTAGACGATGGGGACGCGTATTCTTCAAATCTCAAATTGTAGATTCAGACGGCCTAATGTCTGAATTGGTGGAGCCAAGCGGGATCGAACCGCTGACCTCCTGCATGCCATGCAGGCGCTCTCCCAGCTGAGCTATGGCCCCACGTTGTTACTGCGAGCCCGCCATTATAGCGAACTTTTGTTGGAACGCAAGAGGTTGATTTCTTCCTGCGTGGCGGCTCTGGTAGGCGCTTTTCCAACAAACAGATCCGGTGTACTGGAACTGGTAAAACCAGATGAATGGCGTCCCCACGGGGATTCGAACCCCGGTCGCCACCGTGAAAGGGTGATGTCCTAGGCCTCTAGACGATGGGGACGCGTATACTTCATCAAGTTGTTCGGCAATCCAGACGGCCTAATGTCCGGATTTGGTGGAGCCAAGCGGGATCGAACCGCTGACCTCCTGCATGCCATGCAGGCGCTCTCCCAGCTGAGCTATGGCCCCGTTGTTGCGTTGTTGCCGAGAAAGAAATAATAGCGGGCCTTCTTTTTTCCCGCAAGTAATTTGTGAAAAAAAATCTTCACATCTCTCGCTGCGGTCCGAGGCCGTCGCCTACCGAGTCTCCATCCAGTATCTGAGTGCCGGCAGTCGTTCGACCGACTGATGCGAGCGCTGCTATCGCGCAACCTGGGAGGCGACTCCAGCTACGGCGAGGCGCTGAGCGCAATGCGCATGGTGAAGGGTAGTGGCGTGCTGTTGATCGTGGGTGTGATGTTTACCGTGGGCATGCCGAGCACCCAGGCGCAACACGTGTTCAAGTGTGCCGGTCCTGCCGGTCCTGCCGGGCCGGTCTATCAATCGGCCGCTTGCGAGGGGCCTGAGCTGGCGCGCTGGGATGCGGTGCCGCAGGCGGATGATCCCTTGCTTGAACGCCGCTTGCTGCAGATACAGGCCGAGTTGGAGCGCTCCTATCGACGGCAAGCGCGCACGGTCGGCAAGGCGCGCCGTCGCAGCGGCCCGCGGCAGACCTTGAGCCCCTGTGAACGCGAGCGCCAGGGACGCGCAAAGGCCTATGCGGCTGCGGGGCTGAAGCGCAGCTTCGCGCTGTCCAGCTATTGGGACAACCGGGTGCATCAGGTCTGCCGCTGAGGGCTATCGACAGCTGCCGGTGCATCATCCGCAGCGGGCGGGGTCGGGGCGCGCTGGCGAAGTGCCTCGCGGGCCATGTGCTCGAACGCATCCAACAGCGGTGCGAGGTCATCCACCGCAAAGGGGGCCTTGTCCATCTGCTGCTCCATCTGCATGCAGGCGTCGGCACAGGCCGTTTCGTGAACCAATGCAAATGAGCCACGCAGCAGGTGCAACTGCCCGGCAATCCGGGTGCTGGCCCCTGAATCGTCCAGCGTCTCAGCGCTGTGATTCCGAAGCGACGCACGGATGTCGGCAAGCGCCGCATCCAGGCCTGCCAGCAGTGCAGCATGTACCGATGCGGGCAGGGGGCCTTGGGCGATGCTCGCTGCCGTGGCAAGCGCGGCGCTCCTGTCGGAACGTTGGCCATGTCGCTGGATCATTGCGCACAACGCATCCAGCAGGATGGGTTTGGTGAGCACTGCATCGATGCCGGCAGCAGCACAACGGTTGCGCTCTGCATCGGAGGCATGCGCGGTGATCGCGACGATGGGCACGGCCGAGCCCTGCTCGCGCAATGCGCGGGCCAGGGCATAGCCGTCCATCCCTGGCATGCTCAGGTCGGTCATCACCAGGTCGTGGCGGCGTTGTGCAAACAGCACCAGCGCACCTGCGCCATCTGCAGCCTGGTCCGAACTGCAACCCAGTGCCTGTAGCTGCAGGCGCAGCAGTTCGCGGTTGGCCAACTGGTCATCCACCACGAGTATGTTTACCGGTGCGGGCCCGGTAGGCCCGCCGCCAGCCCCTCCAGGGCCCGCCAACGCTGCTGCCTGTGCAATGGGCAAGGGTAGCGTGACCAGAAACGTGCTGCCCTGTCCGGGGGCACTGATCACGCGGATGCCACCGTTCATCAGTTCCGTCAGTCGCTTGCACAGGGCCAGCCCCAATCCGGTGCCACCGTAGCGGCGCGGGATGGAGGCATCGGCCTGGCTGAAGGTCTGGAACAGCGCCTGTTGCTGTACGGCGCTCATGCCTATGCCGGTGTCGCTGACCCCAATCAACAGGGGGGAGCCGGGCAGGCTGTCGTCCTGCAGATACAGCTCCAACAGCACATCGCCATGTTCGGTGAACTTGATGGCATTGCTGAGCAGGTTGTAGAGCACCTGCCTTATCCGGTTGGGATCGCCCAGATAGGCCGGCGGCAACCCATCATCCATGCTCAGTTCCAGCGTGAGGCCTTTCTCGCTGGCCACCGGCTGGAACATCGCCACGGCCTGGCGAGCAAGTGCACGGGGGTCGAACGCGATGTGCTCCAGCGTCATTTGCCCGCTTTCGATCTTGGAGAAGTCGAGCACGTCATTGATGATGGTGAGCAACGCATTGGAGGATTGGCTCACCGTATGCAGCTGTGCCAGTTCTGCGGCAGGCAGAGTGCTGCGGCTCAGCAACTCCAGGTTGCCAAGGATGGCATTGAGCGGGGTGCGGATCTCATGGCTCATCATTGCCAGGAAGGAAGACTTCGCGGCATTGGCGGCGGTTGCGGCATCGTGGGCAGCTTCCAGTTCCTGCTCCACCTGTTTGCGCAGGCTGATATCGGTGAAGTTGCATAGCGCCACTGGCTGGCCCTGGTAGCGACTGCGCACAACGCTGGCAAACAAAGTGCAGGCGGCGTCATCGCGTTGGGTGACGATCAGCTCGCATTCGGCGGGTTGGCTGTTGCCGGGCGGCGGCGTGAGGGCCAGCAGACGGCGGTGCAGGGGCGGCTGATCAACCGGGATACGTGCCGCATACCTGCCCATGACAGCGTTCTGCAGGATCACCTCGCCGCTGTCGCATGCGATCAAGGCCAGGCCGAAAGGGGCCGTTGCCACCATGGTGCGGTTGAGTCCCTCGCTTTCCATGATGCGTTGCGAGCGCTGCAATGCAGGCTTGAAGATTTTCCTGTCCACCCACAGCAGCACGCCCCAGGTGAAGGAAATGGCCAGCAGCATCGCGGCGATGTAGCTGGCCAGGCGCGGCCACAGGTCTGCCAGGATCGCTGGCCAGCCGAAGGCGAACACGTATTGCCAGCCGGAGCTGTTGATGACGTCGCGGGCAACGAAGATGCCGGCATGCTGATGAAAACCGGTGCCGGTGGAAGCTGGGGCCGCTGCAATCGCAGCTGCCATCTGCGGTAGGGTGTCATCGTTGTCGATCTGGATCAGTGGGGTGTCATCACCGGCCAGCAACTGTGACATTCGCCCGGTAGCTGACGGCTGCAGCTGCTGGCTGAAGACATCCAGCGGATAAGCGGCGACGAAGGTAGCGAACGGCCGCCCTTGATGGCGCGCGACCTGCAACACGCGGATGGTTGCAGTGCCTGCCAGCGCGTCCTGGGCCGGAGGCAGCCATACCGGTGTATCGGCAGGTGGCTCCGTGTCTGCAGATGGCAGGCCGGTGCTCAGCCGCGCGATGAGTTGTGCCGCGCCGCCATTGCCCAGCCGCGCCTGCATGGCTGGCGTGAGCGGGCCTATGCCCAGGAAGTCATGCTCCGGCGAAAAGAAATAGCCCGATGCCAGCAGCGCCTGGGTATAGGCACCGGTCTGGTAGCTCACCTCGTCCGCCAGGCGCAGGTAAGGCGCGAAGCTGGACACGGGCTTGTCGTCGCTCAGGTCGGCACGCACCAGCACCGGCGGGAAGTTTGGGGTGCGCTGCAGGGTGATACGGCCGCCCTGTTCGCGGAACTGCTGCAGCAGGCGCGGGTCCGGCGCGGCTTGCGACGCCCACGCGTATTCCTCCTGCTTGATGCTGATGCGCATGGCGCCCTCGCGTACGGCAAAGGCGGACTGCAACGCGGTACGGCGCACTACGTGGTCTGCATAGCGCTCGCCCAGATAGTCCTTGACCTGCGAGTGGACGATGACGGCGGTGGTCGCCAACAGGATCAAGGTGGTCAGCACGCCACCAATCAGCAGCATGCGCCGCTGATTGCGGTTGAGCAGGCCGAGCATGCGGTCGCTGGCAGGAGGTGGGGAGTGGGGAGGTTCGGCAGGCATCACGGGGACTCTCAGCTGAACGCCCGTTCATCATAGGGGGATGCCGCAGGGCCGTGTACGTGCTTGATCCCGATTTTTAGGACTTGGCTGATATGGCAGCTCCGCCCGGACTGGAAAGATGGCTCCCGTCAACAACGGCACGCAGAGCACCCCGCCCATCCGGAGCCCTCCCATGAACGTTTTCGTCCCCCTGCACACCGAGCTTCACCCAGCCAGCCTGGTCCGTTCCGCTCTTGTGGTGGAAGGCAATGCGCTGCATTCGGCCCCGGTCAGCAAGAAGCTGGGGCGCAATGGTGTGGACAAGGTCCGGGTTGCCGACGATGGCGTTGCGGCGATAGCGGCACTTCGCCGACGCGAGTGGGACCTGATGGTGCTGGATCTGGACCTGCCGCAGAGCACCGGCCTGCAGTTGATCGACATTCTCGCCGACCGCGGCTCCAGCGCGGCGGTGGTACTGACCAGTGCACGCTCCAGCCGGGTGCTGCAGGCCGCAGCCAGCTATGCCGGCGGCCGCGGGGTTGATGTGGTGGCAGCGGTGCGCAGGCCAATGGAGCTGCCGCAGCTGAAGGCCATCCTTCAGGAGCTGGCGTTTGGTCCGCGTTCCATCCACGCACCGGTAATCAACGAAGACAAAGGCGCCATGGAATTCAGTACGGAAGAACTCAGGGACGCACTGCGACTGCAGCAGATCGCGCCATATTTCCAGCCGCAGCACAGCATCCAGAGTGGGGCTTTGCGCGGTGCGGAGCTGCTGGCGCGCTGGCACCACCCCGACGGTTCCGTGCTGACACCGGCAGCCTTTCTGGAGGCGTTCTCCGAACACGGGCTGCTGGAGGCGCTGACCGACTACATGCTGGCCAGTGCCTTCGAATGCCTTGCCACAGACGGCGGCCCGGGCAGCCGGCAGATCGCGGTCAATGTGCCGGCCGTGGTGGCCGACTCCGTGCATTGGGCGCAAAGCGTGGCCGACCGTGCCATTGCGGCGGGGGTGGATCCAGCGCGGCTGGTCATTGAGATCACCGAAGATGGGGGCAAGCGTTGCAACCAGGCGTTGGTAGGTGCGGTCACCCAGTTACGTCTGCGCGGCTTTTCCTGCGCGATCGATGACTTCGGCTCGGGTAGCTCCTCGCTGGAGCGGTTGCTGCAGGTACCTTTCAGTGAACTGAAGATCGAACGCGGGATGATTGCCCAGGCACGCACCCACGCACATGTGCGTAGCGTGCTGGCCAGCATCGTGGCCATGGGCAAGCAGTTGGTGACCACGGTGGTGGCTGAGGGCGTCGAAGACGCGGCCGATCTGGAGATGGTGCGGGCGCTGGGCTGCCAGGTGAGCCAGGGTTATCTGCACGCCAAGCCGATGTCACGCGATGCCTACCTGGATTACTGCGCCCACCATGCCTGCTGAGTGCCCAGGGTGCTGGGCAACAGTGCGGAAGGGGGGGCGTTGATCTGAACGCTTCAGTTTTTTGCCTCCAGACACGCCAGCGAGTTGCGGGGCTGCCGCCGTCGTCAAGCCGGACGGGGTAGCATCACGTTCAGGCAATGACTTCGTGCGGGGCAGGTGGGATGAACGGTCTCGAGATCCGGGTGGTGGTGGCTGATGACCATCCAGGCATGATCGCCGGTGTGCGCCATGAGTTGGCGCACCTGAACGGAATCAGGCTCCTTGCCACTGCGGCCGATTCCACTGAACTGATGCGGTTGCTGGCCACCACGCCCTGCGATGTGGTGGTGTCCGATTACGCCATGCCGGCAGGTGAGCATGGGGATGGCATTGCGCTGTTTGGCCTGATGCGACGGCGTTACCCGCACATCCAACTGGTGGTGCTTACGATGCTGGACAACCCGGCGGTACTGCACACCCTGGTCAGCAGTGGGGTGACGAGCATCGTCAGCAAGTCCGATGCCGTTGCCCACCTTGGTCCGGCCATCCATGCGGCGCACAGACAGGGCAAGTACTACTCGCCGACAGTGGACACGGTCATACGCAGCATTGATTGGAACGTACGTAGCCGCAATGCGGAGGGCGTGCTGAGCCAGCGCGAATCGGAAGTCGTGCGTCTGTATGCATCCGGCTTGACCGTCAACGAAATCGCCGAGCGCCTGCATCGCAGCAAGAAGACCATCAGCTCGCAGAAAGCCAAGGCCATGGAAAAACTCTCCATCGAGCGCGATGTGGACCTGCTGCGCTACGCGATGGAGAACGGCCTGGTGGGATCATCCGCGCCGGTGGCGGTCTCACCGGTTCAGTCCGAAGAATCCTGAGCGCCGCGGGCCGATACATCCGGATCCTTGTCCTTGCGCGCGTCCGTGTTGGTGTCCGCGGTACGCGCTGTCACCGTACCGGCGGCAGCATCCCACTCCTGCAGCCACAAGCGCTGGCGCTGTGGCGAGGCGTACATGAAACGGTTGAGGGCGTTCAGGAACTGCTTGCGGCGCGGCTTTGAAAGCCGCGCAAAGCCGATCAACAATCTGCGTATGTCGGGATGCTTGATGCCAATCACCGGCGTTGCTCGCTGGAGTTCGGCAGCCGCCCATGCGATGCCGTCGTACCGAGGGGAGGGCAGCCGTGGAAGACCGCGTTCGAGCTTCAACGGTACGCAGTGCAACGCAGGTGGTCTGTCGGTTCACGCCTTGCCAAGGGCAAGGGCATTTCCCTTGGGGTGTCCGCGACGGCAACGCGTTCAATTCGTGACGCATTACATTAGTATCAGGCGCTGAAAACCGCCGGTACGAAGCAGTGCAACACGACGACGACACGACCCAGCCCACCACGCCCGCTCCAAAACGTGGCAGGGGACGGCCCAAGCTCTATGACACCGCGCTGACGCCTGCCGAACGCGCGCGCCGCTACCGCATGAGCCGCCAGCGCGACAACGAAAGCGTGGCCGAGTGTCGTGATTCGGTATTGATGGAACGCCTGCGCTGGGCGCTGAAGAACAAGGAGGTCGCCGCTGATGCGCAGGCCGCTCTGGATCTGTACCTGGACGAGATGATCCGGCGGCACCATAGTCGCGGCGCTGACCGCCTGAAGTAGGCCGCAGCGCAGTCCCGGATCAGAACCTTGCAGGCAATCGCCTGGCCGCCAGATGGAGTTGCTTCCGACAGGCGGCATAATTGCCGGCAGATCGCTTTTGACGCCTTGGCGGAGACGCTGATGGCTGCAATGCTGACGCAGCGCCTGCCGCCAGCGGCGGTATCACACCGCGTTGAAGCTCGCCGCCAGGGTGCCCACCACCAGCACCCAGCCATCGACCAGCACGAACAGCAGGATCTTGAACGGTGCCGAGACCAGCATGGGCGAGAGCATCATCATGCCCATCGACATCAGCACGCTGGAGACCACCAGGTCGATGATGACGAAGGGGATGAAGATCAGGAAGCCGATCTCGAAGGCGGTCTTCAACTCGCTGGTGACGAACGAGGCCACCAGTACCGGGAACGGGATGGCATCGGGGCTGGCATAGGCGCCGTGTCCGGCCAGACCGGCGAATGTCATCAAGTCTGTTTCTCGTACCTGCGCCAGCATGAAGGCCCGCAATGGCTCGGTCGTCAACGTCCACGCCGTCTGGAAATCGATCTGGCCGTCCAGATAGGGGGCCATGCCGGTGGACCAGGCTTTGTCCCACACCGGCATCATGATCATCGCGGTCAGGAACAGGGCCAGGCCCAGCAGGATCTGGTTGGAGGGCGTCTGTCCTGTGCCCATCGCCTGGCGCAGCAGGCCCAGCACGATGATGATGCGGGTGAAGGCGGTAAGCACCAGCAGCATCGACGGCAACAAGGTGATTGCCGTCATCAACAGCAGGGTCTGCAACGGCAGGCTCACCGGCTGGTTGCCGATCTTGCCCACGTTGACGTCCGGCAGCGCTGGCAGCTGCGGTGCGGCCGGTGCGGCCCAGGCAAACAGCGGCAGGGCGAACACGGCTACCAGTACCAGCAGCTGCCAACAAAGACGGGGGTTGAAGCGATGGGCCAGCATGGTCAGGCGTCCTTGCGCAGCTTCTGTTGAAGCAACTGCGCGAAATTCGGAAGTTGTTTGAGATGGGGAAGTGCCGCGGGCGGCGTTTGCGGCAGCGGTTCGGGCAGCTGGTGCAGGTTGCTGATGCCGCCGGCGGTCACACCCAGCAACAGCTGCTGACCATTGACGTCGACCACCACCACGCGCTCCTTGGCGCCGATATTGAGGCTGGCGACGATTTTCAGGCCCTCGGCAGGACGGAACGCACCCCCGGGCATGCGCTTGAGCAGCCAGCCCAGGCCGATGATCAGGCCCAGTACCAGCAACAAGGTGAAGAACGCACCGAACAACCCCGGGGAGGTGGCCGCATGCTGGCCCACCGGCGCGGCCGCCTTGGCGGCAGGTGCGGCATGGGCGAGCAGTGCGATCAACGCAGTCTCCGGATACGCTCGCTGGGGCTGACCACGTCGGTCAGGCGCACGCCGAAGCGGTCGTTGATGACCACCACCTCGCCATGCGCGATGAGGGTGCCGTTGACGAATACATCCAGCGATTCGCCAGCGCCACGCTCCAGTTCCACCACCGAGCCCTGGTTGAGCTGCAGCAGGTTACGGATCGGCAGGCGGGCGCGGCCTACTTCCAGCGACAGGGTTACCGGAACGTCCAGAATGACGTCCAGGTCCAGGTCGGTGGTGTTGGCGCCGTCGGCCTGCAGGTTGGCGAACTGCGCCGGCGTAGCGGCGTTGCCGTTGTCAGGGGATTGGGTGTCATTCATTGCTGTTGTCCTGGATCACGGGAACGGTGGGGCGCCGGCCCGGCGGATGGGTGGCGGTGATCTTGATTGCGTTGCGTTCGTTGGCGACGCCAAACTCGCCGGTGAACACCGGTATGCCTTCGACGCACAACGGCACTTCCTTGGGCATCTCGATAGGCAGGATGTCGCCGATTTTCAAGCGGGTAAGCTCGCGCAGGCTCATGCGGCGCTTGGCCAGCACGCTGGACAGTTCCACCTCGGCGGTGTCCAGCTGCTCGCGCAGCATCGTGGCCCAGCTTTCGTCGCGGTCGTTGCGATCACTCTGGATGCCGGCATCCAGCAGCTCGCGGATCGGCTCCAGCATCGAGTACGGCAGGGTGATGTGGATGTCGCCACCGCCGCCATCCAGCTCAACGTGGAAGCGGCTGACCACCACGTACTCGCGCGGACTGACGATGTTGGCGAAATGCGGGTTGATCTCGGAGTTGATGTAGTCGAAGTCGACGTTCATCACCGGGCCCCAGGCCTCGCGCATATCGGCAAAGGTCTGCTTCAGCATCAGCTGGATGACCCGCATCTCGGTGGCAGTGAACTCCCGGCCTTCGATACGGGTGGGGTATCGGCCATCACCCCCGAAAAAGTTGTCGACGATGGCAAACACCAGGGTCGGCTCGAACACGATCAGGCCAGTGCCACGCAGTGGCTTGAAGCGGATCAGGTTGAGGTTGGTGGGGACGTACAGCGAGTGCAGGTAGTCACCGAACTTGATCAGCTCGATGCCGCGCACCGACAACTCGGCCGAGCGCCGGATCAGGTTGAACAGACCGATGCGCCACAGCCGTGCGAAACGTTCGTTGACCATCTCCAGGGTTGGCATGCGGCCGCGGATGATGCGGTCCTGGCTGGCGAAGTCGTAGGCCCTTGCTTCGCCGGGCGCGGGACCGGGCTCGTCGGTGGTGACCGCGCCCGAATCCACGCCATGCAGCAGGGCATCGATCTCGTCCTGTGACAGCAGGTCGTTGATGCTCATCGGGCCGCCTTACTGGGTGACGAAGCTGGTGAACAGCAGTTGGTCGGCGCTGTTGTTGCCGGTTTCGGCCTTCATCAGCTTCTGCACTTCGGCCAGGGCATTGGCCTGCAGCTTTTCCTTGCCGGGGCGGTCTGCGATCTGCGCCGGTTCCACCTGCGAGAAAAGCATCAGCAAGCGCGCGCGGATGGCCGGGGCATGGGTCTGCAACGCCGTCAGGGCCAGCGGATCGCGGGTCATCAGCTGCACTTCCACCTGCAGGTAGCGCGGGCCGTCGATGGGGCCATTGAGGTTGACCACGAAGGCCGGATCCAGCGCGAAGTACTGCGCCGGGGCCGGGGTTGCCGGCTTCTTGGCAGCGGCCGCATGGTCGGCGGTCTGACCCTGGGTGAAATACCAGACCGCACCACCGGCGGCGGCCGCAGCGAACAGGGCGATCAGGGCCGGCACCAGCAGGGAACGGCGCGGCTTGGCCGGCGCGTCCTTGGCGGGTTCGGTTTTGCGGGACTTGTCTGCGGCAACGGCCACGTGGTGCTCCTCAGGATTGCTGCCCCTGTAGATGCAAGCCGTGTGCCTGAAAGCCCCCGACGGCTTTCCGTCACGTCGGGGCCGGTGCGTCCGAAACCGCGAAACGGGGGCTGCTGCCGCCGTGGAAGTGGGCGGGTAGTCCGTTGGCTTTCTGGCTTATGCCGCTGCTACCCGCGGGTCTCAGGCGTAGGCGTCGAGCAGCCCGCGCATGCGCAAGGTGCGGCCGGCCGTCAGATCCGGGCTCTCGGCGCTGCCGCCTGTCGACGCGTTGCTGTCGCCGCGGGGGGCATGCTGTGCAGGGCTTTCGTTCTGCTGCTGGCCTACGTCCGCATGCGCCAGCTGCATGCCTTGCTCGCCCAGCATTTCGCGCAGGCGCGGCAGGCTGCTTTCCAGCGCATGGCGCACATCGGCATTGGCGGCAGTGAAGCTGGCATGCACGCGGTCGCCGTCCATCTGCAATTTCACCTCGATCTGGCCCATGTGATCGGGGCTGATACGGATGTGCGCATGGCCGATCTTCTGGTCCGCCAGCCAGCCGACGCGTGCACCGATGGCGTCGTCGAAATCGCCGCTGTCCAGGTCCGGGGTTGGCGTGGGCGCTTCGATCGCCGTCAGCGCACTCGGCGCGCGCAGCTCCTGCAGTGGCTGGTTCTGCAGCAGCTGTGCAAAGTTGGCAGGGGCAGGGGCATCGACGTCGGTATCGTCGGTCATGGTTTTGACGGCGATCTGTGCGGTGACCAGGGGCGCTGCGGCATCCTCCGTCGCAGGCATGGCGGTCGTGCCAGCCGCCGCGACCGGCGGCTGCGCCGCCAGGGCCAGGGGAGTGGCCTTGTCCTGGCCTATGCCGGCTGCCGGGTTGGTAGCCGCAGCGGCGTTGCGCGCGGAAGGTTCGGGTGCCGGGACGCCAAGCAGGACCGCAAGACCGGGCGGTGGCCACGGCGCATCGGTATCGGCGCCGCGTTTGTCATCGCTGTCGTCGGTACTCGGCCGCTCCGTTGCTGCGGCTGAGGGGGCGCTTTCTTCTGCAGCCTCGGCATCGCTGCCAGGGGCATCGAGCTGGGTGCCATCCGTGTCGCGGCCTGCCTGCCGGGCCTGGTTGTCCACTGCAGGGCGTTCCTGCAGCAGCTTGTCGAACGGCTTGTCGGCACGCGCGCCGTCATTGCCCGTCGCACGCGGCGAGGCGCTGGTCTCGGTCGTGTTGGCGATGCTGCCGGCACCGAGTACGTTCATCGCGATTCGCCCTGGTCGTCAGGGTCGGCTGCGGTCTGCGCCAGGCGGGCGCGGCGGGCACCCACATCGTCCATCTCACGCTGGTCGCGGCGGTCGGCGGCCTGTTTTTCCTGGGCGCGATAGCTGGCGGCCAACTGCTCCAGCACGGCCTTGTCACGGCTGGCCAGCAACAGGCGGGCGCGTTCGGCTTCAACGCGCTCCTGATTGCTGTCCACCGTCTTGCTCTGTGCCTGCACGGCATTGTCCAGCCGGTCGAGGAAGGCGCGGCGGTTCATCAGCTGCGCAGCGCTGGTGGTGGCCAGCTGTGCGTTGGCGTACTCGTCGGCATATTGGCGCAGCTCGGAAAGACGCGACTGGTGCATGTCCAGCGTGCGCTGGCGTTCGGCCAGCGCCTTGGCAACTTCGTCTTCGCGGTCCTGCGCACGGCGCAGCAGCGGGTCGAGGCGACGGGAAGGGCTCATGCGGTTTTCTCGCTGTCTACCAGGGCTTGCAGGGCGGTGAGGCTGTGGTGCAGGTCAGCGGCGTTGTGTACGTCCTGACCGAGGAATTCCATGATCTCCGGCCAACGCTCCAGCGCCTCGTCGGTGACCGGATCGTTGCCGCGCTGGTAGGCGCCAATGGCGATCAGGTCGCGGTTGGCCGAGTACGCCGATACCAGCCGTTTAAGCTTGCGGATACGGGCACGCCAGGTATCGTCGGCGATGTCCTGGACCACGCGGCTGACCGAGGATTCCACGTCGATGGCAGGGTACAGGCCGCTGTCGGCGACGCGGCGCGAGAGCAGGATGTGGCCGTCGAGGATGGCGCGTGCGGCGTCGGCGATCGGGTCCTGCGGATCGTCGCCTTCGGTCAGCACGGTGTAGAAGGCAGTGATCGAACCACGGCCCTTGGCGCCGTTGCCGGCGCGTTCCACCAGCGCCGGCAGCTTGGCGAATACCGACGGCGGGTAGCCGCGGGTGGTTGGCGGTTCGCCCACCGAGAGGCCAATCTCGCGTTGTGCCTGCGCAAAACGCGTGAGCGAATCCATCAGCAGTAGCACGTTCAGCCCCTGGTCGCGGAACCACTCGGCGATGGCCGTGGCGCGGTAGGCGCCGTGCAGGCGTGCCAGCGGCGGTCGGTCGGCCGGACTGGCCACCACCACCGCACGGCGCAGTCCTTCCTCGCCCAGCGTGGTCTCGACGAAATCGCGGACTTCGCGGCCACGTTCACCGATCAGCCCCACCACGATCACGTCGGCCGAGGTGTAGCGGGTCATCATGCCCAGCAGGGTGGATTTGCCCACGCCCGAGCCGGCGAACAGGCCAACACGCTGGCCACGGCCGATCGGCAGCAGGGCATTGATGGCACGTACGCCCACGTCCAGTGGCTGGGTGATGGGTTCACGTGCCAGCGGATTGATGGCGACACCCGCCATGCCGACGTTGCCCTCTGCGCGGATCGGGCCCTTGCCATCCAGCGGCACACCATCGGAGTCGATGACCCGGCCCAACAGGCCTTCACCTACCTCCACGCCCCCCCGGCGGTAGGAGGGCACCACCCGCGCATTGGGCAGCAGGCCATGCAGTTCGGCGCTGGGCATCAGGTAGGTGCGGTCGCCGGAAAAGCCGACCACTTCGGCCTCCACCCAGCCACCATCGATGATCTCGACCTTGCAACTGGCCCCCATCGGCGCTTCGCAACCGACGGCTTCCAGGGTGAGGCCGACGGCGCGGCGCAGGATGCCTTCGCGCACGAGTCCGTGGCCATTGCTGGCATCCAGTGCGATCGCATCCAGCCGTGCGGCCAGGCGCAGGTCGCGGGCGGCGGCCCATTCGGCCGGAGCGGGCGAGCCTGCTGCGCTCATTGTGCTGCCCCGGCGCGGCGCAGTACGGTACCCAGCGCGGCACGCAGGCGGGCATCAAGGGTGCCATCAATGCGCACCGCCTCGGCATGCACGCGCAGATCGCCGCGGCTCAGGCTGGCATCGGGTACCAGCCGCTGGCCTTCGGGCAGGCTCAACAGGGTGTGGATCGCGCCGATGTCGTCCGGGTGCAGCCGCACCTCGACATCGCGTTTGGCGCCGCCCACTGTGTCCAGTGCCTCATTGACCAGTTCGGCCAGCAGGGCAGGGTCGGCCTGATAGGCGCGCGCCAGCAAGGAGCCGGCAATGCGCACCGACAATTCACCCAATGCACCAACCACTTCGTTTTCCAGCCGCTGCAGCGGGCGGCTGAAATTGTCCAGGATGCCTTCGATCTGCGCGGTGAGGCGACGCACCTCAGCCTGGCCCTGGGCATAACCCTCGGCATGGCCCTGCTGGAAGCCTTCTTCCTGTGCGGCGTCACGGATGGCCTGGATTTCCTCCAGCGTCGGCGGCAGCACCGCCGGGGGAGCGGGTTCGGCGGTGACGGTTTCGATGGGCGTGGCCGGCACTTCCACGGCCTCCGGCACGAACGCGGCGGCATTGAGATCCGGTGCATGCCAGCGCACGACATTGCTCACAGCATGGCCTCCGCGGCGCCGCCAATGGTGATGGTGCCTTCGTCGGCCATGCGCTTGACGATGGCCAGGATTTCACGCTGCGCACCTTCCACGTCGGACAGGCGCACCGGTCCGCGTGCCTCCATGTCTTCCAGCAGGATCTCGGCCGCCCGCTGGGACATGTTGCGGGTGATCTTGTCGCGTACCTTGATGTCGGCACCGCGCAGGGCAAGCCCCAGGCGCTCGCCGCTAACCTCACGCAGCACCAGCTGCATCTCGCGGTCGTCCAGGTCCACCAGGTCGTCGAACACGAACATCAGGTCCTGGATGCGGCTGCCCAGCGGGGCATCGATGCGGGCGATTTCGGTCAGGATGGTCTGGTCCTGGCCGCCGTCCATGAAGTTGAGGATGTTGGCCGCGCACTGCACGCCGCCAATATTGGACGACTTCAGGTTCTGGTTGCCGGCGAACTGCCGCTCCATGATCTCGTTGAGCTCGTTCAGGGCATTGGGTGGAATGCCGTCCAGGGTGGCGATACGCAGCAGCACATCGACGCGGGTACGTTCGGGCAGCAGCTTCAGTGCCTCGGCGGCCTGGTCGGTTTCCAGGTGGGCCATGACGATGGCGATGATCTGCGGGTGCTCGTTGCGCACCAGGTCGGCCACTGCCCGCGGGTCCATCCATTTCAGCGCGTCCAGGCCGGTGGTGTTACGGCCCAGCAGGATGCGGTCGATCAGGTTGCTGGCCTTCTCGTTGCCCAGTGCCTGCACCAGCATGTTGCGGATGTAGTCGTCGGAGCCGACGCTGAGTGAGGTCTTGTTGCCCAGCTCGTTGCCGAATTCGTCCATCACCTGCTGCACCTGCTCGCGGGTGACGTCGGTGAGGGTGGCCATGGCGATGCCGATCTTCTGCACCTCCTTGGGTTCCATGTGGCGCAGCACTTCGGCCGCGTCAGCCTCGCCCAGCGACAGCAGCAGCACGGCAGCGCGCTGCACGCCGGTCATTGGAATCACCTCAGTCATTTGCCACCCATCCCTTCACTACCTGGGCCACGCGCTTGGAATCGGTCTTGACTGCTTCACGGGCCATGCGCAGGCGTTCCTCGTAGGCATCCACCGGCAGCGCCAGGGTCGGGGCACCGTCCAACTGCAGGCGATCGGCGGCCAGCGCCGGCATTTCAGTGCCGTCGTCCAACACCTGGACATTGGCGCGCAGCGGATCGTCCAGCGCACCGGGCAGGGCCTTCGGCGGACCAGCAATCTGGCGAAGGGCAGGGCGCAGCACACCGAACAACAGCGCCAGCACCACGATCGCACCCAGTACCAGGCGCAGTGCGTCACGCACCTGCGGGTTCTCCCACCAGTTGGGGGCCTCCACCGGCACGGCCTCGCGCACGAACGGGGCATTCATCACCGAGACGGTGTCACCGCGCTCGGCAGTGAAACCCACCGCCTGCTTGACCAGTGCCTCGACGCGGGTCAGTTCGGCCGCACTCAGGGGTTGGTCGCTGACTTTGCCGTTGGCGCCGGCACGCGGCACGTGGTCGACCAGTACCGCCACCGAGACGCGGTTGACGCGGCCGGCCGGCTGGCGGGTGTGCTGCAGGGTACGGTCCAGCTCGTAGTTGCGGGTAGCGTTCTTTGAGGTTTCGGTGGGGGTGGCCGCCGTGGCCGGCGCAGCGGCAGGGCCCGGCGGGGTGTTGCTGGCCGCACCGGGTACGCCCTGCGGGCCCGGCACGTTACTGCTGTTCTCGCTGATCTGCTCGCTGCGTACCTTCTGCGGTTCGCCGTTGTAGATCTCGCGCGCTTCCTCCACCACCGAGAAGTCCATGTCGACACTGACTTCCGGATTGACGCGGCCAGCACCGGTCATCGGCTCCAGCAGCTCGCGGATGCGCTGGTTGTAGGAGCCTTCCAGGCGTCGCACTTGGTCGAACTGTGCGGCATTGAGTGCGGCATCACTGTTGGGATCGGCGATGGTGAGCATGCGCCCGCTCTGGTCGACCACGGTGACGCGCTCGGGGGCCAGGTCGGGGATGCTGGAGGCGACCATGTGCACGATGGCATCCACCTGGTTGCGCTCCAGCTGTTGGCCACCACGCAGCTCCAGCACCACCGAGGCGCTGGCGACGTCACGCTGGCGGGTGAAGGCACTTGGCTTGGGGATGGCAAGGTGCACGCGTGCATCGCGTACCGGGCGCAACGCGGTGATGGTGCGTACCAGTTCGGTTTCCAGCGCATGCTGGTAGCGGGCGTTCTCGACGAACTGGCTCACGCCGAAGCCGGGATCGCGTTCCATCAGTTCAAAGCCCAGACGGCCGCTGTCGGTCAGGCCGGAGCCGGCCAGCTTCAGCCGCGCGTCGTGGATGTTCTTTTCCGGCACGGTGATGGCACCGGTGGCCGCGTCCAGCGCAAACGGAATCTGCGCTGCCCGCAGCAGGTCGGTGGCCTCGGCGGTGGCCTTCTGGTCCAGCCCGGTATATAGCGGCACCATCGGCGTCTTCTGTGCCCAGAAAAACACGAACAGGCCAGCCGCAACGGCCACGGCGATCATCGCCATCAAGCCGAGCCGACGGGTGATCTGCAGGCTTTGCAGACGGTCGAACCAGGCCCCGGCCTGTTCGGAGTTCAACGACTCTTTGGACAGCGCGAATGCCATGCGTATCTATCCTTACAGCGGCATGTTCATCACGTCCTGGTAAGCCTGGACGAGACGGTTGCGGACTTCCACGGTGGCGCGGAACGCCAGCTGGGACTGTTGGGAGGCGACCATGACCTTGGCCAGGTCGGCAGTGGCGTCGCCGCGTTCAAACGCGGCGGCCAGCTGACCAGATTTCTGCTGTGCTTCATTGACGCCTTTCAGAGCCCCTTCCAGGGTCTGGCTGAAGGACGGTGCGTTGACGGCGTTGCCTTCGGCCAACCCCTGGATCGCGTTGCTGCGGGGCAGATCGGCGGCGGGCGCTACCTGGCCCACCTGGCTCTGCAGGCTGCGGATCTGGGAAAGCACGGAGGTAATCGAGTGGGACATCGGGTGGGGTTCCGGTAGCAGGCGTTTCGGTCTTCACACTTGCAAGTGGTGTGCCACGAATGTGAAGGGATCTGCTGGCGCAGGAGAGGCCGGACCTGTCTGAAAGCCGACACCGCGCCGGTAAATCGACATGCCGATGGGTCAAGGTCACGACGGATGCGCCGTGCATCTGTCTTGTCATGTTCGGCCTACGGTTTGTGGTGAATCGGGATGGCGTTTTGCAGGCGCGAAGCTGGCGGGACGAAGTTGCCGCTGAGCGCGAGAACCTGGCGCTTGGCGAGAGGCGGGCATTGGTCCGCAGAGTGAGGGTGCTGTCTGGCCCTGATGCGCCCGAGCCGGAGCCGAGTGAGGTCCGCGGTCATGGCTGCGATCGTGTTTCGCGGCGTGCGCTGCGCGCAGAGGAGTGCCGTGTAGTGCCGAGCCATGCTCGGCAAGGGCCTTGCGATGGATGTGTCTTGGAGCCGGACGCCAGGCTTGCGCCGGTGCTCGCTTACCGGATTACGCCGCGCCAAGCGCCATCGCGGGGTAGTGCCGAGCCATGCCCGGCAAGGGTCTGCCTGTGTGGCGACGCATCTGCACCTGCCGATGCGTCGCCGGCCTGGCGGCCATGCCGCTCCTGCCGTTGCCCTGCTGCCGGATCAACCGGTGGCTTCGGCCGGTTCGCGTTCGATGCCGTACTTGCGCAGTTTCTCGACCAGGGTGGTGCGGCGCAGACCCAACAACTGGGCCGCATGGGCAACCACACCGTGGGTACGCTCCAGTGCTTCGTTGATCAGGGTCAACTCGATGCCGGCCATGTGGTCGCGCAGGTCCAGACCCTCGCTGGGCAGACTGGCCAATGCGGTGATGCCGCCAGCATTGGATGCCACGGCACTGGCCTGCGCCGGTGCGCTGATCTGACCCAGCAGCATGGGGCGCTCTTCCTCGGTGACGGGCGTGGCGGCCATGGTCTGGTCACCCCGGTAGCGGCTGGGCAGGTCCTGCACCCGCACGTTGCCGCCCGGATGCAGTACCGCCAGGCGTTCGACCAGATTGGTCAGCTCGCGCACATTGCCCGGCCAGGCGTAACCGGCCAATGCCTGCAGTGCCTCGTTGGTGAAGCGCACTTCGCCGCGGCCGGTGCGGGCCAACTGGGCAGCGATGGTTTCCACCAGCGCGGGGATATCGGTGGTGCGCTCGCGCAGCGCCGGCACGTCGATCGGGAACACGTTCAGGCGATAGAACAGATCCTCGCGGAACTTGCCTTCACTGATGCGCGATTCCAGGTTGCGATGGGTTGCGGCGATGACCCGCACGTTGCAGCGGATGGTCTGGTTGCCGCCGACCCGCTCGAAGCTGCGCTCCTGCAGTACGCGCAGCAGCTTGACCTGCATCGGCAGGCTCATGTCGCCGATTTCGTCCAGCAGCAGGGTGCCGCCTTCCGCCATTTCGAAGCGGCCCTTGCGGGCGCTGAGCGCACCGGTGAAAGCACCTTTTTCGTGGCCGAACAGTTCGCTTTCCAGCAGGTCCGGCGGAATGGCACCGCAGTTGATGGCCACGAATGGCCCATCACGGCGCGGTGAGCGCTGGTGGATGGCGCGTGACACCACCTCCTTGCCGGTGCCGGACTCACCCAACACCAGGACAGTGGTATCGAAATTGGCGACCTGTTCGATCAGCTGGCGCAGTTCGGTGACCGCGGGGCTATGACCGGTGGGGCCGCTGTCATCGGTGCTGCCAGCCTGGTGCTCGGCATCCAGACGCTTGAGGCTGGCACGGCGCAGCAGGGATTCGACCTGGGGGTGGCGCATCGGCTGTTCCAGCGGCCACACGTTGGCCTCGTGCAGGCCGTAGTGGCGCGAGAACGCCAGCGGGTCGCCTTCGGCCAGCAGGATCGGCGGTGGCAGCGAGGCACCCGCCAGCCAGCCGAAGAAGCCAGCAGCGCGGTCGGCGTCTTCCAGTGCGCCTACTACGATCGCCATCCAGTCATTGCCGCGGTGGCGGCTGGTATCGATGTCCTGCGCGTCACTGACCCACCGCGGATTGAAATCCATGAACTCCAACAGGGCGAGGGTGCGTTCGGCGCGGACGCCGTCGGCATCGATCACCAGGATGCGTGACTCACTCATGGCCGGGCTCCTTGAGCGCTTCCAGGATCGGCATGACTTCCTGGATGTAGGACAGCTTGCTGACGAAATTGTCGGCACCGGCGCGCAGCGCGTGCTCACGGTGCTCGGAGTCATCGAAGTGGCTGGCAATGACGATGTAGGGGGCGTCGTCCTGGGTCTTGATCAGGCGGGTGGCCTGCAGGCCGCCCATTTCCGGCATCGCCAGGTCCATCAACACCACCTGCGGGCGCAGTTCTTCCGAACGCTCGATGGCTTCCAGGCCATTGGCAGCGCTGCCAACCACCTGCAGCCAGTCGACCTTGCGGAAGTGGCGCATGGCGGCGTTGATGAAGCCTTCGTGGTCGTCGACCAGCAGGACGGTGAGCTTGTTCATGGCGATTCCTGGTTTCAGCCCACACGGGCCAGCTGGGGCTTGGCAGCCTGCCGGCGACGTTCGCGGGCGGGGGCGATATCAAGCTGTTCGCGATATTTTGCGACGGTTCGGCGGGCAATATTGACACCTTGCCGAGAGAGCAGGCCGGCGATGGCGTCATCGGCCAGCGGCCGGCCGGCCGGTTCGGCGTCGATCAGGCGCTTGACCATCGCCTTGACCGCCTGCCCGGAGACGCTTGCGCCTTCCAGCCGGACGGCGAAGAAGTGCTTCAGCTCGAAGGTGCCGCGCGGTGTCTGCAGGTACTTGCCGGAGGTGATGCGCGAGACCGTGGACTCGTGCATGCCGATGCTGTCGGCCACTTCCTTCAGGGTAAGGGGAGCCATTGCTTCCTCGCCCTTGACCAGGAACGCGGCCTGACGCTCGACGATGACGCGGGCGGTGCGGATGAGGGTGTCGTAGCGCATCGACAGCCCGCGGGTCAGCCAGCGGGCTTCCTGCAGCATCTCGCGCAGCGGCTGCGCGCTCTCGCCACTGCTCTCGGCCACCACCTTCTCGTAGCCGGCATTGATGCCCAGGCGCGGGGTGGTGGAAGGATTCAGTGCAACGCGCCACTGGCCATCGGCGTGCCAGGCGACCACATCGGGGATAACGCTGGCATCGACTTCCGGCAGCAGCGCTTCAGCCGGGCGCGGGCGCAGCGACAACACCAGCCGGAAAGCTTCGCAGACATCGTCCACCTCGGCGTCCAGCTGCTTGGCCAGTGTGGCGTAGTCGTGCTCGGCGAGCAGGTACAGGTCGCTGTCCAGCAGGCGTGCTGCCAGATGGCGGGCAGGTACCCGGCCGGGCAGGGCGCGCAGCTGGGCCTGCAGGCATTCGCGAAGGTCAACGGCGGCCATGCCCGCCGGTTCGCCAAGCAGCAGACGCTGGCGGATGGCTTCAAGGTCCGCTTCAGTCCGGTCCAGGCGGGCGCTGGCCAGGCGCGACAGCTGCGCCAGGGGGGCCTGCAGGTAGCCGGCATCGTCGCAGTTTTCCAGCCAGAATGCGGCCGCAGCCAGGTCGGCATCGTCCAGTTCCAGCGCCAGTGTGTTGAGTACCCGCAGCTGCGGATCGCTGGACTCGCCGCCAGCGATGCGCGCCATGCGGTCCTCGTCGGCACCGTTCCAACTGGCGCCGTGCACGTCCCACATCGAGCTTTCCGGCAGTTCGTCGAACGCGGCGGTATCGGTCTGTGCCTGTTCGGCCGGGGTGTCGGCCACGCTGTCCTCGCGCTCTTCGTGCAGCTCCAGCAGCGGATTGCTTTCCAATGCCTGACGCACTTCCAGTTCCAACTGCATGCCATTGAGCTGCAGCAGGCGGATGGACTGCAGCAGGGCAGGCGTGAGGTGGAGCTGTTGGCCCAGTTGGGCGGACAGAGTGGCTTTCATGCGTTTCCCCAAGGCGCCATGTGAAGGGCGCGTTATGGAACGCATCTTGCGTGTCTGCTGTCGGGGTAAAAATAGGGGACACCCTGAGGGGTGTCATTTGCGGCCCTACAGTTTGTAGGTAGATCCCCTACATTGCGTCGATTTTCTGACGCTAATGCTTCGTAAAAAACAGGTAACCCACTGTTTTTATTGCGTCGAGGTGCCCGGGGTGCCGGAAATTCGTTTTTGTGACGGCAAGCAAATCCGATGGGCCGAAATACTCAGCTCAAGTCGTTTTCATGGCGCACTGCCAGCAACAGCAGGTCGTTGGCGCGCCGGCAGCCCAGTGCTTCCATCATCCGGGCGCGGTGGGTTTCCACGGTTTTGACGCTGATGCCCAGCTCGGCGGCAATTTCCTTGGTGGTCTGCCCACCACCGAGCCGGCGCAGGATTTCCTTCTGTCGCGGCGACAGCGCGGCAACGCCGGTTGGCCGCTCGCGGCCGATCAGCGGGGCCAGCATCTTGGCGGAGATATGCGGGCTGAGGAAAATCTGGCCGTTGTGGGCGGCGCGCATGGCCAGTTCCAACTCGGCAGGTGCGGCGTCCTTGACGATGAAACCAGCAGCACCGCGGTCCAGCGCATCGCGGACATGGGCGGTATCGTCGTGCATGGACATCACCACGATGCGCGCATGCGGCAGGCGCATGCGGATGTCGGTAAGTGCCTCCAGGCCGCTACGGCCGGGCAGGGATAGGTCCATCAGCACCAGGTCCGGCACGTGGAACAGCGCCATCTCCAATGCCTGTTCCGCATTGCTGGCCTCGGCGACCACATGGACACCGTCAAAGGTCTGCAGCAGGCGGGTCAGGCCGGCCCGGACCAGGGTGTGGTCATCGACGATCAGAACGCGCACAGGGAGTTGGCTGAATAGAAGAGCCTGCACCTTAGCCGAGCTGCCGCAGCCGCGCCAGCAGGCCAAAAGTAGGGGGTGTTCATCGCGGCCGCCGACTGTCGGCTATCTGCTTGCGGTGCAGGCGGAACAGATGCCGCTCCAAGGCCGCGGACAACGCTTCGCTGGGGTTGTGCAGGCGAAGCCACAACAGGCTGCCGGTGGTGTCGCTGGCTTCGGCCAGCACTTCGACAGGAAGTTCGATGCTGTCGGGCAACCATTCGGCCGGCTGCAGCCGTACCACGCCCTTGCTGCCAATGGCGGCGCCACTGGCGTTGGCAAGGTGCAGGCGAAGGCCATGCCGGGACCAGCGCAGCGGCGTGGCGGGCAGCTGTGGCGCGGACTGCTGCAGCAGGCGGCCAAGCAGCACCAGGGTCAGGTCCAGGCGCGCTTCGAGCCGCTGCAGTTGCAGGCTGGCATCGCCGCGCTCATCAGCGTCGTCGTTGCCGCGCGCATCCTCCACCAGGGCCACACTGCGCAGCAGCATTTCGGAACTGCCCGGGCGCTGTACCGTGGCATCGACCTGGAACTGGGCCGGCAGCAGCAGGGAGCAGCTCAGGGCGTCGTCGAACAGCGCGGCCTCGGCTGGATGGACGACGGCGTCATTCATGCCAGCGTCCCGGCCTGTACGTAGGCGCTGGCAGCGCGGTTGGATTGGCGTTCGCTGCGCAGCTGCGCGGCGGCCTGGTCGCGCAGTTCGCGCATGCGTACGGTCACAGCCTGTTGCTGTGCCAGCAGCGCCTGCAACGTATCGGCGGCAGCGCCAACACCATGCGTGTGGATGTAATGGCGCAGGCGCTGGTCGTGGCTGGCCACGATCTGCTCGGCAGTGTCGTGGTCTTCGGTTTCGATGGCGTTCTTCAGCAGGTCCAGATCGTCGTGCAGGGCCTGGAGCTGGAGGGTAGGGTCCTGCTGCATCAGCGCGCTCCCGCAGCGCCCGGGAAGGCGCGTTGACCGGCGGGGATCGCGTTCCAGGCCGACTCGATCTCTGCCACCAGCGCCAGCGACTCCTGCAGGGCCTCGGCATCATTGTTGAGGTTTGCTTCCGTCAGGCGCTGCACGATGTACTCGTAAAGGGCGGCCAGGTTGCCGGCGATATCGCCGCCTGCAGCATGGTCCAGCGATCCATTGAGATGGCCGATGATGGCACAGGCTTCGCCGATGGCCTTGCCCTTGGTGGCCTGGTCGCCACGGGCCATGAAGGCCTCGGCGCGGCGGATGCGCTCGCTCGCGCCTTCCAGCAGCAAGGCCACCAGCTTGTGCGGGTCGGCGTCCACCACGCGGGTGGACACACCTACCTGGCGATACTGCTCGGCGTAGTGGCGGCTGGAACCATACATTGGGGTGGATCTCCTGATGATCGCGGCGCCGTGGGCGCCAGACGATGGAACTGCAATGGCCTGATTAGGCTATCGGCTCGAGGGGGCGGCAACTTGAGGTCGGGCAGATCAGCTGCTGGACGCGGTGAGCTGCTGGGCGAGGTAGTTGCTGGTGCTCTGCATCTGCGACACCAGCGTGTCCATCGCGGTGAACTGCGCGGTATAGCGCGCCGAGACCTTTTCCATGCGCGCGTCCAGGTCATCCAGTTGCTTTTCCAGCTTCTTGATTTCCTTGTTCAGCGCATCGGTGCGCTGCACCAGGGTACCGGTGCCGCTGTCCAGGTTGCTCTTGAGGATGCCGTTCATGCCTTCGTAGAGCTTGCCGCTCTTGCCCACCAGCTTCTCGGCCGCTGCCGGATTCTTGGCCATGGCCTTGTCGAAGGTGCTGGCATCCAGCGCCAGGGTGCCATCCTTGCTGACGGTCAGGCCCAGTTCCTTGAGGTCGATGATGTTGGCGCTGAGCTGGCCGCGCAGCTGTTGCTGCAAGCCGCGAACCATCGAGTCGCCGGTCAGCACCGAGGCGGTATCGGTATCGGCGTTGTAGGCGCTGGACGTCTTGAGCAGGCTCACAGAGGCGTTGTACGCGGTGACAAAGGCCTGCACGGTGGTCTTCAGCGGCGCGTTGTCCTGGGTGATGGTCAAGGTCTTGGTGGTACCTGCCTCTGCCTTGGTCAGATCCAGGGTCACGCCGGCAATGATGTCGCTTACCGAGTTGCTGGACGATTCGCGATCAAAGCCATCAACCTTGACGTGTGCGTTGGTGGCCGCAGCGATCTCGCTCATGCCGCCACTGCTGCCGTCCCAGGTCAACGCCGCCAACCCACCATCGCCGCCGGTCGTGCTGACCTTCAAAGCACCTTCGGTGCCGGAATTGACGGCATTCAATACCAGGTGCTGGCCATCGTTGGCGGTGATCACCGTGGCATTGACGCCCTTGCCGCCGGCGGCGCTGTTGATGGCCGCGGCGATGCTGGCCAGGTTGCTGGCCGAGGCGATATCCACGTCGATGGATTCCTCGCCCCAGGCAATGCTCAGCTTGCCGCTGCCGACCGTGGCGTCCGCATCGAAGGCGGCCGAGCTCAGCTTCTGCGGCTGCGCCAGGCTGATCACCTCGATGTTGTAGGTACCTGCCGCAGCCAGGGTCTTGCCGGTGGACGGATCGGTGACGATGGAGGCGCTGAAACCACTGTTTTCCGGCACGGAGGTCTTGTAGGCGCGTACATCCGCTGCCTTGCCCATGGCCTCCATTGCGCTCTGCAGGCTGCTGAGCGAGCTCTTGATGCTGCCCAGCGCCGACAGTTTGGCGGTGGCGGTGGTCCCCTGGTTGTTGATGCGGTTTGCTGCCGGTGCGCGTTCAGCGGCAACCAGCTGCGACACGATGGTGGGGATGTCCAGGCCGGAGCCGACGGCGGACAGGGAAGACGTGGCCATGTGGATTCCTCTTGCGGCAAAGGGACAGCCTTGCTGGCTCCCCGGATATCGGCACCCGGCGCTCAAGCTTTAGCCGGGTATCCCTGATCCATAGGCAAGCGCCGTGCCAGTGTGGGCAGGCGAGGGCGTGCGAACGTCAGAAACAGACAGGCCCTGCCACAAGGGCAGGGCCTGGCAAGCCCGGTGCGGACACCGGGTGATGCGGTCAGCGGTTACTGGATCAGCGCAGCAGGCTCAGCACGTTCTGGCTGGTCTGGTTGGCCTGGGCCAGCATGGCGGTACCGGCCTGCTGCAGGATCTGCGTGCGGGTCAGTTCGGCCGTTTCCTTGGCGTAGTCGGTGTCGCTGATGCGGCTGCGGGCAGCGGACATGTTTTCCGACGAGGTGTTCAGGTTGGCCACCACCGAGGTGAAACGGTTCTGCACGGCGCCCAGGTCGGCGCGGGCCGAGTTGATGGTGCTCAGGGCAGCGTCCATGGCGTTCAGTGCGTTGTCGGCACCAGCGGTGGTGGAGATGTCCAGGTCGGAGAAGCCGGTGGCTGCGACACCGCCAGCCCATGCGCTGCCGCCGCTGCCATCCACCGTCTTGCCGGTGGTCAGGCCGGTCTGCTTCAGCACATCAGCGGCGGTTCCGGCGATTTCGAAGTCACCCAGGGATGACGACAGTGCCAGCTGGCCATTCTTGTCGAGCGAGGCGCTGACGCCCGTGTTGTAGCTCTGGTTGTTGATCGCCTTGACCAGGTCGCTTGCGCGCTGCGCAGCGCTGCCAGCTGCGCCGAAGCTGATGGTGACGTCGCCCTTTTCACCCTTCAGAGTGAAGCTGCCGGCGTCGAAGGAGACGGTTTCACCGGCAACAGAGGTGCTGGTGAACTGGCCGCCTGCAGCCTTCACGGACAGGCTCTTGGAGCCGTCAGCGCTGTTGTCCAGTGCAATCTTGCCAGCGGTGGCCGTAGCTTCCGAACCACCGGTCGCGGCGTTGATGGCGGCGGCAACCTTGGTGGCAACAGCCTGCTGAGTGGTGGCGTTGTCGGTGGCGAAAGCGGTCGCGGTGATGTTCACCTTGGCGCCGTTGATTTCGATGTCAAAGGCGGCCACGCCATTGGTGGCGTCGACGGCCAGGCTGGTCAGATCGATCTCACCAGTACCGCCAGCGGTGACGGTGCCCGTCGGTGCCGCAGCAGATGCCGCGGCGGCAGTATCCACCTTGTTCCAGTTGCCCAGGTCCTTGATGTTGGCATTGGCGATCTGGGCGATGTCGATGGTCTGGCCCTGGTCGGCGCCGATCTGGAAGGACTGTGCCTGGAAGCTGCCGTCCAGCAGCTTGGTGCCGTTGAAGTTGGTCTGCTCGGCAACGCGCTGGATTTCGGCCTTCAGCAGCTGCACTTCGGCGTTCAGCGCTTCACGGTCGGAATCGGAGTTGGTGGCGTTGCGGGACTGCACGGCCAGTTCGCGGATGCGCTGCAGGTTGTTGCCGATCTCGGTCAGCGCGCCTTCGGCGGTCTGCGCCATCGAAATGCCGTCGTTGGCATTGCGGGCAGCCTGGTCCATGCCGCGGATCTGGGTGCTGAAGCGCTCGGAGATCGCCAGGCCGGCGGCGTCGTCCTTGGCGCTGTTGATGCGCAGGCCCGAAGACAGGCGCTGGATCGAGGTGGCCAGGCTGGAGCCGCTGGTGTTCAGATTGCGCTGAGCATTGAGCGACATGATGTTGGTGTTGATGACTTGTGCCATGATTCGGGCTTCCTGTTTGGCGTTTGGTCCGGCACATCACCTGGCCGGTACTGGGTGCAGTGGGGCGGGGTGTAGGAGCCGTAGCACCGCTGCTGATACCAATAACGGCAGGTCCGCGGACAGCTTTAGGGCTGCCGTAAGTGCAAGCCGGCCAGAAGCAGGAATGCAGAACGCACAAGCCCCGGTCTCCCGGGGCTTGTGCGTCTGTAGTGCCGAGCCATGCTCGGCAAAGGGTACGGCGGTGGAGCCTGCGCCGGGCAGGTTTCGGCAGTGCCGGAATAGGCAGATAGTGCTGTGCAAGCTGCGAAACCCTGCGGCATATCAGGCCGTGAAACGGGCCTGATATGCCGGTAAAGCCGCTGCCGAGCATGGCTCGGCACTACCTGGGTAGCTTGGAGGCTTGAGCGGCGCGAACCCGCTCAAGCCTCGCCGCTGTTACTTCAACAGGCTCAGCACGTTCTGCGGCACCTGGTTGGCCTGCGCCAGCATGGCCGTGCCTGCCTGCTGCAGGATCTGCGTGCGGGTCAGCTCGGCGGTTTCCTTGGCGTAGTCGGCATCGCGGATACGGCTGCGTGCGGCCGACAGGTTTTCCGAAGAGGTGTTCAGGTTGGCGATGGTGGAGGTGAAGCGGTTCTGGATCGCACCCAGGTCGGCGCGTGCCGAGTTGATGGCCTGCAGCGCGGCGTCCATCGCATTGAGTGCGTTGTCGGCGCCTTCGGAGGTGGTGATGTCCAGATCCTCGAAGCCGGTTTCCGGCGAACCGGTGACCCACGCGGTACCCACCGTGGTTGCCGGTGCCGGGGTGTCGCCAATCGCACCGGTCGCACCGGCGGCCAGGCCGGTGGCTGCCAGCAGGTCGGCGTTGGCGTTCGCACCCGTACCGGTGGCGGACACAGCGATGTTGCCGGTAGCCGAGGACAGCACCAGCTTGCCGTCTTCCAGCGACGCGGTGACGCCGGTGTTGTAGCTCTGGTTGTTGATGGCCTTGACCAGGTCACTGGCACGTTGTGCGCTGCCACCGGCAGCCGGGTAGTTGATGACGGCCTCGCCCTGGGTGCCGGTGATCTTGAAGCTGCCGGCGCCGAAGTCGGCGGCGACGAAGCCGGTGGCACTGGCCACGGGCACGGCCCCACCGATCACCGATGCGCCCGGGCCACCAATGGTGACGGCTGCGCCGTTGTTGGTGATGACACCACTGGTTGCATCCACCTGGATACCGGTGGCGCCACCGATGGAGGGGTCGCTGTTGATCGCGGTAGCGATGTTTGCCAGCAGCTTGTCCTGCGCATCAGCTGCGGTGGTGCCGTTGGTCACACCCGCCACCGATACGGTCTTGCCGTTGACGCTGAGGTTGAAGCTGTCATAGGTGAAAGGCGCGGCCGACCCGATAGGGGTTGCGAACGATGCCTTGCTGATCGTACCTGCCGCGGTGTTGGGCGTACCTGCATCCGCGCCACCGGTAGCCGCAACAGACGGCAGCGAAGCAGCGGTGTTCACTCGGTTCCAGTTGCCCAGTTCCTGGATGTTGGCATTGGCGATCTGCGCGATGTTGATCACCTGGCCCTGGTCTGCGCCCACCTGGAAGGCCTGGTTCTGGAAGCTGCCATCCAGCAGCGCGGTGCCGTTGAAGTTGGTCTGCTCGGCAACGCGTTGGATCTCGGCCTTCAGCAGCTGCACTTCAGCGTCCAGCGCGGCGCGGTCGGAGTCGGAATTGGTGGCGTTGCGCGACTGCACGGCCAGCTCGCGGATGCGCTGCAGGTTGTTGCTGATCTCACCCAGCGCGCCTTCGGCGGTCTGCGCCAGCGAGATGCCGTCGTTGGCATTGCGCGCGGCCTGGTCCATGCCGCGGATCTGGGTGGTGAAACGCTCGGAAATCGCCAGGCCAGCAGCATCATCCTTGGCGCTGTTGATACGCAGGCCGGAGGACAGGCGCTGGATCGTGGTGGCCAACGAGGTGCCGCTGGTATTGAGGTTGCGCTGAGCGTTCAGCGACATGATGTTGGTGTTGATGATCTGTGCCATGGGGCTTCTCCGTTGTACTCAGGGCCTTGCGTTGTAGATGTGGCAGCGACGCTGCCGTCGATGTTGATCAGCGGATCATGTTGAACAGCGACATGGACTGCATCTGGGTGAAGATGGTCTGTGCCGCCTGCAGCGCCGCACCTTCGAGCTTGTACTGCCCTATGGCATCGGCATAGTTGAGGTCACGCATCTGCGAAAGTGAGGTTTTCAGGGTGACGGTATTGGCTTCGCGCAACGATGCCGCGTCGTCAGCCGCTGCAAGTTGTGCGCCACCGGCGGCGCGCGCGTCGATCATCAGTTCCGACGCACGGCGCACGTCGCGGATGCTGCCTTGCAGGGCGTTCTGCTGGGCGGTGCGGCCGGCCTGGGTGGAGGTATCCATCTGCAGGGTCTGCACCAGCTGGTCGATGGTGGCGAACACGTCGCGGGTGCCGGCCTGGCCGGCATTGAACGTATCGCCTGCCGCCGGCGTACCTTCAATGCGTACACGCAGGCCTTCGAAGGTGATGTCCTCGCCGGACGCGTAGGTGCCGGTGCCAATCACCGCATTGCGGGCGTCGCGCACCTCATAGGTATCGGCCGCGGTGAAATGCAGGCTGTAACTGCTGCCATCCCAGCTGCCGGAGCCGTCGCGGCTGATATCGGTCAACACAGCCTGGCCGGTATTGGCCGATGCGGCGGCGCCGTCGACGGTGCCGTCACCGGTGCGCACGCGCATGAAGATCTCGCTGCCGGGCAGGGCATCCTTGATGAAGGTGCCGGGGGCGACTTCGACCTGGCGTTGGGTCTGGTCGCCGTTGTAGCTGACAATGCCATTGCTGACGGTGAAGGGCGCATTGGCGTCGGCAGCACCGCCAAACAGGTAGCGGCCGCTGCCATCGGTGGTGTTGGCCAGCGCCAGTAGCGAATCCTTGATGGCTTTCAGCTCGTTGGCCACGCCCTTGCGGTCTTCGTTCGATAGCGCGGGGTTGTTGGCCTGCACGGTGAGGTCGGACACCTGCTGCAGCAGTTCGCCGGCCTGCGACAGTACGTTTTCCTGCAGGCCCAGACGGTTCTGCGCGGTGTTGGCGTTGCTGCCCAGCTTTTCCAGCTCGGCCAGCACGCGGTCCATGCCAACGGCCGTGCCCGAGCCCACCGGGTCATCCTTGGCGCTGACGATCTTCTTGCCGGTGGACAGCTGCTGCTCCAGATGGTTGAGCTTGCTTTGCTTGGACAGCATCAGCGCCACCGACTGGTCATACATCATGTTGCTGGAGATGCGATTCATCAGCCCACCGCCTTGAGGATTGTCTGGAACATGGTGTCGGCCGTGGAAATCAGCTGCGACGCTGCCTGGTAGGCCTGTTGCAGGCGCAACATGTCGGCCGCTTCCTCATCCAGGTTCACCCCGGAGATGGAATCGCGGTTGGCCTTGGCGTTGTCGTTGATGACCTGTTGCGCCTGCAGCGAATAGTCAGCGGCACGCGCTGCCGAGCCCACCTGGGTGGTCAGGCTGCCAAGCGCACCGTTGAGGGTCACCGTGCCGGCGTTGAAAGCTTTGGCGTCTTCCACCGCGGCAAGGCGGGTGGCGTTGCCGTTGTCGCTGGAGCCGGCGGCGGTTCTGCCCACCGAGAAGCTGTCGCCAGCGGCGGGCTTGCCATCCAGCACCACGCTCCAGCCATTGGCGGTGATGGTCTGCCCGGCGGTGTAACTAAACGGGCCGGCGCCATCGACGGTGTACTGGTTGGCATCGATGAACTCGATGCTGGCCGGGTTGAGCAGGGCGGCATTGCCGCCGTCGATGACGTCGAGCTTGCCCAGTACGCCGGTGCCGGTATTGGTCAGATCGGCCGCTGCCTTGATCGGATTGGCAGCGGCAATGCGCGACGGATCGGTGACAGCCACGCCCAGGCCATTGATCGCCCCGGCGGTAGGTTGCAGCAGGAAGCGATCATTGGCTGCGGCGCTGCCGCTGACCACGAACTGCACACCGTTGACCACGAACGGGTCGGCGGCGGTGCCGGAACCGGTCATCGCCACGCCCACGCCGGTATCGGCGCGGCTGGCTTCCCAGCTGCTGCCGTTGAACTTGATCAGCAGCGCCTGGCCGTCCAGGGCAGTGGTATCGCCGTAGCTGGCGCTCAGTGCGGCGTTGCCGAGGTTGCCGGTATTGGCAGTGGTCTTGGGTGCGCCCAGGTTGAAGAAGTCGCCGCCCATGTCCCCGTACAGGTCCATGCCTTCGGCGTGGGCCTGGTTGAACTGCAGGGCCATGCCCACGGCCAGCCGGCCCAGCTCGGCCTGGGCCGGCGTCAGTACGTCGTCGCGGAACTCCAGCAGGCCGCCCATCTGCCCGCCGACGGACTTGTTGTCCACCGTGACGGTCACGCCCTGGGTCTTGATTGCCAGCTGCAGGCGCTCGGGCTGGAAGGGGTCCGGTGCGGTGGTGATTTCCGAGGCGGTGGTGCCGACTACCAGCGCCTGTCCACCGGCGGTGTAGACGTTCATGATGCCGCCGTCCTGGATCACCGCGTTGCCACCGGTGTATCCCACCAGCTGCGAGATCAGCTGGTCGCGGCGGTCCAGCAGATCGGGCGCGGCGGCATTGGCATTGTTGCCGATGGTGCCGTTGAGCTGGGCGATCTCCTTGGCCAGCCGGTTGACCTCGTTGGCGCCGGCGATCAGGCCGTTGTTGACCTCGGTGTTGAGCGCGTCAAGGTTGTTGTTGAGCTGTTTGTAGCGCGCCACCAGCGTGTTGGCGTTGTCCAGTACATCACGGCGATCGGCGGTGCCGGCAGCGTTGGCCGCCAGGCCATTGATGGAATCGAAGAAGTTGGACCACACGCCACTGACATTGGTGGCCGAGTCGGAGAACAAGGCATCCACGCGATCTGCCATCGAGGACAGCTGTTGCAGCCGGGACAGTTCGCCGCTACTGTCCAGCAGGCGGGATATCGCCAGCTGGTCGGCCACGCGACGGATGTCGGTGATCTTGGTGCCATTGCCGACATCGCCATACCCCAGGTCGGTGGGGTTGCGGGTGGCAAAGTCCACCCGCTGGCGGCTGTAGCCGTCGGTCTTGATGTTGGCCACGTTGTGGCTGACGGTCGACAGCGCCCGCTGGAAGGCGATCAGTGCGCTGGTACCGGTGGAAAGAACATTGGACATGGACGACTATCTCAACGACGGGTAAGGCCGGTCATGCCGGCTGCACTTGCAAATGTCTGCCCCAGGCGCAGACCGGCGTCACCAATGGCGGCAACGGCGCGCTCGATGGTCGGGCCGGCAGCGATGGCGGCGATCTTGTTGGCATAGGCGGGGTCGGTGGCATAACCGGCCCGTTGCAAGCCCTGTGCAAAACCGCGCACGTCACCGCCGGCCTTGAGTGCGGACTGGTAGCGCGGGCTGTTTTTCAGCATGCGCACGTAATCGCTGAAGCTTTCGGCGACCGAGCCATAGGCGCGGAAGCTGGCAACTTCATTGCGGCGCTGGCCATTGACGTACTCATGGGTGCCGGTGGTGGCGCGCTCGCCACTCCAGCCCGCGGCCTTGATGCCGAACAGGTTGTGGCTGCTGCTGCCGTTGTCGCGCCTGATGTGGCGCTTGCCCCAACCGGTTTCCAGTGCGGCCTGCGCCACCAGGGCGCGCGGGTCCACGCCCAGCTCGCGGGCGGCGCGTTCGGCGTGTGGCCAGACGCTGGCCACAAAGCCTTCCGGTGTATGTGCCCCCAGCTGGGCGGTAGCGGCCTCGGCACTGCGGGTGTCCACGCTATCGCCGCGCTCAGCGGCCGAGACATTGCTCCAGCGGTCATTGCTCAGGGCTGCCCAATCCGCAGCTGCCAGCGGTGCGCTCTCCTGGTAGGGATTGCTGCCGCCGAGTGCTGCATGCAGGTTGCTGCTTTCGCGACCGGCGATCAGGTCCAGGGCCTGAGCCTGCGGTTCCAGCAATGCAGAGCGCCCTTCGTCGGGCAGGCCCTGCAGGGGATCAACCAGCGCCGGTTTGCTGTCGTGCAGGGGCAGCGCCGCGCCTTCGGGGCTGGCCAGGCGGTAGGCGCGGGCCGCAGCTTCGGGCTTGATTGCCGGATCCAGCGCCTGCGCCGTGGTGTCGCCACCGCCGAGCTGGCGGGCGATCATTGCAGACAAGCCCATGCCGCGCCCACGCGTCATCGCCTCGGCAATGCGCTGGTCGTACATTTCGCGGAACATCTGGTTCTCACCGGGGAACAGCGAGTCACCAAAGCTGGCCTCGCGCATGCTCTTTATCAGCATCTGCGCGAATTGGCCTTCCAGCTGGCGCGCGACCTTGTCGATCCGCGCCGGATCGTTGGCGGTGCTCTGGTTCAGTTCCAGCGGGGCGGCAGCAATGCGCATGTCAGATGACCTCGAGATCGGCGGTCAACGCGCCGGCCTGCTTGAGTGCTTCCAAGATCGCGATCAGGTCGCCTGGTGCGGCACCAACCTCGTTGACCGCGCGTACGATCTCGTCCAGGGTCGCGCCGCCGTCAAAGCGGAACATGCGGCTGCCTTCGTTGCTGGCCGTGATGGTGGACTGCGGCGTGGCAACCGTCTGCCCACCTGCAAATGCGTTGGGCTGGCTGACCTGGGTCGATTCGCTGACGGTCACCGTCAAGGAACCGTGAGAGATGGCTGCGGGGCTGACCCGTACCTGCGCGCCGATGACCACGGTGCCGGTACGCGAGTTGACCACGATGCGCGCGGGTGCGGTGCCGGGTGAGAGCTCCACGTTCTCGATGCGTGCAAGCATGCCGATGCGTGCGCCCGGATCGGTCGGCGTCTGCACCGACACCGTGCCGCCGTCGACCGCCCGCGCCGCACCTTCGCCGAAGGTGGCGTTGAGCGCGCTGACCATCCGCGAGACGGTGGTGAAATCGTTCTGGTGCAGATTCAAGGTGATGTCGCCGCCACCGGCGAAGACGTCGGGCAGGGCACGCTCAACGGTGGCGCCATTGGGAATGCGACCGGCGCTGGGGATGTTCACGGACACGCGCGAGCCATCCTTGCCCTGCGCGCCAAAGCCGCCAACGACCAGATTGCCCTGGGCAATGGCGTAGACCTGGCCGTCGGCGCCTTTCAACGGTGCCATCAGCAAGGAGCCGCCACGCAGCGATACCGCATTGCCGATCGAGGACACGGTGATGTCGATGGTCTGGCCGGGTTTGGCGAACGGTGGCAGCTCGGCATGGATGGCGACGGCGGCAACGTTCTTCAGCTGCGGATTGACGTTTGCCGGAACATTGACGCCCAGTTCGCCCAGCAGGTTTTTCAGGCTCTGCACGGTGAACGGGGCCTGGCTGGTGCGGTCGCCACTGCCATCCAGGCCAACCACCAGGCCATAACCCACCAGGGCATTGCCGCGCACGCCGCCGACCTGGGCCAGGTCCTTGATGCGCTCGGCGTGGGCGGGCAGGACGACGCTGATGGCAAATGCCACCAGCGCGCAACGGAGCAGGGTAGGGATACGCATGGTCATGCTCAGAACAGCGCGAACGCCGAGTTGAAGAAGCGCCCCAGCCAGCCCATCGCATTGGACTGGGCAACCGCGCCGCGGCCGCCGTAGGCGATGCGGGCGTCGGCCACCTTGCTGGAGGGAATGGTGTTGTCCGCGCCGATGTCGGCGGAACGGACGATGCCCTGGATCTGCACCAGCTCATCGCCCTGGTTCAGGCGCAGGTTCTTCTGGCCTTGCACCACCAGGTTGCCATTGGGCAGGCGCTGGATGACGGTCACGGTCAGGCTGCCCTGCAGGCGGTTGCTCTGCGCGCTGTTGCCCTTGCCACTGAAGTCACGGTCCGATGCCGCCGAAGCGCCCAGGATGTCCTTGCCACCCAGCGTCACCGGCGCCCCGAACAACGTGGGCGTGCCCATCTCGATATCGGATTTCTTGCTGATGGCGGTGCTGGCGGTGGTGGTTGCCGTCGTGTTTTCGATCAGGGTGATGGTGAGCAGGTCGCCCACGTCACGCGCGCGCCGGTCGCCATACAGGTTCAGGCCTGGGCCAGCGGCATAGATCGCGCCAGCACTGGGGGCGGCAGCAGGCACGACCAGCGGCTGGATCGGCGCCATCGGCTGGTACGGGCGGACGTCGCCGGCCAGCGTGCAGCCGCCGGCGAGGGCCAGGCCGAGCACAGCGCAGAGCAAAGACAGGGAGCGTGTGGGGTGCATGACGTTGATCCTCTGATGCCCGGTCAGACGTTGTTGTTGAGGTAGCCGAGCATCGAATCGGTGGTGGAGATCGCCTTGGCGTTCATCTCGTAGGCGCGCTGGGTTTCGATCATCGACACCAGCTCTTCGACCACGTTGACGTTGCTGCCTTCCAGTGCGCCCTGCACCACGTTGCCCAGGCCATTGAGGCCGGGCGTACCGTTCTGTGCCGGACCGGAGGCAGTGGTTTCCAGGTACAGGTTCTCGCCCTTGGACTGCAGGCCGGCGGGATTGATGAAGTCGGTGAGAGTCAGCGAGCCGATCTCGACCGATGCGGCTTCACCGGCCATCTGCACGCTGATGGTGCCGTCGCTGCCGATGGTCATCGACTGTGCGCCTTCGGGCACCTGGATGCCCGGTTGTACCGGGTAACCACTGTTGGTCACCAGCTCGCCCTGCGCATTGATCTGGAAGCTGCCGTCGCGCGTATAGGCGGAACTGCCGTCGGGCATCATCACCTCGAAGAAGCCGCGACCGTTGACCATTACGTCCAGCGCACGGCCGGTCTGCTGTTGGCTGCCCTGCTCGAAATGCTTGGACGTGGCGACCACACGCACGCCGGTGCCCAGCTGCAGGCCGGTCGGCAATTGGGTCTGTGCGGAGGAGGAACCACCTGGCTGGCGCACCTGCTGGTACAACAGGTCTTCAAAACTGGCGCGGTCGCGCTTGAAGCCTGTGGTATTGGTGTTGGCGAGGTTGTTGGACACAACCGACATGCGCGTCTGCTGTGCATCCAGGCCGGTCTTGGCGACCCACAGTGCCTGATTCATGGTGTGCTTCCTCTGCTGCTGGTGCCGGCCATCTGGCCCTTGCCTGGATCAATGCATGCGCCGTGCCAGAAACGGGCGACGGGATGCTGACGGCATCGGAGGGGCAGTTGGTGGGCTGCGGCCCGGCTTCCAGCAGTACTGTGGAAACGAGGGGGTTGGTTGCTGCACTGACGTGCGCAGGCTTCGTGCTTTTCGCGCAGGCGAAGCCAGGCTGCCAAGCAAGTGGCGGCCAGACGTGCGGGTTGCTGGACCTGTATGCGGGGCTACGCTGGCAGGCGCAAGGCCAACGGAGCCTTGAAGCTGGGAGGTCCCCCCCTCTCCCCAACTCCTCTCCCGCAAGGGGAGAGGGGCTTTGAGCGCTGCGTTGATCAGTGTTTGATGATCTGGAACTGGCGGCTTCGGACGCTGAACTGCTTAACCATTCAGTCGCAACAGGCTGTTGGCACTGCGCGCATTTTCGTCGCCGTGCTTGATTACTTTGACCTGCATTTCAAACTGACGCTGCAGCTGGATCATCTGCACCAATGCACCGGCGGCATCAACGTTGCTGGATTCCAGCATGCCGCTGTCCAAGGCTTTTCCCTGTGTCTGGGCGAACGCCTGCTGCGGGTCGGTGTTGCGCATCAAGCCATCCAGGCCGCGCTGCAGCCGATCATCCGGTGCATCGACCACACGCAGGCGGCCGATCATGGCCATGGTTTGCGGGCCTTCGCCCAAGGGGATGATCGACAGCGTCCCGTCATGGCCGATTTCGATGGCCTGGTGCGGCGGCACCGCGACCGGGTTGCCATTGTCGTCCAGCACGGCGTTGCCTTCGGCAGTGACCAGTTGGCCGTTGGGGGTGAGCGACAGCGCGCCGCCACGCGTGTAGGCCTCACTGCCATCAGGCGATTGCACCGCCAACCAACTGCCCGGCTGCAGGGACAGGTCCAGCGCATTGCCGGTGATCTGCTGTGCACCCACGCGGCGGTTGAAGCCGGCATCCACGTGCAGGGCATCCACCCGCGACGGATAGCCCTGGCCCTGGATGCGGAACGCCTCGGTATTGGCCAGCGCTTCCTTGAACCCGGGGGTGTCCGAATTGGCAAGGTTGTGCGAGACGGTGGCCTGCGCCTGCAGCGAGGCGCGGGCGCCGGTCATGGCGACGTAGAGGGCTTTGTCCATGGGGCGGGGTTCGCAGGTTGGGATTCGGGTCTGGAAAGCGGAGGCAGGCCGGGCCGTTGTACTCGGTGCAGCACGCCCACCAGGGTGTTACGTCCATCAGCAGAGCCGCGGAAAGGCTGCAGTGGAACCGGGCCGGGAATCGACCAGAGGCAGGTCCATCCCCGGTCCAGACGCCACAAGGTCTCCCTTAGCGGATGTTGATGATGGTCTGGGTGATCTGGTCCTGCGTGGAGACCATCTGCGCATTGGCCTGGAAGTTGCGCTGGGCAACGATCATGTTCACCAACTGCTCGGTCAGATCGACGGTGGACGCTTCCAGCGAACCGGACTGGATCTGACCAAGGTCGGAGCTGTCCGGCGCACCGGTGCGCGGGCTACCGGAGGCATTGGTTTCGGACCACACGTTGTTGCCCAGGTTCTGCAGGCCCTGCGGGTTGTTGAAGTTGGTCAGCGCCACCTGTCCCAGGGCCTGGTCGTCGCCATTGGAGTAGCGTGCGTACACCACGCCGTCGTCGGCAATGCTGATCTCGGTGAGCTTGCCGGAGGCATAGCCGTCCTGGCGGGTGTCACGCAGGGCGAATTTCTCGCCGTACTGGGTGGAGCCGGTCACGTCCAGGGTCATGTTGAGTACGCCGGCACCGGTGCTGGGCGTGAACGGATCCAGTGCGATGGTGCCGTTGGCCGGGCTGAGCAAGGCGCCGCTGTTGGAGAACTGCAGCAGGGTGGGGGCGCCAGCCGCCTGGCCATCGACGTAGTTGTGGACTTCCCATTCGTTGGCATTGGCGGTCTTTACGAAGTACGAGGTCTGGGTGTGGCTGACACCCAGCGAGTCGTACACGGTGACGCCGCCGGTGGAGTGGTTGTAGCTGTTGGCATTGGCCGGGTCCAACGGCGTGACCGTTGGCGCGGCAGCATTGGCCGGCAGGGTGAAGGTGCTGTTGACCCGGCTGGTCTGCTGCGGCGGGCTGTCGGTGGTGAGCAGTTGCAGGTCGGTCAGTGCGCCATCGAAGCGGGTGCCATCTGCGTTGGGGGCAAACACCTGCAGGCGGGCGCCCTGCGGGTTGACCACATAGCCATTGTTGTCGGTCTGGAAGTTGCCGGCGCGCGAATAGACGCGGCTGCCGTTCATGCTCAGGGTGAAGAAGCCTTCGCCTTCCACGGCCAGGTCCAGGCTGCGTCCGGTCTGGTCGATGTTGCCCTGCGCGAACTGCTGGGCCACGTTGCTCTGGCGCACGCCTGCGCCGACCGCGTTACGGGCCAGGCCGTAGCTGGTGGAGTTGAACATGTCCGCGAACTCGGCACGCGACTCCTTGAAGCCGGTGGTGTTGACGTTGGCGATGTTGTTGGCGGTGACATTCAGATCGGCGTTGGCGGCGTTGATGCCGGACAGCGAGACATTGAAGCCCATGGCGATACTCCTGGAAGATGGTTCGGGGCGGCTCAGCTGACGCGGAGCACGTAGGCGAGCGGGGCAGAGCCCAGGCCCTTGAGGTTGAGGTAGAGGCCGTCGGTGCCGACCGTCACGCTTTCCACTTCAGCCTGCACATAGGTGCTGAGCTTGGTGTTGGTGCCGCTGCTGTCGGTGTGCGAGGCGGTGATGCTGTAGCTGCCGGCTGGCATGCGCTTGCCATCGGCGTCGGTGCCATCCCATTCAAAAGAGACCTCACCTGCAGCGTCGGCGTTCACGGTCACACTCTTCACCTTGGCACCGTTGGCATCGGTGATGTCCACGGTGACCGTGCCGGCGGCAGGTGCGGCCACCGTGCCGCGGGTGCCGCCTTCGGCTTCCAGCGCGAGCTTGGCCGAAGGCACCAGCACGTCGTGGCCGACCAGACCGGCCCCCTTGAGGATCTGGTCGTTGGACATCGCCGTCTGGAAACTCTCGACCGTGCTGTTGAGGTCGCTGATGCCCTGCACGGTGGACAGCTGCGCCATCTGCGCGACCATCTGGCTGTTGTCCATCGGCTTGAGCGGGTCCTGGTGCTGCAACTGGGTGGTCATCAGCTTCAGGAAGTCCGCCTGGTCCAGGCTGTCTTTCTTCTTGGTGGAGGTACTGGTCTGGCCGGTAAGGCCAAGCGAGCTGTAGAGATCGTTGGAGACGCTGGTGGTCATGGGGGTATCCGGGTTGCGGGCCTCAGCGGCCCATCGTCAAGGTGGCCAGGGCCAGTTCCTTGGCGGTGCTGAGCATCTCCACGCCAGCCTGGTAGTTACGCGAGGTGGAAATCAGGTTGACCATCTGTGCCACCGGGTCCACGTCGGGCGAGTACACGTAGCCATCGCCATCGGCCAGCGGATGATTGGGCTCGTAGCGTTTGATCGGCGGGGCATCGCTCTGCGCGATTTCCTTGACCTGCACGCCGGTCAGGTTGGGGTCGTTGCGGCTGGTGACGGCCTGGAAGATCGGCTCCAGCGGCTTGTAGACCGCCTCGGGTGAGCCGGCGATGGAATCGGCATTGGACAGGTTGGAGGCAATGGTGCTCATGCGCACCGACTGCGCCTGCAGCGCCGAGCCGGCGATATCGAAGATGGGCAGGTTGCTCATGGGCGTTCCCTTACTGGCCGGTGATGGCGGTCAACATGGTCTTGACCTTGGATTCGACGAAGCTCAGCGAGGCGCGGTACTCCAGCGCGGCGCGGCCGTAGGCGGCGCGTTCGGTATCCGGGTCGACGGTGTTGCCGTCCAGGCTGGGCTGAACCCCGGCCCGCAATATCTGGAACGGGTTGAGGCCGTCAGGGCTGGCGATGGCGTAGTGCTGCTCGGCGGTGGCGGTCAGGGCGCCGCTGCCAGCCACGCCCTGGGCCTGGCGCAGGGCGGCGTCAAAGTCCAAGTCGCGGGCCTTGTAGCCGGGGGTGTCGGCATTGCTCAGGTTGCTGGCAATCAGCTTCATGCGCTGCTCGCGCAGCGGCATTGCCTGGGCGTGGACGCCCAGATAGTCGGAAATCAGGTTGGCCATGCGCCACCTCCCACGGATCGTTGCCGTGAGCGGTGCAAGCCGCGTGCCAGAACAGCGCCGGCCCGAAAGGTAGCGCCGAGCCATGCTCGGCAGGGGCACTACAAGCGAACCGCTGGACCCCGACCGATCAGGTAGTGCCGAGCCATGCTCGGCAGGGGCACTACAAGCGAACCGCCGGACCCCGACCGATCAGGTAGTGCCGGGCCATGCTCGGCAGGGGGCTTTACAGGCCAACCGGCCAATCCCGACCCATGTTCGGCAGAGACCGACCAGCAGCCAGTCCCGAGCGGCCCCAGCCCAAGACAGCGCTCGGGCATCCAGGCCGCCCGCCACGGAAACTCAGGCGTACTGCGCCTCGGCAACCTCGCGTAGCCGGTGCAGTACGAAATCGGCCAGCTCGTGCGGGCTGTACTTGGCCACGAAGGCGTTGGCGCCCACGCGCTCCACCATGGCGTTGTTGAATACGCCCGACAAGGAGGTGTGCAGCAGCACGAACAGCCCCGCCAGCCCCGGATGGCGGCGGATTTCCGTCGTCAGGGTGTAACCGTCCATCGCCGGCATCTCGATATCGGAGATCACCATGGCGTAGCGCTCGGCCGGGTTCTCCCCGGCAGCATGGATCTGCAGCAGGTGCTCCAGCGCCTGCTTGCCGTCGGACAGCAGGGTCGCATTGACCCCCAGCTGATCCAGCACGCTGCGGATCTGCTGACGCGCAACCCGCGAATCATCCACCACCAGCACCTGCATGGGCGGGGCGTCGGCCGGCAGCGCCATCGATGGGTCGAGCACGGCCTCGCTGCGCAGCTGGGCGATATCGGCCAGCACACTTTCCACGTCGATCACCTGGATCAGCTCGCCCTGGAAACGGGTAACCGCGGTGAGGTAGGTCGATTCGGCGCCCAGCTCCGGCGGCGGGTGGATGTCCTCCACCGCGATGTTCACGATGCGCTCGACACCGCTGACCAGGAACCCCTGCACCGAACGATTGAACTCGGTGACCACCAGGTAGCCGGGGGCGGTGTCGGCCTCCGGCTCGCGCTCCGGGTGGCCGATGGCCAGGCCCAGGTCCAGCACCGGCACCGATCGCCCGCGGACGTCGGCAACACCGGCAAACTGCGCGGGCAGGCCGGGCACCTGGAACAGGGAGGGGCGGCGCAGCACTTCCTGTACCTTGAACACGTTCACGCCAAAAAGCTGACGGCCGCCGAGGCGGAACAACAGCAATGCCAGCCGGTTGTGGCCGGCCAGACGGGTGCGCTGGTCAATACGGTTGAGCAGGTCTTGTGACATGCAGACGGTATCGGCGGCGGGGGCCGACAACTTGAGTGCCGTCGCGACCGCGGGTTTGGCACAGCCCTTGCCTGTGTATCGGCAGGTTCGAGCTGATCGGTTGCCATTGCGTATGCGCCTGTTCCTTCTCTTGTGTCTGTTGACGCCGCTGACTGCGTTGGCCATGGCCTTCCAGCCGGTGGAGAGCATCCGTGCCGCAGCGCTGACCACGCTTGCCCCGGGCGAGGAAGGAGAGGCCGGCGTGGACGCTGGGCTGCGGCTGCCGGCCTGTCCGGTAGCCCTGCAGGCCAGGGCCACTGCCAACACCACCGTTGAGGTTGCCTGCCCGCAGGCGGGTGGCTGGCGCCTGTTCGTGCCGGTCAAGGTGCGCCGCGAGCAGGGCGTGCTGGTGTTGAACCGTGGTGTGGCCGCTGGAGAAACCCTGGGTCTGGCCGATATAAGTACGGTGAAGCGTGATACCGCCCGCATCGCCGGCGCCGTGCTGTCGCAGCCCGATGCTGCAGTCGGCCGGGTGGCCAGGCGTGCCCTTGCCGCCGGCAGCCTGCTGTCAGCCAACGACCTGGTGGCCCCGCGCATTGTCCGCCGCGGTGACAGCGTGGCACTGGTGGCCCGCCGTGGCGGGGTTGAGGTGCGGATGGCGGGCAAGGCCCTGGGGGACGCCGGGGAGGGGGAGCGGGTGTCGGTGGAGAACCTTTCATCACGGCGGGTGATGCAGGGTGTGGCCACCTCCACCGGCGATGTGCTGGTCAGTCGCTGAAAGCCCTAAAGAACCCTCGGCCGCGGCCGTTATAGTTTTCGTACAGAATCAGGACTCCATCACATGAGCCAGAAAATCGACGGTGGTATTGCAGCCGCAACCCAGTTGCGCAGCGTCGCGATCAACACCAAGGTGGCCGCCGCCGGTGAAGCCAAGGCCCAGGCCGTGGCATCGGCCGACAGCGTGCGCCTGACCGGCGAAGCCACCCAGTTGCAGGCGGTGCAGCGCGAGTTGTCGGCGGCCCCGGCCATCGACCCGGCCCGGGTCCAGGCCGTGCGCGAGGCGTTGGAGAACGGCAGCTACAAGATCAATCCGGACGCAATCGCGTCGCGCATGCTGGATCTGGACCAGCAGCTGCAGGGATGAACCTGAGCATGGGCGATCCGCTGGAGCGGCTGAGCGATGCGCTGGATGGCGAGCAGCGGGCGCTGATCGAACACGACGTGGCGGCGCTGGTCGCGGCCACCGGCAAAAAGCTGGAGGCCCTGCGCGAACTGGAACGGCAGCCGCCGCTGCACAACGCCGACCGCCTGAAGGAACTGGCCGAACGCAACCACGCCAACGGCGTGCTGCTGGCCCGGCGCCGCCGTGAGGTCAACTGGGCCTTGCGCCAGCTTGGCCGCAGCGAGGCAGCCCCGTCCTATGACGCCAAGGGCCAGGCCCAGACCGTCCACGCCCGGCGGCCCTTGGCCGTGGCCTGATCGGGCGCGGGCAACGCAGTCCGCATTCATCCCGCTATAGTGGCAGCCCCCACCTTTGCTGTGCCGGCTGCCCGTGAACGCATCAGATTATTCTTCGCTAGCCCCCATTCCATCGGCCGCCACCCTGCGCGCGTTGGGCGAACGGGTGCAGCACGGCATGTTGGTGTTCAATGGCCGCTTCGAGGTCAGCATGGCCAATGGCCTGGCCCGCCAGCTGTTTGGCGCGCAGGCTGCCAGCGGTGCCAACCTGGCCCGCGAGCTGGAAACACTGCTGCCACCTTTCGCCTTGCCGCAGGCCCGCGAGACCGGCAACTGGACCGGTAGCCTGCCGGTGGGCGAGCGGGTCATCACCGTGCACCTGCACCACCACGCCGATGCCGGTGGCGACGCCTATCTGGCGCTGTTCCAGCATGTCGACGGGCCGGAAGACTACGAACGCGAGCTGCAACAACGCCATGCCGAACTCCGCCAGGCCTACCTGCGATTGAACGGCGCGCAGGAAAAATTGCTGCAATCGGAAAAAATGGCCTCGATCGGCCAGTTGGCGGCAGGCGTGGCGCATGAGATCAACAACCCGATCGGCTACGTGCATTCCAACCTGGGCAGCCTGCAGGAATACCTGCGCAGCCTGTTCACGGTGATCGAGGCTTATGAGCGCGCCTTGCGTGCGCCCGACCCCAAGGCCTTGATCGCGGAAATCGACGATATCCGCAACCGCCTGGACATCGATTTCATCAGCCGTGACCTGCCACAGCTGATGGCCGAGTCGCGCGAAGGCATCGAGCGCGTGACCCGTATCGTGCGTGACCTGAAGGACTTCTCCTATTCCGGGCGCGATGAGTCGTGGAAGCTGGTGGACCTGCATGCAGGCCTGGAATCCACCATCAACATCATCTGGAACGAGCTCAAGTACAAGGTCACCTTGGAGCGTCGTTATGGCGAGCTGCCGATGATCGAGTGCCTGCCGTCGGAACTGAACCAGGTCTACATGAACCTGCTGCTCAATGCCGGCCACGCCATTGCCGACCGCGGCAACATCATTGTCAGCACCGGCGTCGACGGTGATGAGGTGTGGGTGGAGTTCCAGGACAACGGTGCCGGTATTTCGCCGGAACTGCGCCAGCGCATCTTCGATCCGTTCTTCACCACCAAACCGGTGGGCAGCGGCACCGGGCTGGGCCTGTCGATCTCCTACGGCATCATCAACAAGCACCATGGTCGCATCGACCTGGACAGTACCGTCGGCGAGGGCTCGCGCTTCCGCATTGTCCTGCCCATCCGCCAGCCCAAGTGACCCCGGCGGCAGGCCCGGTGCAAGCGGCCGAACGGCAGCGGATCTGCGCCCCTTGGTCGCTGCGGTGACGGCCATTCCGCGTCCGCAGGTCGGCAGCGGGGGGCGCAGATCGCTATCTGCACAAGTGCGCGGTTGGCGTTGCGGCATACCCCGTGCTACAGGGTGGTGCCTCCACCGGCTTGCTCAGACGGGGCTTACGCCCTGCTTTTCATCGTGGGTGCGGAAAGCCTGGCGTATGTGCTCGCGCAGCTCGTCGTCGTTCCAGGGTTTGGTCAGGAAACGGTAGATGGCGCCGCGGTTGATTGCATCGGTGACGGTGTTCAGATCGGTGTAGCCGGACAGCACCAGGCGGATGGTGTCCGGGTAGAGCATCTTCACCCGGCCCAGGAACTCGGTGCCGCTCATGTCGCTCATGCGCTGGTCGGACAGGATCACCTGCACATCGTTGATGGCCAGCAGGTCAAAGGCATCGCGCACATTGCCCGCCGCCAGGATCCGGTAGCCGTCACGGCGGAACAGGCGTACCAGCGAGCGCAGTACGTTTTCCTCATCATCCAGCAGCAGCAAGGTGCGATCCGGGCGGGTTTCGGCAAACGCCTCCGGGCGCAGGTAGCGGCGGCGCAGGGTCATGCCGGCTGCATCCGCCGACATCGGCTCGCCGAACAGGTAGCCCTGGAAGACGTCGCAGTCATTGCGCCGCAAAAAGCCCAACTGGGCCTGCGACTCGACGCCGTTGGCGATGACGGTCATGCCCAGCTGGTGGCCCATGGCGATGATCGCGCGGCTGATCGCCGCCTCGCGGTTGGCGGCCGGCGCGCTCTTGATGAAGGTGCGGTCGATCTTGAGCTTGTCCACCGGATAGCGCACCAGCGCACTGAGGCTGGAATCGCCGGTGCCGAAGTTGTCCAGGCACAGGCTGATGCCCTCGTTGCGCAGGTTGGCCAGGGTTTCGTGGACGAAGTTGACGTTGTTGGTCAACGCGCTCTCGTTGATCTCCAGGGTCAACATGCGCGCCGGTACGCCGATGGACTGCAGCATGGCCATCACCTCGGTGAAGAAGTTCGGCCGCAGCAGCTGCAGGGTGGAAACATTGACCGCGACGTTGAAATCCTCGAAACCCTGGTCACGCCAGGCCCTGGCCTGGCGCAAGGTCATCTCCAGCACCCAAGCGCCGATCTGCACGATGATGCCCAAGCGTTCGGCGGTACGCATGAAACGCTCGGGCACCAGCATGCCCAGCGTCGGTGATTGCCAGCGCAGCAGTGCTTCCATGCCGACCACATGGCCATCGCGGGCGCTGACCAGCGGTTGGTAGCGCAGGCGCAGCTCGCCGTTGTCGATCGCATCTACCAACTGGCGCGAGATGATGCTCTCGCTGTGGGCACTGCTGGGTTTGTGCAGCACATGGATATGCACGGCGTTGCCACCCTCGCGGCCGGCCTGGTGCAGGGCATCCTCGGCCAGGTCCAGCAGGGCCGTGGCGGTGCCGGCGTGCTCGGGGCACAGGCTGACCCCCAGCTTGCCGGTCAGGAACAGCGTGTACGGCAGCACCGACAGCGGCAACTCGATCTGCTGTCTGATCTGCTCGGCCAGCTCCTCAGGCGCTGCGACACCGCTGCCGCGCGGCACCGCGATCAAGAATTCGTCGCTGCCATGCCGCCACAGGCGGCCGCGGCCGCCGAGGAAGCCACGCAGCCGTTCGGCGATCAGCACCAGCGCCTGATCGCCCACCTCGGCGCTCATGTTTTCGTTGACCGAGGCGAAGTGGTCAATGTCCAGATGCATCAGGATCAAGCCCGGGCCGCCACGGTAAGCGGCATCCACCAGCGCCAGCAGTTCCGGATTGCCCGCGCCCAACCGCACGGGGCGGGCATCGGCGCGTTCTGCGGGGCTGGGGATGGTGCTGTTCCACATGTAGGGACGTTCCTGGCGGGGTGGGTCAGTGTGCCGCATCGGCGTAAGGCAGGTGCAGACTGATGCAGGTGCCTTCGCCCGGGGCGGTTTCAATGGACAGGCTGCCGCCTGCGCTCTGGGCGCGTTCGCGCATGACGATCATGCCCAGGCCGCGTGGGCCATCGGGGTCAAAACCCTCGCCATCGTCCACTACCCGCAACTGCAGGCCTGCCTCGCCAGCGGCGCGCAGCTGCAGCGACACCTGGCTGGCACGGGCGTGACGCAAGGCGTTGGTCAGGCTTTCCTGAGCGATACGGAAGCACGCCTGCTCCACCTCGTTGCTGGGCCGGCGGGGCAGGGCGCCGACATCCAGCAGCAGCTCCACCGGTGTGGAGCGGAACAGCATGTTGGCCTGCCAGCGCAGCGCAGCTTCCAGGCCCAGCGCGTCCAACTGCGGCGGGCGCAGCAGCATCGACAGGTTGCGCAGTTTGGTAACCGTGCTGTCAGCCAGCTCGATGATCTGGTCGATATCATCCTGGCGGCGCGGGGCGTCGGCTTCGTCACGGGCAGCGCAGGCTGCCAGCTTGATCGCGGTGATGGCTTGGCCGATATCGTCATGCAGGTCGCGCGAGATCGAGCGGCGTTCGTCCTCCTGCAGGGAGAAAAGGCGCCCGGCCATGGCCTGCAGCTCGGCGTTGCTGGTGGCCAGGGCGGCGCGCCCGCACTCGATCTCGCTCAGGTCGTGGACAACAAACAGATGCCGGCCGTGACCGGCGGAGGGCATCGGCCGTGCCATCACCGAGCACTGCAGCACCTGACCATCACGTCCGGGCAAAGCGCAAGGCACCGGGCCATCCCCGACAATAGTCGGCATGGCAGCAACGGCCATCAGATCCTTTGCATACGTAGCGGTATCCAGGGCCAGCAGGCGTCGCGCTGCGGGATTGGCAAAATCCAGGGTGTGACCATCGGTGATCACCACCGCGTCGGGCATCGTCGTGGCCAGTTGCCGGAAGGATGCATCGTTGCAGTCCGGAGCATGCTGCCTGCGTTGTCGCAGCAGTGGCCACAGCGCTGCGCACACTGCCAGCGCGATGGCCGTCACGGTTTTCCAGCCAATCAGCTGTTGGAAAGCGGCAATCGCCACACCGCCGCTGATCACCGCCACCGCCAGCAAGGCAAGCACCAGTAACAGGGTATGGCGCCGGGCAGGGCTGCGGGAGGCAGTTGCAGGCGCGTGATGAGCGGGGGCCGGGCCGGCGTCCATGGGCAGGGGAGTTGCTGAGCGTCGCACCATCTTAACGGCTTGTGTGCAGCTGGCACGACGGAGTGCTCAATTCTCTGCCCGGCTTGCCGCTAAGGATTAGGTCCCCGGATTGTCGGGCGTGGAGATCGAGCGCGTGGATCGCGGCCTTATTGCAACCCTGCTTCGCCACCCGTTGAATGCAGCCGTCGTGCTCATGGACCGGGAAGGGCAGCCACTGGCCGCCAACAGTGAAGCGCGTCAGCTGGGTTTGCCAGGCAGTTTGTCGCACTACAACGCACAACTGGAGGGCACCCGCCAGCGGGCGCGGGGACAGGACGTCGTCGCCTGCCTGTTGCCCACCGCCAGTGGCAGCCTGGAGGGGCAACTGAGCGAGCTGCACGCAGCAGACGGTAGCCTGCAGGGCTATCTCTACACCTTTGCCAACAGCAGCGAACAGCGCAGCAGCCGTTGGCTGCAGGCGATGCAATCGGCAGGCCACCGTTTGTGGGACTGGGACATCGGTGCTGATCGACTGGTGCATACCCGGGCCGAAGCGCCACAACTGGATTTACAGCCCGCTCAGGGCGCCTTCGAAAACGTGCATCCGGACGATATGCCGGTACTGCGCGCCGCAGTCGACGCCCACCTGCGGGAGGGCGAGGAGCCGTTTTCCTGCGAGTTCCGCTTGCGGCAGGCAGATGGGCACTGGCGTTGGGTGTTGAACCGTGGCCGCGTTGTGGCCCGCACCAGCGACGGCCAGCCCCAACGTATGGTCGGCACCTACACCGACATCCAACCGCAGAAGGAACTCGAGAACGAACTGCGTGCGCAGCAGGCCCTGCTGCAGCGCGCCCAGCGTGTTGCCGGCATGGGCAGCTGTGCCTGGAGTGCGCGTGGCGGCAAGCTGGAGTGGTCCGTCGAGTTGGCTACCGCGCTTGGCTGGGAAGGCGAGGCGTTGCCGCAGGGGCGACAGTGGCTGCGGCAGTTGCCAGGTGAGGCGCGGCGCCAGCTTTTCAGCCAATGGCGACGCCTGCAGGACGAAGGACAGGTGGGCAGCTTTGACCTTGCGTGGGGCCGCGACCCGCTGTACCAGCAGCACCTGCGGGTCTGGCTGGAGGCCGAACATGACGGTACAGGCCGGCTGCAGCGGGTGCTGGGGCAGGTGCAGAACATCAGCAACCAGCGCCGTACCGACGCACTGATCCGCTGGCGCACCGAACTGCTGAACCGGGTGTCCGCGCTGGGCCGCATCGGTGGCTGTGAGATCGAGGTTGAAACCCGGCTCATGTTGTGGACCGAGGAGTGCTACCGCATCCACGGCCTGCGCAAGGCACCGGTGACGCTGGACCAGGCGCTTGCCCTCTACACCCAGGATTCCCGCGACAATTTTGAAGCCGCCCTGACCCGCATCGCCGCAGGTGGTCTGCCGGAGCAGCTGGACCTGTGTTTCTACCGCCCGTCCGGGCAGCGGATCTGGGTGCAGGTGCTGGTGGAACTGGACCGGCGCGAGGGGCTGCCCGAGCGCTACGTGGTGCTGTTCCGCGATACCACCCGGGAACGCGAGGCTGACGAACGGCTTGAGCTGCTCGCTCACTACGATCTGCTGACCGGCTTGCCGAATCGCATGCTGCTGCGCGAGCAGGCAGGCGAGGCGATGATCGAGGCGCGTGAGCGTGGTGCCATCCTGGCCATGCTGTTCATCGACCTGGACGGCTTCAAGAGCATCAATGACACCTTTGGCCATGCCACCGGCGACATGCTGCTGAAGGCGGCAGCATCGCGGCTGCACCAGAACCTTCGCAATGCGGACCTGTTTGCCCGTTTCAACGGTGACGAGTTCATCGTGATCCTGCGCAACCTGGCCGAGCCGGACGACGCCGGGCACGTGGCGCGCAAGCTCATCGCCTCCCTGGCCGAACCGCTCTATCGCGACGATGTCACGCTCAAGGTGGGCGCCAGCGTGGGCATCGCGCTGCAGGACGAAACCCGCAACGACTTCGACAGCCTGCTGCGTGCGGCCGATGCCGCCATGCACGCGGCCAAGGAAGCCGGGCGCAACACCTACCAGTACTACAGCCAGGATGCACTGGCGCGCACCCAGCGTCGCCTGGACATCGAGCATGCCCTGCATGGGGCGGTGGACCGTGACGAGTTCAGCCTGGTCTACCAGCCGCTGGTGGATTCGCGCGAGGGCCAACCGCCGTCGATCGAGGCCTTGCTGCGCTGGAGCAACCCAACGCTGGGTGCCTGCGCGCCGGCCGAATTCATTCCCATTGCCGAAAAGTGCGGTGAAATCGTGCGTATTGGCGATTGGGTGCTGGAAGAGGTCTGCCGCCAGGCACGTGTATGGGAGCAGGCTGGCCTGCAGTTCGAGCGGGTAGCGGTGAATGTGTCGGCCATCCAGCTGCGTGAACGGGGTTTTGGCGAGCGCGTGGTGGCCATCTGCAAGCAGCACGGCTGGCCGGCGCATCGCCTTGAACTGGAACTCACCGAATCGGCGCTGATCCGCGACACCGATACCCTGCGTCAGTGCTTTGACATCTTTGAGCAGTACGGCATACCGCTGGCGGTGGATGACTTCGGTACGGGCTTCTCGAACCTGCATTACCTCAACCGCTTCCCGGTCCAACGGCTGAAGATCGACCGCAGTTTTGTCCAAGGCATGCTGCACGATGCCGGTACCGCCGAAGTCACCCAGGCCATCGTGCACCTGGGGCACGCGCTGGGCATGCGGGTGGTCGCCGAGGGCGTGGAAACCCAAGCCGAAGCCACCATGCTGCAGCGCCAGGGCTGCGACGCATTGCAGGGCTACCTGTTCGCCCGTCCCTTGCGGCCGCGCGACATGGTGCAGTGGCTTAAACATGGTCAGGTACTGTCCGCTGCGACGCACCCTGGCCAACTTGCCAACGAATACCTGCATGCCAGCCTCTAGGCCGCTGCGTCCTGCAGCAGGGGCGGTGCAGGTCAAAGCCCCACGTGTGTTGCCAAGTGCCGGCCACACGAGGCGGATACGCCGCGCTTGCTTGGGCCGGCGAGCGGCCGATGCTCTGCGGTACTTCAGCGCGTCCGCTTGATTGGAAAAGAAGCGTTATTTTCCGCAGTGATGCGGGCGCCGGGTTCACTTCAGGTTTGGTTCGCTGAACAGGGATCAGCATCCGGCCGCGATGGAAGATGCCGGTTTTCCCGGCTGACTGCGCTGTTTCGGTGCCATTACGTGCGCATTTTCTTTCTTCACGATCTTTCCACGTGTTCCAACGCCGCCTGAAAGCGCTGGGCGGCGCTGTGGAAAAACGCCGCTATATTCCAGACTCCCCAGACGAAGGAGGGAGTGGAATGTTTCTGACCAAACAACAACTGGTAACGGCACGCACACTTGGTGTGGCAATGGTCGTCAGCATGGGCCTTGCTTCCTGCGCAACCTACAAAGACGAGTTTGCAGGGATCAACTCACGCCTGGATCAACTCGACACCCGCGTGCAGGGTGCGGCGCAGAGCGCGGAGTCCGCCAATCAATCCGCGCAGCAGGCAAACCAACGACTTGATCAGATCGAAGGCCGTGTCCAGCAACTGGAGCGTGCACCCCGCCGCACTCCGCGCGGCTGATCGCTGAGCCAGGTTCGTAACCGATCGCTGGAGGACCCGGTGGCCTTCGCGGGCCACTGGTTTCCTTGCCCCAAGGGCAGTGTGTTTCCAAGGAGCATCCCATCCGCACGTATATTTCTCCTGTGATCCATGGCTGCCTTGCGGCGGCGCTGATGTTTGCCTGCACGGAAGCGGTAGCTACCGATCAGCGGCCCGCAGAACCAGCCTCGGCCGACGATGAATTGCCGCCAGGCCAGGAGGTTTCCGACACAGTGATTGAACTTGCCGGCTGGGTTGTCGCCAGCAAGGACAACCAGGGCTATCCGTTCGCGATCATGGACAAGGCGGCGGCACAGGTGCTTGTGTTTGGCGGCGATGGCCGGCTCCGTGGCGCGGCACCGGCGCTGTTTGGCTCGGCCGCGGGTGACCACACCGCTCCCGGCGTCGCCGGCCTTGCATTGCGCGAGATACCCGGCCGGGACCGCACCACGCCGGCAGGCCGTTTTGTAGGCGGCTACGGCCCGTCGGTCGACGCCGGCCGCGTGTTATGGGTGGACTATGAGTCTGCGGTCTCCATACATCCCACGGCCACTGGCGTGCCGTCCGAGCGACGTGCCGAGCGCCTTGCATCACCCCAGCCGGATGACAACCGCGTCACCCATGGCTGCATCAATGTCACCCCGGGGTTCTACAACCAGGTCATCAGCACCACGTTCGAGCGGGGAGGGGTGTTCTACATCCTGCCCGATACTGCGTCATTGGCGGAAACCTTTCCGGACTTCGCCAAGAGCCGGGAGGCTTCACAAGGTAAAACCGGCAAGCGCCATCGCCAACGCTAGGTTCGGTTTGAGCGCGTAGTTGGCCTGTGCGGCGGAGTGTTGTCGATCCAGAACTGTCGGCCAACAAGGATAATTCGCCGTAGTGCCGAGCATGCTCGGCTATGCGGCAAGGCCTTGGCTGCCACTGCATCAGCCAGCTGCATCACCGCTGTCAGCAACAGCCGCCCCCAGGTCCCAATCAATGCTCGCGACCAGCCAATCACCGGCGCGCGATGCCGCAGGGCGTGCGGCAAGCAACAGCTGCCACTCCAGCTGGGCACTGTGTTCAAGCGAAAACAATTGCTGCCAACGCGGCGCTGACTGCCCGGCTGGCGGGTCAGGGGGAGTGCATGACATGGTTCAAGCCAACGCCAAAGCCCCGGTCAAGGACCGGGGCTTGAGGCTGTAACGGTTGCAGGCGTGGCTCAGAACAACTCCACCGTGCCTGCACCCATGCTCTGCTGGGTCACCGGCTTGTGCGGCGGGCGCTCCCACTCACTGCGCATGTCACGCAGACGGCTGCCGGTGCGCTGCAGGGCGGTGACCAGTTCGCCGTCGAATACGCCACCGTTGCGGTGCAGAAGCTCCTGCAGCGCGACCGCTTCGCGGTTGATCGCGGTCAGGCGATCAAGATGGGTATGCACGCCGCCCAAGGCCTGGGTGGCGATGTCTTCGAACTGCAGGGCGCGCACGGCCTCGGCCACGCTGCCGTCGATGGCGCGGCCACACTCGGAGATCTCGCGCATGCCGTCGCCCAGCGAGGCATTGATGGCAGCCACGTTGTCCAGCATCGCGGCGGCTTCCTGGCGCGCTTCGCGGGAACGGTCCATGTCGCGCGAGGCCATGTGCGAGACCGTCTCGCGGACCTTGGCGATGGCGTCCTTGGAGCTGTGGGCCAGCTTGCGGATCTGTTCGTTGAAGGTGGTCGAGCGCTCGGACAGGTTGCGCACCTCGTCGGCCACCACCGCGAAGCCGCGCCCGGCCTCACCGGCACGGGCGGCTTCGATGGCGGCATTGAGTGCCAGCAGGTTGGTCTGGTCGGCGATCGATTTGACGTCTTCCAGCAACGAGAAGATGCCATCCAGGTGCTGCGCCATCTGGTCGATGTGCTGCACGGTGTTGCTGCTCTGGCCGCTCACCTGCTCCAGCGCTTCCACCAGCTGTTCCATCTGATGGCTGGCGTGCTGGGCAAAGCGCGCCACGTCCACGCCGCTGCCGCCGTCCTCGCTGGCGCGGTCCACCACACGGGCCAATGCCTGGCTCTGCTGGCGGGATTTGCGGCTCATCGCATCGAAGCTGCTGCCCAGGCCGGCGACGGCCTGGCGGATCAGTTCACGGGCGCGTTCGATCTCGCTGCGCGAGCCATCGATCTCGTTGCTGACGAAGCTGCGCAGCTCATTGAGCAGTTGGTCCTGCTCCTTCAGCACCTTGGCGTGCTCGGGCGAGCGCTGGGCCTGCGCGTGTGCGCTCCAATAGGCGAACACCAGCCAGCTCAGCACCATGGTGGTCAGCAGTGCCCACACCGCGGCCGCCGGCCAGGACAGCGCGAAGGCCAGGGGAAGCAGCAGGGTCAAGGCAAGCGGGGCAGCCAGGCGGATTGCAATACGTGAATACATGGACGTTCTCGGGAGAGTCACGAATGCAGTATCGGCCGCAGTGGGTGGCTCTTTAGTCCCCGAGGACACATGTCCTGGATTTTGCCGGTAATGCCCGCGATCACCGGCACGCGGGCATGCCAGCGCCTGGCGCTCAGCGCAGGCGGCGGTTGATTGCCTCGACCATGGTCTTGCGCGAGAACAGGAAGTCCCAATAGCTGCCCCCCAGCTGCCGCCACAGCACCGCCGAACGCACGGCCGCCAGCAGCAGCGCACGGATCTCGGCAACCACCATGGCCTGACCAAGGTAGTGCGGGTTGCCCTGCACCATGATGCGCGGTTTCAGCTGGCTGATGGTGTCGGCGTACAGCGTACCCATGGCGCTGAGGATGTCCGGATGGTTGCTCTCACCCAGCTCCTGTACGCGGTCGTTGGCGCGACGGATGCCGGTATAGACCTTGTTGACCGTGGCGTCCTCGCGCACGAAGCGGCGCTCCAGCTGCATCACCGACAGCGCCAGGCGCGGCAGCAACTCATCCTTGCCCTGGTTGCTGAAGTAGTCGCGCAGCAGGCGCAGGCCGGGCTCTAGGGCTGTGACACTGCCATAGACCGCCGCCGGGGACGGGGCGTCGATGCGCATCACGCTGTCCATCGCGGTGCGCACCACCGCTGCCTCGGAGTGGCCGGTTTCGGCGATGCGGCGCACCTGCTGCAGGGCCTGGGCAATGCCGGCCAGGGCCAGGACGCGGTCGTCGAAGGAAAAACTCATTGCTTACCTCTCAAGGAGAAACGGGTGCGCCAAGGCGGCGTTCCAGGGGGGCATCGGTGGCGGTGATGACGGCGCCGCCCAGGCACTCCATGCCGTCATACAGCACCAGGGATTGTCCGGGGGTCACGGCACGCTGCGGGCGGGCGAAATGCACGTCCAGGGTGCCATCGTCGCGCACCTGCACCGCGCAGGGCTCGTCCGGCTGGCGGTAGCGGGTCTGTGCCGTGCATTCAAAACGGGCGGCAGGCGGCGCGCCGGCGATCCAGTGCATGGGCTCGCTGCGCAACCAGCTCGACTGCAGCCAGGGGCTGTCGTGGCCCTGGTCGACATACAGAATGTTGCGGGCCACGTCCTTGCCGACCACGAACCAGGGGGCGGCAGGGCGGCCACGGACACCGCCGATGTTCAGGCCTTCGCGCTGGCCCAATGTGAAATAGAACACGCCCGGATGACGGGCGATGAGCTGGCCGTGCGGGTCGTGGATCTCGCCTTCGCGTGCTGGCAGGTACTGGCCAAGGAACTCGCGGAAATCGCGCTCACCGATGAAGCAGATGCCGGTGGAGTCCTTTTTGGCATGGGTCGGCAGGCCAGCATCGCGGGCGATGCGGCGCAGATCGCTCTTTTCCATGTGCCCGATAGGGAACAGGGTGGCGGCCAGCTGGGCCTGGCCCAGCTGGTGCAGGAAGTAGCTCTGGTCCTTGCCGCGATCGGCACCGCGCAGCAGGCGCCAGCGGCCGCCGCTGTGCGCCACCTGGGCGTAATGGCCGGTGGCGATACGTTCGGCGCCCAGTTCGCGGGCGGCGTCCAGGAAGTGCTTGAACTTGACCTCGCGATTGCACAGCACGTCCGGGTTGGGGGTGCGGCCAGCCGCGTATTCGGCCAGGAAGTGCTCAAACACGCCCTGCCAGTACTCGGCCGAGAAGTCGCGGAAGTGGAAGGGGATGCCCAGCCGGCCGCAGACCGCCACGGCGTCGCGGCGGTCTTCTTCGGCGCGGCAATGGCCACTGCCGTCATCGGCCCAGTTCTGCATGAACAGGCCGGCCACATCCAAGCCCTGTTGCACCAGGGCAAGGGCCGCTACGGAAGAATCAACGCCGCCGGATACACCGACGACGACACCCGGGTTACTCACGGTATGTGCCTCAACATCGACAACGGAAAACGCTGCCCGGCCAGCCAGTCGGACACCGTGTGCCAGACCAGCGGACTGCGCAGCCGCGCCATGTCGGCCTGCAGGGCGGAGGGCGTAAGCCACAGCGCCTGCACGATGCCGGCATCCAGCGCCTGTTCGGGGTGGTGCTGCAGGGGTTCGGCTTCAAAGGCGAAGCGCAGGAACGGAGTGCCATCATCGGCAGTCCATTGGTAACTGCCGATGAAGCCGGTCAGGCGCACGTCCCAACCGGTTTCCTCGCGGGTTTCACGTACCGCTGCCTGCAGCAGTGTCTCGCCCGGATCCAGGTGGCCGGCCGGCTGGTTCAGCACCCGCCGGCCGCCCTTGTCTTCCTCCACCAGCAGCAGTTGACCTGCGCGGGATACAACGGTGGCCACGGTCACATGTGGCGCCCAGCGCTGGGACTGCAGGGCATTCACGCTCAGTAGTCGTCCTTGGAGGTGAGCTCCTGCTCGATGCCGTCGGCGCTCTTGGCGGCCGCATCGATGGCGTCGGAGAGCACTTCGGCGCTGGCATTGGCGTCAACCTTGACCACGAACATGGCCATGTCACCCTGCTTCACCCAGCTGCCGAGCTTGGAGTCGTTGGAATCCTCCAGCAGGCGGTTGGCGACCGGGGCCGGGAAGGCCGGGGTGGCGGAGCGGTAGCCCGGCGACCAGATTTCACGGATACGGTGGCTGCCATAGGTTTCGACATTGGAGCGCACATACACCAGCTGGGTGCGGTCGTCGTCCATTTCGAACACCAGCTGGTAGTCGCCGTCGCCGTCGATTTCGTACTTGTATTCCAGGCCGTCCAGCAGGCGGCCGATGGCGCGGTCCGGTTCGCCGGCAATCGCGCTCCCCATGGCGCCTGCAAACAGGGCTGCCACGACGCCACCGGCAATAAGCTTCTTCATTTGGTCCCCAGGAGACAGTTGGATAGGTCCCTGAATTGTGCGGGGGCAAGGGGGGTGCCGTCCATTCGCACGCGGCCCCGGTGCGCCCGAGCCGCTATAATGGGGGGATGCCACAACAGCCCCAACACGAACAGGACCATGGCCTGCTGGTTGCCCCCGGCAAGCCCGAGATCGCGCCGCCGCCGCAGTACCAGGTGATGCTGCTCAACGATGACTACACGCCGATGGATTTCGTCATCACGGTGCTGCAGGACTTCTTCTCGATGGACCTGGACAAGGCCACACAGGTGATGCTGCACGTCCACACCCGTGGCCGCGGCATCTGCGGCGTTTATACCCGCGAAGTGGCCGAGACCAAGGTGGCGCAGGTCAATGAGTTCTCGCGCATGAACCAGCACCCGCTGCTGTGCACGATGGAGCGCGCCTGACCGCCGTTCTTACGGACTGTACCCCTGTCGGTGTGTCTGTACGCCCGTCGCCGGGAGGTCAATGCTGCCGCCGGCAGAACGCCGCGTTTCGCCCGGTGCAGGTCAGTTTGGGAGCGGGCCGTTGCCCCGCGTTGCGCGCAGGCACGACAAACTCCAACGACTGTGCGGACTTGTGACCCATGCCCTGTACTGCCACGAAACTGAATGCAGGATTCACAGGGTGCAGAATTTGCCCATATTGCTGACGCAGCCTCTACATCCGCGTCGCTAGGGTGCTGGAAAAGGCGCAGCAAGGCCGCATATTGTCTCCAACCGGAATCGGAGTGCCCCCATGTTCAGTAAAGACCTCGAGCAGACCATTGGTCAGTGCTACAAGCGCGCCCGAGAGGCCCGTCATGAATACATGACGGTTGAACATCTGTTGCTGGCACTGCTGGAGAACGCCTCGGCCCAGGCGGTGCTCAAGGCCTGTGGCGCCGACCTGGAACGTCTGCGTGGCGAGCTGGACAAGGCCATCAATGCCTCTGTCTCGCTGCTGGCCGAGGACGATGGCCGCGACACCCAGCCCACGCTGGGCTTCCAGCGGGTGCTGCAGCGGGCCGTCTACCATGTGCAATCCTCGGGCAAGAAGGAGGTCACCGGTGCCAACGTGCTGGTGGCGATCTTCGGTGAGAAGGAATCGCACGCGGTCTATTACCTCAATCAGCAGGATGTGACCCGGCTGGACGTGGTCAATTACCTGTCCCATGGCGTGGCCAAGGGCGGTGACGATGCCGACATGTCGGCACCGCTGGATGGCGAGGGGCGTGCCGAAGGGGGCGAGGGCGAGGCCAAGGGCGACTCCCTGGCCGAATTTGCCAGCAACCTCAACGAGGCCGCCAAGGCCGGCCGCATCGATCCGCTGGTGGGGCGCCGCGATGAGATCGAACGCACCATCCAGGTGCTGTGCCGCCGTCGCAAGAACAACCCGCTGTACGTGGGCGAGGCCGGCGTGGGCAAGACCGCCATTGCCGAAGGCCTGGCCAAGCGCATCGTCGACGGCGAAGTGCCCGAGGTGCTGGCCGATGCGGTGATCTATTCGCTGGACCTGGGTGCGCTGGTGGCCGGGACCAAGTACCGCGGCGACTTCGAGAAGCGCCTGAAGGGGGTGATCACCTCGCTGAAGAAGATCCCCAATGCGGTGCTCTTCATCGATGAGATCCACACCATCATCGGCGCCGGCTCAGCGTCGGGTGGCACCATGGATGCTTCCAACCTGATCAAGCCGGCGTTGGCCTCCGGTGAGTTGCGCTGCATCGGCTCGACCACGTTCCAGGAGTACCGCGGCATCTTCGAGAAGGACCGTGCGCTGGCCCGCCGCTTCCAGAAGATCGACATCGTCGAGCCGACCGTGGGCGAGGCCTATGAAATCCTCAAGGGCCTGCGCTCCAAGTACGAGGCGCATCACAGTGTGACCTATGCGGATGACGCGCTGCGCGCCGCGGTGGACCTGTCGGTCAAGCACATCGGCGACCGCCTGCTGCCGGACAAGGCGATCGACGTGATCGACGAGGCCGGTGCCCGCCAGCGCCTGCTGCCGGAAGGCGAACGCAAGCAGCGCATCGACATCGAGGAGATCGAGGCGATCATCGCCAAGATGGCGCGTATCCCGGCCAAGCAGGTCACTGCCACCGACAAAGACGTGCTCAAGCACCTGGAGCGCAACCTGAAGATGGTGATCTTCGGCCAGGACCCGGCGATTGAATCGCTGGCCTCGGCCATCAAGCTGTCGCGCTCTGGCCTGGGCAACCCGGAAAAGCCGATCGGCAACTTCCTGTTTGCCGGCCCCACCGGCGTCGGCAAGACCGAGGTCACCCGCCAGCTTGCGCTGCAGCTGGGCATCGAGCTGGTCCGTTTCGACATGTCCGAGTACATGGAGCCGCATTCGATCAGTCGCCTGATCGGCGCCCCTCCGGGCTATGTCGGTTTCGACCAGGGTGGCCTGCTGACCGAGAAGATCGTCAAGACCCCGCATTGCGTGCTGCTGCTGGACGAGGTGGAGAAAGCGCATCCGGACATCTTCAACATCCTGTTGCAGGTCATGGACCGCGGCATCCTCACTGACACCAACGGGCGCGAGGCCAACTTCAAGAACGTGGTGCTGGTGATGACCACCAATGCTGGCGCCACCCATGCGGCGCGCCGTTCCATTGGTTTCACCAAGCAGGACCATGCCACCGATGCGATGGAAGTGATCCGCAAGAGCTTCACCCCGGAGTTCCGCAACCGCCTGGACGCGGTGGTGCAGTTCCAGCCGCTGGGCTTCGACCATATCCTGCGGGTGGTCGACAAGTTCCTGATCGAGCTGGAGATGCTGTTGCAGGACAAGCACGTCTCGCTGTCGGCCACTCCGGCCGCCCGCGACTGGCTGGCCCAGCACGGTTTCGATCCGGACATGGGTGCGCGCCCGATGAGCCGCGTGATCCAGGACAAGATCAAGCGTCCGCTGGCCGACGAACTGCTGTTTGGCAAGCTGTTGAATGGCGGCAAGGTCAGCATCGACGTCCGCGACGGCGAGCTGATCGTGGAGACCGAGGCCGAGCCGGAGCACCTGCTGCCGGCAACGGTGTAATTCGCCAGGCGCGGATTGTTCCAATGCAATGCAGAACCCCGCATCCAACGATGCGGGGTTTCTTTTATGTAGTGCCGAGCCATGCTCGGCCGGGCGTTGCCGGGAGAGCCCTTGCCGAGCATGGCTCGGCACTACAGGCAACCTCGGCCACGCGAAAAAGCCAGCGCGAAGGCTGGCTTTCGGCTAACGCACGACTTACCGCGTTACTTCATGCGGTAGGTGATACGGCCCTTGGTCAGGTCGTACGGCGTCATCTCGACCTTGACACGGTCGCCGGTCAGGATGCGGATGTAGTTCTTGCGCATGCGGCCGGAGATATGGGCAATGATTTCATGCCCATTTTCCAGGCGAACGCGGAAAGTGGTGTTCGGCAACGTCTCGCTGACGGTGCCTTCGAACTCGATGGAGTCGTCTTTCGACATGTAGTCCTGTGCGGTTCTGCGGACGGCCCTTGGGCCTAAGGGCGGGCATTTTACGCTGCCCAGCCGGATGTTGCAAAGTTTGCGTTAAGTCCTGTGTCAATCAGGCCAGCGCGGCGGCCGGCAACTCGCCAAATGCCCGGGTCCAGCTGCCAACCCGACCGGGCTGCTCGACCAGGGAGCGCACCTGCTGCAGGAACACCGCACGGGGCAGGTGTTCGGCCCCCATGCGCAGCAGATGCGGATTTTCCACCTGCGCGTCGATCAAAGGCCAGCCCCAACGGGCCAGCGTCCGTGCCAGGGCCGCCAGCGCCACCTTGGAGCCGCCACTGCGGCCACTGAACATGCTCTCGCCGAAAAACATCCGGCCAATGCTGACCCCATAGATGCCGCCAACCAGGGTCTGCTCGTCATAGACCTCGACCGAATGTGCGTAACCCAGTTGATGCAGCTGTACATAGGCCTGGTGCATGCCGGCAGTGATCCAGGTGCCGTCCTGGCCGGGGCGCGGTGCCTGTGCGCAAGCCTGCATCACCTCCGCAAACGCGGTGTCGGCACAGACACGCCAGCGGCTACCACGCAGGCCGCGGCGGAAACGCGTGGACAGGTGCACGCCGCCGGTACGGAACACCATGCGTGGGTCCGGTGACCACCACAACAGGGGTTGCCCCTCCGAGAACCACGGGAACACCCCACCGGCATAGGCGTTGAGCAGGCGTACCGGTGCCAGGTCGCCACCGATGGCGAGCAGGCCATCGGGCTCGCGTGCCGACAGCTCGGCGGGCGGGAAGGGAGCGTCGCTGGCTTCATCCAGCAGAAAGGGGCCCAGTGTACTCATGTGTTGTCGCCGATGGTCCTGAAAGGGCTGTGCTGCTGCAGGGCCCGTGCGTAGCGGGTCACATCCTCGCGCTCGCGGCTGCACCAGTCCTGCAGCGCCGCACGGAAGCGCGGGTCGGCAATCCAATGGTGGCTGTGCACGGCCCGCGGCAGGAAGCCACGGGCCAGCTTGTGTTCGCCCTGTGCGCCGGGCTCGAAATGTTGCAGGCCTTCGCGCAGGCAATAGTCGATGCCCTGGTAGTAGCAGGTCTCGAAATGCAGGCCGGGCAGTGGCGCGCCACCCCAGTAGCGGCCGTACAGTGTGCTGCCGCCACGCAGGCACAGCGCGCCGGCAATGGGTTGCTCATCCTGCATGGCCAGGAACAGCACCAGCTGGCGGGGCAGGGCAGCCGCCAGGTGGCGCAGGAAGCCCAGCGTCAACGCGGGCGCATTGCCATACTCGGCAAAGGTGCGCAGGTAAAAGCCGTGCATGGCGCGCAGCTCGTCGGCGCTGGCTTCGTCACCGTGACGCGTCACAAAAGTGATGCCGGCCTTGGCGACCTTGCTGCGTTCCTGGCGGATGTTCTTGCGTCGTTTGTGGTCCATCGCCGCAAGGAAATCGTCGAAGCTGTTCCAGCCCGATTGCCGCTGCCACTGGAACTGCACGTCGTCGCGCCGCAGCCAGTGTGCATCGAACAAGGCCGTTTCGCCCGGCAGGTGGAAATTGATGTGCGCCGATGACAGGTCGTGCTGCTGCACGTGGCGGGTGATTGCGGCCAGCAAGGCACTGCGCGCTGTATCATCACCGGCAAGCAGGCGCGGGCCGGTGACCGGCGAGTAGGGCACACCGCCCAGCCATTTGGGGAAATAGTCCAGGCCATGGCGCGCATAGGCGTTGGCCCAGGCGTGGTCAAACACGAATTCGCCGTGCGAGTTCTGCTTCAGATAGCCCGGCGCAGCCGCTACCAGCTGCTCATCGCGCCACAGGCTCAGGTGCTGTGGCTGCCAGCCCCAGTCCGGCCGCAGGCAGCCGTGCTGCTCCAGGCCGGCAAGGAAGGCATGGCTGATGAAGGGATTACTGCCGTCGTGCAGGGCATCCCAATGCGAGGCGGGCACGGACCCCAGATCGCCGAGTACGCGCAGTTCGAAGGCACCGGTCATGGGCGCAGCTGCAGCACGTCGATGGTGGGTGGGTTGAACAATCGCAACGGCAGGCCGATCTCGCCGATGCCACGGGTGGTGAACACCCGCACCGCGCCATGCGGGCCGGGCATGCGCTGCTCGCCACGATCAAAGCCGTAGCTGCTGGGAATGACCTTGCGATACAGCCAGGGGATGCGGATCTGTCCGCCATGGGTATGCCCGGCGAGCACCAGCGTGGCGTCGCGCGGCCGCAGCTGCATGGCACTGTCGGGGTTGTGTGCAATCAGCACGGTTGGGCCCGGCAGCACGTCAGGCTGGCGCAGGAAGCCGGCATTATCTTGTCCCGCCCACATATCCCCCAGCCCCGCCCAGCGGACGCCGCGTGCATCAGTAAGCAGGCGGCCTTCGATGATCTGCATGCCGTGGGCATTCAGCGCCTGCCGCAATGGTTTGTCCAGGTCCCGGCCAGGCGGTTGCTGGTCATGGTTGCCCAGCACCACGTAGGCGGGGGCCTTCAATTGCGCCAGGGGCGCGAACAGATCATGTAGATCGTCCGGGCGTGGCTCATAGGTCAGATCGCCGGCGATCACCACCGCATCGACGTCCAGCGCATTGATGCGCTCGACCACGCGCTGCAGATAGCCGCGGCCTTTGTAGATGCCCAGATGCACATCGCTGATCAGGGCCACGCGCGTGTCGACGCCGGTGCCTGCCAGCGTCGTGCGATCAACCAGGATCAGCTGCGGCTCGATGAAACGCGCCCAGACAAACACGCCACAGCCCAGCAGCAGGACCGCCAGCACAGGGCGCTGGCGACCCTGGTGCCAACGCCACAGCAACCAGACGATGGCCGGAAACACCAACCAGCTGCCGTGGAACAGCAGCTGTTTTAGCATCACCTTGTCCATGCCGGGCTGTCGGGGCGCGCCGGATCAGGCGTTTTCGGCGTCCAGGAAGCGCTCGGCATCAAGCGCGGCCATGCAGCCGAAGCCCGCCGAGGTGATGGCCTGGCGGTAGTGCTGGTCGGCGACGTCGCCGGCGGCGAACACGCCTTCCACCGAGGTCATGGTGGCGTTGCCACCCAGGCCCGAGCGGATTTCCAGGTAGCCGTTGTTCATGGCCAGCTGCCCGGCGAACAGCTCGGTGTTGGGCTGGTGACCGATGGCCACGAAGAAGCCATGGGCCTCGATGTCGCGGGTGCTGCCGTCCAGGGTGGACTTGACGCGCACGCCGGTCACGCCCATTTCGTTGCCCAGCACTTCGTCCACCTGGTGGTGCCAGACGGTCTCGATCTTGCCGGCGGCAACCTTGGCGAACAGCTTGTCCTGCATGATCTTTTCCGCCTTCAAGGTGTCACGGCGGTGCACCAGGTAGACCTTGCGCGCAATGTTGGACAGGTACAGCGCCTCTTCCACCGCGGTGTTGCCGCCGCCAACCACCACCACGTCCTGGTCCTTGTAGAAGAAGCCATCGCAGGTGGCACAGGCCGACACGCCGCGGCCCTTGAAGACTTCCTCGGACGGAATGCCCAGGTACTTGGCGGTGGCACCGGTGGCGATGATCAGCGCGTCGGCGGTGTACTGGGCACTGTCACCGGTCAGGGTGAAGGGGCGCTTGGACAGGTCGGCAGTGTGGATGTGGTCGAACACCACTTCGGTGTCGAAGCGCTCGGCATGCGCCTGCATGCGCGCCATCAGGTCCGGACCCATCAGGCCGTGGGCGTCGCCGGGCCAGTTGTCGACTTCGGTGGTGGTCATCAGCTGGCCACCCTGTTGCAGGCCGGTGACCACCAGCGGCTTCAGGTTTGCGCGCGCGGCGTAAACGGCAGAGGTCCAGCCGGCGGGGCCGGAGCCGAGGATCAACAGACGGGTGTGCTTGGTCGGGAGGCTGGAAGTGCTCATGTATACTCGCGAAAGTCAGGATTGGCGGCCCGTTCGCGGCATCACGCAGACGTCCGGGCAAGCCAATAGAGTGGCGGTCGGGGCAGGGTGAATCAAGGCACGTGAATGGAACTGCGCGGCCCGTTGGTTAGAGTCCTCAACTTCAGGCAGCACCAGCTTGCTGGGAATCGGCGGATTTTTGACGTTTTCTGTCTGCCGGCCTTACCGGCGCATGTCGCCGTGGGTGAAACCTGACGATCTGTCGTTTAATATCAATCACTAACCGTGCATTTCTAAGGTCTGGTCAAAGGTGGCGAAACAGGTCCCGGAACGTGGCAAGAACCCCAGCGCTGGCAATGCCGCGCGCAAGCCGCCTGCCGCAGCGGACAACCCCCGTCGCCAGAAGCTCTGGCGTGACCTGGCGCTGATCGCGATCGCGCCGGCATTGCTGTACCTGCTGGCCAGCCTGTTCACCTACTCGCCGACGGACCCGGGCTGGTCGCAGTCCGGGTCGGTGGTGGCGCCGGTCCACAACATGGGCGGCCGCGTGGGCGCCTGGATTGCCGACGTGATGCGCCAGTTGTTCGGCTACGTGGCCTATCTGATACCGCTGATGCTGGCAGCGGTGGCGTGGATCGCCATGTTCGGCCTGAAGAAGAACGAAGAGCGCGGCCAGGATGACCTGGGCCCGGCGTTGCGCCTGGTGGGCATTGTCGGCTTCCTGATCGGTGCCACCGGCTTCCTCTATCTGCGCCTGCCGCCCGGCGATGTGGCGCGGGCCGGCGGCGGCCTGGGCGTGCTGGTGGGCAAGTCGCTGCAGAGCGGCTTTGGCCCGGTGGGCAGCAACTTGTTCCTGCTGGTCCTGCTGCTGACCTCGATCACCCTGGCAACCGGCCTGTCCTGGTTCGTGGTGATGGAGAAGATTGGCCGTTGGGTGCTGGCACTGGGGCCGATGCTCAACAAGAAGAAAGAGCAGGCCAACGAATGGCAGCAGACCCGCGCCCTGCGTGAGGAGCGCGAGGAAGTGCGCAAGGTCGACGCCGAGGTGCGGGCCAAGCGCGAGCCGGTGAAGATCGAGCCGCGGCCGGCACCGATCATCGAGAAGAGCGACCGTGCCAAGCGCGAGACGCAGATCCCGATGTTCCAGGGCGTCAACGGCGATGGCTCGGACATCCCGCCGCTGGCCCTGCTGGACGACCCCAAGCCGCAGGCCAAGGGCTACGACGAACAGACGCTGGAAACCCTGTCGCGGCAGATCGAGTTCAAGCTCAAGGATTTCCGCATCGACGCACAGGTGGTGGGCGCCTATCCGGGCCCGGTGATCACCCGTTTCGAGATCGAGCCGGCGCCGGGTATCAAGGTCAGCCAGATCAGCTCGCTGGACAAGGACATCGCCCGCGGCCTGTCGGTCAAATCGGTGCGTGTGGTTGACGTGATTCCGGGCAAGTCGGTGATCGGCCTGGAGATCCCCAACGTCACCCGCGAGATGATCTTCCTGTCCGAGCTGCTGCGCTCCAAGGAATACGACAAGTCGGCCAGTGTATTGACCCTGGCGCTGGGCAAGGACATCGCCGGCCGCCCAACCGTGGCCGATCTGGCGCGCATGCCGCACCTGCTGGTGGCCGGTACCACCGGTTCGGGCAAGTCGGTGGCGGTCAACGCGATGGTGCTGAGCCTGCTGTACAAGGCCAGCCCGAAAGACCTGCGCATGCTGATGATCGACCCCAAGATGCTGGAGCTCAGCGTCTACCAGGGCATCCCGCACCTGCTGGCGCCGGTGGTCACCGACATGAAGGAGGCCGGCAACGGCCTGCGTTGGTGCGTGGCCGAGATGGAGCGCCGCTACAAGCTGATGAGCGCGGTGGGCGTGCGCAACCTGGCCGGCTTCAACAAGAAGGTGAAGGACGCCATCGATGCCGGCCAGCCGCTGATGGACCCGTTGTTCAAGCCGAACCCCGAGATGGGCGAGGCACCGCGTCCGCTGGAACCGCTGCCGTTCATCGTCATCTTCATCGACGAATTCGCCGACATGATGATGATTGTCGGCAAGAAGGTGGAAGAACTGATCGCCCGCCTGGCACAGAAGGCACGTGCGGCCGGCATCCACCTGATCCTTGCCACGCAGCGCCCGTCGGTGGACGTGATCACCGGCCTGATCAAGGCCAATATCCCGACCCGTATCGCCTTCCAGGTCAGCTCCAAGATCGACTCGCGCACCATCCTCGACCAGTCCGGCGCCGAAGCGCTGCTGGGCAACGGCGACATGCTGTACCTGCCGCCGGGCACGGCCATGCCGGACCGCGTGCACGGCGCCTTCGTCTCCGACGAGGAAGTGCACCGCGTGGTCGAGCACCTCAAGGCCAGCGGCCCCACCGATTACATCGAGGGCGTGCTGGACGAAGTGCAGACCATGGGCGATGGCGTGGTGGTGGGGGCCAACGGCCTGCCGGAAGCCAGCGGCGGTGGCGGGGATGAATCCGACCCGCTGTACGACGAGGCGCTGCGTATCGTCACCGAAACCCGCCGCGCTTCGATTTCCGGCGTGCAGCGGCGCCTGAAGATCGGCTACAACCGCGCCGCGCGCCTGATCGAAGCGATGGAAGCGGCCGGCGTGGTGACCGCGCCCGAGCACAACGGCGACCGCACCGTGCTGGCACCCCCGCCGCCCAAGCAATGAACGGAAGGGCGGCATTCAGCGACTGATTGCCGCCCATTCAGTTTGAAAGGGGCAGACTCTGCCTCACCAACGACACCACTATCCCAAGCCGCCATGACTGCATTCCTGCGCCACTCCGTTCTTGCTGTTGCCCTGGCTTGTGCCGGCCTTGCGGCGGATGCCCACGCCGGTGCCCGCGACGACCTGAAATCCTTCACCAACGGCCTGCGCGGCCTGGACGGGCAGTTCTCGCAGCAGGTGGTGGACAGCCGCGGCCGCGTCAAGGAGTCCTCCAGCGGCCGCGTGGCGCTGTCGGCGCCGCGTCTGTTCCGCTGGGAATACACGCGTCCGCACCCGCAGCTGATCGTTGCCGACGGCAGCAAGGTATGGGTGTACGAGCCGGACCTGGAGCAGGCCCGTGTGACCCCGCAGGGCAGCGAGGAGCAGAACAACCCGCTGACCGCGTTGATCAACCCCGCGCTGCTGGAACAGCAGTACGACATCAGCGAGGAGGCCGCGCCGCGTGACGGCATGCAGTGGCTGTCGCTGACCCCCAAGCGCGACACCGAAGCCAGCTTCGACTACGCCGCGCTGGGCTTCTCCAACGGCGGCCTGTCGCGGATGGAGCTGGTGGACGCGGTCGGCCAGCGCACCATCATCAGCTTCAGCGGCTGGCGCAAGAACCCCAGCTTCGCCAACGGCACCTTCCGCTTCGTGCCGGGCAAGGACGTCGACGTCGTGGGCGAGCGCTGAACCCCGGCGCACGCCGCGCAGGGCAGGGCTGGCCACGCTGTTAGAATGCAGGCGTGGCCAGATCCCGAAATATCTTTCTTGATGATGCACCCGCCGACCTGCTGAGCGCGGACCGCGACAGCATGCGCCCGCTCGCCGAACGCATGCGCCCGCGCACGCTGGACGAGATGGTCGGGCAGAAGCGGTTGCTAGCCCCCAACACCGCATTGCGGCGTGCGGTTGAATCCGGGCGCGTGCATTCGATGATCCTGTGGGGCCCGCCGGGCTGTGGCAAGACCACGCTGGCCCTGTTGCTGGCCCAGTATGCCGATGCAGAATTCCGCGCCATCTCGGCCGTGCTGTCCGGCCTGCCCGACGTGCGCCAGGTGCTGGCCGAGGCCGCCCAGCGCTTTGCCGAAGGGCGGCGCACAGTGCTGTTCGTCGACGAGGTGCACCGTTTCAACAAGGCCCAGCAGGATGCCTTCCTGCCGCATATCGAACGCGGCACGATCATCTTTGTTGGCGCTACCACCGAGAACCCATCCTTCGAGTTGAACTCGGCGCTGCTGTCACGCTGCCGCGTGCATGTGCTGGAGTCGGTATCGCCGGAGGACGTGGTTGAAGCATTGCAGCGGGCCTTGAACGACACCGAGCGCGGGCTGGGCGAGCAGGAAATCACGGTCTCGGCCGAGTCGCTGCTGGAGATCGCCCGCGCCGCCGACGGCGACGTCCGCCGCGCCTTGACCCTGCTGGAAATCGCCGCCGAGCTGGCTGCGGGCGAGGGCGGCGAAATCACCCCGGAAACCCTGCTGCAGGTACTGGCCGACCGCACCCGCCGCTTCGACAAGAACGGCGAGCAGTTCTACGACCAGATCTCGGCGCTGCACAAATCGGTGCGCAGCTCCAACCCGGACGGCGCCATCTACTGGCTGGCGCGCATGCTCGATGGTGGCTGTGATCCGTCCTACCTGCTGCGCCGGTTGACCATCATGGCGGTGGAGGACGTGGGCCTGGCCGATCCGCGGGCGCTGGAAATGGCGATCAATGTCTGGAACGCCTACGACCGCATCGGCGCGCCAGAGGGCGACATCGCCCTGTCCAACCTGGTCGTCTATCTGGCCAGTACCGCCAAATCCAACGCGGCCTATATGTCGCTGCATGCAGCCCGCGCCGACATCGCCAAGTACGGCACCCAGCCGGTGCCGATGCACCTGCGCAACGCGCCCACGCGTTTGATGAAGACCCTGGGTTACGGCCAGGGCTACCAGTACGACCACGATGTCGAAGGCGGTATCGCGCTGGACCAGACGGCGTTCCCGGACGACATGGGCGAGCAGGTCTATTACCAGCCGGTCGAGCGTGGGCTGGAGATCAAGCTCAAGGAAAAGCTCGATCGCCTGCGCATTGCCCGCGAACAGGCCCGCGCGCAACGCAAATGATCACCGTCGCCAACCCTGCGCCAGGAGTCTGAACCCATGTGGCAAACCTTTCTGGCCATCGGCGCAGGCGCGGCACTGGGAGCGTGGCTGCGCTATGGGCTGAGCCTGTGGCTGAACCCGCTGCACAACACCGTGCCCTTGGGCACGCTGACCGCCAATCTGCTCGGTGGCTACGTGATCGGCCTGGCGCTGGCGTTCTTCGCCACCCGGCCGGAGCTTTCGCCGCAATGGCGACTGTTCGTGGTCACCGGCCTGCTCGGCGGCTTGACCACATTCTCGACCTTCTCGGCCGAGGTGGTTTACCTGCTGCAGCGCCAGCAACTGGGCTGGGGCCTGCTTACCATCGGCCTGCACCTGGGCGGTTCGCTGTCGATGACGGCGCTGGGCTGGTGGACCTGGCGCAGCCTGCGTTTGCTGACTTGAGCGCGCTTTCAAAGCATGGGGCGATGCCGCATCATGCGCGCACCACGATTTGAGTACGTCGGACACATGCAGCAACTGCGGGCACAAGGATGAACAGGCCAGCGTCGGACGGCGCAGCCCATTTCCAGCCAGAAAAAAGCACTGCCAAGGCCATACTCGGCGCCGATGTAGGTGGCACCTATGCCCGTCTGGGCTGGGCCTTGCTGCAGCCCGGTGGCGACCTGCAGGTGCAGGGGTTCCGCAAATACGCCTGTGCCGAGCATCCCAGCCTCGCCGCCATTCTGCGTGACTACGCCGATTGGCTGGCCAGCAACACCGGTGCACCGGCCATCAGCCATGCGGTGGTGGCCATTGCCGGTGTGCTTGACGGCGACACGCTGCTCAATACCAATCTGGCCTGGCCGGTATCACTGGCAGCCACACGCGCCGAATCCGGCATTGCCTCGCTGGAGCTGATCAACGATTTCGTCGCCGTGGCCCAAGCCATGCCGCACGCCGATGCCGAGGCCCTGCATCTGATCTGCGGCGAACCGGCCCACGGCCAGCGCGGCCCAGCCCTGGTGCTGGGCCCCGGCACCGGCCTGGGCGTTGCGCTGTACCTGCCGGGCGGCAATCCGCCGGTACTGGCCAGCGAGGCTGGACACGCTGCATTGGCGGCCACCACCTCGTTGGAGCAGGACGTGCTGCGCCTGCTGGCGCGCCGCTATCCGCACGTGGACAACGAACGCGTGCTGTCCGGGCCTGGCCTGATGAATCTTTACAGCTGTCTGTGCGAACTGCAGGGCAGCGAGCCCCATTGGCAAACCCCTGCGGCACTGGTCGAAGCGGCAAACGCACAGCGCGACGCCATCGCGGTGCAGAGCGTAGAGGTGTTCTGCGCCTGGCTGGGCAGCTTGGCGGGCGACCTGGCCCTCACCTTTGGTGCGCGCTCGGTCTATCTCACCGGCGGCATCACCGGCCACCTGGCCGGGCCATTGCACGCAGGCAGCTTCCAACAACGGTTCCTGGCCAAGGGCGCGTTGAGCGCCGCCTTGCGGCAGGTGCCGGTGTGGCGCGTGGAGCACGGTGAACTGGGCGTGCTGGGCGCGCTGGCCTGGCACCTCGATAATCTGCCCACCCCCTGATTCTGATCGCGGAGAAACCCCTGACATGAGCACCCGCAGACAATTCCTGCAGTCATCGGCAATGTTGGGGGTGCTCGGCAGTGCGGCCCCGTCGCTGCTGGCCTCGCCGGCCAGCGCCAGCGGCGCGCGCGTGGTCTCCACCTGGGATTTTGGCGTAGGCGCCAACCAGGCCGCCTGGAAGGTGCTGGCTGCCGGTGGTTCGGCGTTGGATGCGGTGGAGGCCGGCGCACGCTGGGCCGAGAGCGAGCTGTGCAATCCCACCGTCGGCCATTGCGGCAACCCTGACCGCGACGGCGTGCTCAGCCTGGATGCCAGCATCATGGCCGGTGACGGCCTCTGCGGCTCGGTGGCGGCCATCGTCGACATCCTGCACCCGATCTCGGTGGCCCGTGCGGTGATGGAAAAAACCCCGCATGTGATGCTGGTAGGGGAGGGCGCCCAGCAATTTGCCGTGCAGCAGGGGCATGAACGCCGCAACCTGTTGACGCCGGAAGCAGAGCAAGCCTGGCGCGAGTGGTTGAAGACCGAGCACTACGCGCCGCAGATCAATGCCGAGCGCCGCGGTATTCCCGGCGACAAGGACAACCACGACACGCTGGGCATGATTGCCATCGACGCCAAGGGCGAGATGGCCGGTGCCTGCACCACCAGTGGCATGGCCTTCAAGATGCATGGGCGGGTCGGCGACAGCCCGATCATCGGCGCCGGCCTGTACGTGGACAACGAAGTCGGTGCGGCCACCGCCTCGGGCATGGGCGAAGAGATGATCCGCAATGCGGCGTCCTTCCTGGTGGTGGAATTAATGCGGCAGGGACGCTCGCCAGCCGAAGCCTGCCGTGAGGCCATCAGCCGCGTGGTACGCAAGCGCCCGGAGGCCAGCCGCACGTTGCAGGTCTGCTTCCTGGCGATGAACCGCGCCGGCGAAGTGGGCGCGTATGCGCTGCACCGAGGCTTTGTCTACGCTGTCTGCGACACGGACAGGCAGGATGCATTGCTGGATTCGGCCTCGGTGTATACGAGCGAGCAGAAATGAGCACGCGTTACCTGCTGGAGATCGCCAGCAATTCGGCCATGTCCGCGGTTGCCGCACAGCAGGGCGGTGCCGACCGCATCGAACTGTTCGAGAACCTTGAGCAGGGCGGTACCACGCCGTCGGCCGGCACCATCGCGGTCGCCCGCGATGCGCTGCGCATTCCGCTGTATGTGTTGATCCGGCCACGGCCGGGCGATTTCCATTATGGGCCGATGGAAGCCGACATCATGCTGCGTGACATCGCGCAATGCCGGCAACTGGGCTGCGACGGGGTGGTGATTGGTGCCCTGACCCAGGACGGTGAGATCGATGTGGCCCTGTGCCGCGAACTGGTTGCGGCGGCCGGGCCATTGGGCATCACTTTCCATCGCGCCTTCGATGCCGCCCGTGACCTGGCATCGGCGCTGGAGCAGGTGATCGGCCTGGGCTGCGAGCGGGTACTCAGTTCCGGTGGCCATGCCGATGCCCATGCCGGCAGAGAGGTGCTGGCCGCGCTGGTGCAGCAGGGCAAGGACCGCATCGCGGTGATGGCCGGTGCCGGCTTGAACGCGCACAACATTCACCAGGTTGCGCTTGCCAGTGGTTGCCGCGAACTGCACGCATCGGCAAAGCAGGTGCAGCACTCACGCATGCGGCACCACAATCCGGCTCTGCTTGGGCTGGAAAGCGATTGGCTGCAATCTGACGCTGGTCAGGTAGCCGCGTTGCGCGCTGCATTGGTAGCTTCCTGACTGCGAAAGCGGCGCAGACCTCAGGCGCCCCAGGGCATTGGTGATCACAGCGTTGCCGGCACCGATTCGCACTTCAAGGAACAGTGTGCTGCGCTCGTGAGCGTGAGAGCACCATCCCTGCCCTGGATGGCGATGGTAGAGATCTGGCTGGCAATGCTCTCGACTATGGCGATGCGATTGCCACGGATCAACACGCCGTAAGCATCCGCATTGAGCGAGTACACCCTCCGCTCGCCAGACCTTGAAAGTACCGACAACAAGTGTGTCCACGCGTCAATTCGGGCGCGAAACTGCACGAAAAAAGCGCTGATGCCTGCGCCCTGGTCGCACAGATTGATGAGCGCTGCCACCACTGCCTGACTTCTTTGGGACTTGTCTGATGTACCTGAATTCAAGGGGTACGGACAATGCCGCCTCCCAAAGCTGAGTCCAGGAGTACAACGAAATGAAGCGTGAATTGAGCAGCGTGCTGGTATCTCTGGTTGCCGTGCTGGCAGCCTCTGCGGCAGCCAATGCAACCAACACCATCACGTTCAACGGCGAAGTGACCGACCAGACCTGTTCTGCCGTCGTCAACGGCGGCGCCGACCCGACCGTGATCCTGAAAAGCGTGCCGCTCTCCGACCTGGACGGTGCCGTTGGCAACACCGCAGGCGAGGGCACCTTCACCCTGACCCTGACCGGCTGCGCCGCGTCGGGCACCGATGAGGCGTTCACCACGTTGTTCCAGGCGACCAACCCCACCGCCACCGGCAATCTGACCAATACCGCCAATGCCGGTGCCGAAGGCGTGGCCCTGCAGTTGCTGGACGCACCTGGCGGTACGCCGGTGAACCTGGCCGGCGGTGCAGCGGTGGCGGCAGGTGAGATCGTGCTCACGGCGGGCGAAACCACCGCCACCCACGACTACGCCGTGCGCTATATCGCCGAGAGCGCGACCGTCACCCCCGGCCCGGTACTGGGCTCGGTGACCTACACCGTCCGCTACGAGTAATCGAACGCCCGGGGGCGGCCGCACCGGCCGCCCCCACACATGCAGGCAACGCCCCCAGCCATTGGAGAAACGCCCATGTCCGGACTTCGATCCCACTGCAATGTGTACTGCGCCGCCATGGCGGGTGTGCTTGCATTGTTCAATATCGCGGAAGCTGCGGCGAGTGTTGTCGTTTCAGGTACCCGTGTCATCTACCCCGGCAATGCGCAGCACGTCACCGTGCAGCTCACCAACCAGGATGCGTTTCCCAATGCCGTACAGGCCTGGGTGGACGTCGCAGACCCCGAATCGACCCCGGCCGATGCCGATGCTCCCTTTGTCGTCACGCCTGCCGTGTCGCGCGTGGCTCCCGGCGCCGGCCAACAGATCCGGGTGATGTTCGCCGGCAAGGACCTGCCGCAGGACCGCGAATCGCTGTTCCATCTCAACGTCCTGCAGATTCCGCCGATGAACACCGCACATGCCGATCAGAACAAGGTGATGGTGTTGATGCGCAACCGCCTGAAGATGTTCTACCGGCCAACAGGTATTGCCGGCACACCTGCGCGGATATCCGAGCAGTTGCGCTTCAGCGTCCAGCAACACAGCAACGGCTGGCATGTGCAGGTTGACAACCCCAGCGGTTACCACGCTTCATTCGCGGGCGCCACGCTGCACGTAGCCGGTTCGCAGTGGAAGCTGAGTCCGGCAATGGTGCCCCCGATGGGCTCGGCGCAATGGCTGCCGCAGGCGCCCTCCGCATTGCCCGCGGGTACTGCGGAGGTAAGCGCACACCTGATCAACGACTATGGCGCCAGGATTGCCATCCGTCATGCTGCGGCCCGCTAGGGGTACGCGCGCCGCCCACGGTGCGATAGCGCTTGGCGGCGCGTTGCTGGCGGTTGGCAACGTGGCCAGCGCGGACGATTCGCTGTACGAATTCGATGACCGTTTGCTGATGGGCTCGACGCTGTCCACCGGCAACCTGCAGCGTTTCAATCGCGGCGACCAGGCCGATCCCGGGGTGTACCTGGTGGATGTCTACGTCAACGATGCCTATGTGGATCGCGCCCAGCTGCAGTTCCGCGCCGTAGGTGACAGCACACAGCCGTGCCTGGACGAAACCTTCCTGCGCGAGAAGCTGGGCACACGGCCGCCCGAAAGCATGGGTGCTGAAGCCGCCGTGGCCCAGACCAGCGCAGCCCATTGCGTGGATCTGGCCCAGCGCCTGCCGGGCAGCGCCGCTAGGCTGGACGTCGGCCGTCTGCGTCTGGATCTTTCGGTGCCGCAGGCGCTGTTGATCCGCACACCCCGCGACCATGTCAGCCGCGATATGTGGGACGCGGGCAGGACCATGGCGTTCGCCAACTATGACCTCAACGCCAGTCGCACATCCGCAAACGGCATGGCATCCAGCTATGCTGCCATGGCGGTGAATGCTGGCGCCAATATGGGTATGTGGCGGCTGCGCCATCAGTCGAACCTGAGCTACGCAAGCCGCCCGGGCTGGCAACGCAGTGACTGGAACAGCATCCGCACCTATGCACAGCGCTCCTTGCCCGGTATTGCCAGCGACATGACCATCGGTAGCAGCTACACCGACGGCAATCTATTCGGAAACCTCAGCTACCGCGGCATTCGCATCGCCACCGACGAACGGATGGTTCCGGATTCGCAGCGCCGCTATGCGCCGGTTGTACGCGGCAGTGCGCACAGTAGATCGCGGGTTGTGATTCGCCAGAATGGGCGCAAGCTCCGCGAGGAGGTGATATCACCGGGCCCGTTCCTGATCGATGACATCAGTGGCGCCGCCTATGGGGGTGACCTGGATGTGGAAGTGGTCGCCGACGATGGCAGTACCAGCCGTTTCAGCGTGCCGTTTTCCGCGGTGCCGGAATCCATACGCCCCGGCTACTCCAAGTACAGCGCCACGCTGGGGCAGGCAGGCAGCAACGGCCAGAAGCGATTGCCGTTTGCCGAATTCACCTACCAGCGTGGCCTCAGCAACCGGCTGACACTCAATGCTGGCGCCCGCCTGGCCGAGGATTATGTAGGCGTGCTGGCTGGCGGCGTCGTGGCTACGCAGTACGGTGCGTTCGGTGGAACCTCGGTGTTCTCGCGCCTGCAGGAACACGGTGCCGGCACGACAACCGGTTACCGCCTTGAACTGAACTACAGCAAGACGTTCCAGGCCACCGACACCACCGTGACACTGGCCAGCTACCGCTATTCGTCCCGCGGCTTTCGTGATTTTTCCGATGCCCTTGGACGGCCGTGGGAACAGGAAACGCTGGACGATGCGTTCAAGCCACTGGTCCGCCAACGCAACCAGCGCAATCAGTTCAACGTTGTCATGAACCAGCGACTGGGCAGGTCCGGTGCGTTGTACCTGACCGGTTCGGCAGCGGACTACTTCCATGGCGCCAAGCGCGATGTGCAGTTCCAGTTCGGCTATTCCAATGCATGGCGGAAGTTGAGCTATAGCGTGTCCCTGTCGCAGCAGCGCAACTGCGCGATGCAGTATTGGAATACGGACATGGCATCCGAATGCGTGCAGGGCCGTTCGCTGGGCCTTACCCTGTCGATGCCGCTGGGTACGGCGCCAACGGCGCCTGTGCTCAGCACAATGGCAACACGGGACCGGGGAGTTGGCGCCTCCAGCTTCCAGTCCGTGCTCAGCGGCACACTGGGGGAACGACGCAGCACCCAGTACGCGCTGTCCGCTGGCCATGGCGGCAGCAGCAACGGCGCCCAATGGAGTGGCAACCTGCAGACCCAGAGCGCTGTTGGCAGCCTCAGCGCGGGCGCCTCGGGCGGTGGCGGTGCGCGTCAGATCACCGCCGGTATGCGCGGTGCAGTGGTGCTGCACGGCAATGGCGTCACTGCCGGCCCCTACGTGGGCGACACCTTCGCGCTGGTAAAGGCCGACGGCGCGCATGGATCACGTATCAGGGGGGGGCAGGGCGCCCGCATCAACCGCAACGGCTACGCACTGGTGCCCTCGCTGTCGCCCTATCGTCTCAATCGCATCGGTCTGGACCCGCAGGAGATGACCACCGATGCGGAGCTGCTGGAGACCGAGCGCACATTGGTACCATCAGCGGGCGCCGCGTTGTGGGTGGCGTTCGAGACCATGAAAGGCACACCATTGATCCTGCGCGCCCGCCGTAGCAACGGCAACGTGGTGCCGCTGGGTGCCAGCGTCAACAACGAAGCTGGCGCGACGATCGGCATGGTGGGGCAGGCAGGTTTGATCTACGCACGCTCGCAAAGGACGGCCGGGCAGTTGTCCGTACGCTGGGCTGACGGTGCAGATGGCAGCTGCACGGTGTCCTATGACCTGGGGACGCAGCCTTACAGCGACGTTGCGACGCCCGCCATTGTCGAGGCCATCTGCCAGGGCCTCCCCGCTTTCCAGGTGCAAAGGCCATGACACGCTATCTTCGCCTGCTGTCGTTCGTTCTTCTGGCCGTTGCCCCCGCAGCGTGGGCAACCTGTTACAAGGTGGTCAGCGTTGGCACCGCGACGACCACCTCACAGACAGCAATCCGGCCAGGGGAGGGCAGTGCTTCATCCTGGGCTGGCGCCTGTGATACCTGCAATGGTTCGTTGGGGCTGCCCAGCGTGATCAATGTGAGCGATCCGGCATTCCAGCCCTATCCGACCCTGCTTGCCAGTGCGGTTGCGCCCGCCACGGTATACGGCGTTACCGGGGGTTATGACCCGGAACGCGTGTTCTTCCGCTGTGCACCGGAAGACCCGGTGTACGAAATGTTCTCCACCAACGCGGACAACCTGTACAGCGGTTGGTACAACGGCGGTGACGCCGTGGGCAACTCGATCGGTCTGCAGGCCGCCTACCGAACAGCATGGCGGAACGTGCTGCTACGCCTGACCCACATGGAGACCGGGCAGTATTTCACCGACGTATGGGCCGAACGCCTGCTGGAAGGACTGGACGTGGACTCCCGCGGCTACCGCCTGGTCAAAGCCAAGAACCTGAGCGCAGTCCGATCGGAGTTGTTCAGCGCGCCCCTGGAATCGACCTATTACTACGCGGCCACGCCATCGCGGCTCTACAGCTACACCCAGCCTGCGGCATACATCGCAATCAAGGGCCCCGGTTTGGTATATCCCGAGGTGGGGAAGTCGCATAATGCCAACTACGCGGGTTGGCACTACAACTGGCCCGGTGCGATAGGGCTATACAACGGGGTGACACTCAAGCGCTATCCCACCTGTGCGGTGCTCAACGTGACCCCGCAGGTCACATTCCCACGGCTTTCCATCAGCGAGCTCGAGGCCGGTGGCAGCCACGAGGTCCCTTTCCAGGTGAGTTTCAAATGCCAGAGCGGGTTCAGCAGCAGCACCGCCAGCAACGGCACGGCGCTGGGTATCAAGGTGTCACCCGGTGCGGCCGCAGCGGCCAATGCATTGGGCCTGGCAAACGCCAGCGGGGGGCTGTCCTACCTGGTGTCCGATCGCTATAACGAGGCCGGCATGGCCAAGGGGGTAGGGATACGCCTGTTACGCGATGGGCAAGTGATGAACCTGCTGGTGGATGAAAATTCTGCCGGCGGCGTCAACGCACAGGCCCAGGGTTGGTATCCCGCTGTTGGGGCTGCTACCCAGACCGGCGGCAGCGTCGACGGCGTCACCGATTACCATGAAACCTTCACGGCACGCATCGAAAAGCTGTCTGAAGGCACCCAGCCGCAGGTGACGGCGGGCAGGGTGCAGGCAACCGCTCAGATCATCATCAGGGTGCAGTGATGTCATTCCTACGCCTGCTGTTCGCTTTACTGCTGTTTGTCTGTGGCTCCGCGTTTGCAGGGGTGACGGCCGAGCGCACGCGGGTGATCGTTCACCAGGGGCAGCGTGAGGTATCACTGGTGCTGGCCAATCAGAACGACTACCCGGTGATGGTGCAGGCCTGGGTGGATGATGGCTCACCCGATGGCGGGCCCGACGAAGCAGATGCACCGATCATCCCGCTATCTGCAATGTTTCAACTGGCTGCCGGACAACGTCAAAGCCTGCGTCTGCTCTACGTGGGACCCGCGCCCAGCAATGATCGCGAGTCGCTCTATTGGTTGAACCTGCTGGAGATTCCACCGGACCGGCTAGCCGGCGAGGTGCCTGGTTCGACCCGTCTCACGGTGACCCTGCGAACGCAGATGAAAGTGTTCTATCGCCCGGCAGCACTCAAAACCGGCGTTGACAAGGCAACGGCAAAACTCGCATTCCGACTCAAGCATGGGCGGTTGTCTGCAGCGAATACTTCGCCATTTCACATCACGCTTGCAGGGCTTGTCGTTTGTGGCGGAGAGGCCATGAACGTGGAGGGCGATGGCTTGATAGCGCCGCTGGCGACCACGCAGATTGCGTCTTCAGTTCCCGCATGCATGCGCGGTGAAACCCAGGTTCAGTTCAACTGGATCGACGATGAAGGCAACATCCAAATCGGGCGCGGCAGGCTTGTTGAGGAATAGAAGTCTGTCTGGCCCACGAACTGACAGTGCGATCGTTGACGCTCATTCGATACAAATAAAGTGACTCGTCACAAAATGTGACGTCTATGCAACGAGCGCGGCCCCAATGGCACAGAGGAAACATCGTTGTGAAGCCTCTTTTGTCCGCCTGATCAGCCGGGAGCACGGCCGCTTGAATTAATTAGGTGATTAGTCACTTAATTAGCAAGGTGACTTCGGAATATCTCGCCATCCGCCGTCAATACGTTCAAAGCGCCCGCCCTGGATGCAGCGCTGACCAGACCGAAGGGGCTCAACCGAGGCCCCACGTTCTGGGCTCCGGAAGCACGTGCCGGCGGACTTCCTCAAGCACCTTTGCTTCCTCCAAGGCCGCAATGACGACGAGCGTTCTACTCGATGAGCCCCATGGCGACAACAACGGCTACAACGGCCAGGATGATTGCGCGCGACCAGAACAAGAGAGAGTCATTGGTGGCGTGGGGACGTCCTTGGCTATGCCGGCTAAGAGGACTGAAAGCTGGTGATATCGCTTTTACATAATATACATAACACCCAGCAATGCAGCCGAAGCAAGGCGCGTAAGCATATGATTCCAAAGGCGAATTTCAGCCTTTGAAGAGGCTTGTTCCGCACGAACTTTAATCGCCTCTGCTGGGTCGGCTTTTGACAATTCCATCAGGGCGGCTAGGTGTTCATCCTTGATTACCCGCCCTTGTCGCCATAGCGAAACGGCGCTCGCCGACACGCCGAGCTTCTTTGCAAGCTGACGATCCGATGGCAGTGAATGCGCTTTCAGTGCGGCATCCATTAACGCGTTAAGAGTTTGCATATCAAGTTCCGCTTGACAGGGGTGTCAAGTGGCAGTTTATATGCGCCCCGTATCGAGTGGTACTTGATACCCCGCCCCGGCCTCCCCCTAGAGCCGGGAGCGGGCTTCTAGGGCGAGGGGGTAGGGGAGGGGCCATGCAACTCGACGGATTGAAGCTGCACCAGCTGTACGCCGTTCGACGCCATTGGGCTCGGCTTGGTGATGCGGCCAAGGTCGCCCAGGTCGATGCCGCCATTGATGCCCGCAATGCCCTGATCGGCGGTGCCAAGTGATCGGTGCCTTGGCTATGTGCGGCTTCTGCCTCGTTCGCGGTGTTGTTCTGCTGATCGTATGGATCCGCGACCACCGCAACCATCGCATTGACGCGGACTACCGCGCTGCTCGCCTCGTTGCCCAGGCACGCGCCGAGGTGGCCCGGTGATCTTCCTCATCCCGTTGGCACTGGTTGCCGTCTATCACTGGATCCGGTGGGTGTGCCGTGGCTGATTTCCTCCGCGGCGCATTTACTGCCTTCATCGTCCTCTTGCCGTTCGCTTTGCTTGTCTCGCGCTGGATGGATCGACGCCGTGGCTGACGGTTCCGGCTACTGCTACCACGGCACGTTCTGCGGCATCTGCGGCAAGCCGAGCAAGATGCATCGCGCCGACATGTGCGAGCCGTGCTATACGCGGCTGCGCTCAACCATTGATGCGAACGTCGCTGCTCATAAGCCGCGCACTGCGCTTGATGAGTTCGATGCAGCTGTTGGGCATATGCGTGCCATGCAGCATCGAACTGAGCGTGCTTGCGAGCAGGTCCAGAAGTCGAAGCGCAACGGCTCTGCATCGCTTGCTGAGTACTACGCAGCGGGTCAGGTCGCATTGAGCGCAGAGGGCCAGCGCGAAGCGCTGGCCCTTGGGCTTGTCCCTTATAAAACAAGTGGTCCAGACGCGCCGAAGAAGGCCCGTGTATCCATCGAAATTGACCCACTGCTGGCCCGGGCGCAGCGGTTGAAGAAGGGTGTCATCACGTCCGCGAGGCTGCACGATGAAGAAGCGAAAGCAACGGGTTTCCGGGGCGCTTGGTACATGCTCACGCTCACCTACCGAGACGGACGCAATAGCAGCCCTCGTGACATTAGCGGCCTTCTGCGAGAAATGCGGCGCTACTTCAATGTCGCTCGATCCCGCGCCAAACGGTTTGCGGGTCAGGTTTTCCGTTATCTCTGGGTGGGAGAGCTCACCAAGCGCGGCATCCCCCATTACCACGTCCTGATCTGGATTCCCCAGGGCATGTATTTCGGCAAGGTCGATCAGCGTGGCTGGTGGCCTCATGGTTCAAGCCAGATCGTGAAAGCGCGTAACGCTGTTGGCTATCTCGCTAAGTACGCAAGCAAGTTCACCAGCATTGTTGCTGGTCAATTTCCCAAGGGTTTCCGCACTCATGGCTGCGGTGGCCTGAATCAAGAATCCAAGCGCGAGCTGCGCTATTGGAGAGCGCCCGTTTCCGCCCGCGAAGTCTTCGGCACTGCTGCTGACATTCGCAAAGCGCTTGGCGGGTGGTTCGACAAACTCACCGGTGAATTCTGGCCCTCACCGTGGCGAGTAACCATTTTTGGTGGCCGGACAATCGCGTGGAAGGTGATAGAGCTATGAAGATTCAAATCATTTCGGACAAGGTACTTGTCAAGTCGATTCCGGCTCGTGGTGAGCGGGCGGCAATGCAGTTCAACGAACAGGTGGCAGCCATCATCGACAACGAAGGCGGCTTCCCCAAGCCGTTCAAGATCTCGCTGGAAGCGGGCGAGCATCCGTACCGCCCAGGCTTCTACACCTTTGATCCGTCCAGCTTCGTGACGGATGAGTACGAGCGTTTGAAGCTGGGCCGTGCCATCAAGTTGGTTGCGCTTGCCGATGATAAGCCGGCCCCGATCCCGGCTGCGGCCCCGGCGAAGGGCTAACCCATGGTCCAGTACCTGGTCACTGCATCGCCGTGGCACCTCCTGTCGATTGGGTTCTGTTTCGGCGTGTTGGTGTGCGCAGGTGTGGCGGTAGCTGTTGCTGAGCTCCGTGGGCGGCGCTGATGGCAAAGGTGCTGATGTGCTCTCAGTTCAATGATTCAACGCAGCAATGCGAGGTCCAGCAGTGGGTTGATCAAACCGACTGGACCACACCACTTCCCGATATCGAACAGGCCGCGATGGTCGGGGGAGCGTACTTCATCGGCCTGATGACCTTGGCGGTTGTCAGAGGACTGCTGAATCCAAAATCCATAGAGGAGTAAGTGCAATGCGTAGTTCTGTTTCCAAGCTCGCCCGTAAGGCCAAGACCACTGCTTATATGGGTGCCACCGCGCTGATGGCGCTGCCGGGTTTCGCCATGGCGCAGAGTGGCGATTTCGACGGTGCCGAAATCATCAGCAAGGTGGCCACCTACGTAGCCATTGGCGTTTCGATCCTCGCAGCCTTCGCGCTGGGTCGCTGGACGCTGCGTGCCCTGGGCTTGATCGGCGGCAAGTAATCGTCTGATCCGATATTCAGACGTCCCCGAAGGGGAGGGGAAACCCTCCCCTTTTTAATACTGGAGGATCTATGGAAGGTCTCATCGTGCTGGTCTTTTTGATACATATGTCGCACGTGTGTGCGAGCGGTTGGAACTGATGCGTTGGCTACTTCGCTACGCTGCGCGCACTACCGTTCGGCGGCTCATCTGGTGTGCTGTGGCGGCTGTACTCGCGGCATTTGGCGTAGGTACAGCCCGTGCTCAAAGCGCGTGCCCATCTAACGGTTCCTGTGATCAAGGTGTCGCTTATGCGATGGCGTGGAGTGCGGCATCCAAAGGCGCTGAAACGGCGAACGCTGCAAATCCCAGTGAGACGCGTCCGGGCTTTAAATGGGAGCCCCGCGTCATGGAAGGGTCGTCATCAGGAAACCAGCGGTCTTACCGCGCCTACATGGTGAAAACTAGTCCGGGCTTGGATGCTGGTTGTAGCAGTATTCCGGGGGCATGTGACTTTTACTTCGGGGCGGATAAGACCTGCTCCGCTCGTAATGCGAACGCACTTGCCGATGCTGCTCCTTGGTATACCGAGCCATCAAGTTGCATTGGTGGCTGTGCGGTACAGGGAACGTCGTTTAGCCATGACAACGCTGGCCTAAAGGTGTACGGCATGCGTGATCGCACCTATACCGGCGGGACTTGTTCGCCAACCAAGCCATCTCAGGATATCCAGCAAGAGAAGGACGACACGCAGGAAGCAACCAAGCCAAAGCAGCCTGAGTGTAGTGCTCTTGGTAACGGTCAAACCGCTTGCAAGAAACCCAACGGTGACTACTGCGCCACGGCCTCAACTGGCAAGTCGTTTTGCTGGCAGCCTACCGAGACGGGAAAGAAGATCGACGGGAATGATGCCCAGGTAAAGAGCAAGCAGGGCGAACCTGTTACGCCGCCAAACGTAAAGATCGATGACAAGGATTGGCAGCGTAAAGAGGGGCATCAAGCCACTGCCTGCATCAACAACACTTGCGTCAACTACAACGTAACGAACTATCAAACGGTGCCTGCGGGTAGCGCTAAGAATTCAACTGGCGATAACAAGGCCGATGGCAGTGGAAATACCAGTGGCAATGGTGCACCTGACAAGGACAACGGAGAAAAGGGCGATGACGACGATGGTGATTCCGCTAGCGATAGCGGGAACTGCGAAGTAGCGCCTGCTTGCACGGGCAATACCCTTAAGTGCCTGCACCTCCGATACACGTGGAAGATCGAATGCAATAGCCGTTCTGGTGAGATCAGCAACGGTGACGGATGTGGCACGAATGACCTCCCGATCTGTGCAGGCAGCAGCTGCAAGGCTGAGGCCTATTCGCAGCTTCTCCAGCAGTGGAAGCAGCGTTGTTCCATGCAGGCGATGGGGGAGGGTATGGCTGCACGGGCTGCGGCTATCGGCGGCAGCAACGGTGACGATGCAGGCGTCGTTGACGGAATTTGGGGAGGCGAGGATGGTGGCTCTGGCCTAACACTTCGCCGTGATCTGATTAGTGTTTCGGCTGGCGGTAGCTTGTTGCCGACAGGTATCAGCATTGAGGGGCAAGCATGGGAGGTTCCGCAGGGTTTCTATGACGCTATCGCAGCTATTCGCATGGTAATTATTGCGATGTGCACGGTGATCGCGATGTTCGTTGTTGGGAGGTCAATCTAATGTTTGATTGGGCAAAGAATTTTGCGAATGACTTCTTCGCCAATTTTGGCGACGCCATCCATAAGCTGATGAAGCTGAAGTCTGCGATCTGGCTGGGTCGCCTTTTGTCTGCTGTTGGCCTCGGGTTCGTGGCTCAGAAGTTCATCTATAACCCGATTATCGAGTATGCGCAGAGTGCGTGGAATTCGGTTCCCGCTGGGATTGCAACGTGGGTGCATGCACTCGGTATTGATACAGGGGTTTCGATAATTCTGAGTGCCTATGGCATCAAGGGTGCTGAGCGCATCTTCCTGCAGCGTAGGAATCAGGCGACATGATTGGCGATACCGCGGCTATTTCACTCCTTACGGGGCTTCCGGGCGCAGGCAAATCGTTGCGCATGGCGGAGGCGATCTGCCAGCTTGTGGAGAAGGGCGAGCATGTTTTTGCCTGCAATATTGATGGACTGAAAGTTCCCGGCGTGACGCTGTGGGAGGATGCGCGCAAGTGGCGTGATCTTCCTTCTGGGGCGATTCTTTTCGTTGATGAGGCGCAGGCGTTTTTCCCTGAGCGCCGTGGCGGGGAGGCTCCTGAGTTTGTTCGGATGAATAAGATCCGTCACGACGGCATCCGGCTTGTGCTGGCTACGCAGCAGCCCAACTATCTCGATACCTATTTGCGAGGGCTGGTGGGATATCACGAGCATCTATTGCGCCGTGCCGGTCGGCAGGAAAGCTTTTTGTTTCGCGACAACCAGGTCATGGATGTGGTGCGACAGAAGCTCGCTACGATTAAGCGAAACTACGACTATGAGGTGTATAGGTTCAAACCGAAGTTCTTTGCTTGCTATGACTCGGCGCAGACACATACGGTCAAGTATCAAATGCCTGCGCTGGTTAAGAAGGCGCTGATCATCGGGCCGATTGCAGCGTTATTGATGGGCGGCGCGTGGTTTGCAGTGTTTCGCGATACCAGTTTGGCGAAGGGCGCGGAGCCGGCCGGAAAGACGCCTGCTGTGCAGGCGTCGTCGGCAGGCTTGGCGCCATCGGCCTCGTCTGGCATAGCGCCTACGATTGCCACGGGCGAGCATTACATTGCCAACTTCCAGCCGCTTGTCCAGGACGTGCCGTGGTCTGCACCGGCTTACCTGAGTCGGCCTGTGGTGTCAGATCCCCACGTGTACTGCATGAGCACCGAGAACAGCTGCCGTTGCGTCACAGAGCAATCCACGCGCGTCGTGTTGCGCGATGACGTGTGCCGTGACATTGCGCGCTGGGGCGAGCCGTACAACCCGTATAAGCAACCCAGTGCGCCTGTGGGCCAGCAGCAGGCTCCATATGGTGTAGGGGAGCAACAAGGCGGGCAGGGTGTTGTTCAAGTGCAAGGTCAGCCGTCCGGTCAGGTTGTGGGCCGGGCTAACCGTGCACTAGGCTCCTTCCCGGAGAATGTGCCGTACGAAACGAAGTCGTACAGCACGATTCAGTCGCGCCCAGGGTTTATGTGATGCGTCATAGAATCAACAGGGGTCATTTGGCAGATCACGCCAACCACCTTCGATTCGTTCGAGCCGCTTGCCCTGCATGCAACGTTGGCCAGGTTTGAGTGCTCGGCGCTCCATTTCCAAGCGGAGTTCTTCTCGGGCTCGAGCCTCGTAGCCAAATGGGTCGGGATTGTTCGCGTCCCTGATGAACTGTTCTACCGCTGCTTTCTGTGCCTGTTCCTGTTGGTCAGCAACAGCGGCAGCGCCGATGCCCAGCAGCGAGCAGGTGGCAATCAGGCAGATCGACATCCCCACAAAAACGCCTATCGCTATCTTCCAAACTAGCCCGTTGCTGGGTTCTCTTTCCCGGTGCCGCAAGGGTTGCCGAAATTGGACCTCATCCATGTTCGGCTTGCTGAAGGTCGGTTCTTTTCGTTCCATGAATCCCCCTAGATCTCATTTCGCCGGATTGTAGCTGGGGCGTAGGGGCGGTGCCCCTACGGATGCGTCTCACGCGCGTGCACGGCGTTTCAGCGCCGGTAGCAATGGGACCACCGGGCAAGGTTCCGTCGATCGACGGATCACCCCCTTGGCCAACCGCTTTTCTTGGTCGAGCAGCCGCCTGTATTCCTGCGCAAGTTGCGCAGTTAGGCTCAACCACGCCAGATCTTCAGGCAGAAGGCGGCGACCTTCGGGCGTAACCAAAGCGTGGTTCTCAAACGAAAAACCGGCCCACGGGCCGGTCAACTTCCTGTTCTTCATTGTGGCTCCTGGTCAGACGCGCAGCGGGCAAGCTGCGGTGTGCAGGATTCGGCAAGGTCTGTGCCGCCTCAGCTCTAACATAATATACATTATGCGAAATGGCTTATCCGTCGTGTCAGCTGGATTTGGCTTTGGATCACGTCTTGCCTACCTCCTCGTACACCTCGCAAGGATGAGATTGAGGCATGAATGATACCTACGACCTGGACAACCGCCCGCCGTGCTGGAAGCCCGGCACCCAGTGTCCCAACAACTGCGCCCGCGATCACTACAAACGGATTGTGGACAACCACGTCAGCCTGACGGGTCCGTGGGCTGGTTGGCGGCTGGCTGGGCGAGATCTGGTGGCCCCGACTGGCGAGCGCATACCAGAACGCAGGCTGCGCGGCCTGCTATGGCGTGTGGACGCTGCTGATTTACATGACGCGACACGAAAACGGAACGCTGCACGAAAAGCCGGTCAGCGGTCGATGGTCAAGGTCGTTGTCGTAGATCTGGGCGACTGGCGAGAACGTCACTTCGGGACCCGCGCCGGTTAAAGGCGCATCCGTAGGGGCTGAAGCCCCTACACCCGGACTATTTGCATGCGTTATGGACGATGTTGTCCATCGTGCTGGAGGTTGAAAACGAACGCCGGAGACCGGCAGCGTTGTAGACCACAGCTCGCTGCCTGCGCGCACTTTCGCAAGCATCACTAGTGATCCTGATGCTCGCCCCAGTCGCTCGGCTAGCGCCATAGCCACCCACGGAAGCCACAGCAGGCCGTTGTGCTGCCCGACGTTGCGCCACTTCGCGCTCCATCTGAGCCAAGCGGGCACGCAGATAAGGGTTGTCCTGGTCAGGCACTGCATCCCACGCTTTTACCGCCTGCCCGGGGCACGCTTGCGACTGATAAGAAATCGGCTTGCCCGGCTCCACGCACTTGTAGACCTGCTGTGCGGATGCAGACCCCGCGAAGGCCAGCACCGAAAACATGAGAATTCCCCTGTACATCCCCTACTCCTTGGTGACGTTGGCAGGATGATAGCCCAGGGCTAACCCATCTGCGACCCTAGGTCCTGGCACATTTTCGATCGGTAAATTTCGGAACACCGTGGAAACCCCTGCGGCGCAATGGTTTCCAGAAGGCGCTTTCTGCAGGGCAGATCCTCAGTCATGAATTAGCGGCCAGCAGACCGATGTGCAGCACGTAGTAGCCGTAGAACGCCCAACGCGTCCTGGGCAGGTGCAGATCGACCTGACCCAGCGCCATTACCGGCAGCGCCAGCAGCGCCCAGGCGTTGCCATTGAACAAGCACAGCGGCACGAATGCCGCAGCGCCCAGCCAGAAATGGCTATCCACGCGATTGGTGGCGAACAGCCACCACCACACAACCACCAGCACGATTCCCGACCACTGGTAATCCACCAGCAGCGGCACCGGCACCGCGAACAGGCACAGCAGCCACCAGCGGCGATCCTGGACGCACAGGACGCACGCAGCAGCCAACGCGAAGCTCAGCAGCACGTTGACCGGTAGCAACACGCCAAAGGCCCACGCGTACACCGGTTGAGCCACAACGCCCCAAACAAACAGGCGCTTGACCGACTTCGCCACGTCAGAACCTGGCTGCGCCAAGTTATAGGCCATGACCAAGGCGAACACCGGAAACGCCACACGGCCGAGCTCGGACACCACCGGCACGTAGCCCGCGTGAAATAACTTCACCGCGTGGTCGCCCGTCATCAGTACCACGGCCACCCATTTGAGCAACTCACGTCCGCTGCTTGTCATAGCTGATAGTCCGTAGAAGGCACCACGGTGGGAGTGCTATAGGCGGGAGACTCGGGGAACGTGCCAAGGGATTGCCTGCCACGCTCGATCGACGTTGCAGAGCTACGCTCAGCAAGCTGTTCCCTACCCCGCTCTATTTGAGTTGGACCATCAACAAAGCGGTCACTTCGCTCATCGCGATAGGGCTCGTATTGACCACGGCGGGCCACAAAGCGGCACGTTGGCTCATCAACCACGTAGTTGGTGCCCTGCTCTGTCAGACACGTACAGGACGGCTCAGCATGCTTACCCTGGGCATTGGTTCCACCCATGGAAGACATGCAGAACAGCCGCGGTGCCTCTCCCGGCAGCGACAAGGCCTCATCGTATGCAGGCGCACTCCACGGCTCCGAGGGGATGCGTGGCAGGAAGCGGCGGGCATACTCGGCAGGTGTCATCTGCTTGCCTGCGCTGGCAGCACCGCCCGCCGTCGCTTGCGCTCCGTCGAGCGTTGCAGCCGCATTGGCTGCCTTGACGTTGGCGTTTGCGTCCTCGCCCCCAAGACGCTTCCCCATGTTGCCGAAGGTGTAATACATCAAGAACAAGCCCAACGCAGCGGCGACCGGCAACGCGACGTAATACCAAGGAATCTTTCGCTCGGTGGTATCCAGTTCTGTTGACTTGTATGTGCCCATGGGCCGCTTAGGCAACGTCTTGCGCTTGACCACCAACGGCACGGCTTTTTCCGCCTGCGCTTCAAACCTATCGAACTCACGAAGATGCACGAATTGCGTGCCGAATCGGCGGCGCACATGAACATGTCGCTCAATCAGATCATGCACGAATTGATCGCACTGCTTGTCCGGCGACTGGCTGACGAAGATGAAATCCAAGCCTCGATGGCGGTGCTTCGCCAACTGCTCGACGTGATGCGGACACTTGGAACCCGGCGGACGCTTGGGCAGCATGCCGTGTTCATAGGCCTCATCCACAAGAGCCACAGCACCATCGGGCAGGAAGTTAGGCCAATCGCGGAACTGCTCGGGCGTCATCTCAAGAACGCCCGTCTTGGCATAGTCGAACTCACGGATATTGCACGCGTAAACGATACGCCCCTGATCCTTGAACTCAAGCAGACGTTCAATGGCATGCAGTGTCTTGCCGTGCCCAGGCTGGCCGGTAAACCAATAGATCATGACTGCCCCCCAGTGAGAGTGTCAGCAACTGACTTGGGAACGATGAAAACCTTCCACGCCATGCGAACTGTCAAAGCAGAAAGGATCATCGAAATGGCAGTGCCCACGCCCAGGTACCCGAGCAAGTCCGCTGCCTGCCCAGTAATGCCGCCCGTGTACTGAAGGACAAAAGCCTTTAGGTTCGGCAACACCGCTTCCAACGTCACGGTCGTGAGGCCAAACGTGCCAAGCACCTTGCCAACGATTCCCGCAGCAGCCTCTTTGGCCTTGCCAAGAAGATGCTTTACACCATCAGCGATCCATCCCCAGACCATTTTTCCGGGATTGAAAATGCCCATATCAGAACCCCCATCCCATCAGAATTTTCAACGCGGTGAACGCACCGAAGATAAGAATCAAGCCACGCAAAATAGCCATCGCTTGACACCAATACGGAAAATCAGCGCCACTGACGGTGGCACCCATGTACTTGAAGGTAGGCGGCTGCGGACAAGAACCACCGCCGAAAATGTTGTCAGTGGAAAGAAGATTCGTAGACACCCCGATTCCGAACTTCTTTGCGCCATCCACATCAGCTTGACCATCACCGGCATCAGCGACTTCGCCAGTCCCCTCTAATGCGTCGGGAACCCCGTTGCCATTCCCATCGGCACCGTCACTTTGATCATCCCCGGGCTTCTTGTTCGCAAGCTTTTCGAGCGCGCATGCGGACCGCCACTGCTGCATCAGCTGGGCGTACTCCATCGCGTTGCAGCCCTCGCCCGTACAAGTAGGAACCGCCGAGCATGTGCCGCCTGCGATATTGACCTTGCGACGTGTGTTGCAATCAATACGCCATTGAATCTTTACCTGCATGCAAGCAATGGCACCACCAGAGCAGGACGGAGGCGCATTGCAGCTGTCTCCACCGGAAGCACTTTCCTTGCTCGGATCATTACTGGGGTCATCATCGTCCTCATCCGCCTTGCCGTCCCCGTCCGAATCTTTGCCGCAGGTTCCGTTGTCGCGCCGGGCCTCACCCGCTGCGCACTGCCCATCACCCGGCAAGCATTTTCCAGAAGACGATTTAATGTTTCCTGCGGGGCATTCATTCTCAGACGGTTGGCAATAGAGCGATCCCTGTTGAATCGCTCCCGGTGTAGTACCTGGCACACCCACCATCCCATCAGGACATTTGCCGTCCGGCACACACTTTCCGTCCTGTTTCTTCTGACCCTCTGGGCATGGCTTGTCCACCGGCTCACAAACGCCCATGTACCCGTTCCAGTAGCTACCGGCTGGGCAGTTGTTCTTAGTGTCATCTTCCGTACAAACAGCGCCAGTGGTGCTAACTCGGCTGGTCTCATCGGCGTTCTGCGCGTAGACCACCGCGCAACCGCGATTGCAGCCGGTGGAACCCGTCACCGGCAAGAAAGGCGTCGTCTGCGTTGGCCGGGACGCACAGTCGCCGACATAGACGAAATTCGCGGTGCTCTTAGCATTGCTGGTTGCTAACGGATCACTGCATTGAAGGCTATAGGAAACTGCACCACCCACATATCTTTTCCCACTGGGGTAGTGAAATACACACGCCCGGGTGCGCGAAGAAACTCCGTTCGGATTCTCCACGCTCTTTGCATGCGTCCACGCGGCCTCATACGCCGTGCCTTGATCACAAGCGTCACCAGTTGTCTGGCAGTTAGCAGCGCTTGCACGACCGATGCCCAGCCAAGCCAATAGCGCCGCCACAACGACATAGGCAACGCGACGGGCAACCGCACTGACAAAGATTCGCCGGAAGTCCATCACATGCCCTCAAACGCAAGCCAGCACGCGCCGCATACGGCGATGATTACGAAGTAACCCATACCCCCTCCTTTAACGAACAAAAAAGGGGCGACCATGACGGTACGCCCCTCCCAATCCCCTGCCCCGCCGATCAGCGAGCCTTCTTGACGTAGCCCCACAGGATGATTGCGCCCAGGATGACGGCGGCAGCGGCGACTACCAGCATCACGTCGGCCTTGCCACTCGCCAGTTCGCCAGCGATGGCAGCACCCGGCGAGCCACCACCACTGGCGAAAGCTGCGCCCGAAGCCATCAAGGCGGAACCACCAGCAACGACCTTGCCACCGGTGGTGGCAGCGAAACGACGTGCAGCGTTGACAACGTTCTTCATATGAACCTCTCTGGTTAGAGCCCCTAGGTACGCGCCGCGCGGAATACGAGACGCGCTTTCAAGCCGATAGCCCAAACGCCGACAACGGCGAAGGCCACCAAGCTCCCATCAACCAAGTCCAGGGGCGGCAGAATTGGTTGGTGGTATGGCATCCAGACCGGAACCGCGCACACGCCATCCGGCTGCACGTTCTCAGGCGCACAACCAACGACGTAGAGAGATTCCGGCTGGTCAGACATGGGTTAGCCCTTCGCCGGGGCCGGGGCGTGCGGCTTGACGCCCAGCGGCACCAAGTCCACATAACGCTTGAGCGTCAGGTCACCAAAGTTGCCCAGGGCGAAGCTCTTGGGATCAATGTCGTACTCACCAGCCGGATAAGCCGGACGCTGGCCGAGGCCGACACGGAACGGCAATTCGAAGCCGTTGCCCAGATCGAGGCCGACCATCTGGGAACGCATGATGCTGTTGGTCTTGGGGTTGTGCTGTTCTTCGACAGCGGCGGACTTCACGCGGCAAATTGGCATAGTTCTTCTCTCACATAGCGATGGAGTGGCTCACCCTTGGCAATGCCGCGAAATCTCCCCGGGTGGCCATCACGGAGAACGCGGGCCTCGACGAAGTCCGACCAGCTATGGCCGAACGCTTCGCGGAGGACGTTGAGCATTGGTCCCGCCTGACGGTTCAGCCATGCAACAGCTGCCTCTGCGGAACACTCGACCTGCTTGCGAATCGTTTTGAGGCGGGTGCAGATGCCTTCGATCAATTCGCTGATGACGCCATACGACCCGCGCAGGAATGCGGCCGGGGTCAGCAGTACGTCATGGGAAACTTCCACATGCTTGCCGTAGAGGCGCACTTCACAACGTGTCCAGGGCGATGAAGGAAGCCCCATCTGTTTGCCCTTCTCGTACACGCACAGTTCTTTGTGGCCCTTCCCGCCGACATAGAGCGTGCAGCCCGTGCCGTGGCCCTCATCGCTCATGAAGCGGTGGCGTGGTGGGCAACCGCCCTCGCAGAAGTCACCCGCAGCAGCGCGCTCACGAAGGGCATGCACATTGATGCGCTCGCCTTCGTAGTCGTCATGAGCAACGTCCACGCGGCTGATTTTGGCTTTCAGTAGACCCAACTGGCGGTGCACCACGTCCCAGCGGGTGACCCATTTGCAGCCAGCACCGGAAAGGCTGATGCAGATGGTTTCCTTGTTGCCACCCAAGCCAACATGGCCGACAAGCTCACCTTCGCGGTCCACGAGAACAGCGCTCAACGGGTAGAAGTTCCACTGCTTCTTGCGGATCGCACCGGCGCGAACCTCGCCGCGAAAACCGAAGATCCGGTAAAGCAACAGATCCAGCTGCGTGCATCGCACTTCGTCGGCAGCTTCAAACGGAAAGACGATGGTCAAAAAGTCGATGATGGCTCCCTGTTCCTGAGCGACCGACTTTTGGCCCGTGTTACTCCCCGGGCCAATTTCTGCGACCTGACCCTTTTCACCAGTGTCCACTGGGGAAAAGCCCCCCTGCTGGGCCGCAGGAGGCAGCAAGGCGATGCCCATGCGCGCAACCTTGGTCATCCCCTCAACGCAGCGCACACGCTTGCCATTGACCGCACAGTCAAACGCAGGCGCTACACCAGCGACGGCCGCGATATCAGAATCAAGGGGGTGCAGGTCAGCCACGGCGTGCCTGCCGAATGGCGCGAAGGCGACGGCGACGGGCGCAACGACGGAAGAACTCCAGCCAGCCCAGCCATTCGGTAGTGATCAGCACCTGCGCAATCGGAACCAGCAGAGCGCCGACCGCGAGCACCTTCACAAGCTGGTGCCAATCGGCAGAACTGATGACGTAGCAGGAAGGCTCAACCATGGCCGACCTCTGCACGTGCCTGGGCGACAAGACGAGCAGCGCGGCATGCGGAATCGGCACGCGCAGCGCGGCGGTCCAGAGCCCATACGTAAAGCCCGGCCAACCCAACGGCCACTGAGAGCCCGCAGAGAGCCAAGAGGATGCTGGTCATGCCAGAATCCCCGCGATGGACCGGACGCCTAAGGGGGCGCGATGAAGAAATGGATGAAGTGTGTCGTTGCCAAAGAGCCTATTACCTCCTGTGACCTGCTTGCAGTAGCTCTCGTGGGAATTCTGCTTGGAGGAACAATCACATGGTTTTTTTTCGCGGCATTCTGGAATTATCAGGTCTTCGCAAGCGCAGGTAACGCTGCCGATTGGATTGCTGGCGTTGGCACTTGGGCTGTTGGTGTAGGAGCTGCGTGGTACGCCCGTGAAGCACATTTGCAACGCGTCGCTGAAAGCGCACAACAAAGCCGCGAGCGGCTGGAAGCAGATTCCAGAATACTCAACCGAATTCGGGTAAAAATGACGTTGGCTGTTTGGATGGGTTGTGTGCTGGGCAAGCAGCCAGCCACTGACGCCGAAGGGCCGCTGTTTATACCTAATATCCGCAATAGCGTAAGGGCAATATGTTGGGGCATCCAAACTATCTCTTTTAGCTTGGATGAAACCTCGACGTTGAACTTGGAGCTTCAGAGTAAAGTTATCGACCTTAGCCTGAGTATCTCCAAGCTTGGCGTATTGATGGATTTCTTTAAGGAGCGAGGAGAAGATAACAGTCCTTCTCTCCGGCGTGACATTAACGCACTGCAAGGCAGCCTCAAAGAGATATTCGATTGCGCCGACAAATTGCAAAGGGAATTGACCATTGACATTCAGAGGCTTCAAGTTTTGATCGATGCCCATACCCCTCCTCCCATTCGCTAGCCCTAGAAACCCCACACCTCATGTAGGGCTACGTGAGGTGTCCTCATCCCGAGGACCAAACACGTTGTACTCTGGGTGAGGACAGGCGTCAACAGGGTGAGGACTAATGGACGTAAATTTCTTGCTGGATCGCTGCAAAGAAGAAACTGGGGCAGCTACTGACGGTGAGTTGGCGAAACGCTTAGGCGTCTCAAAACAGGCGATGTCGAGCTACAGAAAAGGGGTTCGCCTTCCGGATCCTGTCGTCTCCGCAACGATCGCTGGACTCTCGGGTATTCCGCTGGCGCGAGTGCTAGGCATCGTGGGTGAGGCGCGAGCAATTAGCTCTGATGAGAAGGCGGTATGGCGCAAGCTAGCGGCTACTGCGATGGCCCTAGTGATGGGGGTGGGCCTCGCCTCCCCTGCGCACGTACAGGCAGCAGAAGCCGATGTTTCAGCGGCACCGTCTATACATTATGCGAAATGACTTATCCGCCGTGTCAGCTGGATTTGGCTTTGGATCACGTCTTGCCTACCTCCTCGTACACCTCGCAAGGATGAGATTGAGGCATGAATGATACCTATGACCTGGACAACCGCCCGCCGTGCTGGAAGCCCGGCACCCAATGTCCCAACAACTGCGCTCGCGATCACTACAAACGGATCGTGGACAACCACGTCAGCCTGACAGGCCCGTGGGCTGGCTGGCGGCTGGCTGAGCGAGATCTGGTGTCCCCGACTGGCGAGCGGATATCAGAACGCAGGCTGCGCGGCCTGCTATAGGGTGTGGACGCTACTGATTTACGTGACGCGACACGAAAAAGGAACGTTGCACGAAAAGCTGGTCAGCGGTCGATGGTCAAGGCCATTGTCGTAGACCTGGGCGACTGGCGAGAACGTCACTTCGGGACCCGCGCCGGATAAAAGCGCATCCGTAGGGGCTGAAGCCCTTATACCCGGATTATTTGCATGCGTTATGGACGATGTTGTCCATCGTGCTGGAGGTTGAAAACGAGCGCCGGAGACCGGCAGCGTTGTAGACCGCAGCTCGCTGCCTGCGAGCACTTTCGCAAGCATCACTAGTGGTCCTGATGCTCGCCCCAGTCGCACGGCTAGCGCCAGCCCCACCCACGGAAGCCACAGCAGGTCTTTGCGCGTCCCGACGTTGTGCCACTTCACGCTCCATCTGAGCCAAGCGGGCACGTAGATACGGGTTGTCCCGGTCAGGAATAGCCCAAGGCCGACTCAGCTGCGAATCAAACACCTGGCGCGCCCTCGATCGGTGCTTTTTGGAAACCCTTGCAGCGCAACGGTTTCCAGCCCGTTTTTCCAGCAGGATGGATCTGCGATCAAGAAAACACAGCCAATAGACCGATATGCAGCACGTAATAGCAATAGAAGGCCCATCGTGTCCTGGGCACGTCCAGATCGACCTGACCCAGCGCCATCACCGGTAGCGCCAGCAGCGCCCAAGCGTTGCCATTGAACAAGCACAGCGGCACGAACGCCGCAGTGCCTAGCCAGAAATGGCTGTCCACGCGCTTGGTGGCGAACAGCCACCACCACACGACAACCAGCACGATTCCAGACCACTGGTAGTCCACCAGCAGCGGTACCGGCACCGCAAGCAGGCACAAGCGAGCCATATCTGGCCAAGGAGTATCCAGAGTGCTGGACAGGCTGGCAGTTCAGCGCGGCCTACCTCGAGTTATCAGGACGGACAACGTGCTA
>DKPB01000041.1 GCA_002471015.1 Stenotrophomonas sp. UBA7346
AACCTGAGTGAAGCCTCCGATAGCTTTACCATTGTCGTAGATACGATTCCGCCTGCTGCAACTGCAATAACTACCTTCATTGGTAAAGATAGTGGCTTGAAGGGCAGTGATTGGGTTACAAATGACGGGAGTGCTGGTCGGCTTGTACAGGGCGTCGTATCGAGCGAGTTGGCTGCGGGTGAGGTGGTCCAGGTATCGGTGGATAACGGTTTGACCTGGGTAAATGCAGTGATGAATGGCCTGAATTGGGCGGTTCAGGATAGCCAGGCGCACAGCGGCGACTGGGATATCCTGGCGCGAGTTGTCGACGCAGCCGGCAACGAGAGTCATGCCACGGTCAAGCATGTAACTCTTGATCAGGAGGTTTCGCCGGTCACGAGGATGGCTTGGGATGGTTCGTTGCTGCAGGTGGATTTTGTTGGGTCAGATTTCGTTGCGGGCGAACTGATCGTAATAGATGCCGATGGGCAAAGGTTCACGCACGTTCTGTCGGATGCGGATATCAGTAGCGGTCATATATCCGTTGCTGGCATAGGCTTTACCGGTGGTGGGCCTAACCATGTTGTCGCAAAGGTTGTAGATATTGCGGGCAACATTTCGGACGGCGTCGAGCTGCTCAAGGAAGTGTCGAGGCACACGCTCGAAAACTTCAACTCGGTAGATCGCCAACTGCTGCCGGCGGGCAAGGTTATTAGCTTGGCGGGGTTCGACCTGGTTGTAGTCTCCGGGGTTACCACTGGCCCGTATCCCCAGCAGATCGGAATAAACTACAACGTTGGCGCCCCGTATCGTCCCACCACGGCCGCCTTGGAGTTGAATGGCGTCATCCGGCTGAATCTTACGGGTGGATCCGCAAATATTCTGAAATTCACTGTCGGTGATCTCACGAATAGTGCTGTATTCATTGCGAAATTTTTTGATGAAAACGGGGTGCTCGTTTACTCGGAGCAACTCTCGCCTCAGGGCGGGCGTGCCCGCGAAATCTCACTTGAGCTGCCCTACGGGAAAAGCTTCAGTTCTGCGGTTCTTTCGCTGAGCGGCGACGACTATGTCTGGATCGACGACATAGATTTTGGACGCTACGAGTTTTCGTCCGCGGTGGCTGCAGGCCAGGTGGTTGAACACTTGATTGAGGCGCCAGGCTTCTATGTGGGCTCTGGGATGAATGATGTCTTCGACCTTTCGGATGTGGATTCGGTCATGTCGCCGCGGACCAGCATTTTGGGCGGCGATGGTTCGGACACGCTCAGATTGAAGGGGGCCGGCAAGGTTCTTGACCCGTCGGTGCTGCAACAGCGTATGCAGTCCGTCGAGGTAATTGACATCAATGGCAGTGGCAGCAATACCTTGAAGGTTTCGCTTGCTGATGTACTGCAGTTCGGATCGAAGGACCATTTCATTTCGAACGGTTGCGTCCAGCTGTTGGTGAAGGGGGGGGCTGATGACCGCGTCAGTTTGACGGACGTGCTGACCAATGGTGTTGATCCCGGTGACTGGGTGAAGGCGGGAACAGTGTTGCTGGACGGTGTTTCGTATGACTCCTATCAGCACTCAGGGTTTGCTGTGCAACTGTTGGTACAGCAAGGTATCGCGGTGGATGTCGTGAATTTGGGGAACGGCGCGGATCTGACGAGCCTGGTAGCGGTCGATGCAGCCCAGGTGGGCGTCCTGATTCATTCAAGCCAGGAGGTCATGAACCTGGAGTCGGCCGGAGCAGAGTCGGGTGCAGTTGACGCCCACCTCGCCGCGGCAGAACAAAACGAGCTACGGGCCGATCCGGATTGGTTCGCATCAGAAAGCACGGCGAACGAGCCGATCTACTCTGCGCAACCGATGTATGTACCTGACATGCAGTTGTTGCTGAACGACGCGAACAGCGCATCAACCATCTGATCGAATGGGCGCGGCCATTGCTGATGGCCGCGCTGCTTCGGGACCATCAAAGTTACCTGAAACCGCATGTTCCAACGTGCGGAAGATATGGATATGTATATGAAGCTAGATATTTCTCCCTTGGCGTTTGGCATCGCAGCGATGCTGATTGCCGTTGGCTCCCGGGCGGCAGTGCCCGAGGGCGTGTTCGCCGAGCCCTACCAGCCTGTGGCAGCTGTTGGTATGGGGCAAAGTCAGGTCGTCTATTACCACGCCGACCGGCAGGGTGGAGCGAGCCCTGTCAGTCATGTGTACGTTGATGGTGAATTTCATACTGGTCTTGTTCCTGGTGGGTTCACCGTGTTCTGTGTAAAAGAGGGCTCCCATAGTCTGGGTGCGGTGCAGGGCGATGCACCCCGCTATGAAGGTAAGCGAAGCCAGGGGACGTTCCGCTTTGAAGGTGGGCAGACTTACTTTGTGCGCACTGGAAGTGGGTCGAGTTCCGCCCCCGAGGTGGTTTCTCGCGAGGATGCAGAGATCCAGCTGGCTGCATCGAAGCAACAGGTGCATCTTGTGTCCAGGGCTTCTACCGTTGTTCCCTGCAGCCTTGAACTAGTGGGTGGCCGGGACGAGTTCACCCTGGCGGGCGATGTCCTGTTTCCGCTCGGCAAGGCAGGCTATGACGACGTTCGGTCAGAAGGACGGCAGATTGTTGCTGACATCGCCAAGCAACTCAGGATGGATGGTGTTACGCCCTTGCAGATAGTCGTGGTTGGGCACGCTGATCCTACTGGCCAGGCGGTATCCAACGATATTCTTGGCCTGCGCCGGGCTGCGACGGTACGCGATCTGCTGGTGGAAAATGGCGTAGCCCCGGCGGTCATTGCCATTTCGTCCAAGGGCCACCGTGAGCCAGTCGTCAGAAACTGCGCGGGCAGCCAGGAAGAGGTTGTCCGGTGCAATGCACCCAATAGAAGGGTGGTCATTGAAGTGCGTGGGCGGCGTTGAGGCGACTTGATGGACCAGTAGGCCACGAATCCTTGGCCTGCTGGTGGCGTCTTGCTTCGTTCTCCTGCAAGCACTCGCAACCATGCGATTCGAGTTCTGGTTGTTTTCGTTGTCAGGGCGGGGCAGGTGGGCGTCGCCAAGGGCTTTGAAGGCGAGTTAGGCCAGGACGAAGGAGAACGATTCAGCCGATTCAGGAAAGCACTGACGATTCTCGGTGTTCAGGACTTTTCCTATTCATTGAGACTGGGATCAAAAAGGATACTTCGAGCCATTCGGGGACAGCCATCACAGTGGCTGCCTTTCCTCAAGTGGTCGTCGGTGTTTGCTTCCCGACAAGTCCCAGCATTCAAACAGGTATCCAGCAATGACCGTCAGTGTGTCCGTAGTCAGTGGGAAATCCATTCAATCGAGCAGGAAGCTGCCGGAGGGTGGCGACGGCAAGGTGGTCCGCATAAAGGCGATGGCGGAAGGGAAATACCTGCTGGCGGAGCAGGAGACAGACGTTGGGCCAGAGAACATCACCGTCAAGCGCGTTGGCAGCGACCTGCATGTGGCACTGCAGGGTACCGATCCGGAGCAGCCGGAACTGATCATCGAGGGCTTTTTCGATCTACCCGGGCAGTTGATTGGGCGCGCCGAAGACGGCATGTATTACGGGTACGTCGCGGTCGACGGTGAAGAGAATCATGAGGCATCATTTCTTCTGGAAGAGATGTCTTCGCCGTTGGCACTGGGTTATCCGGCGCTTTCCGGCTTTGGCGATGGTCTGGTGGCCGCCGCTGTTCTGCCTGGCGCGTTGCTGGGTGTGGGGGCGTTGGTTGGCGGAGCGCTCATTGATCACAATCGCGACAGTGGCGGACGGCTTCCGGAAGCAGCGCCGCCCGTCAACAATGGGATTGGATCTGTTGTTGACGATCAAGGACCGGTCGTCGTCCCATTGCTCAGCGGCGATGTCACTGATGACACCCGGCCGACATTCACTGGTGGCGGGCAGCAGCCAGGCGAAAAAGTGATTGTTCGCGATGGTGGCCGCGTCATTGGTGAAGCCATTGTCGGCGCTAACGGAAGTTGGTCATTTACCCCGGACAAGCCATTGGGGGAGGGCGAACACATCCTTACTACAGTTGTTGTCGACAAGAATGGTAGACATTCGCCCGAATCCAATGGCTTCCTGGTGCTTGTGGATACCACCGCTCCCGACAACGGATCCCTGTCGGGCGCGATGGACAACAAGGGCCCGATCACCGGTCCCATCGGCAACGGTGGCGTCACTGACGACGACCAGCCGACCTTGTCCGGCGCGGGCAACCCCGGCGACACGATCACCCTCCTCGACAATGGCAAGGTCATCGGCGACGTGGTGGTGAATGAGGAAGGGGCATGGACCTTCACCCCGGAGCAGCCGCTGGCCGAAGGCGAACATGTGTTTGAAGTGGTGGTGACTGATCCGGCAGGCAACAGTTCCGATCGGATCCCTACCAGGTGGTAGGCGACTACAAGAGGATCGATTTCTACGATTCGCTGCAACAGGCAAGTGTAGACAATGGTTACGCAGGCACGGGGTTTTCCGTTGCCACGGAAGGAACAATGACCATAGTCGGCAGCTCTGCACTCAATCTTGCCGGTATGCAGGTCAGTGGCGAAGAGAACGCAATAGCCACGTTCGCAATGGATAGCCCGCTTGATACGTTCTCGTTGACCCTCTCTGGCATTGACAATGCGCTGGGTGCAATGATCGAAGTGTTCGATGTGCAAGGGAACCTGGTTCACTCTGAAACCTTCGTCGGCGGGAGTGACGCCCGCCATACAAAGATTTTTTCTTTCCAGGTGACGGAGCTGATGGGGCGTGCAGGGGTCGTCGAGATCGGTTCGTTCAAAGTGACCTCGTTCAGTCCATCCATAACGCTGTCTGGAATCAACATAAGTGTGCCGAAGCACGTTGCCGATTCTCGGCCCGAGGATTGCATCGAGTACATGTCGGAAACCTACTGCGGCGGTGTTGGAGACGACGTGGTATCGCTTGCGCTGTGGCCAACAACCTATTTTGCGCAGGAGACCGCGGCCATCCACGGAGGAATGGGGCTTGATGAACTGAGAATTTCAGGCGGTGGCTATCCGATGGATATGACCGCTGCAGGAGGAAAGATCAGTTCGATGGAAGTCATCAATCTGACTGGGTCTGGCAACAATAGTCTGACGCTTAACCTCAGGAACGTAATTGATAACGGTGGCGTCAACATCTTCTACGAAGGCGAACAGAGTCGAGTACAGATGATGATCAAGGGCAATTCAGGTGACTCGGTCGATCTGAGTGACGCCCTTGGCCTGTCTGTCGATATGGGGGATTGGGTGCAGAAAGGTGGCGTGACGGTGAATGGAGCGAGTTACGTCAGTTACCAGCATTCGGGTCTGGCGGTGGAGCTGCTGGTGCAGAGTGAGGTGGCAGTTACTCTGAACAATACAGTCGGTCCGGTAGCAAGCCGCTCCGCTGTTGGATTGGACGCTCTGGGTGCAGATGTTATTTCCAGCACATTGACGGTGCCTTCGGCGGATATCCAGGGATTCGTTCGTGCAAGGGAAGTGGAAGGCGGGGCGCAATCCGAGTCCGGATTGCATATCAGCGTCAGAGATCTTCGCGACGTTGGTGTGGAATCAACGGATGCTCCTGCGCCCCCTGTCAGCGAAGACTTCAATGCGTTTGACCGAAGTTTGGGTTGGCTGTCGCTGGAGCATGAAGAGACAAGGCTCTATATGAGCTGAAGGGGCCTGCCCGGCATTGACGGATGGCGATTAGGACTATTCTCAATTCGCTATCAAACCGGGGCGCGAAGGCGCCCCGGTTGAAATACTAGTGCGCATGAAGCAACGATCAGGCGAGTCTCAGGAAGTGGTTCACCGTTCACCGTCGGGTTTGGTGGCTGGGCAGGATACTGCGGTGACATCTTTCCGCTATCGAATAGGTCTCTATGGGGATTTGTCCGATGCTGCTGTGGCGCGATCGCAACTTGCGAGCCGGCTGTCCCTGAGTGCAGAACTGGGCAACCGTTTCCTGCGATCGGAACTATGGGATGCCGTGACCAGGGTTTGCGTTGGCCTGGCAAGCCTGGTGGTGCGCGGTGGTTTGGCCGCGTTGGTAGCCCAGTCCGCTACCGGATTTGATCGGTGCCGCGTGCCAGGTGTCAGCAACATCGTGAGCCATGGGCCGACGGATGGCCGAGCAATGCTCGAGCCGCCGCGATGCGGGTAGGCGGCCGCAGGTGTGGCCTCAATGCAGGCATTGCCTGCCAGAAAATAGCTGAATGAAAGGAGCCATGGCGGTGGGTCGTGGCTGACTACAGATATACGGAGACAACATGAAGAATGAAATATTGCACAAACGAAATTCGTCCATACAGGCGACAGCCACTGCTGTTCGCAACAGCCGAGTTTGCGCACTGGCAGGGTTGATTTGTCTTTGCGTGGTTTCCTACGCATCGCCGGCGCAACCCCAGGACCGCACATTGGGCGCTGCTTTTTCCGAACTGCAGCGCGTGGGCGAAGATCAAGCGCAGGTTATCTACTATCGCGATAAGCAGGCAGATAGCGGGAGCGTGGCCAATGTGTATCTGGACAAGCAATTTGTCACGGCGCTGCGTCCCGGCGGACACGTCAGTTTCTGCGTGGCCGCCGGAAGCCACCTGTTGGGGGCCTACATGGACGACGCGCCGCGCTATGAGGGCAAGAACGAGGAGTTGTACCAGGCGGCGTTCTCAGGCGGAAAGACGTACTACATGAAGGTGCGCGAGCAGGGGGGTAATGAGCCCCTTGCTATCAAGAAGGAACCGGCGCGCGTAGAACTCGAAGGCAGTCGCCAGCAGGTGCACTTGCTTTCGCGCGCGGAAAGTTCTGAACGTTGCCGCCACTATGGATTCCACGATAGGCCTGCAAAAGGCAGCCAGATGCTGGTGTTGCAGGCGGACGACAGCTTCAGCGAAACCGGCAGCGTGACTGCGTCTGGCCGCCATGCGTTGGCTACGCTGGTCGAGGATCTACGTGTGCAGGGGGCGCAGATCGTCAAGATCACCGTTGAGGGGCATTCGGATCCGCTCGGCACCGTGGCGTACAACCAGAACATGGCGCAGCGCTGGGCCAACGCCACCCGCTTTGGCCTGATTGCCCAAGGTGTTCCTCAAGCCATCGTGTCCGCTGAGAGCATGGGCAGTCGCATGCTGCTGGAGCGCGGCTGCTACGGCGACAAGAAAGTACAGCGCCAATGCAATGCGCCCAATCGCCGCGTGATCGTCCAGGTCGAGACAGCAATGGTTGAGTCACCGTGAACGGTTACTTTGCGGGCACTCATGTTGCCGCTGCCACTACAACGGCAGCCCTGCCTATCGATCGCGACCTTGGCGTTGCGGGCAGCGATGCGGTTTGGCAGCCTGCCGGAGAGCGGAAATGAGATCATCGGTTGCTTTTCCGCTACGGATTGCCGTGCTGGATGATCATTCATTGATCCAGATGGCGTTGCAGCTGCGGCTGTCCCGGGAGCCTGACTTTCGTGTTGTGGGCGCCTTTTCCAGCAGCCGGGAGCTGATTGCCGCCTTGGCAAGGCTACCGGTGGACCTGCTGGTGCTGGACTATGCGTTGGGTGCGGCGGAACTGGATGGTCTTCACCTCATCGGGTTGATACGCCGCAGGTTCCCCATGATGCGGATACTGGTTGCCTCGTCGGCAGAAACGCCGTCCGTGGTCAACTTGTCTCTGGCTGCCGGTGCCAATGGGTTCTTCGGGAAGTCGGAAGACGCAGAGTTGCTGGTCGAAGCCATCCGGCGGGTGGCGCAGGGGCACACCTACGTTTCGCCGCAGCTGTCCTATCGTTTAGGTGCGGTGCCGGGGGCGTTGCGTCGTCCCCTGGAACAACTGGGCGGTGGACAGCGCCTGTTGGACGAACCTGCATTGTCGCCCAAGGAACGGGAGGTGCTGCGTTGTTGCCTGGAAGGCATGTCGGTATCAGAGATATCCAGAAAGTTCATGCGTAGCATGAAAACCATCAGCGGACAGAAACAATCGGCATTCCGGAAGCTGGGGGTCCGCTCCGATGCTGAGTTGTTCAAGCTGCAGCACAGCCTGATCGAGCCGTAGCCCTATGAAGTGCTTCAGGTTATTGCGGGACTGGAAGCGCAGTGCCGGTTGGATGGGCGCGCTCCTGATGGTTTTGCATCTCATTGCGCGCCCGGTACTGGCCGAAGAGGCGACGCTGCAGCTTTATGATCGGTCCAGTCCCATCCAGCAGGCACCAGCGCTGGCAAGTGAGGACTGGCAGTGGCTGCGGGACAAGGGGGAGCTCGTGCTGGGTGTGGCCATGCCGAGCAATACGCCGATGGAGATCCTCTGCGGCGAGGATTGCTATGAAGGCATTACCGCTGACGTATTGGGGGCGCTCGGCCGCCAGCTGCATATCCCCGTCAAGGTAGTGCGCTACACCGATCGTGCAGCAGCGCTGGCAGCTTTGACCGACGGGCGCGTCGATCTGGTGGGAAGTGCCAACATCTTCGAGCAGCAGGCGCGTGGCGTGCGCCTGAGCGAACGCTACATCGATTCTGTCCCTGTGCTCTATGTGCGCAGCTCGGACAAGCGCCGCATGCCAGCGCAATTGGCCGACATGCGTATTGCAATGGCACAGGACTATCTGCCGATCGACCTGGTCAGGCAGCGGTATCCCCGGGCAAAAGTGATGACCTTCGCCTCCGCCGAGCAGGCGATGGCCGAGCTGGCGTTTGGCGACGCAGATGTCTATCTGGGAGACGCCGTCTCAAGCAATTACCTGGTCAACCTGAGCTACTTCGCCTACGTAAGCCTGCACGCCCGCGTTCCCGATGACAATGTAGGGTTCTCATTTGCCTTGCGTCCAGATGCGGCACGATTGCAGGCTATCATCGATACCGCACTGAAGCAGGTGCGCGAACGCCATGAAGCCGAGCTGCTGAAGCGCTGGTCGGGGGGTGGTGCATCCGTATCCGTGTCGAGGGTGAATCTGTCGCCGGCCGAACAACGTTGGTTGCAGAACCATCCCACTGTGCGCTTCGTTGTCAGCAATGACACAGCCCCCCTCTCGTATTTCGACGCCGACGGTCGTTTCAGTGGTACCACCGCCGACCTGCTGAAGGCGGTGACGGCCCGCACCGGGTTGATCTTCGAGCCGGTGCGGGTGGCACGCCTGGAAGGGCAGATCAAGGCGTTGCAGGAGGGTGATGCCGATATATCGATGTTGGTTCCCACCGAGCAGCGTGAACGGCTGCTGCGTTTTTCCGGTCCGTTGACCCAAACCTCGTTCGGCATCGTCAGCAGGGAGGGCACCCTCGGGTTCACTGGGGCCGAGCAGCTGCGGGGAAAACGCATCGCGCTGCCTGTGGATCATGCGCTGCGGGAGTTGATGCTGCCCGCGGGTGACTACGAGTTCGTGGATGCCGAGACCATTGCTGCCGCGATGGAGATGGTCGCCGCAGGCAAAGCCGATGCCACCGTGGCGCTGTTGCCTATGGCGCAGTACTACGTTGCTACGCTGCATGATGGAAAGCTCAAAGTTTCCGGCATGTTGGAAAACCTGCCTGCACGGCTGGCGTTCGCCACCCGGCGCGAGGACGCAGAGCTGGCCGGCATTGTTGAGAAGGCGTTGCGGCAGATTCCGCCAGATGAGGTGGACATCTTTCAGAACCGATGGCGCCCGCGTGCCGACGTTGGCTCCGCCACCTGGACCGATTATCGCAGCCTGATATACCGTTTTGCGGCGGCGGGTCTGGTGATCCTTTTCCTGCTGGCCGGCTGGAACCTGCATGTGCGTTCGCAGAATCGACGGCGCCGGGAGGCCGAAGAAGCGCTGGGCGACCAGCTGACCTTCATGGAGTCATTGATCAACGGCACCCCGCATCCCATCTATGTGCGTGACCGCGCGGGCCGCTTGCTGACCTGTAACGCCAACTACCTGGATGCATTTGGTACCACCCTGGACGCTGTAACCGGAAAGACCGCGCTGGAAGGCGTCAAGATCGACCGCGGCGAAGGAGCGGGCTTCCACGATGACTATCTTTGGGTAATGGAGCATGGAAAGCCGCTTGAGGTTGATCGGACCTTGCATGTGCCGGGACGCACGCTGAGCATCTATCACTGGATACATCCCTATCGCGATGCGCAGGGTCAGGTGCGCGGTGTGATCTGTGGCTGGATCGATGTAAGCGACCGCCGGCAGCTCAATGAAGAACTGCGGGCGGCGTTGGACGCGGCAGATCAATCCAGTCGCGCCAAAACCACCTTCCTGGCAACCATGAGCCATGAGATACGCACGCCCATGAGCGCCGTCATCGGCATGCTGGAGCTGGCATTGAAGAACGCCGACCAGGGCAGGCTGGACCGCGCGGCCATCGAGGTTGCCTACGATTCGGCACTGGGACTGCTTGATCTGATCGGTGACATTCTTGACGTGGTCCGAATCGAATCCGGGCACGTCAGTCTCAGCCCAAGGAGGGCAAATATCCGCGAGCTGGTCGAATCGGTTGCCCGGGTATTTGATGGATTGGCGCGGCAGAAGTCCCTGTCACTGGATCTGCGGCTGGATTCGACCGTGAATCGCGATGTGCTGGTTGACCCCATGCGATTCAAGCAAGTCCTGTCCAACCTGGTCGGCAATGCGATCAAGTTCACGGACAGCGGATCCATCCGGATCGACGTGGAGGGGGATGTCTCCGATGGCGCGCATCTGCGGGTAAAAATGAAGGTGGCCGATACCGGCATTGGAATTCAGTCCAGCGAGATCGATCGCTTGTTTGAGCCGTTCATGCAGGTGGATCACGAACGTAGCAGTCGTGGTGGTACGGGTCTTGGTTTACCCATATGCAAGTTCCTGTGTGAACTGATGGGCGGCGAAATTGCTGTCAGCAGCGGACCGGGACAAGGGACGGTGGTGTGCCTGGAGTTGCCTTTCAGCATGCTGCCCGATTTGCCACAGAGCAGGACAGCAACCGTGCAGAAGGCGCGGCAACATCCGCGCTTGAAGATTCTGGTGGTGGATGACCAACCGGCGAACCGGGTGCTACTGGAACAACAGCTGCGCTTCCTGGACCAGGAGGTTGTGTGCGCCAACAACGGCGAAGAAGGCTTGTTCGAATGGCGGCAGGGTGGAGTTGACGTGGTCATTACCGACTGCAGCATGCCGATGATGAATGGCTATGACATGGCACGTGCAATCCGCCGTGAAGAGCAGCGGCGGGGTCTTCTGCGCAGTGTAATCATCGGCTTTACCGCCAATGCCCAACCGGACGAGCGCGATCGCTGCCGTGCAGCGGGCATGGATGATTGCCTGTTCAAGCCGGTGAGCCTGGCCAGCTTGTCGCAACTCCTGCTGGGTGTGCCGGTCGCCCAACAACAGAAGGATGCACAGATTTCGGTCTATGAAAGTGACGTCGAAAGCATCCTGATGGAACTGACGGGTGGCGACGCGGACGTCCGCCAGGCGCTTATCGCAGAAGCCCATCGCAGTTATCAGAATGACCTTCGAGAGTTGGGCAGGCTGGCCGCCGAGGGCGATCCGCTGAGCTTGGGCAACCTGTTCCACCGCATCAAGGGCGGCGCACGTATTTTCAATGCTCTGCCGGTAGTGGACGCCTGTGAACTGGCGGAGGCGTTGTGCGAGCAGCAGCCGTTTCAGCGCGATGCTGCTGTTGTGGCAGCGGAACGGGTAGCGGAAGAGCTGGAAATCCTGCTGGCGCACCTGCCCGGCTACGGAGAACTGGTGGAAACGGGGTGAAGCAGGGGGAGTGGGGTTGAGACAGCGTGCCGCTTCCTCAACCGCGCGAAAGTGCCAGCAGGCGCTCGGCAATCCTGTCCAGAGGCAGTACTTCGTCCACGCCGCCCAGTTTGACCGCGCTGCCTGGCATGCCCCAGACCACGCTGCTGGCCTCGTCCTGCGCCAGGGTGGCGGCACCGGCCTGCTTCATCGCCAGCAGGCCGCGCGCGCCATCCTCGCCCATGCCGGTGAGGATGGCACCGATGGCGTTGGCGCCTGCGTTCTGCGCCACCGAGTGGAACAGTACGTCGACGGCCGGCTTGTGCAGGTTGACCGGCGCGGTGTCGTCGACCCGGCAGCGCCAGCGTGCGCCATCGCGGATCACCCGCAGATGGCGCCCGCCCGCGGGCAGGTAGGCGTGACCGGGGAGGATGGCCTCGCCATCGCTGGCTTCACGTACGGACATGGCCGAGTGCCGGTCCAGGCGTTCGGCAAAGGCCGTGCTGAAACTGGCGGGCAGGTGCTGGGTCATGACGACGGCCGGCGCGTCTGCCGGCATGCCTTCCAGCACCACCCGCAACGCTTCGGTGCCTCCAGCCGAGGCGCCGATGGCAATCAGGCGGTCGGTGGTGCGGAAGCCGATAGTGGCTGCAGCAGCGTTGCCTGCTGGCCGGCGCATCGGCGAGGCGCTGGCGCGCACCCGTGAACGCGCGGCCATCTTCACCTTGCCACGCAGTTCTTCCGCATAAGCCTCCAGTCCCCGGGCGACGTCAAGCTTGGGTTTGGCCACGAAGTCGACAGCGCCCAACGCCAGCGCCTGCAAGGTGGTATCGGCGCCGCGCTCGGTGAGCGAGGACACCATCACCACCGGCAAAGGGTGCAACCGCATGAGATTTTCAAGAAACGCCAACCCATCCATGCGCGGCATTTCCACGTCCAGGGTCAGCACGTCTGGGTTGAGGCGCTTTATCTTTTCCCGCGCCAGCAGCGGGTCGGCGGCCGTGCCAACCACTTCGATGCAGGGGTCGGCCGCAAGTATTTCGCTCAGTACCTGGCGTACCAGCGCCGAGTCGTCGATCACCAATACGCGGCAGGGCGGGGCGAGCGTCATTGGAACAGCTCCACGCCGCCGCTGACCGGGGTGCGTGAAAGCTGTGCGCGCACCGCCGATTCGGTGGCGACCACTTCAGCATCATGCGCATGCGGCAGGCGCTGCACCACCACGCGTCCGGTGGTCGGGAAGAACCAGATCTTGCGTGGATGGATGCCGCACAGGTCCTCGGCGATGATCGGGATATGTTCGGCGTGCAGATAGTGGCGCACGAACTCGGCGTTGCGGGTGCCGACAGGGTTGCTGGTGAAGCCCTTGAGCACATTGGCACCGCCAAACACCTTGGCCTCCAGGCGCTTGCGATGCGCGCCGCGCTTGAGCAGGTCGTTGATCAGCAGTTCCATGGCATAACTGCCGTAACGGGCGGGCGCACCGTCACCTACATTGCCTTCCGGCAACAGGAAGTGGTTCATGCCGCCGATCCCGAGGATGGGGTCGCGGATGCAGGCCGCTACGCAGGAGCCCAGAATGGTGGTCAAGGCGGTGTCATCGTCCACCACCAGATACTGGGTGGGTAGCAGCTTGGCGGCAATGGTCTGGAAACGACTGTCGCGGTAGCGCATCACCTCATCGGGATGCTGGTGGGTGGGCTTCATGCGCCAGTCCTTCGGGTGCGACGGTACAGCGTGCGACCACACGGCTGGATCAGGTCGGCGGCGTGCAGGTAGTTTTCGGAGTGGCCGGTGTACAGCAGGCCATCGTCGCCCATGTGATCGACCAAGCGCGACAGGATGGCGCGCTGGGTAGGCTTGTCGAAATAGATCATCACGTTGCGGCAGAACAGGGCGTCGAACGGACCGCCAACGTCGTAGCGCGGTGCCAGCAGGTTGAGCTGGCGGAACTCGACCAGCGCGCGCAGGGCAGGATTGATCCGACACTTGCCTTCGTTCGGGCCGCTGCCACGTTGGAAATAGCGACGCTTGAGTTCCGGGTCCAGACCGGCGATGCGATCGATGGCGTAGACCCCTTGGCTGGCGGTGGCCAGCACCTGGGTGTCGACATCGGTTGCCAGGATCCGTACAGGCGGGGTCAGCGTGCCGAAGGTCTCGCAGGCGGTGATCGCCATGGAGTAGGGCTCTTCGCCAGTGGAGGCCGCGCAGGACCACAGTTTGAGCGGGGCCTGGCTGGCGCGCTGCTGCAGCTCCGCACGCAGTTTGTCGAAGTGGTGCGGTTCGCGGAAGAACGAGGTGAGGTTGGTGGTCAGGGCGTTGGTGAACGCCTGCCACTCTTCGCCGCCGTGCTGTTCAAGCTGGTCCAGGTAGTCCTTGAACGAGCGCAGGCCCAGGCTGCGCAGGCGCCGCGATAGACGGCCATAGACCATATCGCGCTTGGCAGGGGCAAGCGCAATGCCGGCGCGGGCGTGGATCAGCTCGCAGACGCGACGGAAGTCGCGGTCGTTGAACTCGAAGTCACGCGCATTGCTGTCGAGGTTGGCCATGGGCTGGGTCCGCTCAGCTGGCCAGTGCCAGCGTGGCCGGTGTGTTCGCAGCGGCGGCCTGGCGGCTCAGCTGGAACACCGCGACAGCCTGGTCCAGCAGGGCTGCCTGTTCTTCCATGGCGCGGGCGGCGGCGGTAGCTTCCTCCACCAGCGCAGCGTTCTGCTGGGTGGTTTCATCCATCTGCATCACCGTCTGGTTGACCTGCTCGATGCCCGCCGACTGCTCCTGCGAGGCGGCCGAGATTTCGGCCATGATGTCGGTCACCCGCTGCACCGAGGCGACGATCTCGCCCATGGTGCTGCCGGCCTGCTGGACCAGCTGCGAGCCTTCATCGACGCGGCCAACCGAGTCCTCGATCAGGGTCTTGATCTCCTTGGCGGCGGCGGCTGAACGTTGGGCAAGCGTGCGCACTTCTGCGGCAACCACGGCAAAGCCACGGCCCTGCTCGCCGGCACGCGCGGCTTCCACCGCGGCGTTCAATGCCAGGATGTTGGTCTGGAAGGCGATGCCGTCGATCACGCTGATTATGTCGGCGATGCGGCGCGAGGATTGCTGGATCTGCCCCATCGTGGTGACTACGTCTTCCACCACCTGTCCGCCGCGCGAGGCAACCCCGGCCGCTCCCATCGCCAGCTGGTTGGCCTGGCGCGCGGACTCGGCATTCTGGCGCACGGTGGAGGTCAGTTCCTCCATCGAGGCGGCGGTTTCTTCCAGGTTGGCGGCCTGCATTTCGGTACGGCGCGAAAGATCGGCATTGCCGGTGGCGATTTCGCCCGCTGCCAGGTTGATGCTGTCAGCCGATTGCTGGATGCCGGAGACAATGCCAGCCAGCTGTTTGACCGTGCTGTTGGCATCCTCGCGCATTTGCGCGAACACGCCCTGTGCATCCCCGCTCAAGGTAATGGTGAGGTCGCCGTCAGCCAGCGCCCGCAGCAGGCGCGAGACCTCGCCCAGGTTGTCGTCGCTGACCTGCATCATGCTGTTCAGGGCGCGCACCATGGCGCGGAAATCGTGCGCGAAGCGGTCTTCGTCACCGCGCTGGCTGAAATCGCCCGCAGCGGCGGCACTGCCCAGCCGCTTTATCTCGCCGTTGATCGCGGCAAGATTGTTCTTGATGGCGGCCATGGTGTCGGTGATGACGCGCTTGTCGCCCGGCAGCACCGGCATATCCTGGCTCAGGTCGCCGACCGCATAGCGTTGGGCCAGGGCGATGACCTGCATCTTGACGTCGATATGGCTGGCAACCAGCACATTGGTTTCTTCCACCATCACGCCGTAGTCGCCGGGGAAGCGACTGGCATCGATCCGATAGGCGATCATGCCGGCGTCGTGCTGGCGGGCCATCTCCGCCTGGGCACCAATCACCGCACGCAGCTGATCCTGCATGTGCGCCATGCTGCCCAGCAACTGGCCGGTTTCGTCCTTGCTGGGGGCTGCGATGGGGTTGTCCATGCGGCCCTGGGCGATAGCGGTGGCCACCGCGGTAGCATTGCGCAACGGCAGGACGATGCGGTTGCCGATGATCCAGCTCAATGCCACCACCAGCAGTACCAGCACTCCACCGGCGACAGTCATCACCGCGGTGAACTTCAGCGCCTGTGCCTGCAGGTCGTCCATGTAAACGCCGCTGGAAACCACCCAGTCCCAGGGTTTGTACAGCCCGGCATAGGCCAGCTTGCCGACGACGCCGTCCTGGCCGGGCTTGGCCCAGCTATAGGCGACATAGCCACCACCCTTGCGCGCTGCTTCGACCTGTTCATAGTAAAGACGCACGCCATCTTCGCCGCGGAAATCCTTCATGTCCTTGTTGACGAGATCGGCGCGGAAGGGATGCATCAGCATCACGTAGTGCGTGTTGTAGACGTTGAAATAGTTGACGTCGCCATCGGAACGCATCTTCTGCAGTGCTGCCAGTGCGTACTTCTGGGCGTCCTCCAGCGGCATGGCGCCGGTCTGTGCTTCCTTGACGTAGTGGTCAAGCACGCCGTAGCTCATCTCCACCTGGGCACGCAGTGCGGCCTTGCGTGTTTCGTACAGATCCAGGTACTGCATGCGCGCGGCGATCATCGACAGTGCGATGACACCGACGACGATCAGGGCCGTCAGCAGGTTCAGTTTGCGCCTGACGGAGATGTTGGAGATGTAATTTGTCCAGAGCGAGGAGATGATCATGGGATCCGCCGCTGACCTTGCGGTACCGGCGCTGCGTAAGGGGATACCGGGGTTATCGGCCGCAACACGGCCGAGTTGAGTGCCCTCAACGAACAACCCCGGCCAGGGCCGGGGTTGTTCGGGGTGGGTTTAGAATTCCTGCCAGTCCGACTCTGCCAGCTCGGCCACGGCCGTGCGGGCCGGCGCCCGACGGCGCGGTGTCGGCATGGTTGCAGGTGCCTGTGGGGCAGGGCGGGCTGCCGGTTCACGCTGCGCCGCCGCGCTGCTGGTATCGGCGCTATCTTCTTCCAGCTGGAAGACAGAGACCACGTTGGCCAGATGGGCTGCCTGTTCTTCCATCGAACGCGCAGCGGCAGTGGCTTCCTCCACCAATGCGGCATTCTGCTGGGTGGTCTCGTCCATCTGCACCACGGTCTGGTTGACCTGTTCGATGCCGGCGGACTGCTCCTGCGAGGCGGCGGAGATCTCGGCCATGATGTCGGTGACGCGCTGCACCGAGGCGACAATCTCGCCCATGGTGGTGCCCGCCTTCCTGACCAGTGCCGAGCCATCGGCCACCTTGCCCACGGAGTCATCGATCAGGCCCTTGATCTCCTTGGCCGCACCTGCGGAGCGCTGGGCAAGGGTACGGACTTCGCTGGCGACCACCGCAAAACCGCGGCCCTGTTCGCCGGCGCGGGCGGCTTCCACTGCTGCATTCAGCGCCAGGATATTGGTCTGGAAGGCAATGCCATCGATCACCGAAATGATCTCGGCGATCTTGCGCGAGGACTGCTCGATCTGGGTCATGGTGCTGACCACCTGGCTGACCACTTCCCCACCCTGCGAGGCCACCGACGCGGCGCCGATGGCCAACTGATTGGCCTGGCGTGCCGATTCGGCGTTCTGGCGCACGGTGGAGGTCAGTTCCTCCATCGAAGCGGCGGTTTCTTCCAGGTTGGCGGCCTGCTGCTCGGTACGTCGCGACAGGTCGTTGTTGCCGGAGGCGATCTCGGTGGCGGCCGAGTTGATCGAGACCGAGGACTGCTTGATGCGACCGACGATGCCGGTCAGCTGCTCGGCCGTGGCATTGGCGTCGTCACGCATGGTGGCGAACACGCCCTGGTAATCGCCGTGCATGCGGACGGTGAGGTCGCCGCGTGACAGGGCCGAAAGCAGCGCCGAGATCTGCTCCAGGCTGCTGGCGTTGGCGTCGAGCAGGCTGTTGATCTGCTCGGCCAGCTGCAGGAAGAAGCCGTCCTTGCCAACGGTGTCGACGCGGCCGCTGAGGTCGCCGGCGGCGGCGGCCGCGATCACGCGTGCTACTTCCTTTTCCACCAGTGCCTCGGTGGTGCGGTCACGCCACTCGACAACATTGCCCACCGGCGCCCCGGACTCGTCACGGATCACCGAGATGGTCTGTGCGAACTCGGCGCCGCCGAAGCGCATCTCGCGTTTGAACACGCCCGTCTTCTCCAGCACGTCTATGACCTTGCCGTCGACTTCGCCGCGGTACTCCAGCGCGGTGACATGCTGGCCGATCAGCGGTTTGCTGGCATCGTAATGGGTGAGCTCGGTGGCGATGTCCTCGCTGTATTCGGCGAGCTTGTCCTGCAGGGCGCGGTTGGCGTAAACGATCTCCAGGTCGGTGTTGGTCAGGTATACGCCGGTGGAGGAGTAGTCCAGCGCGGTGCGGATGCGCAGGTTCTCGTTGGCAATGACCTGGTCACGCTCGATGCGCTCGCGCAGATCGCGTTGCATGCGCTGCATGGCGCGCAACAGGTCGCCGACTTCATCACTGCGCGCAACATCGATATGGCCATCCAGCTTGCCGCTGGCAACCTCGTTGGCCACGTCCACAGCGCCGCGCATGGAGCCAACCAGCGAGCGGGCAAACAGCCACACCAGCACCAGCCCTGCAATGACACCGACCAGTACGGCGACCACGATCAATACTGCGGATGCGGTGTAGGTCTCGGAGGCCTGTTTGGCAGCGGCCTGGGCGCGGGCATTGTCGTTGGTGGCCAGTGCCTGCAGTGACGTATAGGCCTTGCGGTGCAGGTTGCGGGTTTCGCCGACGAAAGTGTCGATGGCGTCATCCGGGAGCTCCAGCTCCAGCATCTCGGTGACGGCGTCGTAGGAGCGCTCGGTGGCCTTCCAGTCAGTGACGAAGGCATCAAACAGCTTCTTCTGTTCCGGATTGTCAATCAGCTTGGGATACGCGGCGATGGTTGCATCGATCTCCTTGCGCAGCTCGCCTGCTCGCGCCTTGGCGTCTGCTTTCACCTCGTCGCTGGCACGTACCAGGCTCTGGTAGGAGGCATTGCGGTACTCGCTGACCATGCCGCTCAGTTCGCCGGTGGTGCGCAGGCTGGGCATGCGGTTGTCGGCGAGATCGGTGGTGACGTTGTTGAGCGAGTGCAGGCCGCGATAGGCCACGATGCCCTGCAGCAGCATGACGAACAGCACGACGCCAAAGGTAAGCATCAGCTTCGGCTTGAGTTTCAGCGAGTTGATCCAATGCATCTTGCGCTTTCTCCGGAAACAGCACCGCGCCCTTACAGCGCGGAGGGCCACGCCGGCAGCGCCGGCGTGCACACAGGCATGATTACTTGATGTTGGCCAGCTTCAGGCCGGCCGGCGAGCTGACTTCGATTTCAGCGCGCGAGGCATCGCGCTGGATGCGGCCGATCACGCACACGGTCTTGCCTTCCAGCGTTTCCAGCGGGAAGCCGAACTTGCTGCGGTTGGCGCCGGCGATGCGGGCCGAGAAGGTGTGGCGCGGGAACGCGCCGCCCATGTGCAGGAAGGTCGGCTGGCCTTCGGAGCCTTCGGCATAGCGGGCTTTCTCGACCTTGCCGCAGACCATGCCGTCCTTGCCAGCGAAACGAGCAGCGGTTTCCGGCGGGATCATTTCAGCCGTATCGGCAGCGGCGGCGAACGAGGCGGTTGCCAGGACGGCAGCCGAGAACAGCGGAAGCAGGTGCTTGTACATCGATATCTCCGGGATGACGTTGGGCCCGTCGGGGAGGGCGGGCATGCAAGCGCTATCGGCCGTGCTCAGGCAGGCTGAAGTCCTGCGTCCTGATTTGTGACGGCGCTCATGGTTTTGCGGCTCAGGCGACGGCCTCTTCGGCGCTGGCCGGCTGGCCAAGGTCAGCGGTGTCGAGCAGGGTCTCGATGTCCAGCAGGATCAACATGCGGTCGTCCTGGGTACCGATGCCGGAAATGAAGCGGGTATCGACGGCGGCGCCAAATTCCGGGGTGGGGCGGATCTGCTCGGCGGCAAGCGGGATCACATCGGACACGCTGTCGACGACGATGCCGACCACGCGGTCTTCCACGTTGAGGACGATCATCACGGTGAACGCATCGTAGCGGGCTTCATCCAGGCGCAGCTTCAGGCGCAGGTCGATCACCGGCACGATGGTGCCGCGCAGGTTGATGACGCCCTTGATGTAGTCCGGTGCGTCCGGAACGCGCGTTACCGAATCGTAGCCACGGATCTCCTGGACCTTGAGGATGTCCACGCCGTAGTGCTCGTTGCCGAGGGTGAAGCTGAGGTACTCGCCGCCGGTGCCTTCGGCGGTGGGGTTGCGGGTATCGTTCATGGCGGGTCCTGGTCCTGGCGGGTGCCGGTGCGTGCGGCTGTTGCACCGGTATCGGCGCCAGGGACGAGGACTTTAGCGACGGGGTGCGGTTGCTTGCCAGCTTGCCCGCGGGCACTGCGGCCACGCCGGTACCGCGGGGTGGGCAATCGCAGGGAGGGCGCGTCAGTCGCCGTTGCTGCGGGCTTTGCGCAGGCGGTCGATACGGAAGATGTAGCGCTGGATCGTATTGTCGGCGCCGCGTGGCAGATCGCTGAAGCGCAGCCCGGCCCGGGTCATCTCCACACCGTTGGGCTGCTTCTGCTGGCGCAGGTTGCACACCACCAGGGCGGTGGAGAAAGGCGTGCTTTCCGGTATGTCGAGCACACCGGTATAGCGTGACTGCAGGTTCAGCAGGGTCTGCTCGGGCGGCAGCAGCAGGGCGATGCCGCCGGCGCTGATGTCGAGGACGCGCAGGCGGATCGGCGTGCCGCCCTCGGGGTCGGGCAGTTCGAAGTAGGGCGAGTCTCCTACCGGCGTTTCCAGTCGATAGAACTCGCGACGCTGCAGGTGGTATACCTCATCGGGAAGCTCCACCTCGAAGGCGACATGACCTTCGCGGCTGATGCGGCGATGGCCGTGCAGCTGGAAACGAACCGTTACCTTGTCCACCTGGCCGAAACAGAGCAGGCCGGCAGCGGCTTCGGCGGTGTTGTTCACCGACGGCACAGGGCTGGCATCCAGCACCATGCTGTCCCCGTCCACCTCAAGTACCGCGGACGGGAAGGATTGATCACGACCGTCGGGGTGCACGGTGACCATGGCGCGCTGGTCGATCATGGCCTGCAGCAGATGCCTGATCTGGTGGCGGTTGCGCACCATGAAACGTTCATCGGCATACAGGTTGCCGGCATGGGGAGAGGCCGTGGGTGCTGGTGATGCGTGGTCGGGCATGGGCACTTGTGCGTGGCGGCGTTGAGCAACAACCCGCAAGGGCGGGTGCTGCGAAATGTGATATCGGCCGCCTTTTTAGCATCTTTAGTGCCCGCTGTTATGGTTTGCGGTCAAATCGAGACAGGCTGGTAATGCGTGCGAAGCGGATACCGGTTCTGCTGGCTCTGTTGCTCGCATCCACTTGCCGTGCGCCGGGATTCTGACGCTGGCGAGTGGCGATGCCACGACAAACGACAGAGTGCGGTGCGGGCCACCGTGCTGGCGGCTGCAATCAGAAGCATCTTGTTTCAAACCCAGGAAAGCGGCGGCAGGCAGGCCGGAGAGTTTCCCGCCCGCCGCCCAAGGCGGTGGCTCAGAACTCCTGCCAATCCTCACCGCCGGTCACCGGCGAGCGGGAGGGGGCTTTGGGAATGGCGCGCAACGTCGGCCGTGCCCGTGCTTGCGGCGGCGGCACGCTGGCGGCTACGCGGGCCAGCGAAACACTCACACTGTCGGCCAGTTGGAACTGTGCGACCGCTTCGGTCAGTTGGCGCGCCTGGTCCTCCATCGAGCGTGCTGCTGCGGTGGCTTCCTCCACCAGCGCTGCGTTCTGCTGGGTGGTCTCGTCCATCTGCATGACCGTCTGGTTGACCTGCTCGATGCCGGCGGTCTGTTCGTGCGAGGCGGCGGCGATATCGGCCATGATGGTGGTTACCCGCTGCACGGAGGCGACGATCTCGTCCATGGTGGTGCCGGCGCGGCGCACCAGCTGTGAGCCTTCACTGACCTTGCCGACCGAGTCATCGATCAGCGATTTGATTTCCTTGGCGGCAGCGGCGGAACGTTGTGCAAGCGTGCGTACCTCCGAGGCCACCACGGCGAAGCCACGGCCCTGGTCACCGGCACGCGCTGCTTCCACGGCTGCGTTCAGGGCCAGGATGTTGGTCTGGAAGGCAATGCCATCGATCACGCTGATGATGTCGGCGATGCGTTGCGAGGACTGTTCGATGGAGGTCATGGTATTGACGACCTGTCCGACTACCTCGCCCCCCTGTGCCGCCACAGTGGCCGCGCCGCGGGCAAGCTGGTCGGCCTGCCGTGCATGCTCGGCGTTCTGGCGGACGGTGGAGGTCAGTTCCTCCATCGAGGCGGCGGTTTCTTCCAGGTTGGCGGCCTGCTGCTCGGTACGGCGCGACAGGTCGTTGTTGCCAGTGGCGATTTCGGTGGCCGCCAGGCTGATGCTGCCGCTGCTGGCCTGGATGCGGGTGACGATGGCTGCCAATTGGTCGATGCTGCTGTTGCCGTCGTCACGCATGCGAGCGAACACGCCGTGGAAGTCGCCGTCCATGCGCGCGGTCAAGTCGCCCTGGGCAATGGCCTGCAGCAGCCGCGACAGGTGGCCCAGGTTGTCCTCGGTGCTGTGCATCAGGGCATTCAGGCTGCCGACCATGTCGCGGAAATCGTACTCGAAGCGCTCGGCGTCACCGCGCTGGCTGAAATCTCCCGCGGCGGCGGCCGAGGCCAGTCGCTTGATCTCGGCATTGATTGCCGACAGGCTGGCTTTGGTGCCGTCCATGGCGTCGGTGATGACGGCTTTTTCGCCAGGCAGGCGATCCATGTCCACCGACAGGTCGCCGCGGGCATAGTGGCGCATGACATCGACCGCCTTCATCTTGACGGCGATGTGCTGTGCAACCAGGGCGTTGACGCCGCCCACCATGTGCCCGAATTCACCGGGGAAGCGACTCTCGTCCATGCGGTAGCTGATCTGGCCCTCGTCGTGCTCGCGGGCCATGTCCAGCTGTGCGGCGATGACCGATTTCAGCTGGTTCTGCATGCGCTGCATCGATGACAACAGACTACCGATCTCATCCTTGCGGCTGCTGTCGATGCTGCCGTCCAGGCGGCCGTTGGCGACGTCGTCGGCAACTCGCAGGGCGGCCCCCACCGGACCAACGATAGAGCGTACGATCACCACGCCCAGCGCCGCGGACAGTATGCCTAGCAGCGCCATGCAGAGGAAGATGACGGCGATGCTGCGTGCCTGGGTAGCATTGGCAAGTGCTACTTCGCGGTCCAGCGCGGACACCACATAGACCGAGAGCTGCTCGAGGGCATCGAACAGTTCGCGACGGCTGACCCTCGACTGGTCATTGGAAATGGTCTGTGCCAGTTCATGCTGCCCGTCGCCGATCGCTTTTTCCATCAAGGCGTGGGCGCTGAAGTAGCTTTCCATGGTTGTCTGCATCTGTGCGTACAGACGCTGTTGTTCGGTACTGGCCGTCAGGGCCTCGTATTGCTTGCGGTGCTCGGCCAACTTCTGCCGCTGGTCGCTGATGCGCTGGTTGTATTCGGCCACGAACTGCGGTTCGTCCAGATGCGAGAGCTGCGACAATTCGGCGATGCGGATTTCCGCCAGATCGGAGCGGATCCGTTCCAGATACTGGACGGCTGGCATGTAGCGGCTGGTGACCTCATCCAGTTGGGCGGTGGCCTGCTTGAGGCGCACGACGGCAAAGCCGCCCAAGGCGAGGGTAGTGAGCGTGGTCAAGGTGAACGCGATCGCGAGCTTGCGGGCAATGCTCAGGTTGCGGAAGAACTCCATCTCTCTCTCTCCAGATCATCAGCGGCTGTACCGTGCGGGCCCACGTTCCTCGTGATGGCCCCCGCGCGGCGGGTCTGCAGCACCGCGTTGCGGTGGTGTTAGAGCGGATAGCGGCGCTTGCAATGAAGGCTGTAGAGAGCGAAGGGTCATAGTTTTCTTAAGAATTCAGCGCGGGTCATTGCGTAGATTTCACCTTGCTGAGGCCTTCATATTCGTCAGAAAGAAAGCGCGACCAATGCCCGTAAGAGAACGTGCGTCATGACCCGTTTCAATCTTGCGACGGTGCCGGTACGGCTATTTTGGGTGGTGCTGGCGCGCGTTCTGCTTACGGAAAAAAAGAGCCCCCGCACGGGTGCGGGGGCTGTCTGTCTGGGGCGAACGCTGGTGGTCAGGTTAGAACTCGTGCCAATCACCACCATTGACCACGCGCGCAACCGGTTGAATTGCCAGCTTTGCAGGTGCCCGGCGAACACGATGGGCAGCCATGGGAGCCGCAGTCTTCGCCGGCAGCGGTTGGGTTGGAGCGTGGGTCAACTGTTGTTCCAGTTGGAAGGCGGCGACAGCAGCGGTCAACTGTGCGGCCTGTTCTTCCATGGCGCGGGCGGCGGCCGTGGCTTCCTCGACCAGGGCGGCGTTCTGCTGGGTGGTTTCATCCATCTGCATCACGGTCTGGTTGACCTGTTCGATGCCGGCGGATTGTTCCTGCGAGGCGGCGGAGATCTCGGCCATGATGTCGTTGACGCGTTGTACCGAGCCGACGATCTCCCCCATTGTGCTGCCTGCCTGATGGACCAGCGCCGAGCCTTCGCCCACCTTGCCGACCGAGTCCTGGATCAGGTCCTTGATCTCCTTGGCGGCCGACGCCGAGCGCTGGGCCAGGGTACGGACTTCGCTGGCCACCACCGCGAAACCGCGACCCTGCTCACCGGCACGGGCGGCTTCCACGGCGGCGTTCAAGGCCAGGATGTTGGTCTGGAACGCAATGCCATCAATGACGCTGATGATGTCCGCGATCTTCTTCGACGAGGCTTCGATGTCACCCATGGTGGTGACGACCTGTTCGACCACGGCGCCACCGCGACTGGCAACGTCATGTGCACCGCTGGCCAGTTGGTTGGCCTGGCGTGCGTGTTCGGCGTTCTGGCGCACCGTGGAGGTCAGCTCCTCCATCGACGCAGCGGTTTCTTCCAGATTGGCGGCCTGCTGCTCGGTACGCCGTGACAGGTCGTTGTTGCCCGTGGCTATCTCGCTGGCGGCCAGATTGATCGCCGAGGCCGCGTGCTGGATGCGGCCAACGATGCCGGTGAGCTGGTCCACGGTGGCGTCGGCATCATCGCGCATGCGGGCAAACACGCCGTGGAATTCACCCTGCATGCGCACGGTCAGATCGCCGCGGGCAATGGCCTGCAGCACGGTGGACACTTCGCGCAGGTTGCCATCGGTGGTGTCCATCAACTGGTTCAGGCCGCCGACCATGTCGCGGAAATCGTGTTGGTAGGCCTCGGTATCGCCCCGCAGGGTGAAGTCACCGTGGGCGGCGGCGGTGGCCAAGCGTTTGATCTCGCTGTTTATCGCCGACAGGCTGGCCTTGACTGCATCCACGGTGTCGGTCATGCCAGCCTTTTCAGCGGGCAGCCGCTCGATGTCATGCGACAGGTCGCCATTTGCATACTGCCGGATGATGCCCAGTACGTGCAGTGTCAGCTGGACGTGCGAAGCTACCAGGGCGTTGCTTTCCTTGACCATCACGCCATAGTCGCCCGGGAACGCAAGCTCGTCCATGCGATGGCTGATGTAGCCCGCATCATGTTGCTGCGCCATCTCGCGCTGGGCAGCGATCACCGCCTGCAGCTGCGTCTGCATGCGCTGCATCGATGACAACAACTTGCCCACTTCATCCTTTCGGGAAGTGCCGATGCGGCGGTCGAGCTTGCCGGCGGCCACGTCATCGGCCACCCGCACTGCCTCTTCCAAGGGGACCATGATGGCGCGGATGATGGCCCAGGCCAGGCCCGCGGCAGCCAGCAACGCCAGCGCGATGCCGATGATGATCGCCAGCACGGAGCGCGACTGTGCGTGCTGCGAGGCGGCGGTCTGCCTGGCCAGTTGGGCCTGGTTGTACTGCGACAACTGCTTGAGCTGGTCGAACAGTGCACGGCGTGCCTTGCGCGACTCATCGCTGGAAATGATGCGGGCGGTATCAAAATCGTCGCTGGCGATCGCTGCGGCGATACGCTCATGCGCGTTGAAATAGGCGGCACGGTATTGTTTCACCTTCTCGTACATCGCCAGCTCTTCGGCGCTGCTTGCCACTTCGATGTCGTCGTAGGCTTTTTCCGCAGCAGTGATCAGGGCATGGGTGTCGCGCAGGCGCTTGTCGTAGTCGGCGAGCTGCGCAGCGTCGCCCTGATAGCTCAGCTGGGCCTGCTCGTAGGTGCGGTACTCGCCGAGCTGTGCGCGCATCTCCCCCAGCGCCTGCACGGCTGGCATCCAGTTGTGGTCCACGGCCTCGATCTGGCTGCTGGCCAGGCTCATGCGCCAAAGGGCGAACACGCCCAGCAGCAGCGTGAACAAGCCGGTGATGCAGAACGCGAAAACCAGCTTGCGCGTGATGGATAGATTTCTGAACCAGTTCATTGCGAACGCCTCCGATGGCGTGCAGGTAGTGCCGCAGCCGCAGGTCGCGGGCGGGATCGAGAAGGGCCGAAATGGGCCGTGGCGAAGTCTTGCGTACCGTCTTGGTCAGCGGTATCGGCGCGATGGCGGTGGTTCTTAAGCGTTTATTGCAGGCTTGGGTAAGGCGTTTTTGCCAAGCGCGCTGCACAGCGACTTCAGGCTGGCGTGTGGAGCAACTGCAGGAGGGGTGCGCCTATGCGCTCGCGCCCTGCGCCGTTGCTACAGGGCAGGGCGCAGCGGGCTTGGAAAGTGGGCGTCGCGGCTTTCGCCGCTTCTGCCACGGGCAGGTCAGGCGGCCTGCGGGGCGCGCAGCGAACGCACCAGGCCCCCGATATCGACGATCAGGGCGACCCGGCCGTCACCCAGGATGGTGGCACCAGACACGCCACTGATGCGGCGGTAGTTGTTCTCGATGTTCTTGACCACAACCTGCTGCTGGCCCAGCAGTTCGTCCACTTCCAGGGCGATCTTCTGGCCATCGCCTTCCACCACGACCACCAACGGATCGGAAGTGGCATTGCCGGGGTAGCCGTAGTAGTCGCCCAGCGACAGGATCGGCAGGTATTCGCCGCGGACCCTTAGTACGCGACCTTCGCCGGCCATCGTGCGGATGTCGTCGGCCTGCGGCTGCAAGGCTTCCAGCACGTAGGCCAATGGCAGGATCAGGGTTTCACCGGCCACCGATACCGTCATGCCATCGAGGATGGCCAGGGTCAGCGGCAGCCGGATCAATACGCGGGTGCCGGCACCGGTGCGGCTTTCCAGCTGCACTTCGCCGCCCAGGGCCTGGATGTTGCGGCGTACGACGTCCATGCCAACGCCACGACCGGACAGATCGGTGACTGCATCGGCGGTGGAGAAGCCCGGCTGGAAGATCAGGTCCCAGACCTGCGCGTCGGTCGGGCTGTCGGGAATGCTGATGCCGCGCTCGCTGGCCTTGGCCAGGATCTTGTCGCGGTTGAGGCCGCGGCCGTCATCGCTGACCTCGATCACGATATGGCCGCCCTGGTGTGACGCGGCCAGGGTGATGGTGCCGGTTTCGTCCTTGCCGGCCTCGCGGCGGACATCCGGCATCTCCAGCCCGTGATCGATGGAGTTGCGTACCAGGTGGACCAGTGGGTCGGCGATTTTCTCGATCAGGCCCTTGTCCAGCTCGGTACCTTCGCCGATGGTGCGCAGGCGCACCTGCTTGCCGAGGCGGCTGGACAGGTCGCGGACCAGGCGGGGGAAGCGACGGAACACCGCGTCCACCGGCAACATCCGCACGCCGATGACGGCCTCCTGCAGGTCACGGGTATTGCGTTCCAGCAGATCCAGGCCCGCGAACAGGCGCTCAGCATGCACCGGGTCCAGGCCGCCGGACACCTGCTTGAGCATGGCCTGGGTAATGACCAGCTCACCGACCAGGTTGATCAGTGCGTCCACCTTGTCCACGGTGACGCGGATGGAGGTTTCGGCGTCGTGATTGTTGCCTGTTGCCGCCTTCGCGGGCTCGGCGGTGGCGGCAGTGACGGCGGCGGCTGTGGGCTCAGGGGCTGTTACCGCCAGGCTGGGCGGGGCGGCCGGGCGGATGTCGAGTTCGCAGTCGTCGACCACCCAGGCAAACGTGTCTTCGATGCGGCTGCGCGGCACCTTGCCAACCAGGCCCAGATCCCAGGCCAGGTAGGCTTCCAGCGGATCCAACTGCTCGAAGCCAGGCAACCGCTCCATGCGCGGCTCCACATGCAACGCACCCAGGGTTTCCAGTTCACGGATGATGCGCAGCGGATCATTGCCGCTCATGAACAGTGAAGGGGCAGGTACAAAGCCGATCTGCCAGGCGTCCGGTGTTTCGTCCTGCTTGGCCGCTGCCGCGGCGACGGGGGCAGTGCCTGCCAGCACCGCCTGCAGACGGTCGGTGACGACCTTGACGGCCGCCGGGTCGGCTGCCTGGCCATGCTCGGCCTCGCGCAGCAGGGCGCGCAGCACGTCCACCGATGCAAGCATGGCGTCGACCGCGGTGCTTTCCAGGGCGCGCTTGCCGGCGCGCAGCTCGTCCAGCAGGGTTTCCAGCACGTGGGTCAGCGCGGCGATCGCCTCGAAGCCGAACGTGCCGGCGCCGCCCTTGATCGAGTGGGCGGCACGGAACACCGAGTTGATGACTTCCGGGTCCTGCACGCCGTCTTCCAGCGCTAGCAGCCCAGCTTCCATCGCATCCAGCCCTTCGCGGCTTTCCTCGAAGAAGGTGGCGTGGAAACGTTGCAGGTCCATGCTCATGGCGCGGTATCCGATCGGGTGGGGCAGGTGGGCGTATCAGCCCAGGACTTTCTGTACGGTGGCGACCAGCTGTTCCGGGTTGAACGGCTTGACCAGCCAGCCGGTGGCACCGGCAGCCTTGCCCTCGGATTTCTTGTCGGCGGCGGACTCGGTGGTGAGCATCAGCATCGGGGTGAACTTGTAGTCCGGCAGCTGGCGTAGTTCGCGGATCAGCGAGATGCCGTCCATGTTCGGCATGTTGACGTCGGTGACCACCGCGTTGAAGCGCTGGCCCTTGGCGCGGCCCAAGGCCACGGCGCCATCTTCGGCTTCTTCAACCGAAAAGCCGGCCGAGGTGAGGGCGAATGCGACCATCTGGCGCATCGACGCCGAGTCATCCACCACCAGGATTCGTGCGCTCATGCAGCGTTCTCCACAGATTTCAATGTGTCAGGGGTTGCTTCCAGGCCAAGGGCCTGGAGGACACCGAGCAGGCGCGCGGCGTCACGGAAGGTATCGGTAACATTGTCGAAGACGGTGCCGTGCCCGGCCTGGCGCCGCGCCAGCACGAAGGCGCACAGCACCTGCATGGCGGCGGTGTGCACGCGGCTGACCTGGCCGGCGTCCAGCCGCAGTTCCCCGGCCTGGGCCAGGTGCGGGGCCAGTTGTTGCTTCAGGTCGCTGGTGGACTCGATACCGAGATCCTGCGACAGGGCCACAGTGCTCATCGTTGCTCCGGACAAACGTTACTGGGAGGGATAGCGGCGCTCACGCGGGTAACTTTAGGGAGACGATTGATAGTGTTAACTACGGCACACTCCTGCTGCGGGCCGCAGATGGCAGCCTTCCCGGCCTTCCCCCAGGCTGCGCCGAATGTATCGCCTGAACCCGCCCCCTGCAGGAGGCTGCGCACCGCTCGCGCCGCTGGCATGAGAGGAGGACGCCGGGTCTGTGCAAGCGGTGCTTGCGATCACTGCAGCAGGCGGGTGGCGTCGAGCAGGATCATCGGTTGCGCACCCAGGCGGGCGACCCCGCGGAAAAGTTCGTTGGATATCTGGCAGATGCGTGCGGTGTCCGGGGGCTCTATCTGCGAATCGGTGAGGCTGGCCACGTCTTCCACCGCCGACACGCGCAGGCCCAGGGTTTCGCCGTTCTCCTCCAGCACCACGATGCGGGTCTGGCCATCCTCTGCGGAGCTGGCCATGCCCAGGTGGGTGCACAGGTCCATCACCGGCACGACCTGGCCGCGCAGGTTCATGATGCCCAGCATCGAAGCACCAGTGCCGCGCAACGCCAGCAACGGCACCGGCAATACCACTTCCTGCACCTTCAGCAATTCCAGCGCATAGGTCTGCTGGCCACAGCGCAGGCGCAGCCAGCGCGAGGCGCGCTCGCTGGCGCGGCGTTGGTGTGCGGTCGGCGTAGGCGGGCGCTGGGCCTGTGCCTGCAGTTCCTGCCAGCTGGTGGGGCGCACGGCGAGCGCTGGGTGGGAGCGCGGTGCCACTGACGGCGCCGGTCGCCCTGCGGCAACCTCGAAGGCTGCCTGCAGGCTGGGCGTGTCGCTGTGCGCCATGCCGCTGCTTTCGGCGGCGCTGGCCTCGTAGATCACTTCGTCGGGAAGGTCGTCCCAGGTGGGTTCGCGGCCCTGCTTGGCGGCAAGCGCCGCAGCGTGCGCATCGTCGAAGGCGGCCTGCAGCGCATCACTGTCAGCGGGTACGGCAACGGGTTTGCTGGTGGTGGCGTCCGCCCCGGCCAGCGCGGCCTCAAATGCGGCTTCCTGCTCGGGCGTGTCGCCGGGCACCAAGGTTGAGGCAGGAGCGACGGCCTTGGCTGCCTCAATTTCGGCCAGCGCCGCTTCGAAGGCGGCTTCCAGCTCTGGCGTATCACCAGGTACGGCAGCTGCTACCGGCGTTGGCGGTGCGGCCGCAGGAACCGCTTCAAGCAGCAGTTCGCCCAAGTAGTCATCCAGCACATCGTTGCTGCTCATGCCGCGCGCTCCAGCTGCGCGGCCTCGTCGGCCAGCAACCAATCCAGGGCGCGGCGGTAGGCGGCCATGCCGCGTCCCGGATAATCGTCGCCCAGCAGCGGTACGGTGAGCGCCGCGGGGTTGCAGATGCGGGTGTCCACCGGGATGGCATCTTCCCAGACGCGTTGGCCGTGGGTGTCCTGCATCAGCTTGAGGGTCTCGTTGCCAGCGCGGGTGCGACGGTCGAACAGGGTTGGCAACACCGAGATCGGCAGCGGGCGCTTGCGCGAGCGCTCAACCATTTCGCCGGTGCGGACCATGCCATCCAGGCCATGCAGTGCCAGTGGTTCGGCCTGGGTGGGGATGATCAGGCGATCGGCAGCAGCCAGCGCGTTGATCATCAGCAGGCCCAACGTGGGAGCACAGTCGAGCAGGATGTAGTCGTGGTGCTCGCCGTGGCGTGCCAAGGCCTGCTGCAGGGCAAGGCCGAGGCCCGGTTGGTTGGCGCTACGGCGCTCCAGCGTCGCCAGCGAGGCTTGCGCGCACAGGTAATCCAGACCGGGGATGGCACTGTTGCGGCTGAGTTCGGCGATGGCGTGGGGCGGGGTGGCGAACAGCTCCTGGACGCCCTGCGGCACTGGCTCCAGCGCAACACCAAAGGCACGGGTCAGCGAGGCGTGCGGGTCCAGATCGATCAGCAGTACCTTGTAGCCTCGCGCGGCCAGGCCGCGGCCCAGCGACAGCGTGGTTGTGGTCTTGCCGACGCCACCCTTCTGATTGGCAATGGCCCAGGTACGCATCAGTGAACTCCTTCAATTACTGCCGGTACACCGGCATTGGCAGTGCCTGCCGTGCTGCCGCCGCCGCTCGGCGCCGGCTCCTCCGCACTGGCGGTGGCACTGGCAGGCAGGCTTGCGGCGCCGGCCTGGTCGGCCAGGATGATGACCATCACCCGGCGGTTGCGGTTGCGCCCGGCCGCCGCGTCATTGCTTTCGCGGGGGCGGAACTCGCCATAGCCCACCATCGCCAGGCGCTGCGGTTGCACGCCGTGGTCGGCAAACAGATGCACGACGCTGGCGGCGCGGGCTGCGGACAATTCCCAGTTGGACGGGAACTGCGCGGTGGCGATGGGCAGGTTGTCGGTATGGCCTTCCACGCGCACCCCATTGGGCGCGTCCAGCAACACATCGGCCAGTTTGCCCAGGGTGTCACGGGCGTTGGCGTCGAGGGCGGCCGAACCGGTGCCGAACAGGATGTCGCTGTTGATCTCCACTTCGATCCACAGTTCGGTGCGGCGCACGGTGATCACACCCTGCTTCACCAGCGGTGCCAGCGCTTCGCTCAGGCGGTTGGCGATCTGCCCGAGCTGGCGCTCGGCGCGTTCCAGTTGCTCGCGGTTATGGGCCGAGACCGGCATGCGCATATGCGATGCCATCGATGGCAGCTGGGTAGGGTCGGCCATGGCACCACCGGTCATGCTGGGTGAGCGGATCACCGACGGAGTGTCGTGGCCGCCACCCTGGATCTGCATGTTGCCTACCTGTACCTGGGTGATGGTACGCGGCGCGCCGCCGAAGGCAGTGGTCAGGGCATCGGCCATGACCCGGTACTTGCCCTCGTTCAATGAGGAAATGGCATACATGACCACGAAGAAGGCGAGCAGCAGGGTCATCAGGTCGGCATAGGGGATGGCCCATGCTTCGTGGTTGGCGTGCTCTTCGTGGTGCTTGCGACGGGCCATGGTTCAGTTCACGAAGCCGGCCAGGCTGTTTTCGATATTGCGCGGGTTCTCGCCCTGGGCAATGGCGATCAGGCCTTCGATGACCATCTCGCGCTCGCGGCTGCTGTTGGCGATAACGCCCTTGAGTTTGGCCGAGACCGGCAGGAACAACAGGTTGGCCGAGGCGATGCCATAGATGGTGGCGGTGAATGCCGCGGCGATGCCGTGGCCGAGCTTGCTGGGGTCGGCAAGGTTTTTCATTACCGCGATCAAGCCCAGCACCGCGCCGATGATGCCCAGGGTGGGCGCATAGATGCCCATGCCTTCGAACACCTTGGTGGCGGCCAGGTCCTGCTGCTCCTGGCTGCCCAGTTCGATTTCCATCATGTGGCGGATGGTCTCCGGTTCCACCCCGTCCACCACCAGCTGCAGGCCCTTGCGGATGAAGGGGTCGTCCTGCAGGTCCACCTGCGGCTCCAGCCCGAGCAGGCCCTGGCGGCGGGCGATGTTGCTCCAGTCCACGATCTGCTGCACCAGTGCCTGGCGGTCGCTGGCCGGCGGGCGGATCACCCAGCGCGCGATCTTGAACGCGTGCTTGAACACGGCAGGCGAGGTGTGCAGCAGGATGGCGGCGACGGTGCCGACGATCACTATCACGAACGCAGCCGGTGACCACAGCGAGGACAGGCCGGCGCCCTTGAGGATGCTGCCACCCACCAGCGAGGCGAGGGCGAGGAAGAGTCCAATGATGCTGAGTCGGTCCATGGTGCGTATATCGGCCTGGTTGGAGCGGTCTTGAATCAGGGCCTTGCTTGAGCCCCTCTCCCGCGTGTGGGAGAAGTGGGGGGGGCTGAGGGCAGCTTTCTGCGTTACAAGCTGAAAGCGCCCCTCACCCGCCCCTTCGCGGGGCGCCCTCTCCCGCAGGCGAAAGAGGGGACTGGCGGGATCGCGAACGCTGTCGGTGCAATCAGGAGATCGCTCACCCCTGTCCTCCACGCAACCCATCCACATCCAGGATCAGCGCCATGCGGCCATCGCCAATCAGGGTGGCGCCGGCATAGCCCTTGAGGCCGCGCAGGGCGCGAGGCAGGGGCTTGATCACCACTTCCTCGCGACCGCGCACCTGGTCGACGACCAGGCCAAAACGGGTTTCGCCCATCTGCAGCACCACGATGGTCAGCAGGGTGGACGGGGTGGGCGGAACGCCGAGCCAGTCGCGCAGGTCCACCAGTGCCAGGGTATGGCTCTTGCGGTCCAGCACGGCGCGGCCATCGAACCAGCCCAGCGAGGTGGCGGGGGCATGCAATACCTCCATCACACGGGCCAGGGGCAGGGCGTAGACATCGTCGCCGGCCTGCACCAGCAGGGTCGGCAGGATGGCCAGGGTCAGCGGCACGCGGATCAGGAAGCGGCTGCCACGGCCCAGTTCGGACTGGATCTGGATCTGGCCGCTGAGCTCGCGGATGCGCGATTGCACCACGTCCATGCCGACACCACGGCCGGAGATGTCGGTCACCTGCTGCTTGGTCGAGAAACCAGGCAGGAACACCAGGTGCAGGCATTCCTCGCTGCTCAGGCGGGCGGCAGCTTCCGGGTCGATCAGGCCTTTTTCGCGTGCCTTGTTGCGCAGGCGCTCGGGATCGATGCCGGCACCGTCATCCTGCACTTCGATGCTGACGTAGTCGCCTTCCTGCTG
>DKPB01000084.1 GCA_002471015.1 Stenotrophomonas sp. UBA7346
GCGGCCTGGGCGCGCTGCGCCTCGGTCGGCGGTGTGGCTGGCGTGGCCGGGGTTGCTGCGGCCGCTGCGCGGGCAGCGGCCGCACGGCGCTGTTCCTCGGCCTTGGCACTGGCGGCCAGTTCAGCGTCGGACATCTGCACTTCGGTGCCTGGCAGCAAGGTGTAGAAGTCGTACTGGGTGGCTGGCTTGTCCTCGGCCTTGGCGGCACCCGGAGTGGCTGGCTTGTTCGATTCCACACCGGCGTCCACGTCGGCGTCGGCAACCGGCGCCGGCTGTGCATCCGGGTTGGGCTGCGGGCCCACGCGCAGGAAGCCGTCGCCGTCCTTCTTGAACAGGTTGGGCGCCGCCAGGAACACCACAGCCGCAATCGCCACGCCGGCAACCAGCCACACCCAACCCGGGGTGCCGTTGTCGTTGTTGCGCCGTGCCTGGCTTTTGCCGCGTCGTGCTGCCATGTCTACTACGTCTCCTTGACTTACATCTTTTCCGGGGCGCTGACGCCCAGGATGCCCAGGCCGTTGGCCAGTGTCTGCCGTGCAGCGCTGGCCAGGGTGAGCTTGGCGTTGCGTTCGCCCGCATCATCCACCAGCACTGGAGTGCCGTGATACCACGTGTGGAAAGCGTGTGCCAATTCACGCAGATACTGCGCGATCTGGTGCGGTTCCAGGGCGATACCCGCCGCTTCCACTACTTCCGGGTAACGGGAGATCTCGTTCATCAGTTCAAGCGACAGTTCGTCACCCAACTGCGACAGCGCGGCCAGGCCATCGGCCTGCTTGTAGTCCAGGCCCTTCTCCTGCGCCTGGCGCAGCAGCGAGCAGACGCGGGCGTGCGCGTACTGCACGTAGAACACCGGGTTGTCGCTGCTCTGCTGGCGGGCCAGGTCGATGTCGAAGGTCAGCTGCGAATCCGGCTTGCGCGCGATCAGGAACCAGCGCACCGCATCGGCACCCACTTCGTCGATCAGGTCGCGCAGGGTCAGGTAGCTGCCGGCACGCTTGGACAGCTTCACTTCCTCGCCGCCGCGCATCACCGTCACCATCTGGTGCAGCACGTATTCCGGCCAGCCCTTGGGAATGCCCACGTCCAGCGCCTGCAGGCCGGCGCGCACGCGTGCCAGCGAGCCGTGGTGGTCGGCACCGAGTTCGGTGATGGCGCGTTCGTAACCGCGCTGCCACTTGCTCAGGTGGTAGGCCACGTCCGGCAGGAAGTAGGTGAAGGTGCCGTCGGACTTGCGCATCACGCGGTCCTTGTCGTCACCAAAGTCGGTGGAGCGCAGCCACAGCGCGCCGCCTTCCTCGTAGGTGTGGCCGGAGCTGACCAGTTGCTGCACGGTCTCGGCAACCTTGCCGTCCTTGTACAGCGAACTTTCCAGGAAGTAGATATCGAAATCCACGCCGAATGCGGCCAGGTCCAGGTTCTGCTCGTTGCGCAGGTAGGCCACGGCGAAGCGGCGGATTTCCTCCAGGTTCTCTGCATCCTTGGCGCCGACGATCTGGCTGCCTTCCAGGTCCACGGTCTGGCCCAGCAGGTAGGCCTTGGCCACGTCGCCGATGTATTCGCCGTTGTAGGCCTCGCTCGGCCACTGTTCATCGCCCGGCTTGAAGCCGCGCGCGCGCGCCTGCACCGACTTGGCCAGGTTTTCGATCTGTACGCCGGCGTCGTTGTAGTAGAACTCGCGCTTGGCGTTCCAGCCGTTGGCTTCCAGCACGCGGGCGATGCAGTCACCGATGGCACCGGCGCGGCCGTGGCCGACATGCAGCGGGCCGGTCGGATTGGCCGACACGTACTCCACGCCGACGCTGCGGCCGTTGCCGCTCAGGTTGCGGCCGTAGTCCTCGGCTTCCTTGAGCACGCTGACCACTTCGCGCTGGTAGGCCACCGGCGCAAGCTTGAAATTGATGAAGCCGGGGCCGGCGATCTCGACATTGGCGATGTCGTCGCTGGCCGGCAACGCGGCAACCAGGGCCTGTGCCACGGCGCGCGGATTGCTGCGTGCGGCCTTGGCCAGCAGCATGGCGGCGTTGGTGGCGAAATCACCGTGTTCGCGGGTCTTGGGTCGTTCGACCACGAAATCCGGCGGCAGGGTGTCGGCAGGCAAGGTGCCGTTGGCGCGCAAGGCTTCGATGCCTTGGCCGATGAGGGCGCGGAGTTGGGGTTTCACGTGACTATTCTGCTTGAAGCGCGGAACTGACCATTTTACCTGACCTTCGGCGAGGCCGCCCCGCCGGGCCGCAGGTGGGGCTCAGGAATGTCAAAAAGTCAGAAAACTGGCTCCGGGCCAGTCAGAGCCAACCACGCGCCGCCAAGGACAGCGGAGGGCCATCGCCGATCACGAAGTGGTCCAGCAGGCGGATGTCCACCAGTGCCAGTGCCTGCCGCAGGCGCTCGGTGATGGCCCGGTCGGCGGCTGACGGTTCAGGATTGCCCGAGGGGTGATTATGGCCAACGATCACCGCCACCGCGTTGTGGCCCAAGGCTTTGCGGACAACTTCGCGGGGGTGCACTTCGGCGCTGTCTACCGTGCCTGTGGATAACTCCTCGAAGGCGAGGGCCCGGTGACGGGTATCCAGGAACAGCACTGCAAATATCTCACAGCGGCGGTGACGCAGCCGCTGCGCGAAGTAGCGCCCGGCGGCCGCAGGGTCGGTCAGGGCCTGGCCGCGTTCCAGTGCGGCGGCCAGGTGGCGCTGGCCCAGCTCCAGCGCTGCACTGAGCTGGCAGGCACGGGCAGGGCCCAGCCCGGGCAAGCCGGCCAGGGCGGCCGGGCTGCGCTCCAGCAAGGCCCGCAGTGGGCCATGGCCCTGCAACAGTTCACGCGCGGTCTGCACCGCGTCACGCCCGCGTAGCCCTGAGCCCAGGAAGATCGCCAACAGTTCAGCATCGGACAGCGCGCTGGCACCGCGTGTCAGCAGCTTTTCACGCGGGCGTTCGGCGGCGGGCCAATGACGGATGTGCATGAGTCCCAGATTCACCGTCATCAGCCAAAAGCAGGATCAGTCACATCGAACCCTTCGGTTAAGCTAATCATTCTTCTGTACCTAGGAAATTCTCCCCGTGACCGCCGTTTCCCCTACTTCCCGACCTTTGGAAGGACAGAAGCTGCTGCTCTGCGTCGGCGGCGGCATCGCCGCGTACAAGTCGCTGGAGCTGGTGCGCCGCCTGCGTGATGCCGGTGCTACCGTGCAGGTGGCGATGACGGCGGGGGCGCAGCAGTTCGTCACGCCGCTGAGCTTCCAGGCGCTGTCCGGCCATCCCACCCGCACCACGCTGTGGGACAGTGCCGCCGAGCAGGCCATGGGCCATATCGAACTGGCGCGCTGGGCCGACCGCATCGTCATCGCGCCGGCCACCGCCGACCTGCTGGCGCGGCTGGCGCACGGCAATGCCGATGATCTGGTCACCACCTTATGCCTGGCCACGACTGCACCGCTGACGGTATGCCCGGCGATGAACCACCGCATGTGGCTGCACCCGGCCACCCAGGCCAATATGGCCGTGCTGCGCGAGCGCGGGGTGCAGGTGATCGGGCCGGAAGATGGCCCGCTGGCCGAAGGCGAATCCGGCCCCGGCCGGGTCAGTGAGGCACCTACCATCATTGCTGCGCTGGCAGGCAACCTGGCACCGCAGGCGCCGGCCAAACCCGGCCGCTTGAACGGCCTGCGGGTGTTGATCAGTGCCGGGCCGACCTATGAAGACCTGGACCCGGTGCGCTATGTCGGCAACCGTTCCAGCGGCAAGATGGGCTACGCGCTGGCCGCTGCCGCCGCCCGTCAGGGCGCGCAGGTGGTGCTGGTAAGCGGCCCGGTGCAGTTGCCTACACCCGCGGGCGTGCAGCGCATCGACGTGCGTTCGGCCGCGCAGATGCGCGAGGCGGTGCTGGGCGCGTTGCCGGCCGATATCTATATCGGCGCTGCTGCCGTGGCGGACTACACGCCGCGCCAGGTATCGTCGCAGAAGCTGAAGAAGACCGCTGGCAGCCAGACCTTGACCCTGGAGTTGGTGCGTACCGCCGACATCCTGGCCGAAGTGGCGGTGCAGGAGCAGGCGCTGAAGCTGGTGGTCGGCTTTGCCGCCGAAACCCACGATGTGGAGAAATATGCGCGCGGCAAGCTGGCCGACAAGCACTTGGACCTGATCATCGCCAACCAGGTCGGCATTGCCGGCAATGGCTTTGAAAGTGACCAGAATGCGGCTGTCGCCTATTGGAACGGCGGTCTGCGTGAGTTCCCGGGCACCGCCAAGACCCAGCTGGCAGAACAGCTGCTGGACCTGATCGCAGAGAGGTTGGACGCATGAGCAACGCTGCCGCATTGCAGCCCCTGCAGGTAAAACTGCTGGACCCCCGCTTTGGTGACAGCTGGCCGTTGCCAGCCTATGCCACCGAGGCCAGCGCCGGCATGGACCTGCGCGCCGCCATCGAGGCACCGCTGACGCTGGAGCCGGGGGATGCCGCACTGTTGCCCAGCGGTATCGCCATCCACGTGGCTGACCCTGGACTGTGTGCCGTGGTTTTGCCGCGCTCGGGGTTGGGACATCGCCACGGCATCGTGTTGGGAAATGGCACGGGCCTGATCGATGCCGACTACCAGGGACCGCTGCTCATCAGCGTCTGGAACCGGGGCCGCGACGTATTCACGATTGAACCGGGTGACCGGATCGCACAACTCGTGGTGCTGCCAATTGCACGCGTGACGTTGCAGGTAGTGGATACTTTCATCGACAGTGCGCGTGGAACGGGTGGATTTGGCCACACCGGGGTGCGCTGACAGGGGAAACGCACGATGAGCCAAGGCAATGAGAGCGCACGCCCACGCGTTGCGCTGGGTCGTTCAACGCCGTTGCTGGCGGTACTGCTGTTGTTGCTGGCCGGTTGGTTCGGCTGGAGCGCGGTTGACCAGTGGCTGCAGTCAAGCACAGGCAGCCGCCTGGAGTCGGCCCGCGACCAGGCGGTAGGCGACGTCCAGAAGGCCATCGATGCGCAGCTGGCGCAGTTCAACAAGCAACTGGCGCTGGCGCCGGTCAAGGCTGCCCTGGGTAGTGGGGATGCGGCTGCCGCCGCCGCTGCGCTGCGCGACAAGTGGAATGGCGTTGAAGACGCGCAGGTGCTGGACGCGACGCTGGTGGATGCCTATGCCGACCCGGCGGCCTTTGGTTATGCGCGGCTTGCGTTGCTGGAAAAGGCACTCGCCGAAGGCAAGCCGGTTGCCCTGGTGGTCCGTGACGGGGGCAGCCCGCGGCTGGGCCTGGCCGCCCCGGTGCAACTGCATGATCGCGCGGCAGTGGCCTACATCCGCCAGCCGCTGCTGCGTCTGACCTCGGTATTCGACACCATCGATTCTCCGCAAAGTGCCTACCTCGGCCTGCGCCAGGGCGGCTTCACCATCCTCAAGAAGGGCAACGAGAGCCTGGGCAATGGCGCGGATGCGCTGGCCCGGCCCGTGGCTGATACCGGCCTGCGTGTGGTTGCGGAATTGCCGGATACCAGCGCAGGCGCAATGGGCCTTGGCGTAATCGCGTCGGCAGTGGTCGCGGTGCTGCTTGCGGCGACCGCGTTGCTGCTGTTGATTGGACGCAAGCGCCTGAGCCTGCCCACCCTGCGCCGCAAGCAGGATGTGGAGGAGGCGGGCAGCGGCATGACCTTGCAGGAAGCACTGGCGCAGGACCCCCTGCCAGTCATGGACAGCGCTGCCGACAAGGCTGCGGCTGCCCCCATCGCCGAACCCGGCGCCGAGGCCGTGCCGGCAGGCATCTTCCGCGCCTACGACATCCGCGGCGTGGTCGGCCCGGATCTCAATCCCACCGTGGCCACGCTGATTGGCCAGGCCATCGGCAGTGAAATGCAGTCGCAAGGCCTGCATGACGTGGTGGTGGGGCGCGACGGCCGCGTGTCCGGCCCCGAGTTGAGCAATGCGCTGATCGATGGCCTGCGCCGTGCGGGCTGCAATGTGCTGGATATCGGCATGGCGCCGACACCGGTGGTGTATTTCGCCAGCTACCACCTGCGCGCAGGCAGCTGCGTCGCCGTTACCGGCAGCCATAATCCGCCCGACTACAACGGCTTCAAGATAGTCATCGGGGGTGAAACGCTGTCCGGTGACGCTATCACCGATCTGTACCGGCGCATCCAGGAAGGCCGCCTGCAGCGTGCCGACAGCCCCGGCGACCTGCAGCAGCGCGAGGTCATCAACGACTACGTGCAGCGCATTGCCGACGACGTGCAGCTGGACCGTCCGCTCAAGGTGGTGGCCGATGCCGGCAACGGCGTAGCCGGCGCAGTCGCCCCGCAGTTGCTGGAGGCCATCGGTGCCGAGGTCATTCCGTTGTACTGCGACGTGGACGGCAGCTTCCCCAACCACCATCCGGACCCCAGCGATCCGCACAACCTCGAAGACCTGGCGCAGATGGTCAAGCGCTTCGATGCGGATATCGGCGTGGCCTTCGATGGCGACGGTGATCGTCTGGGCGTGGTGACCAAGGAGGGCAAGGTGATCTTTGCCGATCGCCTGCTGATGCTGTTTGCCGCTGATGTGCTACAGCGTAACCCCGGCGCGATGGTCATCTACGACGTCAAGTGCACCGGCAAGCTGTCCGACTACATCCTGCGCAATGGCGGCAGCCCGATGATGTGGAAGACCGGGCACTCGCTGATGAAGGCCAAGATGCGCGAGACCGATGCCGAGCTGGCCGGCGAGATGAGCGGCCACTTCTTCTTCAAGGAGCGCTGGTATGGTTTCGATGATGGCCTGTATGCCGCCGCGCGCCTGCTGGAGATCCTGGGTCAGCGCGATGAGGAGCCGTCGGAGGTGCTGGACGAACTGCCGGATGCGCTTTCCACGCCAGAGTTGAAGGTGGCGGTGGAAGAGGGCACCCAGCATGCGCAGGTGGCTTTGATCGTGGCCGCGGCACAGTTGGAGGAGTCGCCGTTCGCCGGCGCCCGGCTCTCCACCATCGATGGCCTGCGTGCCGATTTCAGCGACGGCTGGGGGCTGGTGCGTGCCTCCAACACCACGCCGGTGCTGGTGCTGCGTTTCGAAGGCAATGACGAGGCGGCGCTGGAGCGGATCAAGGCGGTGTTCCGCGAGCAGTTGCTGCAGGTATTGCCGGCCGGAACTGAACTGGGTTTCTGATCGGCGTTGTTGTCTGGCAAAAGGCCGCCCGCGTGTTGCGAGGCGGCCTTTTGTTTTTTCTGGATGGCTGCTTGCGAGCGGGGCGGTTTGGGGCTTTGGATTGCCGCGAAGAGCACCCCTCCCCAGCCCTCCCCTTGGCTACGCCAAAGGGAGGGGGCGCATCGTGCGCTGACCGTCAGATCGAAGCGCCGTCGCTTGTCTCCCTCCCTTTGGCGTAGCCAAGGGGAGGGCCGAGGAGGGGTTGCTGTTGCTTCTGCTTCTGCTTGCGCTGGACTGGGGGAGCAGCGTCAGCCGCGAAGCCATTGCAGCTTCGGCTTCAGGTTGGCGGCAATCGCCGATTGCTTGGCGGCCGATGTTTCAAAGGCTTCGCGGCTGACGCCGCTGCCACAAGCACCACAACGCTCACGTCCCACCAAACCGCAAACCAACCCCCGGCTCGGTGAACAGATAACGCGACTCCAGCGCCGAATCGCCCAGCTTGTGCCGCAGCCGGCCCACCAGGATGCGCAGGTAATGGGTGTCATGCCGATGCGTCGGCCCCCAGATTTCCTGCAGGATCTGCGGCTGCGTCATCACCCGCCCGGCATTGCGCAGCAGCAGCGCCAGCAGCGCGTATTCCTTGCGGGTCAGCGCAATCGCCTCGCCGTCCACGCGCACGTCGCGGCGGGCCAGGTCGATATGCAGGTGACCATCGTCGAACACCGGTACCTGGCCTTCGCTGTCGGTGCTGCGGCTGCGCAGCAGCGCCCGCACCCGCGCCATCAGCTCCTGGGTGCCGAACGGCTTGGTCACGTAGTCGTTGGCGCCATTGTCCAGGGCGCGTACTTTCTCCGCCTCGCCGGCACGCACGCTGAGCATGATCACCGGCACCTGGCTCCATTGCCGCAGCTCGGCCAGCACGTCATGGCCTTCCATGTCCGGCAGGCCGATATCCAGCACCACCAGGTCGGCACCGTCCTCGGCCAGCCGTTGCAGGCCTTCGGCGCCGTTGGCGGCCTGGCTCACCGCATAGCCCTGCGCGCGCAGCGAGATATCCAGAAAGCGCCGGATCTGTACTTCGTCATCCACTACCAGCACGCGCGGCGGCGGAATGGCGGGCGCTTCAGCCATCATCGCGCGGGCTCTCGGGGTGCGGCTGGAGCATGGGCAGGCTCATGCGTATCAGGGTACCGCGTCCGTCGTGGCCCGGCAGCGCCTCGACGCGGCCGCCATGGGCTCCAATCATGCCCTGGCAGATGGTCAGGCCCAGGCCGGTGCCCTGGCGGCCACGGTCGCCGCGCTCCACGCTGTAGAACATGTCGAAGATGCGCGCGCGCTGGTTATCGGGGATGCCGGGGCCGGCGTCGATCACGTCGATAACCAGTTCGCCATCGTGCTGGCGCGCACGCACTTCGATCGGTACCTCGGCGGGCGAGAATTTGGCTGCGTTCTCCATCACATTGAACACCGCCTGTTCGACCAGCGCCGGGTGCACCCAGATCGGTGCCAGCGTTGCCGGGATATCCAGTTGCAGCCGCACCTCCGGTTGGTAGCGCTGCAGCCGTCGCGCGGCCGAGCCGATCAGCTCGTCCACGCCAATCCAGTCGCGGTTGAGCTTGAGCCCGTCATGGCCGAGCCGGGTCATGTCCAGCAGGTTCTGGATATAGCGGTCCAGCCGCTCGCCCTCGACCACGATGGTGTCGAGCAGGGCGCGACGGTCGCTGGCATCCATCGCATCGGCGTAGTTGGACAGGCTGTCGGCCGAGCCGATCATGGCGGCCAGCGGCGAGCGCAGATCGTGTGATACCGAGGACAGTAGTGCAGAGCGCAGGCGCTCGGTTTCGTTGTGCAGATGCGCGGTTTCCAGATCGGCCACCAGCCGCGTGCGTAGCGCAGCCTGGGCAATGTCGTCGGCCATGGCCTCCACCAGCTGGCGCTGTTCCGGTGCCAGACGCGGATGCTGGTGGTCGAAGCGCAGCCCGGCCACGCCTATCGCGTGTGCTTCGCCGTCCAGCAGGGGCAGGAACCACCAACCGGCACCGGCCAGTGTGTCGGTGAAGCGGCCGGCGGGCTGGCCATGGCGCAGGGCCCAATCGGCCGCAGCCAGATCGGTGTCGCCGGGGGCAGCGCTGCCGCTGGTACTGGTATCGGCACCCAGCCGCACCCATGCAGGTGCATCCAGCGCCTGTTCCAAGGCTACCCGCCCGGCATGGGCAACCTGGGCATTGTCGGTGGCGCCCACCAGTTGCCGCCCCAGCGTCTGCCGCACATTGGCGTGGCGGTTGGCGGCGCGCAGCGCCACCACCTGCATGCGCAGGCGCGAGGCCAGGCGGCCGGCGACCAGTGCGGCGGCGAGGAACAGGAAGACGGTTATCACACCCTGGCGCGCGCTGATCGCGAAGGTGAAGCGCGGTGCGATGAAGAAGAAGTTGTAGGCAAGGAAGCACAGCGTCGCTGCCAGTACCGCGGCACTCATGCGGGTGCGTGCAGCCACCAGTACCACCGCCACGATGAACACCATCGCCAGGTCGCTGAGGCCTATCCAGTGCTCACCCAGCCATGCGGCCAGGCAGGCGCCGACGGTGGCCAATACCGCCGTCATCGCATCCTTGCCCCAGCTGTCCGGGGCCAGCGACAGGCCAAAGCGACGCGCGTTGGCGCGGGCCTGCGGCGTGCTGATGATGGTGATCTCGTAGTGGGCGCCGCGTTGGATCAACTGCTGGGTCAGGGTCTGGTTGAACAGGCGCGCCAGTGGTCGTTCGCGGGTACGGCCCAGCACCAGCGACGACACCGCGTTATGGGCGGCGTAGTCGAGCAGCGCATCGGCGATGCCTGGCCCGTGCAGCAGTTCGGCGTCGCCGCCCAACCGCCGCGCCAGTGCGAACGCATCGTCGATTTCGCGACGGGTTGCCTCGTCGTGACGCCGATGTTGCACGGTCACCACCGTCCACGGTGCATCGCGGCGCTCGGCGATGCGTCGCGCCACCCGCACCAGATACTCGCTCTGGCCACCGCCATCAATGGCGACCACAACCCGCCGCCGCAGCGGCAGATTGCCTTCGCCGCGTGCGGCGCGGGTCTCGCGCAGGCTGCTGTCGACGCGGTCGGCGGCTTCCTGCATGGCCAGCTCTCGCAGGGCGGTGAGGTTGGCCGGTGAGAAGAACGCCTGCAGCGCCTGCGCGGCCTGTTCCGGTACGTAGACCTTGCCCTGCTGCAGGCGCTCGATCAGCTCGCGCGGTGGCAGATCGACCAGCACGATGTCATGCAGACGGTCGAATACCACGTCGGGCACGGTCTCGCTGACGCGCACGCCGGTGATGCGCATCACCACATCGTTGAGGCTTTCCAGATGCTGGATGTTGATCGTCGTCCACACGTCGATACCGGCGTCGAGCAGCTCCATCACATCCTGCCAGCGCCGCTCATGGCGGCTGCCGGGGGCATTGCGATGGGCCAGTTCATCGACCAGCACCAGTGCCGGCCTGCGCGCCAGCACCGCATCCAGATCCATCTCCTGCAGCTGGTGACCGTGGTACTCCACCGCGCACATGGCAATGCGCGGCAGGCCGTCGAGCAGGGCGGCGGTATCGCTGCGGCCATGGGTTTCCACAACGGCCGCCATCACGTCCACGCCGCGCCGCAGCTGTTCCTGGGCGCGGGTAAGCATGCTGAAAGTCTTGCCCACGCCCGGTGCGGCGCCGAGGAAGACGGTGAGCTTGCCGTCGGCGTCGCGTTGCAGGGCCTCGGCCAAGGCATCGGCCTGGCGGCTACGGGAGTCGTTCATGGCCACGATTGTGCGCTGTTGCAGGCGCGCCCCGCATCAGGGCGCATGCGCGGCCTGGTCCAAGGCCCGGTTGAGGGCAATCACGTTGATGCGCGGCTGTCCGAATACGCCCCATTGGCGGTCCTGCAGTTGAGCATCAACCAGCGCTTGCACTTCTGCCTGCGACCAGCCGCGTGCCGCGGCCACGCGCGCCACCTGTACCTGCACCGCAGCCGGCGACAGCTCCGGGTCCAACCCGCTGGCCGACTGCGTGACCAGGTCGGCTGGCACCGTGGCTGGATCGATTTTCTCGCGCGCTGCGACGGCAGCGGTGGCCTCGCTGACGCGCTTGACCAGGTCCGGATTGCTGCGCGCCATATTGCTGCCGGCGGCGGCCATCGGGTCGTAGTTGGCCGCCGAAGGACGCGTCTGGAAATAGCCGTCGCCAGTGAATGGCTGCGCCAGATACAGCGAGCCACGCACCTGGCCGTCGGCATCGCGGATCAGGCTGCCATCGGTCTGCGCCGGGAACAGCGCGCCGGAGATGCCGGTCGCCAGCACTGCATAGACCAGGCCGGTGCCGAACAGGCCGAACAGGGACAGGCCAATGGCCGGCCGCCACAGCGGGGTGCCGGAACGACGAGAGGATTTCATTGAGATGTTCATGCGCCAAATACCAGAGCAAGAAGGAGGTCGATGGCCTTGATGGCCGCAAACGGCAGCAGCACGCCGCCGAGGCCGTACACCAGCATGTTCCGCCGCAGCAGCGTGGTGGCGGTGGCCGGCCGGAAGCGCACGCCGCGCAGGGCCAGCGGAATCAGGGCCGGAATCACCAAGGCATTGAAGATCAGCGCCGCCAGCACCGCATTGCGCGGGCTCGACAGCTGCATCACGTTCAAGGCCGCCATCGATGGGATGCTGGCGGCGAACAACGCCGGCAGGATGGCGAAGTACTTGGACACGTCGTTGGCCAGCGAGAAGGTGGTCAGCGCGCCGCGGGTGATCAGCTGCTGCTTGCCCACTTCCACCACGGACAGCAGCTTGGCCGGGTCCGAATCCAGGTCGACCATGTTGCCGGCCTCCTTGGCCGCCTGCGTGCCGGAGTTCATCGCCAGGCCGATGTCGGCCTGGGCCAGCGCCGGCGCATCGTTGGTGCCGTCGCCGACCATCGCCACCAGCCGGCCACCGGCCTGCTCGGCACGGATGCGCGCCAGTTTGTCTTCCGGCCGGGCCTGGGCGATGTAGTCGTCCACGCCGGCCTCGGCGGCAATGGCGGCGGCGGTAAGCGGGTTGTCGCCGGTGATCATCACCGTGCGGATGCCCATCGCCCGCAGCTGCGCGAACTTCTCACGCATGCCGTGCTTGACCACGTCGGCCAGCTCCACCACGCCGAGTACGTGCTTTCCTTCGCTGACCACCAGCGGCGTGGCGCCGCCACGGGCAACCTGGTCCACCCGTGCCTGCAGCTCGTTCGGCACCGTGCCGCCCAGCGCCAGCACGTGCGCGCTGATGGCATCGGCGGCACCCTTGCGGATACTGCGGCCGTTGTCCAGGTCAACGCCAGACATGCGGGTTTGTGCGGTAAAGGACAGGTACTCCGCTTTTTCAGGTTCTGCGGTGGTGCAGGCCTGCTGGCGGGCCAGACGCACGATGGATTTGCCTTCCGGGGTCGGGTCGGCCAGCGACGACAGCAGCGATGCTTCACGCAGTTGTGGAGCGTCGATACCGGCCAGCGGATGGAAGTGCGTGGCCTGGCGGTCGCCATGGGTGATGGTGCCGGTCTTGTCCAACAGCAGCACGTCGACGTCGCCAGCCACTTCCACCGCCTTGCCCGATTTGGCCAGCACATTGGCCTGCAGCGCACGGTTCATGCCGGCGATGCCGATGGCCGGCAGCAGGCCGCCGATGGTGGTCGGGATCAGGCACACCAGCAGGGCGATCAGCAGCAGCGGATCGACGCTCACGCCAACAAAGCCTGCAATCGCCGGCAGCGTGGCCACCACCACCAGGAAGGTCAGCGACATGGCCGCCAGCAACAAGGTCAAGGCGATTTCGTTCGGCGTCTTCTGCCGGTTGGCCCCTTCCACCAGCGCGATCATGCGGTCGAGGAAGCTGTGGCCCGGCTCGGCACTGACCCGCACCACAATCTCGTCGGACAGCACCTTGGTGCCGCCGATCACGCCGGAGCGGTCGGTGTCGGCCTCGCGCAGCACCGGTGCCGATTCGCCGGTGACAGCAGCCTCGTTGATGGTGGCCAGGCCGCGCACGATCTCGCCGTCGGCCGGCACGAACTCGCCGGCACTGACGATCACATACTCACCGGGGCGCAGTTCGGCAGCGGGGACGCGGCTTTCGGCAGCACCCTGCAACGGCGTGGAAACACGCCGTGCGACCAGGTCCTGGCGTGCGCGCCGCAGCGAGGCGGCCTGGCCGCGGCCACGTGCCTCGGCTACCGCTTCGGCGAAGTTGCCGAACAACACGGTCACCAACAGGATCGCGGTGACCGCCAGGCCGAAGCCCATCGGCGCCGTGCCACTGAGGGTGACAAGCAGCGCCAGCACGGTGCCGGCCATCACCACCGCCATCACCGGGTTGTGCAGCAGGTGCAGCGGCGACAGCTTGCGCAGCGAGTCCAGCAGCGCACGGCGCAGGCCGGCGCCATCAAGCAGGGCCGGGCGCGGCGTTGTGTGGGAAACAGGGCGGTTCATGGGGGCGTTCACGGTGACGGTGCTCCCTGCAGGGCCAGCAGGCTCAGGTGTTCGGCCACCGGGCCAAGCACCAATGCCGGCAGGAACTGCAGCACGGTAAGGACGATGACCACGCAGACAAGCGTCAGAGCGAAGGTCGGGGTTTCGATCTGCAGGCTGCCGGCGCTTTGTGGCACCTGCCGTTTGGCCGCCAACTGGGTGGCAATGACCAGCGGGATGATCAGGATCGGGAAGCGGCCCAAGGCCAACACCAGCGCACAGCTCAGGTTCCACCACACGCTGTTGTCGGCCAGCCCCTCAAAGCCGGAGCCGTTGTTGGCATAGGCCGAGGTGAACTCGTAGAACACCTGGCTGATGCCATGGAAGCCGGGGTTGGAGGTGCCGGCCAGGCCGGGTACGGCCAACGTCAGTGCGGTCAGGCCGAGCAGGGTGATCGGTTGCAGCAGCACCAGCACCGCCAGCAGGCGCACCTGCGGCGTTTCCAGTTTGCGGCCGAGGAGTTCTGGCGTGCGTCCGGTCATCAGGCCGGCCAGGAACACCGCCATCATCAGGTAGACCAGGAACTGCTGGATGCCGCAGCCAATGCCGCCCCAGATCGCGCTGACCAGCATGTTGACGATGGGCATCATGCCGCCGAGCGGGCTCAACGAGTCATGCATGCCGTTGACCGAGCCGTTCTGCACCTGGGTGGTGATGGACGACCACAGCGCCGTGCCATCGGCGCCGAAGCGGGTTTCCTTGCCTTCCATCAGCAACGCGCTGGCGGCGCTGGCGCTGTGGCCTTCCAGCCACAGGCTGGCACTGGTGGACAACACCGACATGGTCAGCATGCAGCCGAATACCAGCGCGCCAAAGCGCCGCCGTCCGGTGAAGCTGCCGAGCATGCAGATGATGGCCATCGGGATCAGCAGGATGCCGATCAGTTCCAGCGCATTGGACAGCGGGGTCGGGTTTTCCAGCGGGAAGCTGCTGTTCGGGCCATACCAGCCACCGCCATTGGCGCCGAGCTGTTTGGCCGCAACCATCGCCGCGACCGGGCCCAGCGGGATCTTCTGCGTTTCCATGCCGGCACCGGCATCGATCGGCGTGGCCTGCGGGCCAGCGGCCAGTGTGGAAGGCACGCCCTGCCAGTTCAGCAACAGCGTCCACACCAGGCACAGCGGCAGCAGGAAGCGCAGGCACAGGCGCACCACGTCGGCGTAGTAGTTGCCGACGGTGACGCGCGGTGCGGCATTGCCGCTGTCGTTGCTGGCCGGTTTCATGAACAGGGCGCGCAGCGTTGCCACTGCCAGTGCCAGCCCCATCATCGGGGTGATCACCTGCAGGCCGGTGATGCCGGTCATCTGTGAGAAGTAGGACAGCTGCGCCTGGCCGCTGTAGTGCTGCTGGTTGGTGTTGGTCAGGAACGACACCATGGTGTGCAGCGCGGTGTCCCAGCGCATGTTGGGAATGTTGTCGGGGTTCAACGGCAACCAGGCCTGGGTCATGAACACCGCCTGGGTCAGCACCGCCAGCACCAGGTTGCTGACCAGGAACGCAACCACATAGCCGCGCCAGGACATGGAATGGGCGGGATCGACGCCGAGCACGCGGTACAGCGGCTTTTCGATCCAGTGGAAGAGGACGTCGATACGCATCGGCGTACCGCGCATCAGCCGTGCCAGGTACAGGCCCAGCGGGCAGGCCAGCGCCAGGCTGGCCAGAAGAATGAGGGTGGCTTCAATCACGACGGCGCTCCTCAGAACGAATCGGGTCGAAGGACCGCGTACAACAGGTAGGCAGCGGCGATCAGCACCACTACGCCGCACAACAGAGCAAGCCAGCCGGGCATGGAAAACCTCGGAAACGAAAGCAGGACGCGGCCGGCTCAGCCGGAACCTGCGTCGGTGGACGGGCAGGGCGGCAGGCAGGCGCGGACGCCTGGGCTGATCACCCCGATCAGGCCGTTATCGTCTTCCTGCGGGGCGTAAACGATCGACGCTGCTTGGGCGGGGCTGGCGTAAAAGGCGCGTAAAAAGTGGGGCTGGTGCGCGATCTGGGCTGCGGTGGTGGCAGAAGCGGCTGAAGAAATCACCAGCCAAAACGCGAGCGTGAGCCGGAAGAAGAAGCCAGAGCCCAGAAGCCAGAGCCCCTCATCCGCCCCCCGCGAAGGCGGGGGGCGGATGAGGGGAGCTTTCAAACAAAAAGCGGGCCGGAGGCCGCTTTCATTTTGAATGCGACAACTTATCGGGAGAG
>DKPB01000009.1:0-681 GCA_002471015.1 Stenotrophomonas sp. UBA7346
AGTGGCTGCAGCGGCTGCCGATCTGGCCCAGGTCGGCGGGCTGCGCATTGGCGCCGCTTTCGGCAAGGCCCCCGGCGACAAGACTTTCGTCTCGGCAGGCATGCGCGAGGTGATGGAAGGCGATTGCGAGTACTACGACCAGGGCACGCTGCCGCAGGGCATGTCGATGATGGTGATCGCCGACCGCATCGCCCGCTTCGAGGTGGATGCGGTGGATGACCCCGGCCAGCGCGTCACCGCGCCGCCAGCGGGCGCGCCGGTCCTGCCGTATGGCCTGTGGGTGGGCATGACCGTGGCCGAAGCCAAGCAGCGCTTGCCGGCCGGTGTGGTCACCACGCCGCACGCCTATAACGCGCCGGACGGGGACTACGTTACCTGGACCGACAAGGCTGCCAAGCTGGCCCTGCGCCTGGAAACACTCAATGGTCTGGTCACCTCCATTTACTGGGGCCAGCCTGATGCGGTTGAACTGATTGAAGGATGTGCCTGAGATGGCTGTGAGCCGAATTGACGACTGCTTTGCCCGTCTGCGTGCCGATGGCCGCAAGGCGCTGATTCCGTTCATCACCGCCGGTGATCCGTCGCTGGAAGCGACCGTGCCGGTGATGCATGCACTGGTCCAGGCCGGGGCCGATGTGATCGAGCTGGGCGTGCCGTTCTCCGACCCGATGGCCGACGGCC
>DKPB01000009.1:843-15127 GCA_002471015.1 Stenotrophomonas sp. UBA7346
CGACCCGATGGCCGACGGCCCCACCATCCAGCGCAGCTCCGAGCATGCGCTGGCACGCGGGGCAGGGCGGCAATACGTGCTGGACACGGTGGCGCGCTTCCGCCAGACCGATACGACTACCCCGGTGGTGCTGATGGGGTATCTCAATCCGGTTGAGATCCGCGGTTATCAGCGCTATGCCGAAGAGGCTGTGGCCGCCGGTGTGGACGGCATCCTGCTGGTGGACCTGCCGCCGGAAGAGGCCGAGGAGCCGCGCGCTGTATTCAGCCAGGCGGGCCTGGCCCTGATTCTGCTGGCTTCGCCGACCAGCAGTGCTGCGCGTCTGGACAGTCTGTGCCAGGCCGCCCAGGGCTATCTGTACTACGTCAGCTTTGCCGGGGTGACCGGTGCCTCCGAGCGGCTGGACAGTGCTGCCGCCAGCGAGCGCCTGCGCCTGCTGCGCAGCCGCTCCAGTGCGCCGGTGGTGGCCGGTTTCGGCATCAAGGATGCCGCCAGTGCGGCGGCGATGGCAGCGGATGCCGACGGCGTGGTGGTTGGCAGTGCGCTGGTGTCCGCGCTGGCCGAGGCGGCCGATCCGGCGGCGGCGGCTGCCGGGTTCCTCAAGCCGCTGCGCGAAGCGCTGGATCGCTGAGCAGCGTCACCTGTAGTGCCGAGCCATGCTCGGCAGCGGCATTCCCGGTAGAGCTCCTTGCCGAGCATGGCTCGGCACTACCGGGCAGGGCAGGCAAACATACGCGGCAGTAGGGCTTTGGCCGCAGCCAGTGCTGCGCCTTGGTCGCAGTGGTGAGCTAGACTGTGGGCCCTGTCGTGGCCGCAAGGCCACCCTGAACGGAACTGTCATCCCGCATGAGTTGGCTCAGCAAGTTGATGCCGTCCGGCATCCGTACCGACAATACGCCCTCCAAAAAACGCAGCGTCCCCGAGGGGCTGTGGGAAAAATGCTCCAGCTGCGGCGCGGCCCTGTACCGCCCGGAGCTGGAAGAAAACCTGGAGGTCTGCCCCAAGTGCGGCCACCATATGGCCATCCGTGCGCGTGCGCGCCTGGCCTCGCTGTTCGACGTGGACAGCACCACCGAGATCGCCGCCCGCCTGGGCCCGACCGACGTGCTCAAGTTCAAGGACCAGAAGAAGTACGGCGAGCGCATCAAGGCCAGCCAGAAGAACACCGGTGAGTACGATGCGCTGGTGGCGATGCGCGGCCTGCTGAAGGGGCGCCCGTTGGTGGCTTCCTCGTTCGATTTCGCCTTCATGGGCGGGTCGATGGGCTCGGTGGTCGGTGAGCGTTTCTCGCTGGCCGCTGAAACCGCGCTGGAGATCGGCTCGCCCTATGTCTGCTTCTCCGCTTCCGGCGGTGCGCGCATGCAGGAAGGCCTGTTTTCGCTGATGCAGATGGCCAAGACCTCGGCCGCGCTGGCCAAGCTGCGCGAAGCCGGCCTGCCTTACATCTCGGTGCTGACCCATCCCACCACCGGTGGCGTGTCGGCCTCGTTCGCGATGCTGGGTGATATCAACATCGCCGAGCCGCAGGCACTGATCGGCTTTGCCGGCCCGCGCGTGATCGAGCAGACCGTGCGTGAAAAGCTGCCGGAAGGCTTCCAGCGTTCGGAGTTCCTGCTTGAGCACGGCGCCATCGACCAGATCTGCGATCGCCGCGAAATGCGTGACCGCCTGGCCGACCTGCTGGCCATGCTGACGAATCAACCCCAAGCTGACAAGGACGTGGCAGCCTGATGAGCAATCGCAAGTATTTTGGTACCGACGGCATCCGTGGCCGTGTCGGCAAGGGCGTCATTTCCGCTGATTTCGTGTTGCGCGTGGGCAACGCGTTGGGGCGGGTACTGGTACAGCGCAGTGGCGGTGGCCATCCGACCGTGGTGATCGGCAAGGACACCCGCATCTCCGGCTACATGTTCGAGTCGGCGCTGGAAGCGGGTCTGGTCGCTGCCGGTGCCAATGTACAGTTGCTCGGCCCGATGCCGACCCCGGCGGTGGCCTTCCTGGCGCACACCCTGGGTGCGGACGCCGGCATCGTCATCAGTGCCTCGCACAACCCGCACCATGACAACGGCATCAAGTTCTTCTCCGCCGAAGGCGAGAAGCTGGATGACGCGACCGAGGAAGCGCTGGAAGCGGCAATGGACCAGCCCTTTGCCACGGTTGAATCCGAGCAGTTGGGCAAGGCGATGCGTGCGCGTGACGCGGTGGGCCGGTATATCGAGTTCTGCAAGGCCAGTGTGCCGCGCAATTTCTACCTGCGCGGGCTCAAGGTGGTGCTGGACTGTGCCCATGGCGCCACCTACCACATCGCGCCGCTGTTGTTCCGCGAACTGGGGGCGGAGGTGATCGCGATCGGTGCCGAGCCCAATGGCGTCAATATCAATGACGGAGTGGGTTCCACCCATATCGACAATCTCGCCCGCAAGGTTGTGGAGGTGGGGGCTGACATGGGCATCGCCTTCGACGGCGATGGCGACCGTGTGTTGATGGTGGATGACACCGGCGCAGCGGTGGATGGCGATGGCCTGCTCTACATCCTGGCCAAGGCCTGGCAGGCCAACGGCCGCCTGCGTGGTCCGGTGGTGGGCACCTTGATGACCAATTATGGGCTGGAGCAGGCGCTGGAGCGCCAGGGCATTCCGTTCGTGCGCGCCAATGTGGGTGACCGCTACGTGCACCAGGCCCTGGTCGAAGGCAAGGGCGTGCTGGGTGGTGAAGCCTCCGGTCACATCCTGTGCCTGGATCGGGCCACCACCGGCGACGCCATCGTCAGCGCCCTGCAGGTGCTGGAGGTGCTGGGCAGTGCCGGTCAGAGCCTGCGTCAGGCGGGCGAGGGCCTGGCCATGGTGCCGCAGAAGACCATCAATGTGCGGCTGGAAAGCGGCGCCCGCGAAGTTGTCAGGAGTGCGCCCGTGCAGGCAGCATTGGCGGCTGCACAAGCCGCAGTGGCTGGCCGCGGCCGGGCTTTCCTGCGCCCCTCGGGCACCGAGCCGGTGGTGCGGGTCACGGTCGAGGCGGACGAAGCCGGGCTGATGGCTGCCACCCTCGAAGCGCTGGCCGACGCCGTCCGTTCTGCTGCCGCACAGGTTTGAGCTGGATCATGGTGGTGTACCCGGGGTGTCGGTTCCAATGGCCGGCACCCCGTTCCCTTCTCTGGAGTAGTTGAATGAGTTCCCGTATTCCCACCCTCGACATCACCCGCTTCGATACCGACCGTGAGGCCTTCGTGGCTGAGCTGGGCGCGGCCTATCGCGAGTGGGGTTTCGCGGGCATTCGCAACCATGGCATCCCCCAGGCCGACATTGATGCCGCGTATGACGTCTTCAAGGCGTTCTTCGCACTGCCGGATGAGGTGAAGAAGCAGTACCACGTGGCCGGTGGCGGTGGCGCCCGCGGCTACACGCCGTTCGGTGTGGAGACTGCCAAGGGTTCCAAGCACTTCGATCTGAAGGAGTTCTGGCATATCGGCCGGGAGATCCCGGACGATTCCAAGTACCGCGAGGTGATGCCGCCGAACCTGTGGCCGAGCGAGGTACCGGGCTTCAAGGAGCATGGTTACGGCCTGTACCAGAAGCTGGACCAGCTGGGTTCGCGCGTGCTGTCGGCGCTGGCTCTGCACATCGGCCTGCCGGAGGCGTTCTTTGCCGACAAGACCAATAACGGCAATTCGATCCTGCGCCCGATCCATTACCCGCCGATCACCACCGACGACATCCCCAATGTGCGCGCCGGTGCCCATGGCGACATCAACTTCATCACCTTGCTGGTTGGTGCCAGTGCCGCCGGCCTGGAAGTGCAGTCGCACGAAGGCGAGTGGGTGCCGTTCACCTCCGACGCCGACACCATCGTGGTCAACATCGGTGACATGCTGCAGCGCCTGACCAACCACGTGTACCCGTCCACCATCCACCGCGTGGTCAATCCCCCGGGTGAACTGGCCCGCCAGCCGCGCTATTCGGTGCCGTTCTTCCTGCACCCGAACCCGGACTTCCTGATCGATGTGCTGCCTTCGTGCATCAGTGCGGAAAACCCGAGCCGTTACCCGCAGGCGATCACCGCCCATGGCTTCCTTGAAGAGCGCCTGCGCGAAATCAAGCTGAAGTAAGCTGCGCCGGCCCTTGGGCTGGGTGTGGCATCGACGCCGTCGTGGCTCAGGGCTGCGGCGGCGTTCGTGCATCTTGTCCCGGCTTGTCCGCGTATTGTCCTGGCAATGTCTGCATATCGGCTATCCTTAGCCATAACTTTTTATCGGGGAGTTGGGCCTGCATGCGTCGCAAGATCGTTGCTGGTAACTGGAAGCTGCACGGCAGCCGTGATTTCGCTACCGAGCTGGTAGGCAAGGTGGCTGCTGGCCTGCCGCTGGAAGGGGTGGATGTGCTGGTGCTGCCGCCGCTGCCCTACCTGGGCGATCTGGTCGAGGATTTCGAGGGTACGGTGCTTGCCTTTGGCGCCCAGGACGTGAGCAGTAACGAGAAGGGTGCTTATACCGGTGAGGTCTCGGCGGCAATGCTGGTGGATGTGGGCGCGACCCATGGTCTGGTAGGGCACTCGGAGCGTCGCCAGTATCACCATGAAAGCAGTGAGCTGGTCGCGCGCAAGTTCGTGGCGGCCAGTCATGCGGGCCTGGTTCCGGTCTTGTGCGTAGGTGAGACGCTGGAGCAGCGCGAGGCTGGCCAGACCGAGCAGGTGATCGCCGCGCAGTTGGCGCCGGTGCTGGAGCTGGCGGGGGTGCAGGCCTTCACCAAGGCGGTGGTGGCCTATGAGCCGGTATGGGCCATTGGCACCGGGCGTACCGCCACGCCGGCCCAGGCGCAGGCCGTACATGCGTTCATTCGTGGCGTAGTAGCCAAGGCCGATGCTAGAATCGCCGATTCGTTGCCGCTCCTCTATGGTGGCAGCGTGAAGCCCGACAATGCCGCAGAGCTGTTTTCGCAGCCTGACGTGGATGGCGGGCTGGTAGGCGGCGCATCGCTGGTGGCAGAGGATTTCCTGGCCATTGCGAGGGCAGCAGCCGGTCGCTAACGGGTAATTGTCCGGGACGGATTTCAAATGCTGATGTTGATCCTCAATGTGGTCTATGTGCTGGTGGCGATCGCGATGATCGCGCTGATCCTGATGCAGCGTGGCTCGGGTGCCGCAGCCGGTTCCGGCTTTGGTGCCGGTGCCTCGGGTACGGTGTTCGGTGCGCGTGGTGCCTCCAATTTCCTGTCCAAGAGCACAAAGTGGCTTGCCGTTGTGTTTTTCGGCATCAGCCTGTTCATGGCCTGGTATGCCACCCATGGCGCCCGCCCGACCAACCAGGGTCTGGGCGTGATGTCGCAGGTGGAAGCCCCGGCTGCGGCCCCGGCTGCCACCCCGGCAGGCGAATTGCAGCCGCTGCCGGCCGCTCCGGCCGCCTCGGCCGTGGGTGAAGTGCCGCAGGCAGCCGCCCCGGCAGAAAATATTCCCGTCCAGAGTGAAGAAAAGCCCGCAGAGGGCTCCCAGAAAGACTGAAGACGGTTACAATACGCAGCGCACTGCTGAACTGGCAGTGCTGACGTAGGCCCAGGTGGCGGAATTGGTAGACGCACTACCTTGAGGTGGTAGCGACGAGAGTCGTAGGGGTTCGAGTCCCCTCTTGGGCACCATTGTTTCATGCGGGTACACGGGTTGCGGCAGCGCCCGTCGTGGCAACTCCCGTCAATCCCCCATGCCTTGGCACCTGCAGGTGTCCCGGGCAGAGGCAAGAGAGAATCGCTGTGCTGGCCGAATATTTGCCGTCTCTGCTGTTTCTGATCGTCGCCACCGGCATCGGCGTTGCGCTGATGTTGATCGGCCGGTTCCTCGCTCCCCGTTCCCCGGATAACGAGAAACTCTCGGCCTACGAGTGCGGCTTCGAGGCGTTCGAGAACGCGCGCATGAAGTTCGATGTGCGCTACTACCTGATCGCCATCCAGTTCATCGTCTTTGACCTGGAAATCATCTTCATCGTGCCTTGGACCCAGGTGTTCATGGAGCTCGGCGCTCGTTCGCTGGTCACCATGGGCCTGTTCGTGGGCATGCTGTTCCTTGGCTTTATCTACGTGTGGAAGAAGGGAGCGCTGGAATGGGAGTGATCCAAACTCTCGACGGCCTGATGAACAACCCCGTCCCGGAAGGGCGGGTTGATGACATTCTGCGGCCTGAAGGCGACAACCCCCTGCTCGAGAAGGGCTATGTGACCACCAGCGTCGATGCGCTGCTGAACTGGGCACGTACCGGCTCGATGTGGCCGATGACCTTTGGTCTGGCCTGCTGTGCGGTGGAAATGATGCATGCCGGCGCGGCGCGCCTGGACCTTGACCGCTACGGCGTGGTGTTCCGCCCGTCGCCGCGTCAGTCCGACGTGATGATCGTGGCCGGCACCCTGGTCAACAAGATGGCCCCGGCGCTGCGCAAGGTCTACGACCAGATGCCGGACCCGAAGTGGGTCATTTCGATGGGTAGCTGCGCCAACGGTGGCGGCTACTACCACTATTCGTATTCCGTGGTGCGCGGCTGTGATCGCGTGGTGCCGGTGGACGTCTACGTCCCGGGCTGCCCGCCGACCGCCGAAGCACTGGTGTACGGCATTTTGCAGCTGCAGAAGAAGATCTGGCGTACCCAGACCATCGCGCGCTGATCCCTTTTTACAATCAAGAGCACGCCAGCCCCCATGGCCCAGCAAGCACCTTCTCTCATCGAACGACTCCGCGCGCGCTTTGCCGACGCGCAGGTCGTGGTGGTCGAACCGCGCGGCGAAGTTACGCTGGAAGTAGCTGTCGCTGATTGGCACGCAACTGCCCTGGCATTGCGCGACGAGTTCGGCTTCGAGCACGCCACCGACCTGTGCGGTGTCGACTACCTTGGTTACGGCAGCGACGAGTGGGATACCTCGGACGTTTCCTCGCACGGCTTCAGCCGTGGCGTGGAAGGCAAGGGCGCTGGCCGTTTCGCCTGGGGCGAGTTCCCCAGCCACGAAACCGCCGAAGGTGCCCAGCCCGATGCACTGCCCAAGCAGCGTTTCGCGGTGGTCTGCCAGCTGCGTTCCTACCAGCACAACCAGCTGCTGCGCATCCGCTGCTTTGCCCCGAGCGAATCGCTGCCGGTGGTGGCATCGCTGACCGACATCCATCCGGGCCTGAACTGGTTCGAGCGCGAGGCGTTCGACCTGTACGGCGTGATCTTCGAAGGACACCCGGACCTGCGCCGCATCCTGACCGATTACGGTTTCGTGGGCCATCCTTTCCGCAAGGATTTCCCGCTGATCGGCAACGTCGAGGTGCGTTACGACGAAGAAAAGAAGCGCGTGGTGTACGAACCGGTGACTTCGGTCGAGCCGCGTGTCGGCGTGCCGCGTGTCATCCGCGACGATGCCCGTTTCCAGACCGCTGAAGGCGAGCGCGCGCAGACGGAGGCAAGCAAGTGAGTGCGGACGTAAAGAGGGAATTCCACCAGGCTTCGCAGGCCTTTGCGAGCAATCCTGCTGAAGCGAAGCAGGAAATCCGCAACTACACCATGAACTTCGGCCCGCAGCATCCGGCTGCGCACGGTGTGCTGCGCCTGATCCTGGAAATGGACGGCGAGACCATCATGCGCGCCGATCCGCATATCGGCCTGCTGCATCGCGCGACCGAGAAGCTGGCCGAGTCCAAGCCGTTCAATCAGTCGGTCGGCTACATGGACCGCCTGGATTACTGCTCGATGATGTGCAACGAGCACGCCTATGTGCGTTCCATCGAAACCCTGATGGGTATCGAGGTGCCCGAGCGTGCGCAGTACATCCGCACCATGTTCGACGAAATCACCCGCATCCTGAACCATCTGATGTGGTTGGGTTCCAACGGCCTGGATCTGGGCGCGATGGCGGTGATGCTGTACGCCTTCCGTGAGCGCGAAGAGCTGATGGACTGCTACGAGGCGGTCTCCGGCGCGCGCATGCACGCGGCGTACTACCGCCCGGGCGGCGTGTACCGCGACCTGCCGGACACCATGCCTAAGTACAAGGAGTCGCGTTGGCACAAGGGCAATGCGCTCAAGCGCCTGAACGCCTCGCGTGAGGGCTCGCTGCTCGACTTCCTGGAGAACTTCACCAATGAGTTCCCCAAGCGTGTCGACGAATACGAAACCCTGCTGACCGACAACCGTATCTGGAAGCAGCGTACCGTTGGCATCGGCGTGATCACCCCGGAACACGCGCTGTCCTGGGGCATGACCGGCGTGATGCTGCGTGGCTCGGGCATTGCCTGGGACCTGCGCAAGAAGCAGCCGTATGCCAAGTACGACGCGGTCGATTTCGACCTGCCGCTGGGCACCAACGGCGACTGCTACGACCGTTACCTGGTCCGTGTTGCCGAGATGCGCGAATCCAACCGCATCATCAAGCAGTGCGTGCAGTGGCTGAAGGCCAACCCCGGTCCGGTGATGGTCAAGAACTTCAAGGTCGCCCCGCCGGCTCGCGCCGAGATGAAGGACGACATGGAAGCGCTGATCCATCACTTCAAGCTGTTCAGTGAAGGCTATTGCGTGCCGGCCGGCGAAACCTACGCCGCGGTCGAAGCGCCCAAGGGCGAGTTCGGCTGCTATCTGGTTTCCGACGGCGCCAACAAGCCGTTCCGCGTGCATCTGCGGGCACCGGGCTTTGCCCACCTGTCCTCGATCGACTCGGTCGTGCGTGGCCACATGCTGGCCGACGTGGTGGCGATGATCGGTACCTACGATCTCGTGTTCGGCGAGGTTGACCGGTAATGACCGGTAGCTGCACAACGCCCGATGCCTGCGCGGCCCAGCTGCTGCAGGCTTCGGTTTTCCAGAATTTGGTATTCGTTGAGGTCGGCCGATGAAGGCGACGGGTAATTACGAGGCGGCGCGCGACGTCGACCCGATGGTGGTGTTGAGCGACAAGACGCGCGCTCACATCGATCACTGGCTGACCAAGTTCCCGCCGGAGCGCAAGCGTTCGGCGGTGCTGCAGGGTCTGCATGCCGCGCAGGAGCAGAACCAGGGCTGGCTGAGCGACGAGCTGATCGCCGCCGTTGCCAAGTACCTGGACCTGCCGTTCGTGTGGGCCTACGAGGTCGCCACCTTCTACTCGATGTTCGAGACCGAGAAGGTGGGCCGCAACAACGTCGCCATCTGCACCAACATCAGCTGCTGGCTCAATGGCGCCGACGACATCGTCCGCCATTGCGAGAAGAAGCTGGGCATCAAGCACGGTGAATCGACCCCGGACGGCCGCGTCTACCTCAAGAAAGAGGAAGAGTGCCTGGCGGGTTGCGCGGGCGCACCGATGATGGTCATCAACGGTCATTACCACGAGCGCCTGACGCTGGACCAGGTCGACGCGCTGCTGGACGGGCTGGAGTAAGGCATGGCACACCACGAATCCAAGGGCCCGGTCGGACCGGCGCCGCTTCCGCACAACGTGGTTTACACCACGCTGCACTACGACACCCCGTGGTCGTACGAAAGCTATCTGAAGACCGGTGGCTACGCCGCGCTGCGCAAGATCATCGAAGAGAAGATCGCGCCGGCCGACGTCATCGAGATGGTCAAGCAGTCCGGCCTGCGCGGCCGCGGCGGCGCGGGCTTCCCGACCGGCCTGAAGTGGTCCTTCATGCCCAAGGGCGATGTGCAGAAGTACATCCTGTGTAACTCGGATGAATCCGAGCCGGGCACCTGCAAGGACCGCGACATCCTGCGCTACAACCCGCACTCGGTGGTGGAAGGCATGGCGATCGCCTGCTACGCCACCGGTTCCACCGTGGGTTACAACTACCTGCGCGGTGAGTTCCACCACGAACCGTTCGAGCACTTCGAGCAGGCCCTGGCCGATGCCTACAAGCACGGCTGGCTGGGCAAGAACGTGCTGGGCAGCGGCGTGGATATCGACATCTACGGCGCGCTGGGCGCCGGCGCCTACATCTGCGGCGAAGAAACCGCATTGATGGAATCGCTGGAAGGCAAGAAGGGCCAGCCGCGCTACAAGCCGCCGTTCCCGGCCAACTTCGGCCTGTACGGCAAGCCGTCGACGATCAACAACACCGAAACCTACGGTTCGGTGCCGGCGATCATCCGCAACGGCCCGGAATGGTTCAAGAACCTGAGCCTGACCAACAACGGTGGCCCGAAGTGCTTCTCGGTGTCGGGTTGCGTGACCAAGGGCGGCAACTTCGAAGTGCCGTTGGGCACCACCTTCGACGACCTGCTGGCAATGGCCGGCGGCCTGCGTCCGGGTCGCAAGCTGAAGGCGGCAATTCCGGGTGGCGTGTCCATGCCGGTGCTGACCGCCGAGCAGCTCAAGGGCCTGCCGATGGACTACGACACCATCCGCGCACTGGGCTCGGGCCTGGGTTCGGGTGCCATCGTCGTGCTGGATGACAGCGTCTGCTGCGTCAAGTTCGCCTGCCGCATCAGCCAGTTCTTCCACAAGGAATCCTGTGGCCAGTGCACCCCGTGCCGCGAAGGTACCGGTTGGATGCACCGCGTGCTGGAGCGCATCGTTGCCGGCCAGGCGACGATGGAAGACCTGCACCAGCTCAAGACCGTGGCCGGTCAGATCGAAGGCCACACCATCTGTGCGTTCGGTGAGGCGGCAGCGTGGCCGATCCAAGGCTTCCTGCGCCAGTTCTGGGACGAATTCGAGTACTACATCGTCAACGGTCATTCGATGGTTGACGGCAAGAAGGTGGAGGCTGCTGCCGCATGAGCGCGCAACCGGTAAATCCCAACGTACCGCCGGATCATGTGACCATCGACATCGATGGTCAGACGCTGGTCGTACCCAAGGGTTCGATGATCATCCAGGCCGCCGACAAGGCGGGCATCCCGATTCCGCGCTTCTGCTACCACGAGAAGCTGCCGATCGCCGCCAACTGCCGCATGTGCCTGGTCGACGTTGAAAAGTCGCCCAAGCCGTCGCCGGCCTGTGCCACCCCGGTCATGGATGGCATGAAGATCCAGACCCGCAACGAAAAGGCGCTCAAGTACCAGCGTTCGGTGATGGAGTTCCTGCTCATCAACCACCCGCTGGACTGCCCGATCTGCGATCAGGGCGGCGAGTGCGAGCTGCAGGACGTGTCGCTGGGCTACGGCCGCTCGGTCAGCCGCTTCAACGAGCGCAAGCGCGTTGTGGTCGACGAGGACATGGGGCCGCTGGTCGCCACCGAGATGACCCGCTGCATCCAGTGCACCCGCTGCGTGCGCTTCACCGCTGAAGTCGCTGGCACCTACGAGCTGGGTGGCATGTCGCGCGGTGAAAACCTGCAGATCGGCACCTACGACGGCAAGCCGCTGACCACCGAACTGTCCGGCAACGTCATCGACGTGTGCCCGGTCGGTGCGCTGACCAACAAGGTGTTCCAGTTCAAGGCGCGCCCGTGGGAACTGACCGCACGCGAGTCGCTGGGTTACCACGACGCGATGGGTTCGAACCTGTTCCTGCACGTACGCCGTGGCGAAGTGCTGCGCGCCGTGCCGCGTGACAACGAACTGGTCAACGAGTGCTGGCTGTCCGACCGCGACCGCTATTCGCACCAGGGCCTGTATGCGGCCGACCGTGCGCTCAAGCCGCTGCAGAAGGTCAACGGCGAGTGGAAGGAAGTGAGCTGGGCCGAAGGCCTGGCCGCTGCCCGCGAAATCTTCGAAGCCAACCGTGGCGACGACCTCGGCGTGCTGGTGCACCCGGCGACGTCGAACGAGGAGGGCGCGTTGCTGGCCCGCCTGGCCGCCGGCCTGGGTTCGAACAATATCGACCACCGCATCAACAACCGCGATTTCTCCGACGCTCCGGTGGCCGAAGCCTTTGGCATGGCGCTGGCGGAAATCGAGAATGCCGACCAGATCGTGCTGCTGGGTAGCAATATCCGCCACGAACTGCCGCTGCTGCACGCCCGTCTGCGCAAGGCGCAGACCAAGAACGGCGCCAGGATCCACGCGGTCAACCCGGTTGATTTCGACTTCGCGTTCAAGCTGGCCGGCAAGCAGATCGTCGCCCCGTCGCGCTTCGTCGAAGCGCTGGGCAACGCGCAGCTGGTCGATGCAGTGAAGGCCGGCAGCAACACCGTCATCATCGTCGGTGCGATTGCCGAGAATCATCCGCAGGCTGCTGCGATCCGTTCGGCTGCCAGCGCATTTGCCGCTGCCACCGGCGCCAAGCTGTGCCGCATCCCGCAGGGTGCCAACGCCCTGGGCCTGGCCCGCGTTGGCGTGCTGCCGGCCGGCAAGGACGTCAATGCGATGCTGGCCCAGCCACGCAAGGCCTATGCCCTGTACGGCATCGAGCCGGGCCTGGATTTCGCCGATACCGCTGCTGCCCGCAAGGCGCTGGCCGGTGCCAAGGTCGTGGCCTTCAGTCACTTCGCCTGCACCTCGACCCGCGATGTCGCCGACCTGATCCTGCCGATCGGCGCGCTGCCGGAAATCGACGCCACGCTGACCAATCTGGACGGTCGCGACCAGGTCGCCCGTGCCGGTGGCAAGCTGCAAGGCGAGGCCCGCGAGGGCTGGCGCGTGCTGCGTGCCCTCGGTGGTGACCTGCAGCTGGCCGGTTTCGGCTTCACCGATCTGACCGGCCTGCGTGCCAGCCTGCAGCCGGTGACCGTCAAGGTGGCCGCTTCGGCACAGCCGCAGCCGGCAGGCGAGGGCTTCGAAGTGGCTTCGACCCCGGCGATCTACCGCACCGACGCCGTCGTGCGTCGCGCGCAGGCGCTGCAGTCGCATCCGCTCAACAATGATCCGCGCATCGTGCTCAACGCCGATGACGCCGCGCGTCTGCAGCTGACCGAAGGCCAGATGGTCAAGGTCGGCACCGATGCCGGCCGCGCCACCTTGTCGGTGGTGGTTGACGCTCGCGTCGCCGCCGGCACGGTGTGGATTGAATCGGGCCACGGCGCAACCGCGCCGCTGGGTGCCGCACGTGTAACGGTGGTGGCTGCATGAACGAGTTGCTGTTGAACGCGGTCGATCCGCTGCACCAGTGGTTTCTGGCCCTGGGCGATATCGGCATCGTGCTGTGGACGGTGCTGAAGATCCTGGTGATCGCCATGCCGATCATCATCTCGGTTGCCTTCTACGTGTTGTGGGAGCGCAAGCTGATCGGCTGGATGCACGTCCGCCACGGGCCGATGTACGTCGGTCTTGGTGGTCTGCTGCAGGCCTTCGCCGACGTCACCAAGCTGTTGTTCAAGGAAATCATCGCGCCGGCCAGCGCCCACAAGGCGATGTACGTCATCGCGCCGCTGATCGTGCTGGCACCGTCGTTCGCGGCGTGGGCCGTGGTTCCGTTCGACTACAAGCTGGTGCTGTCCAACGCCAACGTCGGCCTGCTGTACCTGCTGGCGATGACCTCGCTGGGCGTGTACGGCGTGATCCTGGCCGGTTGGGCATCCAACTCCAAGTACGCCTTCCTCGGTGCGATGCGTTCGGCCGCGCAGGTGGTCAGCTACGAAATCGCGATGGGTTTTGCCCTGGTTGGCGTGATGATCGCCGCCGGCAGCCTGAACCTGACCGATATCGTACTGGCGCAGAAGGGTAATTCGGGCCTGTTCGACTGGTTCCTGCTGCCGCTGTTCCCGCTGTTCGTCGTGTATTGGGTGTCCGGCGTTGCCGAAACCAACCGCGCGCCGTTCGACGTGGTGGAAGGCGAGTCGGAAATTGTGGCCGGCCACATGGTGGAGTACTCCGGCGGTGCGTTCGCACTGTTCTTCCTGGCCGAGTACGCCAACATGATCCTGGTCAGCTTCCTGATCTCGATCTTCTTCCTCGGTGGCTGGTTGAGCCCGCTCCAGGGTTGGATCACGGCAGACATCTCGCCGTGGATCAACTGGATCTGGACCGGCGGCTGGCCGTGGCTGCTGCTGAAGGTGCTGTTCTTCGCCAGTGCGTACATCTGGTTCCGTGCCAGCTTCCCGCGCTTCCGCTATGACCAGATCATGCGTCTGGGCTGGAAGGTGTTCATCCCGCTGACCATTTTCTGGATCGCGGTAACGGCACTGATGGTGTTCTACGGCGTGATCCAGAAGGGCGTTTGATTCATGAATAAGATCACCCACTATTTCAAAAGTCTGTTGCTGCTCGAGTTGCTCGGTGGCCTGTGGCTGACGCTGAAGTACGCGTTCAAGCCCAAGTACACCGTGATGTACCCGATGGAGAAGTTCCCGCAGTCGCCGCGCTTCCGTGGCCTGCACGCCCTGCGCCGTTACCCCAACGGTGAAGAGCGCTGCATTGCCTGCAAGCTGTGCGAAGCGGTGTGCCCGGCACTGGCCATCACCATCGACTCGGCCAAGCGCGA
>DKPB01000054.1 GCA_002471015.1 Stenotrophomonas sp. UBA7346
GTGAAGTTCGACTTCCTCGGCTTGCGCACGCTGACCATCATCGATTGGGCGGTGAAGGCGATCAACAAGCGCCACGAGCGCGCCGGCATCCCGCCGATCGACATCGCCCATATCCCGCTGGACGACGCCCCCACCTACAAGGACATCTTCGCCAACGGCAATACCGGCGCGGTGTTCCAGTTCGAATCCTCGGGCATGCGCCGCCTGCTGAAGGACGCGCGGCCTGACCGCTTCGAAGACCTGATCGCGCTGGTGTCGCTGTACCGCCCCGGCCCGATGGACCTGATTCCTTCCTTCAATGCGCGTAAACACGGCCAGGAAGAAATCATCTATCCCGATCCGCGCACCGAGGCCATCCTGAAGGACACTTACGGCATCATGGTGTACCAGGAGCAGGTGATGCAGATGGCGCAGATCGTCGGCGGCTACTCGCTGGGCGGCGCCGACCTGCTGCGTCGTGCGATGGGCAAGAAGGTGCCGGCGGAAATGGCCAAGCACCGCGAGATCTTCCGCGAAGGTGCGGCCAAGGGCGGCGTCGATGGCCCCAAGGCCGACGAGATCTTCGACTTGATGGAGAAGTTCGCCGGCTACGGCTTCAACAAGTCGCACGCCGCCGCCTACGCCCTGGTCAGCTACCAGACCGCCTGGCTCAAGCGCCATTACCCGGCCGAGTTCATGGCCGCGACGCTGTCTTCGGACATGGACAACACCGACAAGGTGGTGGGCTTCCTGGCCGAGGTGAAGAACCTCAACCTCACCGTGCTGCCACCGCGTGTCAACGATTCGGCTTACATGTTCGAGGCCGCCAACGCCGACACCATCCGTTACGGCCTGGGCGCGATCAAGGGCGTCGGCCAGGGCGCCTGCGAAGCGGTGGTGGAACAGCGCGAACGCGGCGGCGAATATGCCTCGCTGCTGGACTTCTGCGTCCGCGTGGAATCGGGCAAGCTCAACCGCCGCACGCTGGAAGCGATGATCAACTGCGGCGCCTTCGACGGCATCGGCAAGAACCGCGCAACGCTGGCGCTGCAGCTGCCGGAAGTGATCAAGGCCACCGAACAGATGGCGCGCGAGAAGGCCTCCGGGCAGAACTCGCTGTTCGGTGCCCCCGACCCGGTCAGCACGGCCAGTCAGCTGGACCTGCCCGAGAGCAAGGAATGGCCGCTGGCGCAGCTGCTCAACGGCGAGCGCGAAACGCTGGGCTTCTTCCTCAGCGGCCACCCGTTCGATCCCTATGCCGACGACGTCAAGGAACTGGTCGGCACCGACCTGGGCGGTCTGGACAAACTGATCGCACCGGCCTTCCCCTCCAAGGATGGCGAGAAGCGTGCCTGGCGCCAGGAATCTCCGGTGATCCTTGCCGGCATGGTCATTGGTGTACGCCGCAAAGGTGACAGCCAGGTCTTCGTGACCCTGGAAGACGGCAAGGGCCGCGTCGAATGCAGCGCCTTCTCCGACGGCCTGGCCGAATTCGGCCACCTGATGACCAAGGACCGCATCCTGGTCGTGAAGGGTGGCCTGCGTGAGGACGAATTCAACGGCGGCTACGCCCTGCGCATCCGCCAGTGCTGGGACTACGAGCAACTGTGCGCCGACCACGCCCTGCGCGTGTCGATGCGGGTGGACGGCCGCGGTGGCCCGATCTGGCAGCGCATCGATGCCCTGCTGGCCGCGCACCGCCCGGGCCGTACCCCGCTGCGGCTGGATCTGCTGCTCAACGGCAAACCCAGCGGCAGCATTGCCGGCATGCTTGACCTGGGCAGCAGCGGCGCGGTGCGGGTCACCCCGGCCCTGCTCGATGCCCTGCGCGAGGATCCGGCCGTGCGCCGGGTCAAGGTCAAGTACAGCCCGCCCTGGGCCAACTGATTGTCCGGACGGACGCGTACGGGTTGATACGGCGCGTTCGGCTACACTTCCCCCCTTTCATTGCTGACGGTTTCCGATGAACCCGAACTACCTCGATTTCGAGCAACCCATCGCCGATCTGGAATCCAAGATCAAGGACCTGCGCAGTGCCAGCGCCGGGCCGGCGGTCAATGTCGATGCTGAGGTCAAGGCGCTGGAAGACAAGCTGCGCCTGCGTACTGCCCAGATCTTCCGCAACCTGTCCTCCTGGCAGGTGCTGCAGGTGGCCCGCCACCCGTCGCGCCCCTACCCCTTGGACTACATCCGCATCTTCTGCGACGAGTTCCAGGAACTGGCCGGCGACCGTGCCTTTGCCGACGACAAAGCCATTGTTGGCGGCCTGGCCCGCATCGGCGGCCGTCCGGTGATGCTGATCGGCCACCAGAAGGGCCGCGACACCAAGGAAAAGGTCAAGCGCAACTTCGGCATGCCCAAGCCCGAGGGCTACCGCAAGGCACTGCGCCTGATGAAGATGGCCGAGCGCTTCGGCCTGCCGGTGCTGACCCTGATCGACACCGCCGGTGCCTGGCCGGGCATCGACGCCGAAGAACGCGGCCAGTCCGAGGCCATTGCCCGCAACCTGATGGAAATGGCCGAGCTGAAGGTGCCGGTGATCTGCACGGTGATCGGTGAAGGCGGCTCCGGCGGCGCCCTGGCGCTGGGCGTGGGCGACCGCACCCTGATGCTGGAATACAGCGTCTACTCGACGATCAGCCCGGAAGGCTGCGCCTCCATCCTGTGGAAGGACGCCGGCAAGGCCAAGGACGCCGCCGAGCAGCTGGGCATGACCGCGCCGCGACTGAAGAGCCTGGGCCTGATCGACAAGGTGATCCGCGAGCCGATCGGCGGCGCACACCGCAACCCCACCCAGATGGGCAAGCGCCTGAAGGCCGTGCTGCTCAACGAGCTGGACGCGCTGGACAAGCTGAGCGTGGAAGAACTGCTGGAGCAGCGCTACAAGCGCCTGCGCAGCTACGGTGCCTACGAAGCGGCCTGAGCCGCTTCCAGACCGAGGACGCAGGGATGAGTCCGATCATTCTGCTTTCGCTGCTGCTGCAGATCGCCTGCTGCGTACACGTCGTGCGCACCGGGCGGCCGCTGTATTGGATCTTCATCATCCTGGTGTTCTCCTACCTGGCGGTGCTGATCTACTTCATTGCCGAGGTACTGCCGGGCCTGCGCAACAACCCGGCAGCACGACGTGGCCTGCGCCAGGTGCGCGACCAGATCGACCCGCAGCGGCGCAAACGCGAGGCTGACCAGCGCCTGCGCGTCTCCGATACCGTCGACAACCGCCGCCACCTTGGCGACGAACATCTCGCCCGCGGCGAGTACGCCGAGGCCGCCGCGCAGTTCGAAAGCGCAATGCGAGGCATCCACCGCGAAGATCCGGAGCTGATGCTGGGCTTGGCCAAGGCCCAGTACGGCCTTGGCCAGGCCGCCAAGTCCAAACAGACCCTGGATGCACTGATCGCCGCCAACCCCAGCTTCCGCTCACACGAGGGCCACCTGCTGTACGCGCGCACGGTGGAGGACAGCGGCGACATCGATGCCGCCCTGCACGAGTACGACGCCCTGGTAGGCGGTTATCCGGGCGAGGAAGCACGCCTGCGCTATGCCTTGCTGCTCAAGCGCAAAGGGCGCGATGGCGATGCCGTTGTGCAACTTCGCAGTATTCTGGACCGTGCCGAGACTTCACCGCGCTACTACCAGCAGGCGCAGCGCGCCTGGATCGACGCGGCGCGCAAGGAATTGCGGCTGTTGGAACCGGCAGGTTGAGAGCCAGGAATCGAAGGTCGGCAATGCCGGCCTTTTTTCTGCGTGCTGTCCCCTCTCCCCAACCCCTCTCCCGCAAGGGGAGAGGGGCTAATGCATCCTCGAGCGCCAGCAAACTACGCAATTGCAGCTTGAAGCCCCTCTCCCCTTGCGGCGCGACTGAGAGCAGCTTGCGAACCATCGGTTCGCTGCTCTCTGAGCGCCTTTGCGCAAGCGAAGGCCGGGGCGCGAAGCGGGGGTTGGGGAGAGGGGGCGCTGCAACGCAGCGGCCACAAGATGCATCATCAAGACAGCCCAGCAAGGCCGGACTTCATGACCACCCCGCTGAAAATCCTGTTGATCTCCCTCAGCCTGATCATCGGCCTGTACCTGCTGGCCTGCGCCCTGCTCGCCTATAACGCGCGCGGCCTGCTCTACCACCCGGTGCCCCGTGATCGGGCAGTACCGCACTGGACCCTGCACCGCGCTGATGCCGATATCCTCATCTCCAGCAACAAGCAGGCCAGCCCTCAGCGGGTGCTCTATTTCGGTGGCAATGCCGAAGACGTCTCGCAGGCGCTGCCGATGCTGCAGCAGGCCTTCCCGGGGGCAGCAATCCACGCCATGCACTACCGCGGTTATGGCGGCAGCAGCGGCTCACCCACCGAAGCACGGCTGATCGCCGATGCGCTGGCCCTGTACGACGCCAGCGCCAGCGGTGCTACCGACATTACCGTGATCGGCCGCAGCCTGGGCTCAGGCATTGCCGTGCAGCTTGCCGCAGCACGACCGGTGCAACGGCTGGTACTGATCACCCCGTATGACAGCATCGGCGACCTCGCCGCCGGCATGTTCCCGATCTTCCCGGTGCGGCTGTTGCTGCGCGACCACTACAACTCCAGACGCTACGTCGCCGGCATCAAAGCGCCCACCACGCTGATCATCGCCGGCAGGGACGAAGTGATTCCGACTGCCAGCTCACTGCGTCTGTTGCAGCGATTCCCGCCCGGCGTGGCACAGGCGGTGACAATTGCCGATGCCGACCACAATGATGTTTCCGCCTATCCGCAGTTTGCGCAGGCACTACGGAGGCGGTAAGGCTTGAAGCCTACCCCTCCCCCACCCTCCCCTTGGCTGCGCCAAAGAGAGGGAGCAGCGCGTGGGCCCTGCGCTACGCGCAAGGGAGGAGGCAGAGAGCTCAAGCCCTCCCTTTGGCGCAGCCAAGGGGAGGGTTGGGAGGGGTGCCGTTGATCTTCGCAGCCCCTTAAAACAACTCAGAACGGCTTGGCCAGCACCAGATACACGATGGCAATGAACAGCACCAGCGGCAGCTCATTGAACCAGCGCAGCGTGCCAGAGGACGGCAATGCCTTACCCTTGAGCGTGCCCTTCAGCCAGCGCCCAGTGAAGGTGAAATACACCATCAGCAGCACCACCAACCCCAACTTGGCATGCAGCCAACCGGCAGCGCCCGGCGCCACCATGGTCGGGAAGTCGGGCAGCACCTTGTAGCCCAGCCACAGCACCAGGCCGAGAATGAAGGCGATACCGAACATGATGTGGCCAAACCGGTACAGGCGCTTGCCCATCAGCTGCAGCCGTTCCACCACCGGCGGCTGCCCCGCCGCCTCGGCGATGTTGACCAGGATGCGCGGCAGGTAGAACACCGCGGCCATCCACGCCACCACAAAAACAAGGTGGAAGGTCTTTACCCAAAAGTACGACTGCATGCGCTGGCTCCATCGGCGGCGTAGGATGTGCCCCATTTTCGCCCATCCGCACAAGACACGCACATGCAGGACAAGCAGTACGACGCCGACTACTTCCAACGCTGGTACCGCCGCGACGATATCGGCGGCCCGGCCCGGCTCGCGCGCAAGGTGCAGTTGGCCGTTGCCGCCGCCGAGTACTACCTGGAACGCCCGATCCGCAGCGTGCTCGATATCGGCGCCGGTGAAGCCGCCTGGCGTGCGCCGCTGCTCAAGCTGCGGCCCAAGCTGCAGTACATGGGCTTTGACAGCAGCGAATATGCAGTGCGCCGCTACGGACGCACCCGTAACCTGCACCTGGCCAGCTTCGGCGATTTCCAGTGGCTGCGGCCCTGCGCACCGGTGGACCTGCTGGTCTGCTCGGACGTCATGCACTACGTGCCCAGCCGCGAGCTGCGCCAGGGCCTGCCGGGCCTGGCCGAGCTGTGCGGCGGGGTCGCCTTCCTGGAGCTGTTCACCGCCGAGGACGAATTCCATGGCGACCACGACGGCTTCCAGCAACGCCCGGCCCGCTGGTACCGGCGCCAGCTGCGCGAGGTGGGTTTCCGTCCGGTCGGTTCGCATTGCTGGCTGGCCCCCGCGTTCAGCGAGGACATCGCCGCGCTGGAAAGGGCCGACTAAAGGCCGATACCTGCTTAACGCCGCAAATGTCATAGTGCGCTATGCTGCACAGCATCATATGACTGTACATATTGAGAAACCATGCTCTACCAACTGCATGAGTTGACCCGCAACCTGCTCGCGCCCTGGGTCCACCAGGCGCAGGCCAATGCGTCGTTCTTCAATAACTCCGGCCACTGGTGGTCGTCCATGCCCGGCGCCGATCGCTTCGCGGCGATGAACGAGCTGTTCCACCGCCTGGGCAAGGACTACGAAAAGCCGGAATGGGGCATCCACGAGCTGGAACTGGACGGTGAGATCGTGCCCATCGCCCAGCTCACCGAGGTCGAAAAGCCGTTCTGCAAGCTGCTGCGCTTCAAGCGCCACAGCAATGAAACCTCCAAGGTCGAGGCCCTGCTGGCGCAGCCCATCGTGCTGGTGGTGGCGCCGCTGTCCGGCCACCACGCCACTTTGCTGCGCGATACCGTGCGCACCCTGCTGCGCGACCACCGCGTCTATGTCACCGACTGGGTCGACGCGCGCATGGTGCCGGTGGAACAGGGCGAGTTCGGCCTGGACGACTACATCGAATACGTGCAGGAATTCATCCGCCACCTCGGTGCCGAGAACGTGCATGTGGTCAGCGTCTGCCAGCCCACCGTGCCGGTGTTGGCCGCCGTGTCGCTGATGGCCAGCCGTGGCGAAACCACGCCGCGCTCGCTGGTGATGATGGGCGGCCCGATCGATGCGCGTTGCAGCCCGACCGCGGTCAACAACCTCGCCACCCGCAACCCGATGTCGTGGTTCGAGAACAACGTCATCCACACCATCCCGGCGCCGTATCCGGGCCAGGGCCGCCGCGTCTACCCGGGCTTCCTGCAGCACGCCGGTTTCATGTCGATGAACCCCAGCCGCCACCTGATGTCGCACTGGGATTTCTACACCGACCTGGTCAAGGGCGACCTGGACGATGCCAATGCGCATCGCCGTTTCTACGACGAATACAACGCCGTGCTGGACATGCCGGCGCAGTTCTACCTGGACACGATCCGCGTGGTGTTCCAGGAATTCCTGCTGCCGCGTGGCGAGTGGTATGTGCGCGGCGAACATGTCGACCCTTCGGCCATCCGCGACACCGCCCTGCTGAGCATCGAAGGCGAACTGGACGACATCGCCGGCCTCGGCCAGACCGAAGCGGCGCAGGCGCTGTGCACCGGTATCCCGGCCGCGCGCCGTGATCACTTCATCGTCGAAGGTGCCGGCCACTACGGCATCTTCAGCGGCCGCCGCTGGCGCGAAGTGGTGTACCCGAAGATGCGTGACTTCTTCAGCGCCCAGTCCGCGCAGCCGGCTGCCAAAAAAGCAAAGAAGGCCAGCAGCAACGTCACCCCGTTGCGCCGCCGCGCCCAGCGCTGAGCCGCCGCTTGAAGCTTGCTTGAAGCCCCTCTCCCGTTCACGGGAGAGGGGTTGGGGTGAGGGCAAGCCGAAGCCAGACGATTTCGGCAACGGCAGTGCTGCAGAAACTGACAAGCAAACCCCAAGGCCCCGGCACTCCCGGGGCCTTCTGCTTTCAAGAAACCGCCTTCAAGCCCACAACCCCGACAACAATCACCGCCAGGCTCAGCAAGCGCGCCGTACTCCGCGACTCACCAAAGAACAGCATGTTCACCAGCACCGCAGCCGCCGTTCCCAAACCAATCCACACCGCATAGGCAATGCTCAGCTGGATATAGCGGAACGACTGATACAACAGCACAAACGAAGCGCCAAACCCGCCGAAGAACAAGACCGCGTTCAACAGACTCTTGCGCCCGCTGTAACGCTTCAGGCCAATCACGCCCAGCGTCTCCATCAAGGCAGCGGCAATCACCAGAAACCAGCCCATATCAGCCCCCTTGCCCGTCTGCGTCAGTCACGGCAGCCTTGCCATCGGCCAGTTTCAGCGCGATCACGCCCGCCACCAGCACCGCCATGAACACCCCCTTGGCCAGGCTGAAGCTGCCATCGAACAGGAAGATATCCATCAGCGCGGTACCCACCGTGCCAACGGCGGCAAACACCGCGTACACCGTGCCGGTGGGCAACGATTCGCAGGCCTTGGCCAGCCAATGGAAGTCCACCACGATCACCACGATGATCGGAATCCAATGCCACCATGTGGCAGCCACGTTGAAGCCATACACCCAGACCAACTCGAACAGGCAGGTCAGCGCCACGTAGAACCAGCCTTTGCCGGCCATGGTGTTCTCCTTGAAAAATCCGGCACCAGCATAGCGCGTGGTAGCGCCGAGCCATGCTCGGCAGAGGCCTTACCGGGAAAGCCCCTGCCGAGCATGGCTCGGCACTACGCCTGGCTTCCTCCCTTTGGCCACAGGCCAAGGGGAGGGCTGGGGAGGGGTTGGCTGTTGGGGTTTTACCGGGAAGGC
>DKPB01000091.1 GCA_002471015.1 Stenotrophomonas sp. UBA7346
CGCCGATCCGCATGCCGGCCACAACATGCCGGGCGGCAGTGCCAGCAACACACCGCGCGAACCGATCCCGACGCCGACCAAGCAGGACTTCGACGATGCTTTCCCGGTATTGAAGCCGCACGCAATGGAACACGCGCCGTCGTTCAACAGCCTGGTGGTGTTCGATCACCTGGAAGCCTGGGACAACGCCCACGGCAGCGGCCAGGCCTGGGGCATCGACTCGTGGTTCGGCAATGACATCAACCGTCTTTGGATCCGCAGCGAAGGCGAGCGCAGCGAGAACGCACTCGGCGATTGGTCGGTGGATGCGTTGTACGGGCATTCGATCTCGCCGTGGTGGGACGTGGTCGCCGGTGTGCGGCATGACAACGGCCGCGAATCACCGGACCTGACCCGCGCCGCGTTCGGCCTGCAGGGCATGTCGCCGTACAAGTTCGAAGTCTCGGCGATGGCCTACATCGGCGGACCGCGCAAGGCCGAGCTGGCCTTCGAGGTCGAATACGACGTGCTGCTGACCAACCGCTTGATCCTGCAGCCGGTGGTGGAAGCCAGCATCGTCGCCGATGACGATCCGCGCCGCGGTGTCGGCAAGGGCCTGAGCAGCGTGGAGGCAGGCCTGCGCCTGCGCTACGAGTTCACCCGCAAGTTCGCGCCATATGTGGGGTTTGTGCACGAACGCGCGTTCGGCAATACCGCTGATATGCACCGTGATGCTGGCGAAGGCGTGAGTGAATCGCGCTGGGTTGCCGGCGTGCGCTTCTGGTTCTGATTCGTAGTGATGGCGTCGCATGGCGGCGCCATCCCCACTCTCCTTACAAGGAATGCTTTCGATGAAGTTCTTTATTCAAGCCGCACTGATCGGCGCGGTCACCCTTGCCTCCATTTCCATCGCGCAGGCCCAGCATGCCGGTCACGAGCATCACGCACCGGCGGCCAAGCCTGCTGCAAAGGCAGCGCAGGCTGATGCTGCGGCGACGTTCAAACGCTTTGACGCCAACAAGGATGGCTTCATCAGCCGCGAGGAACTGCCCAGCGGTCACCCGCTGCTGCCGCATTTCGGCATGAGCGATGGCAACCGTGACGGAAAGCTCGACGCCAAGGAATTCGAGCGCGGCCTGTCGATGCTGTGATGCCCTCCGCCGCACTGACCAGCGGTCGATGCGGCGAACTGTCCAAGGAATCAAGATCATGAAAATGCGTTCAAAGCCGATGTTCTCTCTGTTGCTGCTGACTGCCGGCACTCTGTTGATCAGCGCCTGCAATGCCAGTCCGTCGACTGCTACCACCGCAGCCGCTGCGGTTGCTGCGGCACCTGCGAAGGCTATTGAAACTGCGCCGGCTACCAAGGCATTGCCGTTGGTGGTTGTACACAAGGACCCGAACTGTGGCTGCTGTGGTGGCTGGGCCGAGCATATGCAGGCTGCCGGTTTCCCGGTGCAGCTCAATGACACCAGCGACATGATGGCGGTCAAGCAGCGTTTGGGAATCGGTGACGGCATGATGTCCTGCCATACCTCCGAGATTGATGGCTATGTGGTGGAAGGCCATGTGCCGGTGGAAGACATCAAGAAGTTGCTGGCCGAGCGTCCGCAGGCGCGCGGGCTGGTGCTGCCGGGCATGCCGGTGGGTACGCCGGGCATGGAATCGCCGGATGGTTATCGTCAGGCGTTTACCGTTGCATTGCTCGGCAATGATGGTTCGTTGAGCGAGTTCTCAAGGCACGAGTAATTCCGCACACGCCGTAGCAATGATCGAAGTGGAGCCCCTCTCCCGCTTGCGGGAGAGGGGTTGGGGTGAGGGGAGGCTTTTAGCTGATCAAAGTCAAAAGCCTCCCCTCATCCGCCCCCCGCCTTCGCGGGGGCAGGCTCTCCGGGCACCTTCTCCCGCAAGCGGGAGAAGGGAATGCAAGAAGCAAAGGCCAAGGCGAAGCCAAAGCCCAAGCCCAAGCCCAAGCCAAGGCCAGGGCAGGAGCAGGTGCCAGGGCCAAAACCAACAACCACGGCTGAAGCCCAAGCAACTGCCGCAGCTGCGATTACACCTCCTCAGATCTTGAAGTCGTCAAACGCAACCCGCTCGTCCGCAACACCCAGCTTGCGCAGCAACTGCCTGGTCGCCGCCAGCATCGCCGGCGGTCCACACAGATAGAACTCGCAACCCGCCAGATCCGGATGCTTCAATAGATCCTCATGGATCGCTTCATGCACACGCCGTGCATCTGCCCCCTGACCCGACCACACCGGATGCCAACTGAAGTTGGCATGCTCGTGCGCCAGCTCCTGCATCTGTTCGACATAGGGGCAATCTCGCTCGCCACGGGCGCCGTACCAGTAATGCATACGTTCCCCACCACCCCCATCAAGCCGCTGCTGGACCAAAGCACGTAGCGGCGCCATACCCGCACCAGCGCCAATGAAGATCTTCTCGCGCTCGCTGCCGCTGAGTGCGAAATCGCCAAACGGGCCGCTGTAGCGAACACGGTCACCCTCACGCAGCGTATAGGCATAGGTCGAGCCCTTGCCTGGCGGATGCTTGCGGTTCTCCTGCCAGCCGGGGCTGAAGCGCACCAGCAGCACCAAGCCACCGCCCGCGTTCGACACCGGTGTTGCCAGCGAATACGAGCGCCGTACCGCCGCCTTGTTCTGCAGGGTCCCAGGCAATGAGAGCGCTTTCCAATCTTCCTCATGCTCGGCCGGATACCACACCGCACTGCGCGGCAGCTCGTACTCCGGCACATGCAGCTGTAGATAGCAGCCGGGCAGGAACTGCGCGTCCGCGGCCTGCTCCGGACGCAGATGGATCTCACGCAGGAACGGGGTCACCGCGACCACCTTCTCAACGATGGCCCAGTGCTCGGTCCAAAGGCTGGCACCACCGGCAACTTCGATCTCTACGTCTTCATCCACCTGCAGATTGCAGGCCAGTCGACAACCAACCTTCCGTTTTGCCTCAGGCACATGCGCACGATCGGCCGCCGTTGCCTTGCCCGCACCGGAACGCACCCGCACCTCACACAAACCGCAGCTCTGGCCGCCACCGCAGTTGGAGGGAAGATGGATACCCTCGCGCGCCAGTGCCACGTAGACGCTGTCGCCGCTGGCCACCTCGACCGTGCGCAGGTGCGCCCCGCCCGGTGCATAGACCATCAGCTGCCGACGCGAACGCCAGCGACGCGGAATGAACTCCTGCAGATGGAAACTTGCGATCAATAACCACACGCCAGTCAACGCCAACCACAGGCCGCCTATGCCCATGCCCACTACCAGCGGATTGTTGAAGTTGACCCGGCTGCTGTAATCCATGATGTGCAACATCCAGAAGATGTCGAACAGCCGCCAGGTCGCGTTGCGATGCTCCATCACCTGGCCGCTGTGTGCAGACACATAGATGCTCGTGTCCTGCGCGTCACTGAAGTCCACGCGCCATACCGGGTCCGGGTTGGCCCGGGTTTCCAGGGTCTTCTCCAGATACTGCGGCGCGGCGGCAACACCATCACCGGCATAGGCCGCTTGTGCGACTTTCGCCGCGATCGCCGCATCGATGGCGATGCGTTTGCCGTCACGGGCGTCGATGACCTCGGTACCTTCCGGCGATTGCAGTCGATACACCGGCTGTTGCAGCAACCAGCCACTATCCAGCGTTGCCGCCTCACCCCTGGCCGCCGCCAGCGCCACGCTGGGCGACACCGTTGCCGACGGCCAGGCAGGATTGGCGACTGGGGCGGCGCGCTGCGCGCTGCCCTCGATCTTTTCGGGGTCGAGCAGGCTCATCATCAGGCCACTGCCCAGCCACACCACGAACTGCAGGCCGACGATCAGGCCCACCCACTTGTGCAGAGTCCGCATCCAGGGCGTCATGCGTTCCTCCGCTTGCCGAAGCTGTAGAACAGCAGCCAGATGCCGCTGAGTGCAAAGCCCAGGCCGATGATCGAAGCCGCCCGCAGCAGGTTGTTGTTGACGTCGGTACGGTCCTCGTAATCCATGATGTGGAACATCCACAGGAAATCGAACCAGCGCCACAGGTCGTGCCGGCGTGCCAACAGCTCACCGCTGTCCGGTGACAGGTATAGCGTGCTGTCGCCGCGGCCACTGAAATGCACGGCCCACATCGGCACCGGTCGGGTCTTCACTTCCGACGGGGCACGGGTGATCCACTCCACCTTTTCCACCTCGCCCTTGCCCTGGTACAGGGATTGGGCAAGGGCTATGGCCTGCTCGCGGTCCATCGCCGGCAGGCGTTCGCCGCTGGCGGCATCCACCAGGTACTTCTGTTTGCCCTGGCGGATCTCATAGACCTCACGCGCCAGCACATGCTTGAGCCGGAACGATTCCATCTGCGGATAGCGTGCGGCCAACACATCGGCACCAACGCGCGCGGTCTGCGCCGGCAGCGGTGTGCCGTGCACGTGGGCAAGGTGGTCGCCATGGATCACGTCCAGCGGCACCACGGTCATGTAGACGCCGCTGAGCATCCACAGCAGCGCCTGCACACCGATCACCAAGCCGATCCATTTGTGGGCACGGCGTGCCCAGAATGCGGGTTTCATCAACATCGTCCTCGTTCAATGACGCGCCCCGCCGCAGCGGCGACGGGGCGCATCCAATCACCAGCGGTAGCCGATGCGTGCGTACCAGCGGCGACCCAGCAGGTCGTAGGTCATCGTATCGGTGTTGGCATCGGTATAGCTCTGGATGAACGGCGGCTTCTTGTCGAAGACATTGTCCAGGCCCAGCGATACATCCAGCGCCTTGCTCACCGCGTACTTGAGCTGCAGGTTGTGATAGAACACCGACGGCGCGTGGTCACCGATATCACCGCGAGCTGCGTTGATGTCATCGGCACGACCGATGTACTGCGTGCTCCAGGTGCCCGACCATTGGTCGCGCGAGGCATTGAGCGAGACCAGACCGCGCCACTTGGCATAGCTGCCGCGGCCGCCGGTGATCTTGCCGGCGTACTCGATCAGCTCGGCCCCGTCGTACGGCCGCACGTCGTAGCGCTGCAGATAGGAAACATCGGCGCTGACGCTGGCATCGAAGCCCGCCGCCTTGAACTCATACAGCGCGCCAAAGTCGTAGCCGGTGACATGCTCGTTGGCGGCATTGACAGGCTGCGAGGACAGGAAGTCCACTTCGCCGGTACGCGGGTTGCGGGTGAAGTTGCTGGCATCACAGAACGGATGCGCCAGCCCCGGCGTGTTGTAGCAGATGGCCAGCTTGGTGGAGCCGTCGATGCGCTGGATCGCGTGCTTGATGCGGATGTTGTAGTAGTCCAGCGTCAAGGTCAGCCCGGACAGGAACTCCGGTGTCCACACCACACCCGCGGTGAACGAGGTGGCGTCTTCCGGCTCCAATGCCGAATTGCCGCCGGAGGTGGTGAGGATGGTATTGCCCGGCTGCACATAACCCGCCGGCACACCGTAAGCCTGGCAATTGGCACGCACCACCGAATCGGCCGGCATTGCCGACCACTTGCTGCAGGGGTCGGTGGTGGTCAGGTTGCCCTCGGCTACACCACCAAACAGCTCCGGAATGTTCGGGATGCGGAAGGCGGTGGCATAGGTGCTGCGCACTTTCAGCGAGGAGTTGATCTGCCAATCCAGGCCAGCCTTGTAGTTGTAGTCGCGGCCGAACAGATCGTAATCGGAGGCACGACCGGCCAGGTTCAAGTACAGCGAATCGGCGATGACGCTGTCCTGCAACAGCGGAATGGCCAGCTCGGCAAAGACTTCCTTGGCGGTGTACTCACCGGCAATCGGGTCCTGCTGGTTGGTGTTGCCGATGCCCAGCACGGTCAGCGGATCGGGATTGCGCCAACCGCGTTCCTTGCGCACTTCCACACCGGTGGCAAAGCCGACCCAGCCTGCGGGAAGCTCGAAGATCTGCCCGCTCAGATTGGCAGTGAAGCTCTTCTGCTCGTTGCCGCCGGTATCACGCGAGCTGTAGAGGATGTAGTCGAGCACCTCGCGACTGAGGTCGCCGTAACCCAGGTAGTCACCGCAGGGAATGGCCGCGCCCGGCACCGGGCTGCAGATGCTGCGATCCAGGGTCTGGTCTACACGATCGAGATTGGCCACATTGTCAGAGCCATCAACGCCGGTGTTGCGCCCCCAGTTCAGGGCTGCCGACCAATCCCAGCCGGTGCCGAACTGCCCCTTTACCCCCACTACCCCACGGAAGGTGTTTACCTCCTGCGAGAAGTGGCGCGGGCCGGCTTCTTCCAGGCGACGGCGCTGCAGCAGCAGGTCCTGTCCAGTCGGATTGGTCGGGTGATCGGCGGCGATGTTGATCGGCCGGTACACGCCCAGCCCACCCGGCGCCGCCAGCTGGTCGGACTGGCGGTTGGTGTACATCAGCTCGGTGAATACCGTGGTGTTCTCGCTGAGCTGGCTGTCGCCGAACACACTGATGCTGATGCGCTTGATCGGGTTGACCGCGTTGAGCGTGGGGTTACCGTTGTAGTTATGCTTGGCCGCCGAATACGGCTCGTAGAAATCGCCGTCGCCGCCCAGTACCTGGTTGAAGTTGACACTGCTTTTGTCAGCCAGCAGTGCGCGACCCCCGACCGTGGTGGAGCTGCCGGTGCATATCAGTTTGCCGTCCTCCTCGCCCAGCCCGCACGGCGCGCGCGAGGCCATGTTGACCGTGCCGCCTTCGGCATAGTTGATGCCGGCCATCAACGAGCCGCGATCACTGGTGACGCCCCAGGCCAGATCCACCGCGGTTTCGTCGCCATCGCCACGCGTGGTCTGGCCGTAACGCACTGCCGCTTCGGCACCGTCGAATCCTTGTTTGGTGATGATGTTGACCACGCCGGCAACCGCATCGGCCCCATAGATGGCCGAGGCACCGTCCTTGAGCACTTCCACGCGCTCGATCAACGCCACCGGGATCATGTTCAGATCGACTGAGCTGTTGGCGCCAGTACCGCCATTGACGATGCGGCGGCCATTGAGCAGCACCAGGGTGCGGTTGATGCCGAGGCCGCGCAGGTTGACCTGGGTGGTGCCATAGCCGTTCTCGGCCCAGTAAGCATTGCTCTGGCTGCCGGCAAACCCGGCCGAGGCCGGCAGGCGCTGCAACAGCGTGTCCACCGACGTAGCGCCGGAACGTTCGATGGCCTGCGCGTCGATCACGCTGACCGGACCTACGCCCGACAACTGCGCGCGCTTGATGTGGCTGCCGGTGACCTGCACGGCATCCAGCGTGCGGGCGGCTTCATTCGGGGGTTGCGCGTCCTGCGCGTTGGCGGTGTGGACGGCGCTGGCACACAACAGCGTGCCAATGGCCGCAGCCAAGGCTTGGGGCTTCAAATACATGTTCTCTCTCGCTGGGATTCTGTCTCGGGGCGATAGCCGCGGTCGCGGGGGCGAGCACGGTTCACTACTACGTCGTGGTGACGCGAGAACAACCGCTCAGGCGATGGGAGGTCGGAAGACGCGGGCCAGCCGGTCTGCCGGCAGGTCCAACGATGGCAGTGGCGTGTTGGCCGCTGCCGGTGGCTGCGCGCCGGCGAACCACAAGGTCGTCGCCGGCGGGTAGACAGTGAACACACACAGGCAATCGCAGCCCAGGCTGTCGGCGCAGCTGCAATCGGCGTCCGCGGGGGAAAGCGCGCTGCTGCCGTGCGCGGCATGCGCGCCGGCGTTGCTGGCAGACCGCTCCGATGTTGCCGGCGCAGGGTCGCAACTGGCGCTGGCCGCACGGCCCACCGGGTTGCCAGCGATCGGATCTTCCACGTGCAGTGCCATGCGCGTGCTCGCCCATGCACCGAGCACGCCTTCAACGGCGAGCACCAGCATCAGCAGCAACGGCAGCCACACACGGAAAGACATGGAGATCCGAACAGCCTCGTTATTTGTATATACATACAATGAATAGCGCGACCAGAGAAAGCTTGTCAACCGCCCTGGCCACACCGCAGCGCCATCCGTGGTGGCGTTCCCCGCCAGCATCCGGCGCAGCCCTTGCGCCTGCGTTGCTTCCGCCGTTTGAAGCCGTGGTGCATGCACGCTTCATCAAATCGACGGGAACAACGACTATCCTGCGACGCAGCATAGCCAGCGCGCACGCACTCGCCTAGCCACGAAAGGTCTGGCGGTGATGATTTTTTGTATTGACGCATGCAAGCTGCGCTGGCGATTTCACATGCAACTTTTTTTATCTGCATGCCGCTGCCTTGCAGGCACGCCGGCTTACCCCATTCATCGCTACAGGACTGTCCCCATGAGCCTTCAAACCCTTGCACAACAGCCCGGCGTCGCCGCCCGGGTGCCGGCCGAAACCCACGGCTTCGTGTTCAACCACACCATGCTGCGGGTCAAGGACATTCGCGCCTCGCTGGATTTCTATACGCGCGTGCTGGGCTTCCAGCTGATCGACCAGCGTGATTTCGCCGAGGCGCAGTTCAGCCTGTACTTCCTGGCCTATGTGCCGTCCGGGGTGCAGGTGCCGCAGGACGATGCCGAGCGCCGCCTGTGGATGGCCGGCATTCCCGGTGTGCTGGAACTCACCCACAACCATGGCACCGAGAACCAGGAAGGCCCGGTCTACCACGACGGCAACAGCGACCCGCGCGGCTTCGGCCATATCTGCGTGTCGGTGCCGGAACTGGAAGCGGCCTGTGCGCGTTTCGAGGAACTGGGCGTGCCGTTCCAGAAGCGCCTGACCGATGGCCGCATGAAGAGCCTGGCCTTCATCAAGGACCCGGACGGTTATTGGGTGGAGATCATTTCCAATAGCGTGCGTGCCTGATCCGAACGTGGCGCGTTGACGAGGCTGTCGTCTTCCCGGGTGCGCTTTGCTTACCCGGGCTACGTGGCTGAGCGGGGTGCGATCTGAAAGCGCGCCTGTGCACCAATCCCGGTGCGCTTCGCTTACCCGGGCTACGTGGTTATGGGTTGCATCGCGCTGAACAACAAACGCCGGCTTGCGCCGGCGTTTGCTGGTGTCGAACCACTTGGCAGGGGCTGCGACTTACTTCTTGAAGGTGCCAGCCTTGACCAGCACCATCTTCTGCGGATCCACGTACTTGCGGATCACACCATTGACCTGCTGCAGCGTCACCGACTGGATCGCCTGCGGGTAGTTGTCCAGCCAGGCCAGGCCTACACCACGCTCAACCGTGCCGATGATCGCCGCCGACATGCCGTCGGTATTGCCCAGGCCGACCTGGTAGCTGCCGACCATCGCCTGCTTGCGTGCATCCAGTTCTTCGGCGGTGATGCCGTCCTTCCACCAGCGCTGCAGTTCGCGGCGGGTGCTGGCGATGCCCTTGTCCATCAGCTCCGGTGCGAAAGTGGTGCTGATGCCCAGGCCGCCGTCCATGTAGTCGCTGCCCAGCAGATTGCCGCCGATGCCGTAGGTCAGGCCTTCCTTCGCGCGCACCGCCGCCATCAGGCGACCGGTGAAGCCCGAACCCAGCACGTCCACGCCCACCGTCATCGGCAGGTAGTCGGCATCGGTGTAGCGCAGGCCGGTGGCCTGGCCCAGGAACACGCTGACGCTGGCCTTGTCCTTCATCGCAATGGTGTGCTCAGCGGCCTTGGCCGGCAGCCGTGCCGGCGCATCACGCAGGTAATCGACGCCGCCACTCCAGCCGTTGAAGCCATGTGCAACCGCGGTCTCGATCGCCTTGGCATCAACGTCACCGGCAAACACCAGGGTCATATGCGCCGGGCCGTAGTATTTGGCGTGGAAGGCCTTGATCTGCTCCAGCGTCACCTGCGGCACTGCCTTGAGCATGGCTTCACGCGGTGCCGGTGCGTTGATGCTGCCGGCCGGGAAGATGCTCAGCATCATGGTTTCGCGGGCCATCGCGCCGGGGTTGTCGCTGGCCTGGCGCAGCGCCGCTTCCAGCTGCACCTTGGCCTTGGCCAGTTCCTCGGCAGTGAACGCCGGCTCACGCAGCTGCTCGGCGAGCAGGTCGAGCACGGTCGGCAGGTCCTGCTTCAGGCTCTTGCCATAGATGCCGATGCGCGCGGCGCTGGGGCTGAAGGACAGCTGCGCGCCGATGCCGTCGAGCGTATCGGAGATGGCGAACTTGTCGCGACGGGTGGTGCCGGCTTCCAGCAGCATCGCGGTCAGCGTCGGTACCGCCGGGTTGTCGGCCTTGGCGGCGAGGAAGGCATCACCCAGCGGCATCGAGCCGGTGAAGGTGACCACGTCCTTGACCCCCATCGGGTAGACGATCAGGTCGATGCCGGCCGCCTTGGCGTGCACGGCGGTGTCGGCCACGCCAGCCTGGGCGGCAAATGCGGCAAGGCTGGACAGGGCGGCCAGCGCCAGCGGAATCAGTCGAATGCGTTTTGCGTTGTTCACTTGCTGCTCTCCGGCACGAACCAGCCAACCGTGCTCTGCTCTGCGGTGAAATACTTGCCGGCAACGCGCTGCACGTCGGCCGGGGTGACCTTCTCCAGGTCCTTCAGGGCGGTGGAATACAGGGTCCAGTCGCCCATCGCGATGAACTCGTTGAGCGCATCGGCAGCCTGGTCGGTGCCATCGCGGCGGTAGGCTTCCTCGGCGCGGTACGGGCCGAGCACGCGCTTGATCTCCTCGACGCTGACACCGTCACGGGCAACCTTGGCGATCTCGTCGCGGACGATCTGCTCGATGTCCGCGTGCTTGCTGTCCGGTGCCAACGCCACGCTGAGCATGAACAGGCTGGGATCGCGCTGCTGGTACATGCCGCCCGATACCGCCACTGCCTTGCTGGTATCCACCAACGCACGCTGCAGGCGGGCGCTGCGGCCGCCCTGCAACACCAGCTCCAACACGTTCAGTGCCGGAATGTCCTTGTCCAGGCCCGCCGGGGCCTTGTACGCCATCATCACCGTGCCGGTCTCGCCAGCCCGGCGCAGCGTCACCCGGCGCTCGCCCTGCTGTTCCGGTTCGGTGGTGTAGACCTCGGGGATGGCATGCGGCGAGCGCGGCACCTTGCCGAACTTCTCGCCGATGCTGGCCAGCACCTGGGCGCTGTCGATATCACCAACGACGGTGACGGTGGCGTTGTTCGGCCAGTAGAAGGTGTCGTAGAACGCGCGCAGCTTCTCGATGGACACCTTCTCGATATCGCTGCGCCAGCCGATCACCGGATGGTGATACGGATGTGCGCTGAAGGCAGTCGCCCACATCAGCTTCATCAAGGCGCCATTGGGATTGTTTTCGTTACGCTCGTACTCGTTGCGCACCACGGTCATTTCGCTCTGGCGGTCCTTCTCGCGCAGCAGCAGGCCGCGCATGCGGTCGGCTTCGATGGCGATGTAACCGTCCAGCGCGGCTGGCGGCAGCGTGGCGTAGTAGTTGGTGCGGTCCAGCGAGGTGGTGGCGTTGAAGCCGGCACCGACGCGGTCCAGGTAGGTGTCGACGTTGTTCGCGCCGTCGAAGTTGGTGCTGCCCATGAACATCAGGTGCTCGAGCAGGTGGGTGCCGCCGGTGGTGCCGGTCACCTCGTTGCGCGAACCGACCCGGTAGGTCATCTGGAAAGTCACCACCGGTGCGGCGTGGTTGGGCAGCAGCAATATGCTCAGGCCATTGGCGTCGAGCCGGTACTCATCGATGCCATCGAGGGATTTGACGTGGGTGAAGCCATTGACCTTGACCGGCTCGGCCGAGGCAGCGGAGGCTGCCATCAGGCCCAGCGCAAGGCCGGCGCACAACAGGCGTTGCGAAATCATGCGTTGCGTTCTCTTGATATGCGCCCGGGGGCGCGGGGAAGTCAGCGACGGGGTTTCAATCCCGTCCTTGTGGGGTAGCGTTTTCCAGCGCGGAGAGCACGATCTCCGGTGTGAGTACCTCGGGCAGTTCACGCGGTGCACCGCCACCGGCCGGATAGGCCAGGTTGAACGGCACCGCGCTGCGATTCCAACGTTCCAGCTCGGCGGTGATCAGCGGGTCGGCATTGGTCCAGTCGGCCTTCAGCGTCGCCACGTTGTGCGCGCGGAAGTAATCGCGCACACGTGCCGAGGCGAACACCACCTTCTTGTTGACCTGGCAGGTGGCGCACCAGCGCGCGGTGAAATCGACATAGATCGGCCGGCCTTCGGCCTGCAGCTGCTGCACACGCTCGCTGCTCCAGGCCTCCCATTGCAGTTGCTCGGGCGCCGGCGCACGCGGCCAGCCAAACAGCACGGCCGCGGCCAGCACCAGTACGCCCGCCAGCGCACTGAGCCGGGCACGAGGGCCGCGGGCACCCGGGCGGGTTGCACGGCCGTACAGCCACAGGCCGAACCCGAGCAGGGCCAGCGCCAGCAAGGCGTTGAGCAATGCCGCTTCCTGCAGCTGCCCGGCCAGTACCCACAGCAGATAGGCCACGGTGGCATACAGCGGGAAGGCCATCAGCTGCTTGAAGGTCTCCATCCAGGCACCCGGTCGCGGCAATAGCTTCACCAGCGAAGGGAACACCGACAACAGCAGATACGGCAGCGCCAGGCCCAGCGCGATCGCAGTGAACACCACGAACGACTGTGCGGTGGGCAGCGCCAGCGCAGCACCCAGCGCCGGTGCCAGGAACGGCGCGCTGCACGGCGTGGCCACCACGGTGGCCAGCATGCCGCTGAAGAAGCTGCCCGCCACGCCAGTACGCGTCTGCAGGCTGGAGCCGATGCCGGTGGCGCGCATGCCCACCTCGAACACGCCGCTGAGGTTCATCGCGAACGCCAGCATCACCAGCCCCAGCACGAATACGAATGGCGCCGACTGCAGCTGGAAGCCCCAGCCCAGTTGCTGCCCGCCCTCGCGCAGTACTGCCAGCAGCCCGGCCAGCGCCCAGAACGACAGCAGCACGCCAGCGGTGAACGACAGCGCATGCAGGCTGACCTTGCGCCTGTCATTGCCGGCCTGCTCGATGAAGCCGACAACCTTCAGGCCCAACACCGGGAACACGCAGGGCATCAGATTGAGGATCAGCCCACCGAGTACAGCAAACAGCAGCACCACAAACGACAGCTGTGTGCCGCCAGCAGCGTCCGTCGAGGTCGGTGCCGCGCCCAGATCCTCGGTGCCGACCAGTGCGGTGGCCTCCGCTTCGGCCACGAAGGGCAGCTCAATGGCAACACCACGGTAGGCGCCTTGCGCATCGCTATAGGCCAGCACGCCACGCAGCATGGCATCGGCCGGCATGGTCTCGGCCGCATCCAGTGGCAGCTTCAGCAAGGCGCGGGCACCGCGATTGCCGATGGTCTGCGGCACCTTGTACGACACGAATTCATCGGCCGGGAAAAAGTGCAGGTCAGCCATGTCGGCCGGTGCTGCCACACGCAGGGTCAGGCCGTCTTTTTCGCGGGTTGCCGCCAGCTTCCAGCCTTCGCTGGATGCGGGCATCGGCAAGGCTTCCAAGGCCGCCTGTACAGCGGCGTCCGCCACCGGCGTATCGCTGCTCACCGGCACGCGCAGGCTCACCGCCGCTTTGCCCGGGATGCACACGGTCTCGCACATCAACCAGCGTGCCTGTGCCTTCAGCTCAACCTCGCTGCCGGGCTTCAGGTCGGCCGGCGCGATCAGCCGCACCGGCAGGTAGGACAGCCCTTCGTAGCCGTGGCCGGTGATATTGCCTTCGCGGTCGCGCACCAGGATGGGGGTGGGCCACTGGATGGCCTCGGCCGTCCAACCCGGGGGCAAGTCCCACATCAGCTTGGTCGGCAGGCCAGTGCCGGCATTCTTCCAGAAGCTGTGCCAATGCGGGTCATGCTGCATGCGCAGCGCCAACTGCAACGGCTGGCCCGGCTGCACCGAGCGCTGTGCCGCAACCAGCTCGGCCTGCACCTGTGCCAGCACGCTGCCGGGCAGCAATACGCCCAGCAGCAACAGCGCAGTCAGTGCCGCGCGGCGGAGGACATCAACGTGCAGGCGCATCTTCAACCTTCTTGATCTGCGCACGCACCGCACGCTCCACATCCCACTCGCGCATGCCGACGCCGACAATCGTGCCGTCACCGGCGATCAGGTAGTTCTGCGGCAGCTGCACCACACCATAGGTCTGCGCAGCCTTGTCCTCGAAGCCCGGCGCCTGCAGGTTGATCCAGGGCAGATCGTTGCTACCGCCCTCTTCCTGCATGGCCTTGGTCCAATCGTCCTTGTCCTCGTCCAGCGACACGGCGTAGATCTCGAAGCCATGCGCGTGGAACTCGCGGTAAACCTTCAGCAGATGCGGGAATTCACCCCGGCACGGGCCGCACCAGGAGGCCCAGAAATCCAGCAGCACCAGCTTGTTGCGCGCCAGCACCTCGGACAGCTTGACCACCTTGCCGTCCACCCCGACCGCCTCGATATCGGCATAGGGCTTGCCCGGTCCGAATTTCTCGGCCAGCTGCTGGATCTTGGCGTAATCGGCCGCGGCCTGCTCCATCTGGATGATCAGCGGATGTCCGCCCAGCTCCTGCTTGTAGCTGGCCAGCAGCTGCACGCGGCGCGCCATGTCGTAGCGCTTCCAGTCGTAGTTCTCGCTCAGCACCAGCAGCTTGAGCAGGGTCGGGCCGTTGCCGTCGATGAGCGGCGCGTCGTAATCGTTGCGGACCTTGGCCAAGGCCGCAAACGGTGCTGCCACCGACTCACGCGCAGCCTTCATCGCCGCCTCGTCGTTCTCATCCACACCTTCGAAGGCCTTGCGGTTGGCTTCGCGGTTGGCCTTGAACGCGGCCACATAGGCCGGATCCTCCAGATAGCCATAAACCCGCTCGGTGAGGCTGCCGCCCTTGGCCACCGGACCCAGCGGGCCCTGCTCGATACGCAGCTCACCCGGTTCCAGCACCAGCTTGACCGAGCCCAGAGTGCCGACCATCAGCACCGCCGGCACGGCCTGTTGCACCTGGCCGCTGAGCACGAAGGCCCCGCCCTGCGCGGTGGCGGTGGCAACCGGCTCGACATGCAGCGGATCGGTGGCCAGCGACGGCACCAGCAACTTCAGCTCGGTGCCATCGGCCAGGTCCGGCAGCGTGCCGCGGATGCTGTAGGCAGCGCTGGCCGCCTGTGCCGCCGCGGCCTGCTGTGCAGGTGCCGAATCCGGCGCAGAAGGAGTACAGGCACTGAGCGCGATGGCGGAGGCAACCGCAGCGGACAGCAGGCAGATGCGCGTGGTGTAAGCGATGGACTTCATGGATTTCCTTGCGGTGGATGCGGCGCGCCGCCGACGAGGATCGGCGCGCCACGCTGTTGCACGATCCGGGCGCTGCCTCAGAACTCTTTCTTGATGTCCAGGTACAGCACCCGGCCACGGATGTTGACGCGGTTGGAGACGAAGCCGGACATGTTGTCGACGAATGGATAGTCGCGGTCGAACATGTTCTGCACGCCCAGGCGCGCGGTCACCCCGCCCAACCAGCCGTCACGCTGGCGCTTGCGGTAGCCCAGCTGAGCGTCGAAGGTGGTGTAGGACGCCGAGCGCGTGCGCGGGTTCTCGTTGGGGATGAAATCGTTGTAGTCGGTGGCGACGGCCGACAGCGGGTACAGCACGCGGTGTGCGGCGCTGTAATGGCTGCCCAGCGACGCGAACCATGCAGTGCCTTCCCAGCCGACAAACAGGTCACCGGCCCACTTGCTCGGGCCCAGCTCGCTGTCCGAGTAGGTCAAGGTTGGCATCGACGCCAGCGAGCGCGAAGTCAGTTCCAGCGTGCGCACTGCGTTGAGCTCGATGCGCCAGTCGCCCCAGTCATTGCCGAAGTAGTAGCTGGCAGTGGTGTCGATGCTGCGCGAACGGCGGCCGAGGAAGTTGATGGCGCGGTTGTCCCACAACATCACCCCGTTCTCGCCAACAGTGAAGGTCCCTTCGGGCATCTTGCTGATGTCCTTGAAGACCTCCGAATAGGTCAGGCCCGACAGCGGGTCACCGATGTAGTTGTCGAAGCTGGTGCGGTTGTAGGTGGCCGACAGCTGCAGACCGGTGGCGAACCCGGGCACCCAGTCAAAGCCATAGGTCACCACGCTGGCCACCTGCGGCTTGAGGTTGGCATTGGGGCCGCTGAGGGCGACCACCTGGGTCACACCGTCGGGCAGCTGCCCGCCGTTGAAGAGCACCCGCGAGGTGTAGTCGTCCATGATCAGCTGGCCAAACTGCTGCTGGGCCTGCGGCACCAGGAAGGACTCGCCCCAGGTGGCGCGCAGGCGCAGCTGGTCGAACGGCTTCCACGCCAACCGTGCCAGCGGGCTGGTGCGACTGAAACTGCGCGACACCATGCTGTCGCTGCCGGTGATGTCGTCTGCGCCATCATTGCGCAGGCCGGTCAGCTGCTCCACGTCGAAGCCGCCCAGCTCACCCAGGCCGTAGGACGAATCGCGCAGCGCGCTGTCACCGCGTTGGTCGAAGCGCTCATAGCGGGCGGCCACGGTCAGGCTCAGCAGCTTGGCCATGGGCTTGTCCTTCAGCAGCGGAATGCCGATTTCGGTGAACAAGGCCTCGGACTTGCCTTCACTCTCGGTGGACAGGCGCTCACCCAGGTTGCTTTCGAAGCTGTAGCGCTGCTCGCGATGCTGGGCACCGAAGGCGGCTTCGATCTTGCCGGCCGGCAACGCAAACAGTTCGCCACGGGTCAGCAGGTCGATGGTGTTGGCACGTGCCTGGAAGCGGTAGACATGGCGCTCGACCAGGCTCTGCAACAGCTCACGGTTGCGCGCGACGATGGCCTCGTTGCTGCCATCGCCAAACACATTCAGGCCGTTGAGTACCTCCAGCGTGCGCGCATAGCCGTCAGCGCCCATCGAACCGGTGAGGTCCATCAGCGCCGAGGTGGTGCCCTTCTCGCGGCCAGTGCTGAAGGTTGCTTCGTAGTCCCAGCCCTTGGCGAACGGCAACTTGCCGTTGATGCCGATATGGGCATCGGTATTGGTCTGCTTCTGGTCCTCGCTAAGGTTCATGCCGTTGAACTCGCGCTCGAACGAGTAGCCCACCAGCACATCACGGCCGAAGGTGTTGTACGGGTTGCTCTCCGGGATATAAGCGTTGTAGTCGTCCTCGAAGATGCCGAAGTCGAACAGCGTCGGCCGCCAGTTTTCCTTGTTGATCTGGCGCACATGGCTGATGCCATAGTTCAACTCGGTGGTGGCGCCCAGATCATGCACGCCGCTGATGCGCGCATAGGTGTTTTCGACCTTGGGACCGATGCGGCTGCGCTCATAGGTGGACGGCGCAGTGGCCGGGTCATACGGCAGCAGGCTGCCCGGATCCAGCGCGCTGCCATCCTGGCCGCCAGGGATCACGCCGATCACCTCGCCCGTGAAGTGGTAGCCGATGCCAAAGTCTTCGGATTCATAGACCACGCCCGGCTGGCCCTTGTTGCGGGTACGACCATTGATGCCGCCACGGTCGCTGAAGTCACCCCGCCCGTTCGGGCCCGAGTGGATCAGGCTGTTCACATCGGCCGGCAGGCTGCGCTCACGGCCCACCGCGGTGGTCACGTGACCGCTGCCGTAGCCGAAGGTATGCGCCAGGTCCAGGCGCGAGACATCAGCGCCGGTGCTGGAGTTCTCATGACGCGCCTGCGCGGTGGTGCCGTCATAGGATTTTTTCAGCACGATGTTGATCACACCGGCGACCGCATCGGAGCCATAGATGGCGCTGGCGCCGTCGCTGAGCACCTCGATGCGCTCGATCTGCGACACCGGGATGGAGGAGATATCGGTATAGGCGCCCTGCGCCTGCGCCGAGCCGCTGCGGCGGCGGCCATCCACCAGGATCAGCGTTGAACGGCTGCCCAGGCCACGCAGGTTGGCACCGGACGAACCCAGCCCGGACACACCGTCGCCATACGTACTGCCGTACTCCACCTCGCCCAGCGCGCGCGAGGCGCTGGTGCGGTTGGAGAAGTTCTGCGGCAGGTTGCGCAGCACGTCCTCGATCGAGGCGTAGCCGCGGCTTTCGATCAGCTGCGAGTCGATCACGATCAGCGGCGAGGCCGGATCGATGTTCTTCAAGTAAGTACCGGTGACATTGATGGTCTCCAGCGTTTCCGCATCGCCACCCTGCTGCACCACGTCGCCGGCGCTGTCACGTGCGCGGATGGCCACAGTCTTGGCATTGACGAAGGCATGCACATAGCCGGTAGGTGCCAGCAGCTGCCGCAAGGCGCTGTCGGCATCAAGCGTGCCGTTGATCGCAGCGCTGCGCACGCTGCCACCGGCATCGCCGGCATAGACCACCTGCAGGCCGCTCTGCTCGGCGAACGCTTCCAGTGCCGATGCCAACGGCTGCGCCGGGACATCGAACGGAAACACCGCTGCCTGCGTCGCCTGCACGGCCCCCTGTGCCGACTGCGCCGATGCAACATTGCCGGTGCCAAGCAGCAGCGCTACCGCCACTGCCGTCACCAACGTGTTTTTGTGAAGAATGATGCTGGACCCCATGGATAATTCGCCCCCGAAAGACATCGAATGGTTACCGACGCAACCGGTGCCGCCTGCTGGCGAAACCGGCCTCTTGTTACATCCGTGTGTCCGAGTGGGCGAAAAGGGTACTCATTGGAAAAATAATTTTTCCAACAACGCGGCAACACCTATTGGCTGCTGCGTCCGTCGATGACATTACGATCGGGCTGGCGGCTGACCCGCAGCTGCGAGCAGCATTCCAGGAACTGCAGGAAGGAGTCGGCATCGTCGGCATAGAACACGCCGCTGTAGCGCTGCTCGCGGACCAACGGATCGGTGACCACGATGGGGCGCGGGTTGTAGCGATTGAACTCGCTGATGATGTCGGCCAGTGTGTCGTTGCGGAAACTCAACCGGCGCTTGCCATCGGCGGGTTCGTTCGGCACCTCCAATGGCATCCGCAGCATGGCCTGCTGGCCCTGCGGGATGCGCGCCTGCTCACCGGCGGACAACGCCGCTGGGCGGCCCAATGACTCCACCTTGGCCTTGCCCGCTTCCAGCGTGGCGGCGTCATCGCGCCACAGCGATTCCAGCCAGTTGCCGGTGGCGGTGACCTTCACCTTGCCCTCGCTGACCGCCACCAGCGTGCCCGACGGCAAGCGGTTGACGGTGAAGCGCGTACCCACCGCCTGCACGATGTTGTCACCAGCATGCACCCGGAACGGACGGCTGCTGTCATGGGCCACATCAAACGTGGCTTCGCCGTCACGCAGCTCGATGTCACGCACCCCGGCGCTGAAGCGCACGGCGATGTAGGAGGCCGGCGCCAGGGTCACCATCGAGCCATCGGCCAGGGCGATGCTGCGCTGCTCGCCCACCGCGCTGGCGTACTGGTAAACCGGCACTTCCGGCTGCAGCAGCTTCCAACTGCCCAGCAGCACCGCGCAGGCGGCAACACCGGCAGCAAGCGCCCAGCCGAAGCGGCGCCGACGACCACGCGCCACCGTCGCGGCCGGTGCCGGGCGGGCGGCCGGTGCCACTACCGGTGCATCGTGCAGCGCCACCACATTGTCCTGCGCCTGGGCCTGCGCCAGCACCGCGTCCAGGTCAAACGCCTGCAGCGCCGCACTGGCAGCCAGCTCGCGCTCCACCAACTGCGCCATCAACAGTTCTTCCAGGTGCAGCGGCGAGCGCGCCACCCAGGCCGCAAAGCCACTGCGGTCGGCGTCCGTGGGCGTGCCACCCATGACCTGCAGCCACTCGGCGGCCTCGCGTGCGGCGCGCTCGCGGCTCTGTTGCGGCGATGTGCGATAGATATTCATGCTTTCACCCGCCTTGCCCGGGGCAAGGTCCACATCCTGTTCATCGTTCCAAGCTCGCGCGTACATGCGCCAGCGCTTCAACACTGTATTTCTTCACCGTATGCACGCTCAGCCCCAGCCGCTGGGCTATCTGCGCATGGCTCAGGCCTTCACGCCGCTCCAGCAGCAGCACCGCAAGGCGGTTGGGCGGCAGTTGTGCCAGCGCATCCCCCACCTGCCGTTCGAAGAACCCGCCACCTTCGCTGAATGCCGCCGGCCCCGGGTTCTCGGCCACCGCCTCGACCACGGTCGAGTCGTAGACCATGCGCCCCTGCCGCTGGCGCATGTTGAACTCGCTGGCCACATGCGCGGCGATGCCATAGATGTAGGCCAGCGGATTGCGCACGGTTTCGATGTTCTGCACCCGCAGCAGGCGCAGGTAGACCTCCTGCACCAGGTCCCCCAGGTCCTGGGCCTCGGCCACCCGTCGACGCAGGAAGCGATGCAGCTCGGCGCTGTAGTCATGGACCGCGCGGGCCGCGAACTCGCGGCCGGGCTGTTCCTGTTCAGCCGGCGCCATCACCGCCTCCACGCCAGCGCCTGCGGCACCGGCCTCTCCCGCTTGTCATCTGCAGCTCCCAATGGCGGGGGCGACAGGCGCGGCGCCCCCTTGACCATGCAGTGCGTGGCAAGGGGCGATTTGGGTACTCCGGGCGTCCAATTCGTTCAGCCAATCATCACATTGGCAACCAGCTTACCGGGGCTGGAACGACAACGCCCGGCTTGGGGGGCCGGGCGTTGCCATCACCACATCGGGACGCGGTCAGGGCCGGATCTGCTCCCCGTGCCCCTGCATGCCAGTGCCACGCCGGCAACGCCGGCCCTGGCACTCATCGAGCCCGACCCCGTCAGCTGCGCCCACGTTGCCGCTACCTGCGCCTCCCTTGCCGTAGCTGACGCGCAGACCAACACTGTTGCTGGAGGCGCTATTGCTGCCTTGGTCTCGACCGAACAGCAGCGAGATCAACCAGCCATTGCGGGTCTGCATGTCCAGGCCCAACCCGGCAGTCAGCATGTTGTCGGCGTAGCCCTGCATCTTCAGCAGATAGCCATCCGTACTGGGCTGCTGCACATAGTTCATCCACGCATCACCGTTGTTGGACAGCGACTGCCGGTACTCCAGCTTCCAGAACGGCCGCAGTTGCAAGCGCTCACCCTGCCAGCTGTAGCTACCGTCAAAGCCCAGCGCCAACCCGCTATTGCGCACGGTCTGCCGTGCATAGACCAGGTCGTACGTCTGCAGGCCATGCTCGCGGTAGCCATCCAGATGGCTTTGGCTGCCATCAAAGCGGCCATAGCCGGACAAAGTGGTGGCGCCGTGCTGCTGCTGATAACCGAAGGTCAACGCGCCCGACGTCCCCCCAAGATTGAGTAGCACAACGGTTTGGAGTCCAATCCTCAATGACAAGGAGATTGGACGTGAAGAAGCGCTTTACCGAAGAACAGATCATTGGCTTCCTGCGTGAGGCTGAAGCAGGTATGCCCATCAAGGATCTTTGCCGCCGGCACGGCTTCAGCGAGGCCTCGTACTACCTGTGGCGCAGCAAGTTCGGCGGTATGAGCGTGCCCGATGCCAAGCGGCTGAAGGACCTGGAAGCGGAGAACGCGCGCCTAAAGAAGCTACTGGCTGAGCAGGTATTCGAGAACGACGTGATCAAGGACGCATTGCGAAAAAAGTGGTGACTGCACCAGCGCGCAGGCTGCTGGTGCGGAGCATGGTTGAGAAGGGGTTGAGCGAACGACGAGCGCTGGCGGTAGCGCGCATGAGCGCCAGCGCGTTGCGATATGTGCCCAGGCCCGACAACAACGCCGAGCTTCGTGAGCAGATCGTCGCTTTGGCGCAACGGTACAAACGCTACGGTGTGGGCATGATTCATCTGAAGCTTCGGCAAAAAGGGCTTGTTGTGAACTACAAGCGGGTGGAGCGCTTGTACCAGGAAGCCGGTCTACAAGTGCGCCGCAGGAAGCGCAAGAAGGTCGCAGTGGGCGAGCGACAGCCGCTGATACGGCCGTTCGCTGCAAATGAAGTGTGGTCGATGGACTTCGTGTTTGATCGAACTTCTGAGGGTCGGGTGATCAAGTGTCTGACCATCGTCGACGATGCGACCCATGAGGCAGTTGCCATCGAAGTGGAGCGAGCGATATCGGGCCAAGGGGTATCTAGGGTACTGGACAGGCTGGCAGCTCAGCGCGGCCTGCCGCGAGTCATCAGGACGGACAACGTGCTA